>NZ_SHLX01000019.1 GCF_004764705.1 Paenibacillus cymbidii | reverse complement strand
TTTCCGCTATAGTAGTCATCGAGTAGGGTTCCTTTCTTGGTGACTTTGACCATCCCGAGAATACCCTACTTTTTTGTTGCCTGGCTAGGCTCCAAATCTTGGTTACACACACTATTGTACGTCATCATAATAGCCAGTGAATTCACCGGTTATTCGTGCTGAAAGCCCGATTTTGGGGCTGCTGGTGCGAAATAACCAGCGTTTTCGCTGGCTATTTCGGGCGAGCCGCGTAAAAATGGGCAAATAGGCCATTTTTTATGGCCTATTTTGACGAGGGGAATGTTTCGAACCGCGCATCCGGCTTGGAAAACGGCATCCGGCTTCTAACTCCGGGAAGAATGCAGGTTGACGGGATCGGGATCGACGATTATAATTTGTGATATATCATATATCAACATTTGATGCCGTTCGACTCAAGCGGGCAAGGGAGGTTACCGCATGGAACAATTGGCGCATTTAACTCGGGACGAGGTTGCCGCAGTCGCGGGACAGGCGGTGGTCGTTCTGCCCATAGGAGCGATCGAACAGCATGGCCCGCATCTGCCGCTCGGCGTCGACGCCATGGCGATCGAAGCGATCGCCGAAAGGAGCTGCAAGCAGCTTCAAGGCGAGCTTGCGGTTTATTGCGCGCCGGTGCTCGTTTACGGCAGCTCGCACCACCATTTTCCGTTCCCGGCCATGTCGCTGAGCAGCGAAACGCTGCTGCTCGTGCTGAAGGATTTGCTCCGTTCGCTTGCGCGAACGGGGTTTCGTGCAGTGTTCGTGCTGAACGGGCACGGCGGCAACGACGAAATGATCCGCGCGGCGGCGCGGGACATGACGAGCGAATGCGGCATTTCGATCGCCGCGGCGTCGTATTGGTCGATCGCCTGGCAGGCTTTGACGGAGGCAAACAAGGCGCAACAAGTCGGCCGGGTGCCGGGTCACGCGGGAGGCTTCGAGACGTCGCTGATGCTGGCGATCCGTCCCGACCTCGTGCGCGAGGAGCGTTTCCCGCCGCGCCGCGAAGACGAAACGCCCCGCGAGGAGATGGCCCGGCGGCTGTTCGTCCAGCATCCCGGTCGGCAAGTCGGGCGGGACGGCTATTCGGACGACGCGTCGCGGGCCGATCGCCGGCTGGGCGAAGCTTGTTTGCAAACGATCGCCCGCGAAACGGCGGCGGCCATTCGTTCATTCGCCGCGCAGGCGCGTTTCGCCCAAGAGTAGAAGGAGGAGAACATGAACATCGTTAACGTGAATGTCTATGATTTTCATACGCAGCGGGTACATACGACGCAGGCTGCCGCGCTTGGCGGCAAGGAGCATCGCGCCGGCGGCGTGACCGCATCGGATTTTGCCATCGTGGAGCTGAGGGGTGACGACGGATCGGTAGGCTACGGCGAAATTTCCGACATCCCCGATACGATGCTGTCGCCGGCCGGGGTGCAGGCGAATGCCGCATATTTGCAAGCCTATTTGCGCGAACAACTGATCGGCCGGGATGCGGCCCAATTCGAATCACTGCTTGCCGCCTACCCCGATCCGGCGCTGGTCGACTTGCGCACAGACGGCACCGTGTACGACATCCTCGGCTGCGGCGTCGACATGGCGCTGCTCGATTTGCTTGCCAATCGGGAAGGATCGCCGATATCCGCCCGGTTCGGCCCCCGGCTCCGCAACGAGGTGAACGTATCGTGGGTGATCTTTATCCGCGACCCGGAGCTGATTGAAGCGGAAGTGGAGCAGAAAGTGCGCGAAGGCTTCAGCGCTTTTAAGCTCAAGGTCGGCATCAATGCAAAGGACGACGAAGAGCGGCTGCGCATCGTTCGGCGTATGGCCGGCGACGGCGCGCATATCAAAATCGACGCCAACTCGGGCTGGTCGTTCGACGAGGCGGTCGACAACATGCGGCGGCTGGAAAAATACAATCCGTCGGGCATCGAAACGCCGATTCCGTATCTTGACGTCGAAGGCAAAGCCCGGCTCAAGCGCAAAATCGGCACGCCGGTCATCGAGCATGTGCATACGCTCGCCTTCGGCGAAGCGCTTGTTGCGCAGCGGGCGGTCGATGTGTTCAATTTGTGCCCGGCCGGCAGCGGCGGTTTGTTGAAGGCGAGGCGCATTCTCGATTTGGCGCGCGCGGAAGGCATCCCGTGCCTGCTCGGCAGCACGGTGGAAGCCGGTCTCGGCACGGCTGCACAGCTGCAGCTCGCCGCCGGCGCCGAGCCGTTGTCGTGGCCATCCGACCTGGTCGGGCCGCAGTTATACGTAAACGATTACATTAATGAGACGTTTTCTTACAGCAATGGTTGGCTGCGCATTCCCGACGGACCCGGATGGGGCGTCACCGTCGACAGAAGCAAATTGGCCGGCGCGTAGCCGGTAACTGAAGGGGGGAAACACGAACCGGTGGAGCTGGGGAAGGTATATCGCAATTATATTAATGGTCAATGGCAGCCAGTCATCCCGGACAGCGAACCGATGGAAGCAGGCGGGAATCAGGCATGCAGCCCGGTAGCGACAAGCCGCGCCATAACGGCCGGCTTGCTGCAGGAGCGGCGCAACCCGGCCCGCACCGGCGAAATCGTCGGCTATGCGCCGATGTCCGGCCCGCGCGACGTCGAAGCCGCCGTCCAGGCCGCCCAGGCGGCGTTCCCCGCCTGGAGGCGGCTGGCCGGCCCGCAGCGGGCGCGTTATCTGGAGCGCGCCGCCGACGAAATCGCGGCGCGGCGCGACGAAATCGCCGAAACGATGACGCGAGAGATGGGCAAGACGCTGGCGGAAAGCCTTGGCGAAACCGACCGCGGCATCGCCATTCTGCGCTATTACGCCGGCGAAGGCTGGCGCAAGGAAGGCGACGTCATCCCGTCGACGGATGCCGACGGTTTGTTGTACACTGTGCAGGCGCCGCTCGGTGTCGTCGCCCTCATTACGCCGTGGAATTTTCCCGTCGCGATTCCGCTCTGGAAGCTGGCGCCGGCGCTCGTCTACGGCAATACCGCCGTGCTCAAGCCGGCGGAGGAAGCTACCATCACCGCCGCCAAGCTGATGGCGTGTTTCGCCGCCGCCGGTTTGCCGCCCGGCGTCGTCAACATGACCGCCGGCGCCGGTGCGGCCGGAGCAAGTCTGGTCGGCCACCCCGGCGTGGCGGCCGTATCGTTCACCGGCTCGGAGCGGGTCGGCCGCTGCATCGCCGTCGCCGCCGCGCAGCGCGGCGCCAAATGCCAGCTGGAGATGGGCGGCAAAAACCCGCTGATTGTCGCCGCCGACGCCGATCTCGAACTGGCCGCCGAAGCGGCCGTTAATGGCGCTTTTCGCTCGACCGGGCAAAAATGTACGGCCACCAGCCGCGTCATCGTCGAAAGCGGCGTGTATGACGCGTTCAAATTGAAGCTGCTGGCCAAAACGAAAGCGATCGTCGTCGGCGACGGTTTGGAGGACGGCGTTTGGATGGGGCCGTGCGCAAGCGCAAAGCAGCTGGATACTGTGCTCGGCTATATCCGCCTGGGGCAGGCAGAGGGAGCGGAGCTGCTGTGCGGCGGCGGTCGTCCGCCTGACGAAACGCACGAAAACGGTTATTTTGTCGAGCCGACGATTTTCGCACGCGTCGACGGAACGATGACGATCGCCCGCGAGGAAATTTTCGGCCCGGTGCTGGCGCTGATCCGTGCCGAATCGCTGGAGGAGGCGATCGCGGCGGCGGGCGATTCCGAATACGGGCTGAGCGCTTCGATTTATACGCGCGACATCGGCGCTGCGCTGCGTTTCGCCCGCGAGCTGGAAGCAGGGATGATCCGCATTAATGCGGAGACGTCCGGAGTGGAGCTGCAAGCGCCGTTCGGGGGAATGAAGCGCTCCAGCTCGTTCTCGCGGGAGCAAGGACAGGCGGCGGCGCATTTTTACACGTCGACAAAAACGATTTTCATCAAGGGATGAGGAAGAAATGTCATTCACGCAGCACCTGAAAGAAGCGGGAGGAATCGACCATGATCCAAGCTACGAACAAACTGACTGAACGGCTCGCAGGCATTTCGGCGATCAATGTGACGCCATTCCAAACGGAGACGGGCCGGATCGACGAAACCGCGCTGCGGCGCAATGTTCGCTTTTTGCTGGAGCAGGGGATGGAATTGATCGTGCCGTGCGGCAATACCGGCGAATATTACGCCCTGTCGCAGGAGGAGCGCATTCGCGTGACTGAAACCGTGGCTGGCGAAGCGCATGGGGAGGCAAGCATTGTCGTTGGCATCGGCCAAGACGTCATGTCGGCGATCGAGCTTGGACGCCACGCCCGTCAGGCCGGCGCCGATGCGGTGATGATCCACCAGCCGGTGCATCCGTTCGTCACCGACGACGGCCTCGTTCGTTATTACGACGACATTATTGCAGCGCTCGATATGCCCGTTATTCCATATATTCGCTCGCGCAGCGTCGGCAAAAAAACGTTTGCCTACTTGCAAAACTGTCCGTGGGTAGTCGGCGTCAAATATGCGATCCCGGACGTGCTGCTGTTCGCCGAAACCGTCCGTTCGTTTCCGCGCGAAGATTTCATCTGGGTGTGCGGGCTTGCCGAAAACTGGGCGCCGTTCTTCCAGCGGGCGGGCAGCCGCGGCTTTACGTCCGGGCTGGTCAACGTGGCGCCTGAGCTGTCGCTGGCGATGCTGCAGGCGCTCCGCGAGGACGATTCGCAGGCGGTCCGCCGCATCTGGGAGACGATCAAGCCGTTCGAGGACTTGCGGGCCAAATACGACAGCGGCATCAACGTATCGGTAGTGAAGGAAGCGATGAAGCTTTTGGGCTATAATGGTGGGGTAGTCCGTCCGCCGGCAGACGAGCTGAACGACGAGGACAAGGCGGCGCTTGTCGCCGTGCTTCAAGGGTGGAACAAACCAATCGCAAGCAAAGGAATGAAGTAACGATGGAAAAAGCGCCATCCGAAGACCATCTCGCCATCCCTGCGATGAAGGTGCAGTCGCTTCGCGACATAGTGCTCGATTCGCTAAGGGTGGCGATTACGACCGGCTATCTGAAGGCCGGCGATCATTTGAAGGAACGCGAGTTGTCGGAGCGAATGGGCATCAGCACGACGCCGATCAAAGAGGCGTTCCGTATTCTCGAGTACGAAGGACTGGTCAAGACGCATCCGCGCAAAGGCACGTTCGTCAACGAGTCGATCGATACGCTGCTGAACGAAATTCTTCATTTGCGCGCAGCGGTGGAAAGCTTGGCGGCCCGGCTTGCGGCCAGCAAGGTGACTGACGAGGAGTGCGAACGGTTTCGATCGGTACTGGCGGACATGTCCGACAAGGCGGCGAACAAAAACCGCGACGGGCTGGCGGCCGCCAACGAGCGGTTTCACGCGCTGGTGCGCGAAACTTGCGGCAATCCGCTGATCGTCAACATCCTGACGACAATCAGCGCATTCGGCTCGGGCTTCCGCAAGCGCGCGCTCGAATTCGACAGCGAGATGGCGCTTGGCTTCCAGGAACACCGCGCCATTATTGAAGCGATCGTCAGCCGCGATCCGGAGCTGGCGGAGCAGAAGATGAAGCAGCATATCGTGCGCACGATCCGGGATGTGCTTGCGGGGGAGGCCGGCCATGAGACTTCGCGATAAAACGGCGTTCATCACCGGCTCCACCCGCGGCATCGGCCGCGAAATCGCCGCCGTGTTCGCGCGCGAAGGCGCCACGGTCGGCATTCACGGCCGCCAGGAAGCCGACGTAGCGGCGGTCGTGGACGACATCCGCGCCTCCGGCGGAAGCGCTTTCGGCGTTGCCGCCGACCTGGCCGATCCGGAAGCGCCGGATGCCGTCCATACGCAGCTGTCCCGTTTGTGCGGCGGGATTGACCTGTTGATCAACAACGCCGGCATGAGCATATCCGAGTCGTACGGCAGCGTCACTCGGGCGACGTTCGACGCGCAGCTGCACGTCAATTTCGTCTCCGCTTTCCGGCTAACGCAGCTGCTGACGCCGCAGATGGCCGCCCGGGGCCGGGGGGCGATCGTAAACATCAGCACGTGCGGCACGGTGCAGGCGCACCATAACAAGATCGTGTACGACTCCGTCAAGGGCGCGCTGGAAGCGTTCACCCGCTCGCTCGCCGTCGAACTGGCGGCAAGCGGCATTCGCGCGAATGCGATTCGCCCCGGCGCGATTGCGAACAGCCCGGAGTATGAGACCGACACCCCGGCCAACAACGCCCGGCGCAACATTATTCCAATGAAGCGCATGGGAACGAACCGCGAAATCGCCGAAGTTGTGTTGTTCCTTTGTTTGCCCGAGGCGGGGTATGTCACGGGGCAAATTTTCGATGTCGACGGCGGGCGCGGCGTATCGCTGCCGATTCTGAATCCGGTCGGCATCATTTAGTCCGGTGTCCGGCAACCAGTTCTTTGACAACCGCATAAAAGTGATGCGTTACAGGATAAATTGTGGCGGATCAATGCATGTTAACGGGCGGAACCGCATGATATGATGCAGGTGTCGCTGTTTTATGATATATCAGATATCATGAAAGCGCTCGACAAACGGTGCGCCGGTCGCAGCGGACCGATCCGCATCAGGCAACACGATTCCGAAGGGAGGAACCGGGAAGATGAAAAGGGGTTTGATGTTGGCGGCTACGACGATGCTGACGCTATCGCTCGTCGCGGCATGCAGCGGCAACAAGGAAAGCGGGGGAGCGACTAACGCTCCCGCAAGCGGTTCGCCGAAGGCGACAGAGCCGGCGAAAACGGCGGAACCGAAAAAGGATCTAAAGTTGAACCTCGCCACGTTCGAGTATTCCGACACCCAGTTCAACAAGGATTGGCCGGTGTGGAAGTATATCTCGGACGCAAGCGGCGTGACGATCACGCCGAAGTCGGTGGCGACGAACGATCCGAAGGAAGCGTACAACACGATCGTCGCCTCGAAAGATTTGCCCGACGTCATGTACCTGACCGATTACGACATGGCGAACCGGTACGGCTCGCAGGGCGCGCTGATGAACGTGCTCGACTATATCGACAAAATGCCGAACTTCAAGAAATGGTCCGAGAAATATCCCGAACTGACCCGCTCGGCGCTGTCGGCTGACGGCAAGTTGTATATTATGCCGAACCAAGGCAATACGGACGGCAGCATGGCCGTTATGATGTACCGCGAGGATTTGTTCAAGAAGCACAATTTGACCCCGCCCAAAACTTACGACGACATTTACAACGTGGCCAAAGAACTGAAGAAGCTGTACCCGGACAGTTACCCGTTCTCCAACCGCAACGGTATGACCGGACTCGATATTTTCTTCGCGCTCAATTTCGACACGAAAGGCGACGTTTATTACAGTTATACGAACAACGAATGGCGCTACGGGCCGATTGAAGACAATTACAAGAAGATGGTCGAGTTTTTCAAAAAAATGTATGACGAGAAGCTGATGCCGCCCGACTGGCTAACGCTCGATACGAACGCGTGGCAGAAGCTGATGTCGACCGACAAAGGGTTCATCACGTACGATTATATCGGCCGGATCGATCTGTTCAACGAACCGATGCAGAAGGAGAACCCGGCGTACAAGCTTAATTGGCTGCCGCCGCTTGCGGGCGTGACCGGAGGGAAAACGTATTACCGCAACCCGGTGCTCAAGAACGGCTACGGCATAGCTTCCAATACGAAAAACCTGGACGCCGCGCTCGCCTTCCTCGACTTCATGTACAGCGAAGCGGGCCGCGACCTGGTCAGCTGGGGCAAAAAGGATGTCGACTACACCGAAACGAACGGTGCCAAGAAGATGAAATATGCCAACCTGCTGGAGATGCGCAAAACGTCGGGGCTGAACACGCTCGGCTCGTACCAGTGGACGGACCCGGCGGCCGTCAACAGCATGCTGACCGACGCCAGCAAAAAGATGTTCGCCGACCAGCAGCCGTATTTGGAAAAGATGCAGCCTGCTCCCGCGATGACGAAGGAAGAACTCGATACGCTTGCGCTCACCGGCCAGTCGATCAAAAAAGCGAAGGACGAAAACATCGCCAAATTCATTCTCGGCACCCGCCCGATGGCGGAGTGGGACGCTTATGTGCAGGAAATGAAGAAGCTCGGTACCGACAAACTGCTTGACATTTACAAAAAAGCCGACGACCGTTCGAAAACCGTCAAGCTCGGCAAATAGCAGGAACCCGAACGATTAGTCTCGTCGCCCGCTTGCGGGCGGCAGGCTAATCTTTCTTTTCCGAGAGGGGATTATCCATGAACAACCTGGCGGAGAGCGGCGGCTCCCTGCGCAAGCGGCTGAAGGCGAACGGCTGGCTGCTGATGATGTTTGCGCCTTGTTTCGTCTTCTACGTGCTGTTTCACTACTTGCCGATTGCGGGCATCGTCATTTCGTTCAAAAACTACAACATGTTCCGCGGCATATTCGCCAGCGAATGGGTGGGACTGCGCTACTACCGGCTGTTTCTCGAAAGCCCGGACTTCTGGCCGGTGCTGCGCAATACGTTCCTGCTCGGCGTGTTCAAGCTGGTGTTCGAGTTTCCGGCGCCAATCGCGCTCGCGCTGCTGCTCAACGAGGTGCGCAGCCGGATGTTCAAACGGTTCGTGCAAACCGTCAGCTACTTGCCGCACTTTATTTCCAACGTTGTGGTGGCCAGCATGCTGCTCATGTTCCTGTCGCCGACAACCGGCGAAGTGAACCGGCTCATTGAAGCACTGGGTTTCGAGCCGATCAATTTCATGAGCTTGCCGGCCCTGTTCCGGCCCGTATACGTCGCATCGGAAATATGGCAGCATACCGGCTGGGCGACGATCATTTATTTGGCCGCCCTGACCGCAATCGATCCCCAGCTGTACGAAGCGGCGGAAATCGACGGCGCCGGCCGCTGGGCGAAAATGCGGCATGTAACCTTGCCCGGCATTCTGCCTGTTATTGTGATTATCGTCATCCTGAATACCGGCAAAATACTCGAGATCGGATTCGAAAAAGTGTTTCTGCTCTACAACCCGGCCACGTACGAAACGGCGGACATTATCCAAACCTACGTATACCGGACCGGCATCGCCGGAGGCAACTACAGCTATGCTTCGGCAATCGGCGTCTTTCTCGGCGTCGTCAGCTGTATCTTTCTGTTCGTCACCAACCGGTTCGCGCGCAAATACGGCGAAACGAGTTTATGGTAAGGAGGTGGACCCGTGTCTGTACGCAAATGGTCGCCGTTCGCCGTGTTTAATACGATCGTGCTGTTGTTCGTCGTCGTTGTCACCTTGTACCCGTTCCTGCATATGATTGCCGTCTCGCTCAGCGCGAATACGGCCGTGATGAAAGGTTCCGTTTCCCTGATACCAAAAGGATTCCAGGTCGACATGTACCGGATCGTGTTAAACGATCCGCGCATCGCGTCCGGTTACCGGAACACGCTGATTTATGTTACGCTCGGGACAACAATTTCGCTGCTGGTCACCGCGCTGGGCGCTTATGCGCTTTCGCGCCGGACGTTTCTGTTCCGCCGAGGATTCATGCTGATCATCATTTTCACGATCTTGTTCAGCGGCGGCATGATCCCGACGTTTCTCGTCGTCAACGAGCTTGGCCTCGTCAATACGATGTGGGCGATGATCCTGCCGGGAGCGGTCAGTACGTGGAACTTGATCATTATGCGGACGTTTTTCGAGCAGCTGCCGGTCGAGATGATCGAAGCGGGCAAAATCGACGGCCTGCACGACTTGAGCCTGTTCGTCCGCATCGTGCTGCCGGTGTCGAAGCCGATTCTGGCGACGATCGGGCTGTTCTATGCGGTGGGCATCTGGAACAATTTTTATTCGGCGCTGCTGTATTTGCGCGATTCCGAGCTGTATCCGCTGCAGCTGATTTTGCGCAACATGGTCGTTGTGCCGGACAACATCGTCAGCCAGGGGATGGGAAGCGAGCTTGTGATCGAGGAGTCGCTCAAGTACGCGACGATTCTCGTTTCGACGCTGCCGATTCTGCTCGTCTACCCGTTTCTGCAAAAGTATTTCGTCAAGGGCGCGCTGATCGGCTCGGTCAAAGGGTAGGCGCTTCGCATTCGGAGAGGAGAACGGATTACTATATGCGTATCGTTATTGTAGCCGATAAAGGAAGCTTCGCAGGTATTCGCAGTGCCGCAGGCGCAGAGGAAACGATCGACTGGTGGGACGACGCCAATCCCGAAAGCGCCGTCTGTACGACCTGTTTTGCCGCGGTGGAGCTTTACGATCACTTGCTGCGGTTGCCCTCGATTGTCAGCCGGACAGACTGCGAAGTCGTGCTGACTGAAATCGCGGAGGCCGCCTCCGGCGACTGGCTGCTGCTCGTTGGCGGCGCTGCGGCGAATCCGGCGACGGCGGCGCTCGAGCAGCGGCTCGGCCGCGTCGTGAGTGCCGGCGAGGATGCTCCTGAAGAGAGCTACCGCATTTGCACGGCGCTGCACGAAGGCGTGCGGTACACGGTGTTGTCCGGCCGCGATCGGACCGGCACGTTGTACGCCGCCTACGCGCTGCTGGAGAAACTGGGCATTCGCTGGTATGCGCCGGACGAATGCGGCACCGTATTTCCGCCGGCGGAGACGCCGTTCGTCCCTGAGGAAGGCGACGAAACAAGCGCGCCCGCCTATACGACGCGCGGCATTTATACCGAATTCGCCGACGACGCGGATGAGCGGCTTATCGCCTGGGCGGCGCGCAATCGGTGCAACTATGCGCTGTTTCACCGAATCGATCGCCCGCATCGGTTGAAGAAACGGGGGATTCGGCTCGGCGGCGGCGGACATAATTTGCTGCATCGGTTCATGAACCCAAAGGCGCCGTACCCGTATCAAGCGGGCGACGCCTCCAGCAAAGGCGGCCCGACGACGGCGGAGGCGCACCCGGAATGGTTTGCGCTGATCGGCGGGCAGCGCAGCTTCCGCACCGGAAACAATCCGGAGGTAGAAGGCTACTATTGGGGCGACAACTATTGCACATCCAATCGGGACGCGACAGAAGAGCTGTGCAGCCGGGTCGTGGACGATTTGATCGGCGGCGCCTGGAGCCGGCTCGATTATCTCGACGTGTGGCTGTACGACAACGGAGTCTGGTGCGAATGCGAGGCGTGTGCCGCCCAAGGCAATTACACGCGCCGGATGGCGCTGCTTGTTCATGAGCTTAGCAGTCATATCGCGAAGGCGAGGGAAGCGGGCAGGCTGAAGCGCAACGTCAAGCTGATTTTTGCGGCTTATCACGAGTGCCTCGACGCGCCCGACCGGCCGCTGCCGGACGACTTCGATTACAGCCGATGCCTGGTCACCTTCTTCCCGATCGAGCGCTGTTACGTGCACGATTTCGCCGACTCGTGCTGTACCGAAACGAATGCCAAGCTGGTGCGGCAATACGAATCGTGGACGAAAGGCGAAGAGCGGACGTATCGCGGCGAGTTGTTCATCGGCGAATATTACAATGTCAGCAGCTTTGCGAACATGCCGCTGTTGTTCGGAGATCGGATCGCCGCCGACATTCCTTATTATTACGAAACGGGCGCGCGGCATTTCTACTATATGCACATTCCGGTCAAACGCTGGGGCATGCTTGCGCAGATCAACAGCCTTCACCTGCGTTTGCTGTGGGAGCCGCAGCTGGATGCGGCGGCATGGACTAGGCGTTATCTGCAAAACTATTACGGCCCGGCGGCGGATGCGATGGCCGGCTTGTACGACAAGCTGGAGTCGGCGTCGGCGGGTATGAAATACATCAAACATTACCAGGAAAAAGGAGATGCCCGCTACGCTTTGTCCTTTGGCTATCTCGAAAAAGGAAACGGCTTTTTCCCGCTCGTTCACACGCCTTACGGCGACGAGGACGGCCGGCCTGCCGATCCGAACGAAGGCATCAGCTTTCTGGAGACGCTGCGGCTGTTCCGCGAATGCAGGGCAATACTCGACCGCACGTTGGCGGAGGCGGCCGACAGCGGAGCGGATGACGCTTTGCTGCGGCGACTGGCGGACGACGACATGCGGCTGGCATACGGCTGCGCGATGATGGAGTTTTACGACGCCTTGATTCGCGTCACCCGTTTACTGGAGCGGGGAGAGGAACATTTGGCCGGGCAAACGTTCGATCGGGCGCGCATGTACGGCGAAGCGCTGGAGCGAATGACCGAACCGCTGCTGGACTGCCATTATTATCCCGATCTGGCCAACGGGCTGAAAGCCAGTTGGGTGGAGCCGGCCTACCGGCGGTTGGCCGAACGGTTCGGCGGCTGATTGCGGGTTAGGCGCTCGTGCAGGTCGATCGGTGAAGGGGGAGACGAAATGGAGCAGGAGACGACAGGAGCGGCAAGTACGGCCGGCGCGGGGCCCCGGACAAGCGCTTTCGGAGCGTTCGTTGCCGCGTTGCGGGACACCAGGTTTGCGAGCGCGCGGCGTTTCGGCAAGGCGTTATGCCACCCGGGGTGGCAATGGCGCCACTCGTTGCCTTTTGGCGACTATACGCTGTGGTACGTCAGCGGCGGCCAAGGCCATATCCGCGTGTTGGATGAAGAGACCGATCTCCGTCGCGGCACGTTTGTCCTGCTTCGCCCGAACGACCGGCTGTACGCGACGCAGACCGAACGGCAGCCGCTGTCGGTTATTTTTACGCATTTTTATGCCGCCGACCTGCGATCCGGGATCGATCTTGACATCCTGCCACGGTTTACGCAGACCGACAATCACTTCCTGTTCGAGAACGAGTTGAATCATTTGCTTGCCTTGCAGAACGGCGAAGAAGCGTTTGCCGACGAGGAGTTCGACAATGTGGTCAAGCGGCTGCTTATCCAGCTTTGCCGCATTCACGAGAAGCTGCGTTCGGAGGAAGCGCTCTCCTGGCACCATGCGAGCATGATCCGCAACGCGATCGCGCGCATACGCGAACAGATCGGCACCGCTGTCGACTTTCGCGATCTTGCGGCCGGCGCCCATATGTCGCCGCCTTATTTCAGCCGACTGTTCAAGCAGTATACCGGCGAATCCTTAAAGACGTTCGTCGCCCGGACGAAGCTCGAGCATGCGCTGGCGATGCTCAAGGACTCGTCGCTGCGCATTTCCGACATTTCCGACCGGCTCGGCTATTCCGACATTTACAATTTCAGCAAAATGTTCAAGCTGCGCTACGGCATTTCGCCGTCCTATTATCGCCAAAGCCTGGTCAAGGGGAAGGCTGCGCCCGGGAGCGGAAGCAAGTAACGCCGGTGTTGCGGGCAGGGCGGGCAAAGGATAAATTTTGACGGCTGGCGGCATTTGATCGGCTTTGCGCCCGTGTTACCCTGATGGAGTAGCAACGATGCCGAACAGATCAAGGAGTGAACGTTTATGAGCGAATGGACCAACAGAGCACCGAAAAGGATGGCATTCGACTTCGCTTCCTGGGAGCGATTGCCCGAGGCGGAGAAAACCGATTTTTTTGCTGCTTGCGACGAGGAAATGGACGCCGTCGGGGTCGTCGTCCTGGCCGAAGCGATCCCGCATGACTTATGCGACGAGTTTATCGAGCTGATTGCCGGCGAAATTCGCAGCGCCAGCCCGATCGAACGGATGGCCAACCAACGCCGGATCCGACAAACCGGTCCAACCGTGTATAACATGCAGGCGCGTCATCCGAAGTTTATGGCGCAGATTGCTTACCGCCCCGTTATCGATTATTTCCGCCGTTTTCTCGGCGACAGCATGACGCTGTACAGCTGCGAGGGGCGCGTCACGCCGCCCGGCACCGGCGACGGCAACTGGCACTATGACGGTTATGCGCGAATTCCGGACTACTACCTGACGATGAACAGCCTGCATTATTTGTGCGATTCGACCAAAGAGAACGGAGCGACGCGCTACATCCCCGGCACGCACAAGGAATTCATCCCGCTCGCCGAAGCGGCGACACGCGAAGCGAAGTACATCGATGTGAAGAAGGGCGACATCGTGCTGTTCAACCCGTATTTGATCCACTCCGGATCGGCCAACCAAACGGAGAAGGAACGCCCGATCATCATCAACTATTATTGCCGGTCCTACATGAAGTCGGAGTTCAACTATCCGCGGATGATGAGCTACGTGGAAGCGAGCAAGCTGACCGAAGACCAGCGCCGGCTTCTCGGCTTCGAGCATATGATGCTGGAGGACCTGCACGAGATGTACCGGCTGGTCAGCTGCCGCAAAGCGTTGGCCGACATGAACCCGTACAGCTTCTGAGCAAGACGGAGGAGTGGGCGGGCTCGCCTCTTCTCGGGCAACTCGTTGGTAATAGGCCATGTTTTGTGGCTTATTCCGCCGAAAATAGCGGGCAGCATCAAAATAGCCAGTGATTTCACTGGCTATTCGTTCTGCAATCCCAATTTTGGGGCTGCTGGTGCGAAATAACCCGTGTTTTCGCTGGCTATTTCGGGCGAGCCGGGTAAAAATGGACGAAAAAGCCATTTTATATGGGCTATTTTGGGAGACGCAAACGAATTCGGGCCCGGGTGACTTGCCGGGAGCAACATTTTCAGGTAGAATACTGAATGAACGTTCAGTATGATTCGATAAGCGATGTCGTGAAGGGGGCGGACGAGTGTTGAACAAAAAAAAGCAGCAAAGCGAACAAACGAAAAAACGAGTCGCGGACGCGGCCAAAGCGCTGTTCGTCCAGAAAGGCTTCAAAGCGACGTCGATTGATGACATCGTGCAGGCGACGGGCAGCAGCGCGGGCAATATTTATTATCACTTCAAAAGCAAGGAAGGGTTGTTCCTTTACCTGATCGACGAATGGGACAGGGAGTGGGAGCAGAAATGGCGGGAAAGGGAGCATCTTTATCCGTCGGCCGTCGAAAAGCTGTACGGCATGGCGGAGCAGCTCGTGCGCGACAACCTGAACCATCCGCTGACGAAAGCGGCGGACGAATTTTTTACCCAGTCCGAGAAGTCGGGCGATATCGAAGAGCGTTTGGCCGAGATGGTGGCGGGGTATTTGAAGTTCAACCGCAAATTGCTGCAGCAAGGGGTAGACAGCGGCGAGTTTGGAGCGATCGACGTCGAGCGGCAGGCGATTCTGCTCGACAGCCTGATCTTCGGAGTAAGCCAGCATTCGCGCAAAAAGTCGCAGGAAGAGGCGCTGGTTTTGTACCGATCGGCGATCGACCTGTTTTTGTACGGCATCGCCCGGCCTTCGGCCCAATCGTAGGCCGGCATTTTTTTGGCTTAATATAGAATGAACATTCAGTATTATTGTTGGAGGGCTCGTCATGAACTTGCTGCTTCGGGAAAGAGGGGCGATTCTGCTCCTGATTGTGAACCTGTTCTTAATTTTCACCGGAATCGGTCTCGTTATTCCGGTCATGCCGACTTTTATGACGGAACTGGGCATCGGCGGCAGTGTCGTGGGCCTGCTTGTTGCCGCGTTTTCGCTGACCCAGTTTCTTTTCTCCCCTTATGCGGGCAAGTTGTCCGATTCGATCGGCCGCAAAAAAATCGTCATCGCCGGCATGCTCGTTTTTGCTTTGTCGGAGTGGATGTTCGGCGCCGCGCATTCGGTTGTGCTGCTCTTCGCCGCCCGTTTCCTCGGCGGAATTGGCGCCGCGCTGATCATGCCGGCGGTTATGGCCTACGTGGCGGACGTCACTACAAACGAAGAACGGGCCAAAGGAATGGGCTTCGTCAATGCCGCGATCACGACGGGGTTTATTATCGGTCCGGGCATCGGCGGGTATTTGGCGGCTTTCGGCATCCGGGTACCGTTCTATGCGGCGGCAGCTGCGGGTCTGGTCGCCGCCGCGGTAACGGCGCTGCTGCTTGCGGAGCCTTCGCGCGCCCCGCAGCCTGCCGTTCGCGAACCGGAAACGGAGCGCGGGCAGGACAGTCTGCTCAAGCAGCTGCGGCTATCGTACCGGGAACCGTTTTTCCCGGCGCTGCTGCTTGTGTTTGTGCTGACGTTCGGCCTTGCCAACTATGAAACCCTGTTTGGTCTGTTTGTCGATCATAAATTCGGGTTTACGCCCAAAGATATCGCTTTTGTCATCACGTTCGGCTCGATCGCCGGCGCGGTTGTGCAAGCGACAGTGTTCGGTTCGATCCTGAACCGGTTCGGTGAACAGCGGGTAATATCGCTTTGTTTGCTGGCCGGTGGTGTGTTCGTATTGCTATCGCTGCTGGTTAACGGCTTCTGGTCGATCTTTGCGGTGACGTTGTTCCTGTTTCTGAGCATCGACATTTTGCGGCCGGCCATCGGCGTGCAGATGTCGCGAATGGGCGAAGACCGGCAAGGGTACGTGGCCGGGCTGAATTCGGCGTTCACCAGCCTCGGCAACATCGTCGGGCCGATCGCCGGGGGCGTGTTGTTCGACGTGAACGTAAACGCGCCGTATTCGCTGGCTGCCGTTGTGCTGCTGGCCGGCTACGCAATGACCGTTTTTGCCGGAAAAGAGAGAAGAAGCAGCCGTTACGAAGGCGTTCGCTAAACGAACAAGTAAACAGACGTATGGCAATGTCATCATCGGTTTGTAGGTGGCCCAAGTTCGCGGCGCTATAATGAAGACGAACTTGAAACCTGCAGGGGGGATGACATGTCCAGCATGATACTCGACACCTTCGCCGGCGGCGAATCGCTCTGGTCCGGCGACGTGGCATACGGCCAAGGACCGTTTCCCGGCGGACGCCTCGGCGCGCGAATCGCCGGCACTGCTGCCAGCGAACGGTTGCCTGCCGATTGGCGCGGCGCCCGTTCGCTGCAATTCATGGTGTACAATCCGCTGTCCGAAGCGGTTGTCGGCGGCATCGAACTTTACGACACGGCGGCGCTGGCAAGCCCGAACCGGGAATTCGGCGACTGCGTCGATCTGCGCAGGTCGCTGCTGCTCGGAGAAGGCGTCACGTTCGTCGTCATCCGCATCGATCCGATCCGTACGGCGCGCGGCGATCGGATGCTCGACCTGGCGAATGTTAAACGCGTGGCGCTGCGGATGCCGGCGCGGCGGCCGGACGGCGAAGCGCTGGCGGTATCCTCGCTGCTCCTGTCGGAGCAAGCGGAGGAGCCGGACGATTCGTTTCAGCCGCAGCCGGGAGACACGATTTTGATCATCCATCATTTGGATATTTCCTGCTATACGTATCTCCCCGAACAATACCGCGAGCCGGACGATGTAGCGGACCTGGAGCAGGCGGTCGTGCGGGAGAAGGCGCGTTTGACCGACACGATAGCGGTCGCAAACACGAACGGCAAGGCGGCCCGTTACGCGCAGGCGGCGCTGCTTGCGGCGGATATCGCGCTGAAAGGAAGGCCGCTGCTTGCCTGGCATTTCGGGCCGGCGGCGAAGCGGCGCAACCTGACCGGCGCCTTGCGCGAGCTGGAGCGCCATCGCGGCGAACTGGCGGCGCTGCTTTCCTCGCGCCAGCATGAGGACGACGAAGACGACTCCAACCATGCTTCGCCGTCCGCAGTGAAGCCGCTTCCGCAGCTGCGCTCCTTGACCGTGCGCGGAGATGCGTTCGTCGACGCGGCCGGTACGCCGCAGCTAGTTTGCGCGATGAGCTACCACAACGAAGGCGCGTTGCTCGACTATTTTGCGCCGGAGCAGCACAAGGTGGAAATTTATGCCGTCGGCGGCGGTTCGCGTTACGATATCGAATGGTCGCCGGTGTACGAAGCGTTCCACCGCCATCCGGGCACGGCGCGGGCAGGCTGGCAAGGCTGGTGCGGCCACCTGATCAAAGATCAATGGGCGATGGGCGGACGCAAGGAGAACGTTGTCATCTGTCTCGAAAACGAACACATCCTGGAAGCGATCGATCGCTACAACGAGGAGCATCTCGACGACTGGCGCCACTTGCCGCACTTGATGTACGCGATTCTCGGCTACGAGCTGTCGTACATGTGCTACTGCGACAAGTCGCTCTCGCGGTTCCGCAACTGGCTGGCGGAACGTCACGGCAGCATCGAAGCGCTCAACGCCGTCTGGGGCACGTCGTACGCCTCGTTTGCGGAAGCGGTTCCGCCGCCGGCGGACGGAGGGGCGCCGGCCGCAGACGCGAATCGTGCCGCCTGGTTCGATTGGGCGGACTGGAATACGCGGCGGTTCACCGACCATCTGCTGCGGGTCAAACGCAACGTTCGCCGATTGGAGCCCCGGTTGCCGCTTTGCGCCGGAGGCACGTCCAGCATGCTGAGCGCGGCGAACGGCACGACCGGCATCGACGAAGAGCTGATGATCAACGAAGTGGATGACGTGATCTTGCATGAAGGCAACGACCTGCTCGGCATCGATCTGTTCCGCGCGCTGGCGGAGACGCCGAAGCCGATCGTCGACCCGGAGCAGGGCGGAGACAACTCGCGCTGGCTGCTGAATTATTTGCACGGCAAAAGCACGATTTCGAAGTTTTGGTGGCCGAAGCAGCCTTCGCGGCAATTTCCGTCCAGCACGCTGATGGCTCCGGCACACGGCAACGCGCCGATTGCCGAAGTGGCCGGGTATTTGTATACGGCGCTCGACGTTCGCCGGTTGAACAAGGAAATAACCGCCTTCTGGACGGTATCGCGCGAAGTCGCAATTCTATATTCGAAAACGAACGTCGTGCAAGTGCCGCCGGAGCTGATGAAAGGCGATTCGACGCCTTATCTGAACTCGCTGCGCGAAGCGTACGAAGCGGCGCGCTGCCTGGACGCCGGCATCACGTTTATCAGCGAAAAGCAGCTGTGCCGGGACGTTGCCTTCACCTTCAAGCTGATCGTGCTGCCGGCGGCGAAACATATGCCGCCGGCGGTTTTTGCCGCGCTTGACCGGTACGTGCGAAACGGCGGCCATGTGCTCGTGTTGCCGGAATCGCTCACGCATGACGAATATAACCGGCCGCAGCCGTATTTGGCGCAATGGGGATTCCGCGTCGACAACACGATCGTTCCGCAAGTGGCGGGACTCGGCGAAGCGGTGCAGCGCTACGACCAAAGTCTGGCGCAGGAGGTGCGCTACGAACCGGGTGTAAGCCGCGAAGCGGCAAGGGTGCATCCGGACTTGGCATCCGTTCGCATATGCGTGTCCGGGTTATGGCAACACGTATTCGCGCCGGATGCGGAGGTACTGGCTGCGGACAGCGCTGGTTGCCCGCTGCTGCTGAAGCGGCGGCAAGAAGCCGGCACGATCTGGTATGCCGCCGGATCGCTGCAGCGCTCCTCGCTTGGCGGCATCCTGGACGTGCTGTTCGCCGAAACGGGCGTGTTGCGGCCGCTGAAAATAACCGATCCGCTCGGCAAGCGGATCGAAGGGCTCGAGGCGCGTCTGGTCAGACGGCAGCACGACGATCTGGTGTACGTCGCCAACGAAAGCGGTCGGCCGGTTCGGTTCGTCCTGCATACCAACCGCCCCGTTCACCGCATTCGCGAGCTGCGTTCCTTGCAATTCTGGCAGCAGCCCGAAGGCGACATCCGGAATGGGGAAACGCTGCTGCTGTCGTTGATGGAAGATCCGGCGATCCGGTTCGGCCAGCACGTTATTTAGTGAGGTTAAATATCGAAGAGGGGGGACGAACGATGGCGGACATCAAAGTGCTGTTTTGGTTCGATGTCGAAGATTACATCAATCCCGAGTCCGAAGAAGGGCTGCTCGGCATTCTGGAGCTGCTCGACAAGCGCGGCATTACCGGCATTTTCAAGCTCGTCGGGGAAAAGGCGCGCGCCCTTGCCCGGCATGGCCGCAGCGATATTCTCGACAGGCTGAAGCGGCACGAAATCGGCTATCACACCGATTGGCACAGCGTGCATCCGGTCGTCACCGAATATATGGAGCCGCTTGGTTTCCGCGAAGGGGCGGAAGTATTCGAACGAATCGAAGGCGGCGGCTTCCGCGACGTGCAGCGCATTACCGGCCGCGCTGCCGTATGTTACGGCCAGCCCGGTCTCGCCTGGGCGCCTCAGCCTTATGCGGCGCTGAACCGGTGGGGCGTACGCGCGTATTTGGACAGCCACGACCAGATCGCGTTGGAAGGGCGGCCGTTCTGGTATGGCGGGCTGCTGAACTTGACGTCGCTGCATGGTATTATGAGTTTGCCGCTTGAGAACGGAGCGCTGGAGCCGGCCAAGCGAACGTTCGACCGGCTGTGTGCCGAGCAGGAGCAAGAGTCGGTCGGGTTTATCAGCATTTTCTACCATCCGACCGAATTTGTATTTGCCGAGTTCTGGGACGCCGTCAATTTTGCCAAAGGCAACAACCCTCCCGCCTCCGCATGGGTCAAACCGGCGTTCCGGCCGGAAGGGCACATGCGCAAGTTTCTCGACATGGTCGGCGAATTCGTCGACTATACGCTGACGCGGCCGGGCGTGTCGTATGTCGGAACCGCGGATGTGCTTGCGCTGGAACGATCGTCGCAAACCAAACGCTCGCTGACGGAAAGCGAACTCGTCGAATTGGCAGCACGAACGGAGCATGAACTGAACTACCAAGTATACGATGGCTGGAGCTTGTCCGCTGCGGAACTGTTCGGCGTGTTCCGCCGGCACGTGCTGGGGGAAGAGCCGATCATCGAAACGATCTACGGCCCGGAGCGGGACGATCCGGGCGATCCGCCGTTTTATGCGCGGAAGGCGGCGATTGTCGACGCGCTGCGGGCGCTGCTGCCGGAAGTATGCGGATTCAAGCAACTGCCTGACGCTTTTGTCGTGGAGGGAAAACGCATCAGCCCCGCCGCGATGACAGGCGCGCTGGCCGCCATCGTCCGTGGCGGACGCACCAATGACGACGATGCGGTTCTTCTCGCGGACAGGAAACTGAAAGCGGCGGAGCACGCCGGATCGGACGGCGCCTGGGCGAAGCATTGGATCATTTTCCCGGACGACCTGCAAGTGCCGAACATCGTCGCCATGTCGAAGCTGCAGGCGTGGACGTTGAAGCCCGCCTTGTTCTAACCGAAGCGAAACGCAGCGAAAGGGGGAACGACTGTTGAGCGATATCACAGAAATGTTGTCCGACTGGCAGTTCGACCAAGCGAAC
The DNA here is from genome assembly GCF_004764705.1 of Paenibacillus cymbidii. GTDB lineage: Bacteria > Bacillota > Bacilli > Paenibacillales > NBRC-103111 > Paenibacillus_AN > Paenibacillus_AN cymbidii. The sequence continues at coordinate 143,089 of NZ_SHLX01000019.1, read as the reverse complement.
CGGGTGCTGCGGCTGGAACCGCCGCTGCTGAACGCGTTCCGCGAAGCGGCCGCTATCGTTCGCGCCGATGCCGAACTGCGGCAGCTCGCTGCCGACTGCCGGGACATCGTTATCGGCGCAAGCGGCGGCGACACGCCGCGGGTCGCCGAAACGCTCGAAGCGACGCTTCGGCTTAACAGCCATACGATCGACGCGGCGATGGTCGAGCGGGGAGGGATGTTCCCCGCTTTGCTCGTGCCGCTGCTGCTTCCATGGACGATACGCCGCTACCAAGAGCAGCGGCTGCCGGACATAGTGCTGGTCGATACGATGAGCGACGTAACTGTATGGATGACTCACTACTACGGCGAACACGGCGTTTGGGGGCTCGGCCAGATCGGCTGGCTGCTGCGTCACTTGCGAGGCGAGCTGTTCCGGCTCGGGCGGCTGCAATTCGTGCGGGACACGTTCCGCCACTCCGTCATCGTGCTGCGCCATCGCCGCAGCGGCGAAACCGCCGCGTTGTCCGAGGCGGGCGTCGTGTACCGCTCGGACGGCAAGATCAACGGCACAAACGGCATCTACGACGCCGCGAACAAGTGGACAGCGCGTTACAAGGCGAACGCCGACAGCTACGTCGGCAACCCGATCTTGTCCGCCGGCGTGGCGTCAAGCGAAACGATCCGGCTGCCGGCGGCCGACTGGCGTATCGCGCTGCGCCGGGGCGATCCCGTGCTCGACGTCCATATCGCCGAAGGCAGCAAGCTGACGCCGGAGGCGTGCCGGGAATCGCTGCGGCAAGCGGCGGCGTTCTACCAGGCGTTTGATCCGCCGCAGCCGTTTCGCGCTTTCGTCTGCGCTTCCTGGCTGCTCGATCCGCAATTTGGCGCGATCCTGCCGCCATCGTCCAACATCGTTGCGTTCCAGCGGCTGTTTTATTTGTTCCCGCTGTTGTCGGACGAAAGCGAAACGTACTTGCGGGTGTTCGGCTCGCGCAAGATCGATCCGGCTACAGCCGATCGCGGCAGCACGCTGCGGCGGGCAGTCGCCGACTATGCGGCGGCGGGCAACCGGCTGCATGGAGCCGGCGGCTTGCTGCTGGCGGAGGACGGCGACGCCGGGGTGAAGCCGGCGTATTAAGGCTCCTGCCGCATGTCGCGGTATTCCTGCGGAGTCATGTGCATTGCTTTTTTGAAGAAACGGGTGAAGGCGATGCCGGATTGGTAGCCAACCGCTTCGGCGATTTCATGAATTTTCAGCTCGCCCTGGCGCAGCAATTGTTTGGCGGTGCGGATGCGCAGGTCGAGAATGTATTCGGACAACCCGACGCCGGTCATTTGCTTGTACAGTCGGGAAAGGTAGGATGGGTTCAGGTGAACGCGTTCGCCCAGCCGCGTCAGCGACAAATCGTCGCGCAGATGGGTGTCGATGTACGTCTGCAGCTTGCTGACGACGTGGTTCGATTGTTCGTTGCGGTTCGACTCCCGGCGGCGGAACACTTGCTCGGCCAGCCGCCGGAACGAATCGGCATACGCCGACCAGGGGACGTGTTCGTCATAGCGGAGAAGCGATTGGGCGCCGTCCGGTTCGTCCGCTCCGGCGGCAGCGTCGGGACGGTTCATGTTGGACAGCAGTACGTAACACAAGTAATGATACGCCTCCAGCCGGCTTGCGGCATCGTCCCCGTGCTCCTCGATCGCCTTGCTTAACTCCATTAACAATTCGTAAAAATCTTCCTTCTGACCATTCCCGATATAGTCGGCCAGCCGGGCAAAGTGGCGAAACCGCAGCCGCGGTTTGTCCGCTTTGCCGCGCGGGACGGCGGCGCTCTGGCGGTCGTTGTTCTGCTGCAATTCGACATCGGTCGTCAGCAGTTCGCTGTTCAGCCCAAGCCCGCTTTTCAGCAGCTGCTCGAGCTGTTGAAAGTGGTTCGGCACTTCCTCCCAACCGACCGGCCTGGCGCCGATGATGAACGACACCTTCAGCTGCAGCAGCTCCCGGCACGTATTTTGCACCGTTTCCAGCGTCCCGTACAGGAAACGAAACTGGCGGCCGCGCTCCTTGTCCGCGGGTTCGGCCGTTTGCGGCTGCAGAAACCAGGCAAGGTGCGACTTGCCGTAATGGACCGAAAGCACGTTCGTCGAGCCGGCCATGTATTCGCCAAGGATGTTCTGCAAGCTGTACACCAGCAGGATGCGGTCGGAATCGTGCATGTTCGCTTTCCATTCGTCCAGCCTTCCGAGCAGCAAATAGACCGGCTCTTCCGCAACAAGCGGAATGTCCAGCCGGCGGAACCGGTCGCGGCGCGTTTCCGCCGCCAACGCGCGCCCTTCCAGCAGCTCCATCCCGTATTCCCGCTGCAGAAACGGTTTGGCCGCCTGAAACTGCGCGTTCGCACGGGCGATCATTTCTTCCGCTTCGACTTCGTCGAGCAAGGCGCGCGCCGCTTTGCGCACCGCGCCGACGATGCGGGCGTCGCCTTCCGTTTTCATAATAAAATCGAACACGCCGTGCGCCGCCGCTTCCCGCGCGTAATGGAAATCGTGGTAGCTGGTCAAAAAAATCACTTTGCAGCGCGGCCACTGTTCGCGAATGTCCTTGAGCAGGTCAACGCCGGTTTTTACCGGCATTTTGACGTCGGACAGCACGATATCGATTTTGACCGCATGCAAAATATCAAGCGCCTCGAACACGGAATACGCCTTGTGCAATTCCAGCTCCGCTTCCATGTTGTCGGCGAACAATTCCATCAAGCCGTCGACAATGACGGGCATGTCGTCCACGATCAGCAGGCGAAACATCGTTGTCTTCACTCCCCGGGAAATAATACGATGGCGGCCAATAAGCCGCCGAGCGCGCTCCGCGACAGCCGGATGCCGCTCTTCGCGCCGAATTTCAGCTGAATGCGCTTGTGGATGTTGTACAGGCCGGTGCTTTCGCCGACGTCGGTGTTGAAGCTTTCGAGGCTGAGCTGCAGTTGGCCGAGCTGGCGGTCGTCCAATTGGCTGCCATTGTCTTCAATGACGATCATCAGGCAAGGGGGACGGCCATCCTCGCGGATTTCCTCGAAACGGACGATCAGCCGGCCGTCCCGCAGCATATGCTCGAACGCGTACTTGTAGGCGTTTTCGAGCAGCGGCTGCACGATCAGCCGGGGCACCGCCACATCGCGGTATGCCTCGGGCAGCGGCTCGAAGGCGACGGCGATCCGTTTGTCGAAGCAGACGGTCTGAATGTCGGTATAGGCACGAGCATGCTGGATTTCGTGTTCGAGCCGGATATCGTCCGACGCGTCGCGGGTAATGAATTGGAAATAACGGCCGAGGTATTCGGCGAACGTCGACGCTTTGCCCGCATCGCCCGAATGAATGAGCCGCGACAGCACGAAGAAGCTGTTGTACAAAAAATGCGGGTTGATTTGCGATTGCAGCCGCTTCAGCTCGGAGCGCTGGTTGCGCAGCTGCTGGACATAACCGTCCTGGATGAGCACGTGCAGCCGGCTGACCATGTCGTTGAATTTTTCGTACATATAGCCGAACTCGTCCTTGTGCGGATGCTGCAAGGCAAATTGCAGGCTGCCGCGCTCGACTTTGCGGAAGCCGTTGACCAGCGTCTTCAGCGGTTGATGAATGAGTTTGTACAGCCAGAGCGAGAACAGGATGATGACCAGGCTGGAAAGCGCGGACATGATCCAGAAGAAGATGCTGTAGGTGCGCAGCGAGCCGAAGACGACGTCTTCGCGGGCGTAAACGGCCAGCACCGTATTCAGCACGTCCGATCGTTCGTAGGCGACCAAATACTTCTGGCCGGCCATCTCGACGGACCGGACCTGCCCGGCGGCGGCGGATGTTACCCGCTCCTCGAACAGCCGCTGCAGCCGCGTATCGATCGCGGGCGACGCGGAGGTGGACATTTGCCACTTCTGGTTCGGCTCGTAGAAGGTCGCGCCGCCGCCGGCATATCCGTTCATGCCCTGAAGCAAACTTTTCACGGAAACGTCGTACATCCTGGCGGCGAGCACGAACAGTCCGTCTTGCCCGGCGCCGCCGCTGCCCGGTTGGAAAATATACGGGGCGCTGATATACACGCTGCCGTTCCACGAATGGAAGAAGCCGCCTGTCGGCATCGTCTGCAGCGACTCGAATGCCCCCCGGTCGATCGAGCCGCTGGAGGAACCGTAGCTGAACAGCGTGTCCCCGAGCGCCGGCAGGAAGGCAAGCGTATTTTCGATGTGGCGGCTCGTCGTTTGCAGGTTGACCAGCAGCCGCTGAATGTCCAGGATGAGCCCCGCCTTTTCGACGTCGGTCATGCCGGTCTGTTGCGACTTGACGTATTGCAGCGCGATTTCCACGGCGCTCTGGTCGAGCGCTTGTTTGATCCGGACGAACTCGGTTTCCAGCAATTTGTTGTACGAATGGACGGTGCCGAGCAAGGAGGCGGATATTTCGTTGCGGTTTTTGGCGGCGCCGACGTTGTTGACGTAGAAGTTGAACGCATACAGCGGGGAAACGATGATAAAGAAGCTGAGGAGCAGCTTGGTCAAGATCGACAATCCGCGAAACGTTTCGCCCGCACGCGCCAACCATCTCATTGCGCTCGCCCCCGCCGCTTTTTTTCTCCATGGTAATCACTCCCCGCCATGCTGTCAACGCTTTCGCCGCGGGCGCGCAGGGCCGCTTGCGATGCGGCTTAACCGACGTTTACTTTCCTTAACCGACGTTTACATCCGGGACGCCCGGGACAGCCGGACGGCACAGACGGAAGTGGTAAAGCGCGGTGCACGAATGTAAACAGCGGTTGGTATCGGCGGCAAAAACGCCAATGCTATAATCGAATCAAGCTTAAGCGGCACGAAATCGATCGAGCAAATTGATGCAGGGGGAGTTGTCCATGAAAAAGGTTGTTGTTGTGATGTTCGCCGCCATCTTCGCATTAGCGTTGATCGCCGGATGCACAAAATCGAATTCGGGTACGGATCAGCCGTCGCAGTCGCCCGCAGGCAGCGCCAAACCGAGCGAAACGAAAAAAAGTTCGCCGGCCTCGCTTACGATGATGGTGCAGAACCATCCCGCCTGGCCGCTCAAAAACGATTGGCTCGTGTGGAAACAGCACGAAACGAACGCCAACGTCAAGCTTACCGTTTCCGGCTACCAGGGCAACTGGTGGGACGCCATTCCGCTCGTTGTCGCTTCCGGCGATATGCCCGATCTGATGTGGATGGCAGGCAACGAAATGATTCACCGCTACGGCGCGGAAGGCGCAATCGTCAATTACCTCGACAATCTCGACAAAATGCCGAATTTGAAAGCGTTTATCGAAAAATATCCGGAAGAAGTGAAACCGCTGCTGTCCACGGACGGCAAGCTGTATGTGCATCCGTCCCGCGGAGCGTACGGCACGTACGACGGGTTGTACCTGTACCGCGAAGATATTTTCCAGAAGCATAACCTGAAGGTGCCGCAAACGTTCGACGAATTGTACACGACGCTGGTCGAGCTGAAGAAGCTGTACCCCGACAGCACGCCGCTTCTGTTCAGCGGACTGGTCGGCTTTACGAACTTCGGCTACAGCTTCAATACCGAACACGGCTTCTACTACAACCCCGACGACAAAGTCGTGAAGTACGGGCCGATTGAGGACAATTACCGCAAGCTGCTGGAATTTGCCGCCAAAGCGTACAAGGAGAAGCTGATCCCGATCGAATTCGGCAATATGAACAGCGAAAAAACCGACAAGCTGATAACGACGGACAAAGCGTTCATCTACTACGGTTATATTCCGCAGATCGACTCCTACAACACGAAGATGAGAGCGTCCAACCCGAGCTTCAAGCTGGCGCACATGATTCCGCCCAAAGGGCCGAACGGCAAACAATACGACGCCAGGCAGTTCCTGCTCGGCGAAGGGCTGACGGTATCGAGCAAATCCAAGAACAAGGAGGCGGCGCTCAAATACGTCGACTACTTGTTCTCCGATCTCGGGCGCGACACGGTAAGCTGGGGCAAGGAAGGCGTCACGTACGAAGTAGCCGGCGGCAAGAAGAAGTTCCTGCCGGCGATCAAGGACCAGAAAACCGCTTCGGTCGAATACGGCTTGAAGACGTCGGGCAACATGGCGTACTTCGACAACGACGCCAATCTGGCGCTCATGTCGGAAGAATCGAAAAAAGCGTATACGGAGGCCGAAAAATACGTCGGACCGATGTCCGCGCTGCCTTCGGTCACCAAAAGCGAGGACGACGCGATCAAGCTCAAGTCGCAGGCGATCGGCAAATACGTCGACGAAAACATCAGCAAATTCGTGCTCGGTGAAAAGCCGCTCAGCGACTGGAACAGCTATGTGGAAGGCGTGAAGAAGCTCGGCGTCGACGACGTGCTTAAAGTGTACAACGATGCGCAGGCCCGACTGGACAAGAAAAAATAAGCCGTTCGCCGCATGGCCGGCAGGAGTCGCGGAAACGCCTCCTGTCCGGCCGCCTTGCGGGGCGGCGGCTGTTATGGACTACGAAGGGAAGAGGGGGTGGCGCAGATGACGGGAAGTATGTCGCACCGGATCGCCAAGCGGCTGGGTGAAAGCAAATGGCTGCTGCTCCTGTTCGCTCCCGCGCTCGTGTACTTCGCGCTGTTCGAGTACGCGCCGATGTTCGGATTGATTGTCGCTTTTAAAGATTACAGCGTGTTCAAGGGCGTATGGGCGAGCGATTGGGTCGGGCTCAAATATTTCCGCTTCCTGTTCGACAATCCCGACTTTGTGCCGCTGCTGCGCAATACGTTTCTGCTTGGGCTTTATTCGATCCTGTGGGGATTCCCGGCGCCGATTCTGCTGGCGCTGCTGCTCAACGAAATTCGCCATTCGGTGTTCAAACGATTCGTGCAAACGGTCAGCTATTTGCCGCATTTCATTTCCAACGTCATCGTTTCCAGCATGATTCTGATGTTCCTGTCGCCGGACGGCGGGATGATCAACGTTTTTCTGCAGCAGTTCGGTCTGGAGCCGATTTATTTTATGTCCAAACCGGAGCTGTTCCGTTCGATCTACGTTTCCTCCGGCATCTGGCAAGGCATCGGCTGGGGCACGATCATTTATTTGGCGGCGATGACGGCGATCGATCCGCAGCTGTACGAAGCGGCCGAGCTTGACGGAGCGGGAAGGTGGCGCAAAATGCGGCACGTCACGCTGCCCGGAATCCTACCGGTCGTTATCGTGCTGCTGATCCTGAACATCGGCGGTCTGCTGTCGACCGGATTCGAAAAAGTGCTGCTGCTGTACAACCCGCTGACGTATTCGACGGCCGACATTTTCTCCACGTATACGTATCGCAGCGGTTTGCAGCAAGGAAATTTCAGCTATGCGACGGCGATCGGCATGTTCAACGGCATCACCAGCTTCCTGCTGATCATCGCCGCCAACTACGGCGCGCGCAAGCTGCGGCAAACGAGCTTGTGGTGAAGCCGGTTCCTTCGGGCAGCGGTGCAAACGGATTTTGGCATGCGAGGGAGGAGGGGGACGGATGGCAACCCGACAGTGGGACGCGTTTACCGTTGTCAACAGCTTGTTTATGCTCGTGCTGGTGTTCGTCATGCTGTACCCGTTTGTTTACATGATTAACGTTTCGCTCAGCAGCGAGCTGTACGTCATGAAGAACCAGGTGTCGTTTTGGCCAAAAGGATGGACGTGGTCGTGGTATCGCATCGTCCTGCACGACTCCCGGCTCGGCATCGGCTACCGCAATACGATCGTGTATACGGCGCTTGGCACGTTCATCTCGCTGGCCGCCACGTCAATGGGGGCGTATGCGTTGTCCCGCCGCCGCATGGTGCTGCGCAAATCGCTTACGCTGGCCATCGTGTTCACGATCCTGTTCAGCGGCGGCATGATTCCTTCCTATCTGGTCGCCAAAGAACTCGGCATTCTCAATTCGATCTGGGCGATGGTACTGCCGGGGGCGGTGAGCGCCTACAATTTGCTTATTTTCCGCGCCTTTTTCGAAGGGCTGCCGGAGGAGCTGTTCGACGCCGGCCAAATCGACGGCCTGCACGACATGTCGCTGTTCGCGCGCATCGTTGTGCCGCTGTCGAAGCCGGTGTACGCGGCGATCGGGCTGTTCGTGGCCGTCGGCATCTGGAACAATTTCTACAATGCGCTGATTTATTTGCGCGATGCGAACTTGTTCCCGCTGCAGTCGGTGCTGCGCGATCTCGTCATCTCCGGCTCGCTGGCGAACGAAGCCGTGTCGCGTTCGGCCACGCGCGGGGAAACGAACGTGGTGGTGTCGATCAAATACGCCACAATTATCGTCAGCACGCTGCCGATTCTGCTGCTGTACCCGTTCCTGCAAAAATATTTCGTCAAAGGCGTGCTGATCGGCTCTGTCAAAGGATAAGCGCGGTCGGCAAAAAAGAGACAAGGAGTGGAGTACGTCATGATCGAAGCGGCATTGCTCGGCGCCGGAGGCAGAGGCATGTTCGCTTATGCTTCCTATGCGCTGAAACGGCCCGATGACATTCAATTCGTAGCGGTGGCGGAACCGAACGAGGAGCGGCGCGCCATGTTCGCCCGGCTGCACCGGATTCCGGCCGAACGCACGTTTGCCAGTTGGCAGGAGCTGTTGGCCCAGCCGCAGCTGTGCCGGGCGCTGCTCGTATGCACGCAGGACAACGACCATTACGAACCGGCGATGAAAGCGCTCGAAGCCGGTTACGACCTGCTGCTGGAAAAGCCGATGGCGAACGATCCGCTGCAGGCGCTGCGCATTGCCGAGAGGGCGGACCGGCTCGGCCGGACGCTGACGGTGTGCCATACGATGCGCTATTCGACGTTTTTCCGCAAATTGAAGGAATTGACGGACAGCGGCGCGATCGGCCGCATCCTGTCGATCCAGTGGACGGAGAACGTCGGCTATTGGCACCAGGCGCACAGCTTCGTCCGCGGCAACTGGCGGCGCGCGGACGAAACGAGCCCGATGATTTTGGCCAAATGCTGCCACGACATGGACATGCTGCAGCATATCGTCGGCGGCGAATGCGTGCGCGTTTCTTCGTTCGGCAGCCTGTCGTATTTTCGGCGGGACCAGGCGCCGGAAGGATCGACCGAACGGTGCACCGACGGCTGCCAAGTCGAACGGACGTGCCCGTTCTCGGCGATCAAGTGGTATTACAACGAAAAAGACCAATGGCCGCAAAATGTCGTCTCGCTGACGCCGACGCTTGAGGCGAGATGGAAGGCGCTGCAGGAAGGGCCGTACGGCCGCTGCGTCTTCCGCTGCGACAACGATGTGGTCGACCATCAGGTAGTCAACCTGCTGTTCGACAACGAGGTGACGGTTGCGTTTACGATGACGGCGTTTACGACCGACAACACGCGCAGCCTGAAAATTATGGGCACGAACGGCGAAATTCGCGGTTACGACGCACTGAACGAGCTTGAGGTCATCCGCTTCTCCGGCGAACGCTGGAAAGTGGCGCCGGAACGGGTGGAAGGCGGCCATGCCGGGGCGGATACGATGATCATGGCCGACTTCGTCCAGCAGCTGGCGAGCGGCGACACGCTTGGCAAGTCGCCGGGGCTCGTGTCGGCGCGCAGCCATTTGATCGCGTTTGCGGCCGAACGGTCGCGGCTGAGCGGCCAAACGGTCGTCATGAGCGACTATGTGCGCGAGCTGCAGCAGGAGCAGGAAGGAGGAGCACGGCCATGAGCTTCGGTCCTTATGTAAACGGCTACTATGACGTTGGCGCCCAGTTGCCGGATTATTTGCTGCGCAAAACGCAGGAAGCCGTCGCCCGTACGGCGGCGGAAAAAGCGGCGATCGTCACAGCTGAGCAGTTCGAGCTGCGCCGGGAGCGGCTGCGCGCCTATTTTCGGCGGATGATCGGCGGCTTGCCGGACGTCAAAACGCCGCTTGCCCCCGTTTGCACGGGGGAGCTGGAACGGGACGCCTATACGATTCGCAACATCGTGTTCCAAAGCTTGCCGGGCATTTACGTAACCGCGAACTTGTATGTGCCGAAAGGGGACGGCGGTCCTTACCCGGCCGTGCTGTTCACCTGCGGCCATATCGAAGCGGGCAAAGCCGCGCCGATTTACCAGAAGGTGTGCATCGAGCTCGCGAACAACGGTTTTGTTGTGCTTGCCGTCGACCCGGTGTCCCAGGGCGAACGGATGCAGGGCCACGATCCGGCGCTTGGCCGCACGCACGTCCGTTGGCATGCCGAGCACACGTATCTCGGGCTGCAATGCGAATTGGCGGGTCGGCATATCGTGCGGTATTTTGTCTGGGATTTGATTCGCGCCGTCGACTACTTGAGCGGGCTGCCGGAAGTGGACGCATCGCGCATCGGCGTCACCGGCAATTCCGGCGGCGGCATTCAGACGCTCATGGCGATGATCGCCGACGAACGGATTGCGGCTGCGGCGCCTTGCACGTACATCACGTCGCGCGAATCGTACATGAAAACCGGTCAGCCGCAAGACGGCGAACAAATCTGGGACGAAGCGATCGCCGAAGGGATGGATTACGACGATTATTTGACCTTGTTTGCACCGAAGCCGGTGCTTGTTGGCGCGGTGGAGTCCGACTTTTTCTGCGTGGAAGGCACGGAAGCCAGCTTCGACGCGGCCAAGCGGGTGTACCGGCTGTTCGGCCGGGAAGAGGCGTTGTCCATCGCGCTGGCGAAAGGCACGCATTCGTTCAACGACGAGCTGCGGCGCGCCGTGGTCGCCTGGTTCGTCTTGCAGTTCCGCGGACCGGACTGCCCGGTGCGGCTGGAAAGCAGCTTGTTGCCGGAGCCGGTGGCGGCACTGCGCTGCACGGCGAGCGGGCAAGTGATCGGCGAATACGCAGACGCCGTCTCCGTGCAGGCGGACAACGCGCGCGTGCTGCCGGCGCTTCGCGAGCGGCTGCGGGAGCTTGCGGCGGAGCCGCTGCGGCTGAAAGCCGCCGCCTTGGCGTGGCTGCGTTTGCCGGCGGGCCGCGACCGCATTCGGCCGCGGGTCGTCCACACGGAGCGGCTTGACCGCGCGGGCCGCAATATGGAGCAAGCGCTGCTGCGCGAGCAGGTGTTTTTCTTCAGCGAGCCGGACATCGCTGTCGGCGGCACGTTCGTCGCGCGGGAAGGAGCTGCCCGGCACCGGACGGCCGTGCTCGTATTGGACGCGGGCGCAGGCGCGATCGAGCTGGAGAACGAGTGGATCGAGCAGCTGACGGAAACCGCCGCCGTTTTTGCGTTCGACACCCGGGGGATGGGGGCGTTTCGTTGCCGGGCGGTCAGCGCCCGGGCGTTCGATCAGATGTTCGGCACCGAATACAAGCTGAGCTGCGATGCGCGGATGCTGGGGACGCCGCTGCCGGGCATGCGCGTGTTCGACGTGCTGCGGGCGCTCGATTATGCGGCGCAGCGAGACCCGCAGGCGAAGCTGGCGGTAGCCGGCAAAGGGTTTGCCGCCATCTATGCGCTGCTTGCCGGCGTGCTCGACGACCGGGTCGACGAAATCGAGCTGATCAACATGCCGCGGTCGTTCGCCGATATCGTCGACAGCCGTTTTTACCGTTACGATGTCCGGTATCATTGGTATAACGTGCTTGCGCACTTCGATTTGCCCGAATTGATCGCGGCGTTCGGCAGCAGCAAGCGAATCAGCGTCGTCGAAATGCCCGACGTTGGCGACATCGTTCGCTTCTGAACGAACGGTTGCAAGTCCACAGCCCTCAGTCATCCGATCGATTGCCCGGCAACCCAAATAGCCCATGAAAAATGACCTATTTGCCTCCTATCGCTCGGCACACCCGAAATAGCCAGTGAAAACACTGGTTATTTGCCCCGGATCTCCATTAAATAGGCACTTCATACAAAATAGCCAGTGAAATCACTGGCTATTTTGTATGGACAGCCCGTTTTTGGCCAAATAGGTCAGAAAACGTGGCCTATTGTGCAAGGGGGAGTTGGCGGAAGGGGGGAATGGCGCGCAAGAAGCAACGTGTCTGCTAGCTGCGCGTACGTTCCGTGGGCTGCCTGTTATGCCAAAGGGATGTCGATCGCCAGCAGGCAGCCGCTTTCGCCACCCGCCGAAATGGCGAACGTGCCGCCGTGCCGCTCCACGCGCTCCTTCATCGCGGACAAACCGAAACCGAGGGAGGCGGACTCGAACTTGCGGCCGTCGTTGGCGAGTCGGAAACGCACGGTCGAAGGCGAAGCTTCGGAGCTCAAGTGGAACGTAAATGCCGTGCTCTTGCCGTGCCGAATGCCGTTCGTCAGTCCTTCCTGCAGCGCGTGGAACAACGTTTTGTTCAGCGCGTCGGGCAAATCCGGGAGCGGCTCGATCGTGTAATCGACCACAATGCCCGTATGCTCTTCCGTCTGGCGGATCAAGGCATGCAGGGCAGGCAGCAGCGTGCGGTGCTCCTCGGCCGTGCGCAGCATGCGTACGGTGGCGCGCACCTGATCGAGACCGCCGTGCACGGACTCGCGGGCGGCGTCCAGCTTCGTGGCGGCGCGCTCGGGGTCGCTTGCGAGCAGCAGCTTCGCCGCTTCGATCTGGATCATCGCCGCCGTAAGCGTATGGCCGACCTGATCGTGCATGTCGTGCGCGATCCGGCTGCGCTCCTCCAGCACGGACACTTCCGCCAGCGCCAGCGCCGTTTCGTTGACCGAAGCGATCAGGTGCCGGTTCGCGTGTTCCAGCTCGGCGGTACGCTCCAGCACGAGCCGCTCCAGCGAACCGGTCAGGCGCGACAACTGCAGGTGCACGCGGACGCGGGCGAGCAAATCTTCGCCGATGACCGGCTTCGTCAAATAGTCGTTCGCCCCTTCGGCGAAGCCGGCGGCGATGTCGGCGGGGCCGCTCTTGGCGGTCAGCAGCAGCACCGGCAGCGCGCTGGCGGAATACGACCGGCGCAGTTCCCGGCACAGCTCGTAGCCGTTTACGGCCGGCATCATGATGTCGGCGATGACCATTTCCGGCTTGCCGTGCCGGTCGATCCACGCCAGCGCCTGCCTGCCGTCTTCGGCAGGGGAAGCGGCAAGCCCGTGCATGGACAGCAGGTTGGCAAGCACCTGGCGGTTGATTGCGTCGTCGTCGACGATCAGGATCGTCGGCGGCTCGCCCGCCAATCCGGCATTCGGCTCATCCGGCTTCACCGGCGGCGAAACGAGCGCAGCGGACGGCTCGAGCGCGCTTGCCGCAGCAGGCTCGCGAATCGCCGCCGTCTGCTGCGGCGCCGGTTCGGCTGCGGCTGCCGCAAGGGAAGCGTCGGCAATCGGCAGCGAAAAGGTGAAGACGCTGCCCGATCCGGGAGCGGACGAGCAGGTGAGCGTGCCGCCGTGCAGCTCGACGAGCTTCTTTGCGATCGGCAGCCCAAGTCCGGCGCCGCCTTGGCTGGGTTCGCCCTGCTCGAAAGACTCGAACAAACGCGGCATGTCAGCCGGATCGATGCCAGGGCCCGTGTCGGCTACCGAGACGTACAAGTGCCGGTCGGTCGACTTCGCGAACAGGCGGATGTCGCCGGCTTCGGTATGTTTGACGGCGTTGCCGAGCAGGTTGAACAGCACCTGCTGGATGCGATTTTCGTCGGCGAAAACCAGCGGCGCGTCGTCCGGGATATCGATGACGAGACGCAGCCGTTTCCCGCGGGCAAGCGGCTCGACGATCGTGGCGACGACATGCGCCAGCGGGGCGAGCGCCAGCGGCGCCCGGCTTAGCCGCAAGTCGCCGTGTTTGATTTTGGAAATGTCGAGAATGTCGTCCACCATATGCGCCAGACGTTTGCCGCTGACCGCAATCATCTGCAGCTGGTCGGCGATTCGTTCGCCCACCGGCCCGGCCGCGCCGCGGGCCAGCGTATCGGCGATGCCGATAATCCCGTTCAGCGGGGTGCGCAGCTCATGGGAAGTGTTGGCGAGAAAGTCGTCCTTCAGCCTGTCGAGCTCGGCCAGACGCACGCTTTTCCGTTCGAGTTCGGCGGCATGTTCGCCCACTTGGCGGTAAACCGTCTTCACACGTTCGCGCAGCACCATGCCCATGCAGAAGATGAGCACGAAGAAGGCGTGCATGAACCGGCTTTGATCCATGACGAGGCGGTACAACATCGGCCATCGGTCGGACACGGAAGCGAGGCTGTAAATCGCCACCATCGGTCCGAGCACGGCGAAGCCGGCCAAGTACCAGAGCGATTCCGTCGTTTTGCGCCGCAGGTAATGAACGACGGCCTGCAGCAGCACGAACAGGATGATTGGCAGCATCAAGTAGTTCAGGACGATATCCGCGTTACGGTACAAGCCGGGATCGAACCAGGCGGCCGCAAACTCCAGGACGAATGCGGCAAGCATGCCTTGCCACAGGCGGCGAATGATGTTGCGGTAGCCCGGTCCGAAGACGGACTCGTAGAACAGCAGAAACCACATGACGCCGAGCGGCATCATCGCATTGACGTAGTACACGTAAGCATACGCGTTGAAATAAAGCTGCACGAACGGGAACATGCGCCCGAGGCAAACATAAGCGATATACAAGGCGAACATGGCGAAGATCAGGTAGTTCCGCTCCCGTTTGGAGAAAAAAAACAGCAGCGCGCCCGCGCCGATCAGCAGCGTGGTGAACCCGAGCGCCATCTCGTAGGCGGATTGCCAGAACAGCGTGCCGAACACATCCTGGTACTGCTGGATATACACCCAGCCGATGGACAACAGCTCATTGTCCTTGTACATCCGGATATACAGCGTATGTCCGTCCATGTCCATCGGCAGCGGAGCGCGCCCAAGATTGGAGTGGGAAACGACTTTGCGATCGAGCGGTTTCATGTTGCGCTCCAGCAGTTTGTCCCCGTCCAGATAAGCCTCATAGTGAAGAAGTCCTTCGACGAACACATTCGGGTCCCGCCAGCGATTGGCCGGCAGCTCGAGCGCAAGCCAAAAGTAGCCCGTCACCGGGCGGCGTCCGTATTCCTTCCGCACTTCATCGGCGCTGCGCCACGACGCCGTCTGCAGCTGCTCGGGCGACAAATCCCCCGCATGAATCCGCAAATTTTTTTGCGCCGTAATGGAATAAAGGTTCTCATACCGCGGATCGACATGCTGGCCGATCAAGGCAAACGGAACAAGCGGCAGTATCGCGATCGCCAGGACGATCAGCACAATGGTAAGGGGCTTCGTTTTTGCAAGCATGACGTTCTCCGTCCCTGAGGGTAAATGGCCGACAGTTTTATGTTCGCCGCTTTCGTCCCGCGTGACCAGTGACGCCGGTCATCGCTTCGGTCACGGATTATCCGTCCGCGTCCGCGGCTTGCGCGTCTTTCATCATGCCCTGCAGCAGAAGCAGCGCTTTGGCGCGGTCGTTCGTGCCGATTTTTTGGTAGATGACGCTGATGTAATTTTTGACGGTGCCTTCGCTCATGAACAGGGTGCCGGCGATTTCGCGGTTGCTTAGTCCTTCGAGCAGGAGCAGGATCACTTTTTTCTCCCGATCGGTGAATCGAATGCCTTCGTGGCGCAGCCTTCCCGGGTCGAGCACCTCCGCCGGAGCGCCGGTGAGGAAAGCAAGCCTCGCGGCCAGCTTCGCGGCGATGGAAGCGGGCATCATCAACTGGCCTTTCACCGCGTCGCGGATCGATTCGACGATCTTCTGGGCGGGCAAATCCTTCAACAAGTACCCGACAGCGCCGCCTGCCAGCGCTTCGATAATATACTCGTCCTCGGCGAACGTGGTCAAAATCAGCACGGCGGTTTCGGGGCATTCTTTGCGGATTCGTTTGGCGCTTTCGATCCCGCTCAGCTTCGGCATCCGGATATCCATCAGCACGAGATCGGGACGAAGCGTACGGACGAGCTCGCAAGCCTGCTCGCCGTCTTCCGCCGCCCCGACGACTTCCATATCCTGCTGCAAGTCGATGATGGTTTGCAAGCCGTCCCGCATCAACGTTTGGTCGTCGGCAATGACAACACGAATCATTCGTTACCCTCCGCATCTATTACGATTGTCCCATTATACAGCACCTGACGCAGCGGCGATAGAACCAAACGATGACCAAACGATTGACGCCGGTCACTGGTCATTCCGCGGGCGATCGTTACAATGAAGGATGGTTATGCTGCAACCTGGAGGGATCTGGTCATGAAACGCAAGTGGAAAATGTGGTTCGCCGTCGTGGCGGTGATGGCGATGGCCGTTATGGCGTCGGCGGCGCAAGCGGACGAACAACCGCGGCTGACGGCTACCGCCGTGCAGGTGACGGCGAGCGACACCGGCGTCGCTTACCAAGCGTACGCCAATCGTTATGTCGTCGGGCCGAACGGCTGGCTCGAATGGAAAATTACCGTGAAGGAGAAGATCGCCGGATTCGCGCAAGGGAGCTCGTACGATTTTGACAAAGACAGCGTTTCGTATTGGGAGCGCAAGCGGGCGGTCGTCAAACGGCAGGAGGGCGATCACACGCTCGTCTTCCGCTTCGAGCCCGGCCCTTCGAGCCCGAGCGGTCCGTTGACGCTGGACCGCCAGCTCGCGCTGGACGGCGGCATTCGTTATTATGCGACGAACCCGGGCGACGGCCAGACAACGATCCGAACGGCGAGCGTCATCGACATGGGCGGCGTCGGCGGCATGGCCGTCACCCTGTTCAAGCGGGAATACCCGACGCTGGCGATCACCCCGAACCCGGACGACCTGCGCAAAAACAATCAGCCGGCGAACGGCTTGTCCGTGGACCGGATCATCGTATCCGTCAACGACCCGGTGCTCGATCCGCAGGATTTTCAATTCAAATACGATTTCACCGCCGGCACGTATCGCAAGAAGATCGATTGGACGGTCATGGCGGAGCGCAATACGATCGACGTGCCGCCGGAAGCGCGCAACAAGGGGGCGCATCTGACGATCGAGGTGCGCGACAAGGGCGGAAACTGGCGGCCCTACACGTACTTCTACCCCGGTCCGGGAGGGCCCGTGCAGTCCTGGGCGGCCGTCGATCCGTTCAACGTATTCGGCGGCGACGTCGGCGACAACGCGAACCGGTATTTGAACATAGGGTCCGGGGGAAGGGAGTACGATTCGTGGGAGCGGGCCAATATGCTGCAAATGGCCAAGTCGGAATTCAAATATTTGCGGCAGCGGTACGAAGCGCCGCAGAACAAGTATACATGGCTGGCGGTATTCGTGTTCGGCAGCATGCAGAAGCAATCGGCCGGATACACAGGGTTCGCCGATGTAAATCTGGAGCGCAGCGGCTATTTATGGAGCACGAGCCCGAAATTGCCCGAAGACGACTTGCCTGTCTCGCCGTTCAAACAAACAATTCCGGCCAAAGAGACGAATCCGCTCTCCGGCCGCGTCCTCGAGGGGCACTGGAGCGTCATCGGTTCGGACGAAACGGCGGCGCTCGGCGAAGGGACGTATTATTTGTACGTTAAAGCTGTCGACGCCGTAACGGGCGGTTATACATGGCAGCAAGTGTATTATGACGCCGACCGGTTCCTGGCCGACAAGAACGCGACCAATTTTGCGCCGGTCAAGCTGGTCAAGGATATAACGCCGCTGGCGATCCATTATGCCGATCAGCCGTTCGGCCGGGGCGAGTATACCATTAATGCGACGGTCAGCGACAATTTCCGGCTTGGCGCGGCACAGTACATGGTCAGCGGCTCGGATCGCTGCCTTTCGTCGCCCGGTTTGTGCGCCGCGCTCGGCGATCAGTGGACGGACGCGCCGCTTGCCGCCGACGGCAAAACCGCGACGATTGCCTTGAACACGGCAACGCTCAAGACAGACCAGACAAACGTCATTCCGGTTTACGTCTACGTCAGGGCAGTCGAATACCGGCATACGGCCGGCACCTCGTACGAATCGAATCCGTTCGCGGCCGGCAACAGCGCCAATATCGTCGCCGCATCTCGCGGGTACTACATCGTGCGCGGGGAAAACAAGCTTGAGCTCAAGATGAGTTATGTCGGCCGGTTGGACGAAACGAATCGACTGGCGGCGGCTCCGCAGCACCGCATTCGCCTGTATGCGCATGCGGCCGGGCTGCTCGCCGCCGAAGGCGACATTCGCTACCGGCTCGAAACGGCCGGCGGCGCGGTTGTGCAAGACTGGACGACCGTGCAGAGCGGCGACGAAATCGTGCTGGCCGGGGCGAACGGCGAATACAAGCTGCGCGCGTATGCCGCGGAGCTGGAGGGAAGCGGGCGCAGCGCGGAGCTGGTGCAGCCGTATGTGATCGGCACGGCGGCCCCGTCCTTGTTCACGGCAGCAACGTTTAGCACGACGGCGCTGACCAATCAGGATGTGACGCTTGCATTGACGAGCAGCGTACCGGTCAAAATCGCCGGCGTCGACGATACGTACGTGACGGCCCATATGTTATCTTTTGCCGACAATGCACAAACGACGTTTACGTATCAGCAGGAGGGAGGACCGGCCGAAACGCTGCATGTCAAAGTCGGCCACATCGACAAAACCGGCTTCGCCTATCTGCAAGGCGCGGGCACGATCGTCTACACGCCGAGCCAGGCGACGACCGGAGAAGTGACCGCCCACCTGTACGTCGGCAAACGCGTCAAACCGGGCAGCGGCGACGGCATCACGTATCGGAACGGCTGGTTATCGTATCCGTTTGCAACCAACGGCAGTCACGTTTTTGAAGCGGAAGATTTGGCCGGCAATCCGTTAAGGGTGTACCTCAACGAAACGAGCCGGCGCGCGGACGTCGCCTGGATCGACTCCTCCGCGCCGAACGTGTCGATCGCGTACAGCATGGCGGCGTTGACCAATCAGCCGGTAACCGCGACGCTGCAGCTGCCGGGCGGGCTGACCGTGGTCAACAACGGGGGCAAAACGACGTACTCTTTTGCGGCGAACGGCGAGTTTACGTTTATTGTCAAGGACACGGGCGGCGTCATTCGCGAATATACCGCCACCGTCGCCAACATCGACAAGGAGCCGCCGGTCATCACGCTGCAAGGTTCGCTGACGTATCCCGTCTATCAGGGACTGCCGTTCGCTTTTGTCGAACCGGGCTTTGCGGCGACCGACAACCGCGACGGCGTATTGACCGCGTCGGTCCATGTATCGAACAACGTCGACGTGTACAAGGGCGGCTACTACGAAATCGTGTATACCGTTTCCGACAGCGCGGGCAATACGGCCCGGCAAGTGCGCGGCGTATCCGTGATGGATTTGAACGGCATCAATGTGTTTGTCAATCAGATCCGGCTGCGGGGAGATGTCGTCGTGCCGCGAGGGACGCTGCAGTTCGACATTATCGGGCAGGAGAGCAACGATCTTGTTTTCCGCTATCTCCCCGGCCGGCTGACGGCCGGCGCCTTCAAGGGCGGCGGGCTCCCGATCGCCGGACGAACGGTTGTGTTGAACGAAGCGGGCTGGTATACGATATTCGTCCAGGACCGGGAACGGCGGACATTCGTCGGGCAGATCAACGTGCAGTAACGAAGGGGAGACGGGCAAGTGAACATCAATCGATGGATGAAACGCGTGGCCGCCGCAACCGCGGTAGCGATTACGATCAGCAGCGTGGCCGGCTTCCTGCCCGGCAGGGCGCAGGTGCTGGCGGCAGGCGGGGGCCGGCTGACGCTCGGCGACGATGTGCTGAGCGTCAGTGTCAATGCGGCCAACGGGCGGTTCGCCGCACGAACGACAGGAGGCGATCCGGCGAACGCGGGCGACGGCGACAAGCCGCTCGTGTACGAGCAGGAAGTGCCGGACACGTCGTACACAAGCTTCCGCATCGACGGCGAAGAAGTGATCTACGGCCATACATACGGACCGGAGGCGACGCCGTTCGGCTATTTCCTCGAAGCGCCGCAGTTGGTGGGGCAGCAGATCGTGTCCACCTGGCGGTACAAGGATGTCGACATCCGCCAAACCGTCGATCTCGTGCAGCAGGGCGAATCGCTGCCGGTCGGCAACGCCAAGCTTTCCTACCGAGTGGACAACAAGTCGGGCCGCAGCGTCAAGCTGGGCACGCGTATATTGCTCGACGTGACCGCAGGCGACAATGACGGACCGCTCCTGATGGCGCCGGGCGAACTGTCGCCGGTCAGAGGCGAACGCGAGTTCGGCGCGAACGACGTGCCGCTCTACTGGCAGGCGATGGATAACGTCGACGATCCGTCGGTGATCGCTTTCGGCACGTTGTACGGCTTCGGGGAGAAAAAACCGTCGCGCGTCGTCTTCGGCCATTGGAACGGATTGTCGGCGGGCAAATGGCTGTATTCGCCCAATCCGTGGACCGATTACGCGGCGGCGGACAACTTGTACGGGGTTGCGGACAGCGCCGTGGCGATTTATTGGGATGAGGCGGCGATTGCCGGCGGCGATTCGGCTTCGTTCTCGACACTTGTCGGCATGGGCGAAATGGAGCAGCGGCAGACGGTGCTGGACAACATGACGGTTTCCGTGGCGGCACCGCAGAAGGTGGCGGCCGAGACGAACGGCTCGTCGACGTTCGAGCTGTCGGCGATCATCGCCAACGATCTTGTTTCGTCTGCCGATCAGGGCGACGTGCGCGTCGAGATCAGCTACCCGACCGGCGTCCAGTTGACCGGCGGAGATCCGAACATCGCCTACATCCCTTCGTTGTCCAAGGGGGAGCGGATGTCGCTGCGCTGGCGGTTCGCCGCAACGGGCGCCGATACGGTGAACGTATACGCCTTTAAAGTGCGCGTTACGGTCGGCGATCCGCAGTCTCCGGGAGTGAAGCGGCGGGAAGAGACGGCGCACGTCGTCGTGCTGCCGAATTTCCGCCAGCCTCCGGACATCCAGTTCACCGCCGTGGCGCCGAACAAGATGTACGTGAAGGAAGCGTTCCGCAAGGTAGTCATTCGCGGCAGCAGCCTGAATTTTCTGAAGGACGACCCGGATCGGTGGCGCGTATACGTGCAGGACGCCCGCGGCACACGAACGACGATCGAGCCGCGATATGTTGCGGTCGACAGCAACAACCAGCTTTCCGTCATGCTGCCGGAGCTGCCGCTCGGGATTTACGGCATCGGGATCGAACATGAGCTGAGCAAAGGGATGTACCGGCCGGACGCCATCACGATCACGAACGACATTGCGGTCATGACACGCGGTTACGGCACTTTGCTGATTACGAAAAAAGACGTGCTGAAGACTCGCCCGGACATCGGCGGGCAGTATACGCATACGAGCAATCGCATTTATTACGGCAAGGGCGACAACGTGCCGACCGTTCCCGCGGGCGAACAGGAAGTGCTGCGCATCCAGGGCAACATCCAGGACATGAACGACGGCACCTACTCCGTTGTGCCGCATCCGTCGCAAGCGGTGACAATCGGCAATGTGCTGAAGCTGACGGTTTCCGCGTACGACGCCGACATGCCGGGCGAAATCGTGGTCAAACCGACAACGGTCGAATACAGCGACAGTTACGTCTACGACACGGCGACGCAGGCGGTCATTGCCGGCAACGACCAAAGCCGGATCTATTTGAAGCAGCTGACGAATATGCCGCAATCCCCGCTCATCTGGAAGTCGGCGTTTACGTTCAACGTCAACGACATGAAAATTCGCAATCCGAACGTGTTCGGCTTCAGCGACGACGTCAATGCGATCGTCGGGCCGTATGTGCTTGGCATCAAGCAGATGAGCGTCGTGTACGACCCGGACGAAAAGAAATACGCGGCCGAGTTCAAAGGGTCGCTCGACATCCTATCCATTCTCAAGACGTTGTACAAATATTTCGGCGCCAGCGACAACGCGGTGCTCGGCAAGCTGCTTTATGCCGAAATAGCGGTGGACAAGTTCCGGGTTTACGAGGACGGCAAAATCAAGTTCGCGCTGGAGGCGGGCATCGGGCTGCCGCAAATGAAGATCGGGCCGTTCCTGGCCGGCGACGTCAGACCGAACCAGACGGGCGGTGTGGAAGGCCGGCTGCGCATCGATACGATTCAAAACTTGTACAGCATTTACACGAAGCTGAGCTTGCCGAATCTGGAGACGGTTCCTACCGGAAGCGGCGGATCGTTTGCCCGCAACTCGCGGATCCAAGGCAAATTCGGGGTCTTTACGGTGCCGACGCCGGACGGGATGATCGTCTTTCCCGACGAGTTTATGGCCGAATATGCCGACAACGTCGGCTTCATCAGCATCCCGAACGTGCCGCTGACGATCAACCAGCTGGGCGGTGAAATCAAGGGGCTGCACACGCTGCGCGACAGCATCGCCAAAGGGATTTATCCCGACTTCAGCGGCAGCTTCTGGTTCGGCATCACCGATACGGTGACGCCCGTGCTGCTCGGGCGGCGAGCGTTCAGCGCGTCGAATGTCAAGCTGTCGATCGGCAGCAAGGAAGCGTCGCTCAGCGGCACGGGCAACATCTATGTGGTGCCGATTGCCGATCTGACGGGCAAAATCATGTTTTATCCGGTCACCGGCGCGCTGGTGGGCGGGCGCATTTCGCTGCTGGACGTCATCGTCGGCCAGGCGTCCGTCGAGCTCAGCTACAATAACGACTCGTCGCAGTTTTACTTCGGCGGTTATGTGCGGGGCTATGTGCAAATTCCGACGTTTTCGCCGATTCTGCCTGGCGTCAAGCTGGCGGACGCCTCGGCGGCGCTCAATACGAATTTCGTGCAGGCGTACGCCAAGGCGCTCGGAACGATTCCGGTCGGCGTCCGGTATACGTGGAGCACGCAGCAAGTGCAGTTTATCAATCCGGATACGAAAACGTTCGCCCTGTCCGAACCGGGGGCGGAGGGATCGACCCGGCTTGCGGTCGGCACGAATTTGACGCCGATTCCGGTCAAGACGCTGTCGGGCGTAGTGACGGCGCTGGACGCAACGACGCTGCAATCGTTTGTTTCCGGCGGCGGCGAAGCGCTGCTCGTGCAGGCCAAATACGAACGCGGCAGCGACATCGGCCTGAAGCTTACCGATCCGGACGGCGCCGAAATTCCGCTGGTTGAAACGGGCGACGGGCAAAATGTGATTCGCAGCGAATACACGGATCCCGATACCGGAAGCGTGCAGGACTACATCGCCGTTTCGGTGCCTGCCGAGCGGAACAAGCCGGGCACATGGACGATCAGGAGCAGCGTCCCCGCCGAGTTCGAAGCGTTCGGCGCGGCGCCGCTGCCGGAAATCAAGACGATCGCGGCATCCCAGAACGGCGAGCAGGCGGGAATCGAACTCGCGCTTTCGCCGGCGGCTGCGGACGGAAGGACGAAGGCCGATCTGTATTTGGAAAGCGTCGAAACCAGCCAGCCGATCCTGACGCGGTTGCTCGCCGACGTTCCGCTGACAGGGAATGCGGCGTTGCTGCAAGCCGCCTTGCCGGACAGCATCGGCAGCGGCTCGTACAAGATCGTTGCCGTGCTGAAACAGTTCGATGCATCCGGCGGGCTGCTGCAAAACAGCTTCCGCGAGTCGGCGCCGTTCGCCGTCGTCAATCCGAAGGTGCCGGCTGCGCCGGGCCATGTGACGGCAACGGCGATCGGCAGCGGCGGCGTCAAAGTCGAATGGGACGCGGCGGTCGGGAACGACATCGCCGGGTATTACGTCTTCACTGTCGACGAGCTAGGCAAGCCGGCGGACGGGTCGAATTGGACGTTCGTCCCTTACGCGGACGGCGTGACGCGTTATGCCGCGGACATCCGCGGTTGGCCGACCGGCGCGACGTACCGGATCGTCGTGCAGGCGGTGAGCCAGAAGCCTGGCGGCGCAGTCGACGATCCGTACGCCGATTATCCGCAGGCTGACGCGGCCTACATTGACGATCCGCTTTCGACCGGGCAATACGAGGCGAGTTGGTCGCGCATCGAAGGGATCGCGGATTATGTGATTCAATTGGAAGACGAAGCGGGCCGGACGTATACGATCCCTTATTCGAGCGAACTGTACAACCACGGCGAGAGCGCAGATGACGACTATTACGATACGAAGCTATATGGGCTGCCGCCCGGCAAAACGTTCGATATCGTTGTCAAAGGCGTCGTGGCTCCCGACTACCGCGCCGGCGGAGTGACGGCGGTCGACATCGGTTCCGGTTTGAAACGAATCAGTTGGAACAAGTCCGATCTTGCCGACGTCCGCTCCTATACGATTTATGGCAAACCGCAAGGGGAAGGGGGAGGACAGCCGGTCCTGTTCGAATACCCGGTGCCGCCGTCCGGCCAGCCGGGCCGGTATGCCGACATCGAGGTCGGCGGGTTCGCCGACGGGACGGCCTACGACATCGACGTGTACGCCAATGTGGCAAGCGAGCAGCCGGAGCAGTATTTCGGCTTGTGGTCGACACCTGTGGAAATGACGCTCGACGCGCCTACCCCGCCCGTATTCGACATGAACGTCCAGCCGGTCGATTCGACCGGAGGAAAGGAAGTGCGTGTCGAGCGGGATGACGAAGGTATGCCGTATTTCCGCACCAACACGACCAACGTGACGCTCCAGTTCGCCAGCGACACGGCGGTGCGGACGGAAGTCCGCGTCAATCCGTCGATGTACGATCCGGGCGCCGAACCGATGACGATGGCGGGCGCCGGGTGGAGCGTCGGTGTTGCGCTCAAGGAAGGCGCCAACGAAATCGAAATCGCCGCAGCAGGTGAAGACGGCGACACCGACGTAAAGACGTACCGCATCGCGGTCAAAACGAATGCGCCGCTGCTCGCGGTCGACGACGTCGCCTTTGCGGACGGGAACGCCGAGCTGACGGGGCAAACCGACGTCGGCGCGACAGTGACCGTAAACGGCTACCCGGCCGAGGTTGAGGAGGATGGCCGGTTTACGTACCGGTTCCCGCTTCCGGACCGGCAAGTGTTCGACCTGCAGATTGTGGCGGCCGATGCCTATGGCGGCAAAAACGTTTACACGCAGCAGGCGGTCAATCCCGCCGTGCTGGAAATCGACAAAGTCGTGATCGGCATGCAGCGGGAAATGAAGTCGGGCGACAAGCAGCCGCTGCGGCTGTACGCTTACGACAGGGATGGCGCTGCGGTGGAAATCCCGAACGAAGCGGTGGAGTGGACCGTCCTGTCCGGCCAAACGTACGCCGAGCTGACCGGCGGCGAGTTGAAAGGGCTGCGGCAAGGGCAGGCGGTAGTGGAGGCCAGCTTCCGCGCCAATGAACAATACGCTTGGACCGATTACGGGGTGTTCGACATCGATCAGATCAGCACCGTTTCGATGACCGATCTCGAAGCGGTGACGACGGATCTGGCGGCGCTTGCCATCCGGTATACCGAAGGGGACGACCCGACCAGCGTGACGAAAACCGTTTATTTGCCGGTCGAAGGCGCAAACGGGTCGGCAATCGAATGGTCGTCGAGCCGTCCGACCGTCATCGACGCGGCGACGGGGCAGGTGACCCGGCCAGCGTTTGGCGAAGGCGACATCGCGGCGACGCTGACGGCGACCGTCGTTAAAGGGGATACGCGCCAAACGAAGGCATTCCAACTGAATGTGAAGCAGTTGGAGCAGACGAACGGCGGCGGCCATCCGGGCGGCAATGGCAGCGGCGGCGGAAACGGTGGAGACGATGGGGAGGGACCCGGCGGGAACACCGGGGGAGGCAATACCGGCGGCGATGGCGGTTACGGCGGAGGAAGCGGCACAGCCGACGGTGGCGGCAACAGCGGGTCGACGCAGCCGCCAACCGATGCCGGATGGCGCATCGACCCTGCTTCCGGCGGCACGGTGGCCGGGGATGGCGTTGCCATCCGTTTCCCGGCGGGCTCCTTCCCGGGCGCGTTCCGCGTGTCCATCGGGACGATGTCGGAGGACGACGTCAAGCGGCTGCCGGCCGGCGAACGCCGCGTCAGCCAAGTATACGAGATCGCGAAGTCGACCGCCGGCATTTTCCTCAAGCCGGTGACGCTCACGCTGCCGTTCGACCGCTCCAAGCTCGATCCCGCTGCGGACACCGTAGCCGTTTATTGGTACAACGAGGTAACCGGCGAGTGGGTGCCGCTGGACGGAGCAACGGTCGATTGGGAGAGCGGCACGGTCAGCGGGCAGACGATCCACTTTACGAAGTTTGCCGTCCTGACGCCGCCGGGCAAGGCGCCTTCCGGCAACGGAAAGCCGCTGCCGGACTTTGCCGACATCGCCGGGCACTGGGCGGAAACGGGCATCCGGGCCATGGCCGGACGCGGCGGCATCGACGGGTATCCCGACGGCACGTTCCGGCCGGATCGGGAAGTGACGCGAGCGGAGTTTGTGCAATTGCTCATGCGTACCGTCGGCATCGCCGGCAAGAGCGGAACAGGCCGCACGTTCGCCGATACGGCGAACCATTGGGCGCATGACGCCATCGCCGCGGCCGCCGCAAGCGGCATCGTCGACGGCTACGACGATGGGACATTCGGGCCGGACGATCCGATTACGCGCCAGCAGATGGCGGCGATGCTCGTACGGGCGCTGAAGCTTCCCGCCGCCCGGTCCGGCGCCGCGTTCGCCGACAGCGGGGACATCGCCGCCTGGGCGCTTCCCGCCATGACGGCCGCGGCAGAGCGCGGGTTGTTCGTCGGCTACGAGGACGGCACGATCCGTCCGCTCGCCCGAGCAACCCGAGCGGAAACCGTCGAAGTGCTGACACGGGCGATCGCCTTGTTTACCCGTTCCGTCACGCCTTGACGAGCGAGCCTTACTGGAACAGGCAATGAAATAGGCAGATCGCAAGAAACTGCGATCTGCCTATTGTTTATCCTTTCAGGCCTCGAAACCCCACAAATCGTTTGCTGCTCTCGTCCCATAGTCGGTATCGAAGCGCCTGCAGGCTCGAACGAATGCCGATGGCAGGAACGTCATGCATGGCGGCGTTGCTCTCGTGTATATACTGCAAATTATAATTCGTCACCTGAGGATCGAGATGATGAATATGGTGGAATCCGATATTCCCCGTCATCCATTGCAGGATTTTGGGCAGCTTATAATAGGAGCTGCCGTTAATAGCCGCGCTGAAGAAATCCCACTTGTCCGTACGCTCATAATAGCTGTCCTCAAATTGATGCTGCACGTAGAAGAGCCATATGCCGGCAACGCCGGACAAGTAGAGGATCGTTCCCTCTACAAGCAGGACCTCCTTCCAGCCCAACAACCAACAGAGCAGTCCCATCAAGCCTGCTAACGCTGCGTTCGTCAGGTACGTGTTCATGCGCTCTTTGCGTTTGGCACTCTTTCGGTTCAACCGGTATTCATACAAGAATATAAATACCGGTCCAAGCCCGAACATGACGAAGGGGTTGCGGTATAAGCGGTATCCCAGACGCTTCCATGGGGAGAGCGCCGCGTATTCCTTCGTAGTCAGCGTCCAAATATCGCCTGTGCCTCTACGGCCTAAATTGCCGCTTGTCGCATGGTGAATGGAGTGCTCATTTTTCCATTGCTCATAAGGGAAGAAAGTGAGGATTCCCGTCATCGTCCCGATGACCGTATTCGCTCTTCTCCCGGCGAAGAACGATTGATGGCAGCAATCATGGAATATAATGAAGATTCGGATCATGAATCCGGCTGCCGGAATGGCAAGCGCCAGTGTGATCCAGATGGAGACAGACAACGTTACATAGGCAAGACCCCACAGCAAGAGGAAAGGAACGATGCTGTTGAACAACTGCCAGACGCTCTTCCTCCAATCCGATTTGCCGTGAGGAGCCATGTCTTTTTTCCAGCGGGTGTATTCTTGAAGTGATTTCATCGCAATCCCCTTTTATTGGAAAACGCTCGCAGCAATGAATTTCCGGAGCTTGCCAAGAAATTTCTGTCTTTCCGATTCGAAAAGGCCATGTAAAGGAGGCAGCCCAACAGAAGGCACCCCCCCCAAACAGTGAAGAAAAATGAAGTAAAAACGCAGGAAATCATGATCAACCGCGAACTCTTCTTCATTGTCCTTCCCGGTCGGTTGTAAAGAATCATTTCTCCAGTGATGAACGACCATCCCTTTCCCTGCTTGTGCCAATCTTTAAATGGCCCGGATTGGCTGCCTTTCGCTGCAAACTTTGTTTGGTATAAAAATTAATAATGTCATCAATGGTAGAAAATACGACACTAACGTTCGAATCAGGGGTACTTATTTTGATAAAAAACCGCTTTTCTGATGTAGGAACATCTTTATTTTATATTCGCATGTGGGGATAGCAAGCTTAATTTAACGCTTTTTTCAACGTGATTCCTGCCGTGAATACAGGAACATTACCCGCCGGAAGTTCCACCATTTCACCTGTTTTGCTGTTTCTTCCCCGGCGTGCTTCACGACTGCGGACATTAAATTTTCCGAAACCGACCAGTTGAACTTCTTTGCCTTGTTTCAGCGCTTCAAAAATCGAGTCCAGCACATGCGTTACCGCTTTTTCAGCATTCTTTTTTGAAAATCCGCTCGATTTCGCCACATCTTCGATCAATTGTTCTTTGTTCATTTACAATCCCTCGCTTCTATTATTTTAATTGCGCTAATAACCGTTCTCGTGCATGGATGAAAAAGCAGGAAGAAACAAAAAACTGCCCCACATTTCGAGCAGTTCGAAAAAATTTAATCATGTATAGAAGTACTTGTTTGCATAGAATTCCTCCAATAACCAATTTAACCATAACGTATACTTGATGTCCGCTATTGTTTTGGTTAAGATAAGAATACCATGTCCGCTAATGTAAGTCAATGTCGGGAGGGCTCGCCAATGATTGACACGTCCGGGATTTCCAAGCAGGGGGAGCAGGCCATTCACGACTTCATTCACGCTCTCGCCACCCGCAAAGCTTTGAATCCCAAAACGCTAAAGGAATACACAAGCGATCTGAAACACTTCATCTTTTGGTTTGAGACATCGGGCCGCCAAGAGGAAGAAGTAATATTTCGCATGGAAGAGGTGGCTACTCCAACACTAACACGATACCGGGAAGCCGCTCAAAACATAATGGAATTGAAACCGGCGACCATTAACCGGCGGCTTGTCACCTTGAAACGGTTTTTCGAGTGGGCCGTGTCGGAATCCAGGATTCGCCGCGATCCTTCCAAACCGGTGAAATTGGTTCCTGAAGAAAAGGCAAGTCCCAGGCAGATGACGGACAAAGAAGAAGCTGCATTGATCGCTGCGGCTGAGCGCGGCGGTTCCATTCGGGATCTGACGCTTCTTACCGTGATGCTTCACACCGGCTTGCGAACGATGGAAATATGCGATCTGGCTCCCGGAGATATTCAAATCGGTACATCCGGCGGACAGCTTACGGTCCGATCCGGAAAACGGAATAAACAGCGGGAAGTCCCTTTGAACGCAACGTGCAAAACTGCTTTGGAAAACTATCTGGCCGTCCTTCCTTCGGGTTGCCCTTATCTGTTTCCATCGGAGAAAACCGGCGATCGTTTAACCGAACGCGCTTTACGCCATTTGATTCAAAAATACAGGAAAGCCGCGCGGCTCGAAGGGTTGAGCGCCCACGATCTTCGGCACCGGTTCGGGTACGTGATGGCGGAAAACACGCCGTTGCCCCGCTTGGCACAAATTATGGGACACGACAGTACGGATACAACGATGATTTACGTCAAGGCGACTCGTGAAAATTTGCCATCTGAAGTCGAAAAAATAGCTCGGCAATGAGGGTATGAGAATGATGTATGCAAGAGTAGGGAACTGCTAACTCCAGAAGGACGGATGCCATAGTTGCAATACCGCTGATCTTGGCGAATGGGAATG
This sequence comes from Paenibacillus cymbidii, assembly GCF_004764705.1. Lineage (GTDB taxonomy): Bacteria > Bacillota > Bacilli > Paenibacillales > NBRC-103111 > Paenibacillus_AN > Paenibacillus_AN cymbidii. The sequence continues at coordinate 113,468 of NZ_SHLX01000019.1, read as the reverse complement.
GGACATGCTTCAAAACATCCGATACACATAAGGATCTTTCGGCGCGTCGATTTTCGACCACGATTGGATTTTGACGACGGGCACCGTTTGTTTGATCGGCTGGTAATATTCCCAGGTCAGCTTGCCCTCCACATGCACCCACTGGTCGTTGTTCAGCGGCGTTCGCTCGGAGAAATCCGCCAGCATGCCGAACACGCCGGAATCCGCCACACAATGGATGAACCCGAACCGAAAGATGAAAGCATGCTGATCGTCTACCCGGCTTTCCCGGTAAACAAAACCGTCGAAGGCGATCGTGCGGCCCATATACGTGTCCGGCGAGTTATAAATGACTTCCAGCCCGGTTAAAAAATCGTTCTCCCCCAGCCTGATTTCCGGCCGGTCGATGAACGCTTTGGCGTCCTGGGCTTTTATTTTGTTGTAGCCTGTTTTGCTGTAGAACACGCTCGTATCCGGCTTCAGAAACTGATGGATGCCCGGGTTCTGATCGATGCCTTCCTGCATGGAAGGGATGGAAAACCCCTTGGCCTTCACGAAGCTGGAATCCAACGTCTGTACCGGCAAAAAAATGCCGGTAAAGATCGGCACACTGACGATCGCATACCCAACGGCACGCTTGAACCTGGATCGACTGAGATGCGAATGCCCGTGCGCATGATGATCGTGCCCGTGATCATGGCCGTCCTCGTGCTCGTGATCACGATCATTCCCATGATGGTCATGGCTTTCTTCGCCCGAAAGCTGGCGCGCCTTGTTCCGCTTGGCGAAACGGATGTATTCGACGATGCCGAGCAACACGAGCAGCACAATCGCGCCGATGGACAAATAGGCGTACCGCATATTGATATATTTGTGAATATCGCCGGTATAGTGCAGCAGGAACAGCATAAAGGCAAGCCCGAACAAGATCATGTAGCGACTCATGCCAACCACCATCCCACCAATAAGGATCCGAGCCAAGTAAGAACAGCAATGAGACCGATCAGCACGGCGACGAATTTGCCGCGAAAAGCGCTGAGCAGCATAATCGTATTTTTAATGTCGACCATGGGGCCGAACACGAGAAAGGCCGACAAGGCGCCGGTCGAAAACGTGCTTCTGAAGGAGGAGGCGATGAACGCATCCGCTTCCGAGCAAAGGGAAATGACATAAGCGAACGCCATCATGACAAGTGAAGCGGCGAGCGGATGATGGCCGATGCCAAGCAAATGGGCGGTAGGGAGAAACGTTTGCATCCCGGCGGCAACAAAGGCGCCCAACACCAAATATTTGCCGACCGCAAAAAATTCGTCGATCGCATGGCTCATCGCCCCGCCGCATTTCTGGAGCGCGGTCGCTGCAGTCGTCTCTTGCCTGCCGATCGGTTCGACCGCCGCGGCCGTTTGCGCCGCCGCCTCGGACTCGGCGCGCCTGATCGGGGCATCCTTGAACAGAAAAGACACGACCACGGCCACAACAAAAGCGACAACAACCGCCAACCCGCCGCGTATGGCAACCATCGTCCAATCGTTGCCGAACGCGATGAAAGTCGCGAACAAGACGATCGGGTTAATGATCGGCCCCGTCAGCATAAATGCGATTCCCGCATGAAGCGGCATTCCTTTGCCGATCAGGCGGCGCGTAATCGGCACGATGCCGCATTCGCAGGAAGGGAACAAGGCGCCGATGCCGCATCCGAACAAAATGGAGAAGTAGCGGTTGCCGGGCACGATCCGGGAAATCCATTTTTCCGTGACGAATGTCTGGATGAGCCCGGAAACGATGACGCCGACGAGGATGAACGGAATGGCTTCCATCACCATGCTGATAAACAAGGTGTTCAACTGCAACAATGGTTTCACTTGGGTTCGCTCCGATTGACACGGGAATCGTTCCGCCGAACTATTCGTAAGTATTACTATATTATCACAAATGAAAAAGAGCGAACAGTTTTACATTGACAGATCGTTCGCTCGTTTGGTACATTGTTAAATGTAAATATTACGTTTAGCGAGCTGCGGCTCGTTTTTCATTCCGCTTTATTCGTAATAATTACATGTAATTAAAAGCGGTTGTGTTGTGCGGGGAGGATTCGATGATTGATGCTTATGGCCTCGATGAAGGAAGTTACGTTCGGGTACGGCGATGTGCCTTGTTTGGAGGAGGTGAATCTCGAGATTCGGCGCGGCGAGTTTGTTGCCATTACGGGGCCGAACGGCGCGTCGAAATCGACGCTGTTGAAATTGCAGCTCGGCCTGCTGCGGCCATGGAAAGGAAATGTGCGGCTTGCTGCCGGCAAAGCCGCGGGTGGTGTCGGTTATGTCCCGCAGCATATCGCCGCCTTTAACGGCGGGTTTCCGAGCACGGTTCTGGAATTTGTCCGTTCGGGGCGATTCGCCGGGGGCGGCTGGCTGCGCAAGCTTCGTTCGGCCGATCATGAGGCGACGGAACAAGCGCTGCGGCAAGTGGGCATGTGGGAGCTGCGAAAACGCAAAATCGGCGAATTGTCGGGCGGGCAAAAACAGCGGATTTGCATCGCGCGGGCATTGGCGCAGGAACCGGACCTGCTGGCGCTTGACGAACCTACCACCGGCATGGATCCGAAAAGCCGGTTCGGCTTTTATGAGCTGATGCGTCGCCAGGCGACGGCGTATGGCAGGACAGTTGTCATGGTTACGCACGGACTGTCGGAAGTCGAAGGTCATTTGGACCGCATCGTTGAGCTTGCGCGAAAGGAGGGCGGAGGCTGGAAATGCTGCACTACGACTTCATGCTGCGGGCATTTTGCGCCGGTGGAATAATCGCTCTGCTGGCTTCCGTGCTCGGCGTTTACTTGATGCTTCGCCGTCAGGCGCTGATGGCGGATATGCTGTCGCACGTATCGCTGGCCGGCATCGCCGGAGGCGCCTATTTTCATGTCAATCCGACGTTGACCGGTTTTCTTGTCGTCATTCTTGGCGCCGTGGCGGTGGAATACATACGCAGATCGTATAAAACCTACAGTGAAATTTCGGTGGCGATCATCATGGTGGGAGGGCTTTCGGTTGCCGTTATGCTGATGAGTCTGAACCAAAGCATCAATAAAGGTTTTTCGTCGTATTTGTTCGGTTCGGTCGTCGCCGTCAATCAAACGGAGCTGCTGCTGATGCTGTTCGTTGCGGTGGTAGGGGGAGCCTGCTTTTATTGGTTGCGCCGCCCCTTGTATCACATCGCTTTCGACGAGGAGACGGCTGCGGCGAGCGGCGTGCCAGTCCGGCGGATTTCGTTGCTCTTCAGTGTACTTACCGGGATGATCGTTGCGGCGGCGATGCCGATTGTCGGCGTATTGCTGGTATCATCGCTCATCATCTTGCCCGCTTCGCTTGCGACCCGCCTGGCGCGAAGCTTCACGGCAACCGTTGTGCTGGCGATGGCCGTCGGCCTGATCGGCGTTTTTTCCGGACTCGCCGCTTCTTATCAGCTCAGCACGCCGCCGGGAGGAACGATCGCTTTTGTGCTGCTCGTATGTTTGCTGGCGGGAATCGGCGTCAAAAAAATGGCGCTTCGACTCGCCAAAAGTACCGGTCATGTCATGGCCAAAGAAAAAGGGTGGGAGGTAGAAGGATGAAAGCGGGGATAGCAAAATCGTTTGTCCTGTCGGCTGGAGCGGCGCTTGTTTTGGCCGGGTGCGGCAGTCTTTCGCAGGGAAGCGACAAATTGAGCGTGGTGACGACATTTTATCCGATGTATGAGTTCAGCAAGCAGGTGGCCGGCGAACATGCCGACGTCGTTGCGCTTATTCCGCCCGGAGCGGAGCCGCACGACTGGGAGCCAAGCGCCAAAGATATGACGCGGGTGAAAAAAGCGGATGTGTTCGTCTATAACGGCATCGTCGAAGGTTGGGTGGACAAGGCGCTGTCGAGCGCAGCGAGCGGGAAGCGCGTCGTGGTGGAAGCGAGCAAAGGCATCAAGCTGATGGAAGGGTTGCCCGACGAGGAGGAAGAGGGGCACGAACACGCAGCGGGGGACGGGCACGTGCTCGATCCGCACGTATGGCTCGATCCCGCTCTGGCCCAGCAAGAAGTGGCAGCGATCCAGGCGGCGCTCGAACAAGCGGACCCGGCTCACAAGGAGGATTATCGCAAAAACGCCGAAGCCTACATCGCCAAATTGAAGGAACTGGATGCCGCCTTTCAAGAAGGGCTGAAAAGTGTGAAACGCAAAGAGTTTGTGACCCAACATGCGGCGTTCGGTTATTTGGCCGCCCACTACGGGCTTACGCAAGTTCCGATTGCCGGGCTTTCTCCCGAGCAGGAGCCGTCTCCCGACAAGATGGCGGATATCGTGAAGTTCGCGAAGGAGCGCCAAGTCAAAACGATCTTCTTCGAAACGTTGGTCGATCCCGCTGTCGCGAAAACGATTGCCAACGAAATCGGGGCCAAAACGGATGTGCTCAATCCGCTCGAAGGCTTAACCGAACAGGATAAGAAAAACAACCTGGATTACATCGGCATCATGAAAAACAATCTGGAAGCATTAAAAAAAGCATTAAACGAATCGTAACCTACTTATCTGCGAAAAAGGTGATGACATGACCACTGCCAAATTGCCGGTTACCGTATTGAGCGGCTATCTCGGCTCGGGCAAAACGACCGTACTTAACCATGTACTGAACAATCGCGACGGGCTCAAGGTTGCCGTAATCGTCAACGATTTGAGCGAAGTGAATATCGATGCGTCGCTTGTCAGAGACGGCGGCGGACTTTCCCGGACCAATGAAACATTGGTGGAAATGTCCAACGGCTGCATCTGCTGCACGCTGCGGGAAGATTTATTGCGCGAAGTGGAGCAATTGGCGAAGGAGAATCGGTTCGACTACATCCTGATCGAATCGACCGGCATTGGCGAGCCGGTCCCGGTTGCGCAGACGTTTACGTACATCGATGAAACGCAGGGCATCGATTTGTCCCGCTTTTGCCGGCTGGATTGTATGGTAACGGTCGTTGACGCTTATCGGTTCTGGCACGATTACACTTCCGGCGAAACGCTGCTCGATCGCAGCCAGGCAATTGGCGAAGACGATACGCGCGAGGTGGTCGATTTGCTGATCGATCAGATCGAATTTTGCGATGTGCTCCTGCTCAATAAATGCGATCTTGTGCAGGAGGATCGGCTGGAGGAGCTTGAGGCCGTCCTGCGCAAGCTTCAGCCGCGAGCGCGAATTATTCGAACCGAGCACGGCAAGGTGGACCCGTCCGCGATTCTCCATACCGGATTGTTCGATTTCGAGGCGGCAAGCCAGTCGGCAGGGTGGCTCAAGGAGCTGGAGAAGCCGGCTCATACGCCGGAGACGGAGGAATACGGCATTTCGTCCTTTGTTTACGAACGCCACAAGCCGTTCCATCCGGGAAGGCTGCTGCGTTGGATGAAAGCGTGGCCGGCGGAAGTAGTGAGAGCGAAAGGAATCGTCTGGCTGTCCACCCGCCATAACGTTGCGCATAGCTTGAGTCAGGCGGGGCCGTCGATTCGGTTCGGGCCATCCGGCTATTGGATGGCGGCTTTGCCCGAAGCGGAGCGAATGGCGCTGCTGCAAGAGGAGCCCGAATTGGCTGCCGGTTGGCATTCCGTGCATGGAGACCGGATCACCAAATTGGTGTTTATCGGGATCGGGATGGACCGATCCGGCATCGAGGCGAGCCTGGACGACAGTTTGCTGACCGATGACGAATGGCATCAGGACTGGAGCCGTTTTCCGGACGAGCTGCCGAATGCGGTCGCGGAAACGACGGCGGTACCCGATATCCATTAAGGGTCGGGTGGGACGATGCCCGCTCCTTCCTTGCGGAGAAGATATGAGAAGGCAATCAATCCCAAAATAAAGCTATTTACGCAGGAAAAAACTTCCTTCCATAATAAAGGTGCACCGCCATTTTATTATTGAGGAGGAGGAATTGATGAAACGACGGCAAGTGTGGGTGATGCTCCTGGTATGGCTGCTGGTTGTGCTTCCCTTGTTCGGAACGGGGCAGGGGGTGCCCACGGCGCACGCAGCCGGAGGCAAAATCGCGCTGACGACGCTGATGGTCACGAACGAAAGCGGGGTCGGCGACGCTACGAAGCTGGTCGACCAGCAGGATATTGCCGACGATCCGAAGGGGGGCCACGGCGGAACGAACGCGACGGGCCTCGCGACGACCAACCAGTGGAATCCCGGCTACGACAACACCGGCTACCCTCTTTACGCGTACATCGATCTCGGGCAACAGTACGACATGACCGACATTTATTTGTACGACACGTATGCGGGCGGGAATGTGTCGTTCTACAGCGGCAGCCCGGGCAACTGGTCGGCGACGCCGCTGTTTACCGATCCGTTGTCGGGCTACATGAATTGGAACGGGCACGCGCTGTCGAATGTCACGACGCGTTACGTCCGCGTGCAGCTGCACGTGCAGGCGGCGGCGATGGCCGAAATCGTGCTGTACGGTTCGCCGGTCAGCGGCGGCGACACAACGGCGCCTGCGCAGGTGACGACGCTTGCGGCAGGGAACCCGACGGCTTCGTCGCTGACGCTGACGTGGACGGCGCCGGGGGACGACGGCGGCACGGGCACGGCAACAAGCTACGACATCCGCTACAGCACGAGTGCCATTACCGCGGGCAACTGGGCAAGCGCCACGCCGGCGAGCGGCGAACCGGCTCCGGCTGCGGCAGGCGCGAGCCAGTCGTTTACGGTAAGCGGGCTTGTCGCAAGCACGAAGTATTACTTCGCGATGACAACGACGGACGAAGCGGGCAACATTTCCGCATTGTCCAATGTGCCGAACGGCACGACGTCGGCGAACCCGGGAAGCGGCAAAATCAACTTAGCGCCCGCTATGGTGACCAACGAGCGGCCGATCGGCGACGCCACGAAGCTGGTCGACCAGCAGGGGATCGCGGACGATCCGAAGGGCGGGCACGGCGGGACGAACAGCACCGGCCTGACGACGACCAACCAGTGGAACCCCGGCTACGACAACTCGGACTATCCGCTCTACGCGTACATTGATCTCGGCCAGTTGTACGACTTGAGCGACATCTATTTGTACGACACATATGCAAGCGGCAATGTTTCGTTCTACAGCGGCAGCCCGGGCAACTGGTCGGCGACGCCGCTGTTCACCGATCCGCTGTCCGGCTACATGAGCTGGAACGGGCACGTTTTGACGAACGTCACGACGCGTTACGTCCGCGTGCAGCTGCACGTCCAGGCGGCGGCGATGGCCGAAATCGTGCTGTACGGCGCGCCGCACGGGGGAGACGTAACGGCTCCGGCGAGTATCACCGACCTGGCGGTGTCCGACATTGCGTTCGGTTCCGTCAAGCTGAGCTGGACGGCGCCCGGCGACGACGGCAGTACCGGAACGGCGGCAAGCTACGACATTCGCTACAGCACGTCTCCCTTGTCGGAGTTGAACTGGGCGAGCGCAACGCAGGTGACCGGCGAACCGCTGCCGGCAGCCGCAGGCGCAAGCGAATTCATGACGGTGAGCGGATTGACGCCGAAGCACCGGTATTATTTTGCGATGCGGACGGACGACGACGTTCAGCATACGTCCGGGCTGTCGAACGTCCCGAACGCGATGACGGTTGCAACGCCGATCGGTTACGCGCTGAACGGAGCGACTACGATCGATGTGCACGCGAAGCTGCAGGAGACGGGGGCCATCTACTACGTGCTGTATTCGGCCGCACAGCCCGGTTTGACGGCAACCGCATTAAAGTCGGCAGCCCAGGGGCCAACCGGCAGCGGTGTGCTTCGGAACGGCGTCGTCCCGGTTGCCGCCGGCGATGTCGGAAACGATCTCGTTCGTTATTTGACGGGGCTTGGCGATAACGCCACGTATTATTTGTACCTGATGGGCGAAGGGACGTCTTCGGGCCTCGGCCCTGTATACGGCTTCCCGGTCGCGATGCCGACCCGGCATCAGGTGATGACGTTTGCCTCCGGCAACCCGAACGCCGGCGATGTGCAGTATTGGGCGTACGCTCCGGAAGACTACTACAAAAATCAGGATGCCGATTTCCCGCTCCTTGTGTTCCTGCATGGAGGAGGCCAGAAGGGGCCCGGCATCAACAAAGTGCTGGAGGCCGGGCCGCCGCAGCAGATAGCGGCCGGACAGGAGCTGCCGTTCATCGTGATATCGCCGCAGCTGCCGGGCAATTTCTCCGGATGGAATACCGCCGGATTCATCGACACCTTCGTCGAGCATGCCCGCGCCCTGTACCGCGAAGATCCGAAACGCATCTACGTGACCGGGCTCAGCCTGGGCGGCGGCGGCACGTTCTACTATGCCGCGGAGCACCCGGAGAAAGTGGCGGCCATCGTGCCGATCGCTGCCGTGACGACCTTGACGTCGACGAATGCGTGCAACGTGCGCGCCATCCCGATCTGGGCGTTCCACAACAGCAACGATCCGGCGGTCCCCCGCGCCACCGGTACGGAGCGGATGCTGAACTGGATCAACGCCTGTACGCCGCCGCCCAGCCCAACGCCGCTGTACACCATCTATCAAAGCAATGTGCATGGGGGCTGGGAAGAAACGTACAACAATCCCAATGTTTACGCATGGCTGCTTGGCAAGTCCAAACCGTGATTGGTTCGGTCGGCCATGAACGATCAGCTTCATTTGCGACAACATATGGGAATATCAACAGGCCGCTGGCGTTATGCCGGCGGCCTTACTGCGTCTATTTGAGGCTTGACGGAGAGCTCGGAGTCGGGATTTGCACCGGAAGCAGCCGGCAGTAATGCCGCCTGATCCGTTCCCATTTTAGAATTTTCCTCCGCAGGAAATTTCCTTTACAGGAATATTCCTTGTTTGGTATATTCATTGCAAGACGAACCGTAAAGCACCGTGCACAGTGGTTTACGATTGGTTGGAAACGATGAAGTTACCAAACCCAAAACGGAGGAATGAATAATGGCCGACAACAAAGCAACGGGCAGCACCACAACGTATGTGGAGGATCTGAATCTCATTGTGGAGCGCATTTTCGACGCACCCCGCGAAATTGTCTGGGAAGCCTGGACGAATCCGGAGCATGTGGCGGTATGGTGGGGATTCCAGGGAGTGAAGCTGCCGATTTGCGAAATCGACCTGAGGGAAGGCGGCAGCTATCGGTTCGTGCAGCAAATTCCCCAAGTCGGCGAGATGCCGTTCAAAGGCGTTTATCGCGAAGTCGTCAAGCCGGAACGGCTCGTGTACACGCAAATTTTTGACGTCGAACCGTATTCGATCCACGAATCGATCGTTACCGATACGTTAAGCGAACTGCCGGGCAACCGGACGAAGCTGACGAGCATCACAACTTTCGCAACGGAAGAAGGGCTGCAGGGAGCATTGGCCGGCGGCATGGAAACGGGAGCGGTCGACTCGATGGAACGGTTCGCCGAACAAGTGCGATTGCTGGCTGCCGATTCGAAGTGACGCGAGGCCAAGCGGAGGGGAGTCCTTCCCAACGGAGGTGTTCAAATGATGCAACTTGCCACTTTGAACGCGCTCGCCGAGCCCAACCGGCTGCACATTGTCGAACTGTTGCGGGACGGTCCGCTCACGATGGGGGAAATCGCCGAACGGCTCGAGCTTAATCATCCGCAAACGTCCAAACATTTGCGCGTATTGAGCGAAGCCGGACTCGCCGAAGCGCACCCGGTCGCCAACCGTCGGATCTACAAGCTGCGGTACGAACCGTTCGAGGAACTGAGCGTTTGGCTGGATTCGTTCCGCCTGTTGAAGGAAGCGCAGTTCGATCGTTTCGAACGATTGCTGCGCGAATTGCAGCAGAAGAATCAGCCGCCAGCGAAATAAGCCATTTTATGGCCTATTTACCCCGCAGCCTTATGTTGAGGAGCCGTGGGACGCTCAACACGGCAACAGGCCGTCCGCCAAATCGGCCGGACGGCCTGTTGCTTCAGGAGATCAATGCGCTCCCGCATCGCGAAGCATGCGCGCTATTTCCTTGAAGCCTCGCGATTCGGCATGCGCAAGCGCGGTGACGCCTTCTTTGTCCGGGATGTTGGGATCGGCGCCGTGTTCAAGCAGCAGTCGGACAACAGTCTGGTGATTCGTCCCGCCGCCGCCCAGCACGATCGCCTCCATCAGCGCGGTCCAACCGAGCCGGTTCACATGGTTGACGTCGATTGCGGTGCGCGTCAGCAGCTCGCGAACGATGTCGACGTAGCCGTGCTCGGATGCGGGAATGAGCGCCGTGCCGTTGTACCGGTTCGTCAGCTTGACGTCTGCGCCGGCGTCGATCGTCAGCTTCAGGATGTCGAGCAACCCTTCCGCGCCCGCATACAGAAACGGATTGTCCTGCTTGTTGTCCTGCAAGTGAATGTTCGCCCCGGCCGCGATCAGCGCTTGCACGACCGCCGGCTTGTTGCCGTGCGTTGCCGCCATGACCGCCGTACGGCCGCGCCCGTCTTTGGAGTCGATGTCCGCACCCGCGGAAAGAAGCCTGTTCACTTCAGCGGTATCGCCGCGTTCCGCCGCTGCGATCAGTTGTTCGTTCGCTTTCATCTGTTCCTCCTTGTTCACCATCGCCGGTCGTTCCGGCGACGGCGCGGTTGTCCCGGCACTAGGAGATGCCGTTGGTCCGATGTCGGGCGATGCCGTCGATCGCCCGGCATCGGGAGTCGCCGAAGCCGGCTTCGCTGTAACCGGACTGGCTCCGGTCGCTGCCGGCGGTTCCGCCTGCGCCGCGCAGCCCGCGAGCAGTTGGACGGCCAGAAGCAGCCCCGCCAATCGAACGCCGCTCATGGACGCACCCCGGCAACACCGTGCCGCAACCATTGTGTTGTTGCCATCAACGATCGCCTCCTGTTATTTCGTTGCGAGCGTTACCTGTTCGGCTACTGCCCAATCGCCAACCGGCGCGACCTGGTAAACGGCTCCGGATTGCAGCGTCTGCCCGGCCGGCAGGTCGAAGATGCCGACAACGCCTTTGCGCGACTGGAACCGATAGGCGGCGGTAACGGTCGAGCCGTCATCGGCGGTCAACACGACGCTGCGTCCGGCAAACAGCTCATCCAACGGATCGGCGGACAAGGATGCCGAGAACGAAGCGGCGTCGATCGGCGCTGCCGAAGCGATGCGCAGCGGCTGCGTTGCGCCGGCGGTGAAGGAAGCGTCTCGCAGCGTCGCCCAATCGGCCGTCACCGTGTAAACGGTGCCCGGTACCAGCTTCTGGCCGTTCGGCAGGCGGAACTTCGGCGTTTGCCGACCGTCCGTCGATTGCGTGAACGGTACATAGGACGCCACAACAGGTTCGCCGCCTTCCGGCGTAATCGTAACGACGCGTTCGCGCATGGAGGAGATGATTTGGAACGCCTTGTCTTCATGCCGGTTATTCTCGTCCAGCGCAAAAGCGAGGGGGCTGCGGCCTCCGGCGTAAGCTTTAATAATGTAGCCGTAGTCGACCACGCCGTCTTCCTGCAGCGCTTCGACCTCGAACGTATCGTCCGTTACTTGGCGCGCTTCGTTCAAGGCGATCGTAGCGCCGCTTGCGGCGAACGTTCCCGCCGCCTTGCCCTTGAAGCTGAACGTATAGCTGACGCCTTCCTGCTGCGGCGTGACCGGGATGATGTAGCGGCTGTCGAAGCCGGACATCAATCGGGGCACATTGACGATGCGCAAACCGTTGTCGAACGTCAGCTCCCGCGCCGCCAGCTCGAGATTGGCTTCGAGGTCCGCGATCGGCCCGGAAAAGTCGACCTGCAGCGTCAGCTTGTTCAGCGCCTTGACGCTGACGACGCGCACCGCCGCCTCCGCTTGCAGCTGCTGAGCGCGAACGGCTGCCTGCGACGTTTCCGCGCGCGTTGCCGCTTGCCGGGGCTCGTAGCCGGCGATCGCCGCCTGCAACGCGGCGGCGTCCGTCCGCGATGCGGCAGCCATGACGCGCACCAGTTCTTCCACGCTCACGGAAGCTTGCGGGTGGAACAGGCCGCCTTCGCCTTGCAGCAAGCCGGCTTGCGCAACAACGTTGACATAAGGCGCGTACCAAACGTCGCCGGCAACGTCTTCGAAGCTTGCGCCGGCATTCCCGGCAGCGGCAGCTTTCAGGCCGAAGGAAAGCGTTACGATTTTGGCCAACTCGGCGCGTGTCGCCGAGCGGGTCGGTTTCAGCTCCGCCGTGCCGTCGCCTTCCAGCACGTGCTGCTTCAGCAGTTCTTCCATTGCGCTGCGGTAGGGGCCGGCAAGCGACAAATCGGCGAAGGCGGTTGCATCGGCAGCCGCGGCGGCCGCTTGCGCCGAAGTCGGACGAAGGCCGGCAGCGGGGATTGCGGCGGACAAGCCGATGACAGCGGCCAGCGTCAGCATCGGGAACGCGCCGATTTTGCCGGAAGGCCGCCGAACGCCGGCAGTGCGAACCGCGCCGATTGCACCAGAATGAGACTGTTCCGTTTTCTTGCGTTTGTTGTTGCCGTACATGAGAACCACTCCTTGTCGGTAAGGGATTGGGATGTGTTGCTTGTTCTCATCGTAACGGCCAAGTCTAAACTGCGGCTGTGCAGAATCTTATCGGTTTCTTAAAAGTTTGCGAACGATTTATTTTTTCCGCCCGTCAGACTGTAAGCCGGTAGCCGGCGCCCCACAAGGTTTCGATGTATTTGGGATCGGAAGGGTCGGCTTCGATTTTTTCGCGGATTTTGCGGATGTGTACGGTAACCGTCGACAGATCGCCGGCGGAGTCGAGTCCCCAGATGCGTTCGAACAAGTGCTCCTTGCTGAACACCTGGTTCGGATGTGCCGCCATAAAAGCGAGCAGGTCGAATTCCTTCGTTTTTAAATTCACCTCTTTTTCGTTGACGAATACGCGCCGGGCGGGAAGGTCGACGCGCAGTCCGCCGATGCGAATATCCTGCGCATCCTGGTCGCGGCTGCCCCGCAGCCGTTCGTAGCGGGACAAATGCGCTTTAACCCGCGCTACCAGCTCGCCGGGACTGAACGGTTTCGTCATATAGTCGTCGCCGCCGAGACCAAGCGCCAATATTTTATCCGCATCCTCCTTGCGCGCCGAAACGAACAAGATCGGAATGTCCTTCTGCGCGCGGATGCGCCGGCACGCTTCGAAGCCGTCCAAGACCGGCAGCATGATGTCGAGAATAATCAGGTTGTAGTCGCCCTGAAGCGCCTGGCGGATGCCCGTGTCGCCGTCCGCCGCGATGTCGACGGCGAATCCGCTGATTTCGAGGTAGTCCTTCTGCAGCTTGGCTATCAGCGGCTCGTCCTCGATAAGCAAAATGTTCATTCGGCTTCCTCCTTCGGCAATGTAATCGTCAGCGTGGTGCCGCGGCCAACCGTGCTGGACGCCTCGATCCGTCCGCCGTGCTCGCGGACGATCTGTTTGGCGATCGCCAGCCCCAGCCCGCTGCCGCCGGTGGACGCGCCGCGCGACTGCTCCGCCCGATAAAACCGCTCGAAAATGTTCGGCAGCGCCTCTGCCGTTATGCCCGGCCCGTTGTCCGCCACCTCGATCGAAACGCCGCCTTCGTCCGGCTTGTCAACCAGCGCGATTTCCACCCGTTTGTCCGGCTGCTCCACGTCCATGTACTTGGCGCTATTCTCGACAATGTTGACGATGACACGCCGCAGCTTATCGCGATCGATCCGCACCCGCAGCGGAACGCCTTCGGCGCCGTGCAGCCGCAGCGCGACGCCGCGCTCCGTCAGATCGAACGCCATCTCTTCGACAAGATCGGCCATATAACCGCGAAGCTCTACCTGCTCGAACGCAAACGGCACCTTGCCGAGATCCAGCTTGGAGAACAGAAACAAATCGTCGATCAGTCGGTCCATCACGACCGTTTTGGCGGAAATAACCGCCAGATAGGCGTCCAACTGCTCGGGCGTTCGCGCCACGCCGTCGCGAATGCCTTCGACATATCCTTTGATCATCGTCATCGGCGTCTTCAGATCATGGGAAATATTCGTCATCAGTTCCTTGCGATTCGCTTCGTACTGGTGCTGCAGCTCGACGGAAGCATGGAGCCGGCGCCTCATTTCTTCGAACGATGCCGACAGGGCGCCGATTTCATCGGCGGAGCGGACGCCGACCTCGAACGCCAAATTTCCTTCGCGAATTTGCTCGGACGCCTCTTTCAGCCGGCGAAGCGGAATGACGATGCCGCGTGTCACCCACCAATAGAGCAGGGCATTGCCAACGAGCAGCAGGAGCAGCAGCAAACCGGCCAGCAGCGGAAACCATTTGGCCATAAATTCGCTTGACGGACTCGTTTCGCGAACGACGTAAAGGCTCCCGGGCGTCTGATCGGTGAAGGAGAAATCGAATTTGACGTACGTAAAAAACCGCCCGTTCACCGACCAGGTGTCGCGTACGTTGATGTTCGCCATCTCGTACGGGGGCAGCTGATCGCCGTGCAACTGGAGGCGTAGCGCGGGTGTGGCGTAAACAATCGTTTCTGCTTTGCGCAGCAGCAGGCCGGCTTGCACCTCCGGCAGCGGGGCGTCGATCGATGCGAGGGCGTCCGGCAGCAGCAGCTGCTCCGGCGTTTTTTTGGCCACGAATTTGGCTTCGGCGAACGCCGTTTCCTCCTCGGGGAGCAGCGGCTTCATCGAGTATTGCCGGGTATACAGCTCGCGGACCCGGTCAAAATCGCCGGTGATGGCGACAGCCATGACCAGGCCTAGGATGGCGACGGACAGCAGCGTGAGCAGTGTCATCAATGTAAAGGAGAACAGCATGCGGTGGCGAATGGACATCGAAACTACCCTTTCACGAAAACGACATACGTTTCGATTGGAGTGTAGCGTACAAATGTTTCCCGGATATAATCGGTTTCTTAACCGTTTCTTAAATCGCCGCGCTTCTGCGGCTATGAAGCGGAAGCCGGCCAACGTTCAACCATGATAACACAGTGCAGCCGGATAATAAATCGGCGGGTTCGCCGCGCGGCCCGGAGATTATGCTCCCGACCGTACACGGAAGAGAAGGTGGAAGCGGTCATTCAAGCTTTGCCGACGGTGAAGAGGCGCCGGTTGGATCTGTTCACAGCCGTGAACGCGTTGTTTATGCTGGGGCTTATGTTCGTGACATTATATCCGTTCGTATACGTGCTCAACGTGTCGCTGAGCAGCGATACTTACGTTTTGCAAAATGCGGTCAGCTTCTGGCCGAAAGGATTCACGCTGAGATGGTACGAGCAGGTGGTGCATGACGATCGGATTTGGTCGGGCTATAAAAATACGGCGATATACACCGCCTTGGGCTCCGTCCTTTCCTTGCTGCTGACTTCTATGGCCGCCTTCGCGCTGTCGCAGCGGCATATGGTCATGCGCAAGCCGATCATGCTGGGCTTCGTGTTCACCATTTTGTTCAATGGCGGCATGATTCCTTCCTACATGGTCGTCCAAGCCTTGGGGCTGCTCGACACCGTCTGGGCGATGGTGATTCCTGGCGTGCTGCTCGGCTCGATCAAAGGGTAGGAGGGGAGAACTCACATGTCGGGCTGGAAATTCATCGACCGCTTCGACGCGGCGGAGCCCGTCTGGTCGGGCGAACTGGCGAAGCGGCAGCCTCATGCCGGCGCTGCCGGGCAATGGACCGCGCAAGCTCGCGGCACGGTGTCGACTGTCCGGCTGCCGCGAGACTGGAGAGGGTATCGGTCGCTCCAATTCACGATAACGAATCCGCATCCGGAGCCCGTGATCGGAGGGATTGAAATATGGGACCGGACGGAAGCGGACGGGGCCGAATTGGCGTACGGCGACTGGGTCGATCGCAAGCGCGCGCTGCTGCTGGGCGAGGGGAAGACTCATGTGGTGATTCGGATCGATCCGATGCAGACCCAGCGCGGCGATCGTTTGCTTGACCTTGCGCACATTGTGAAGGTCACTCTGCACTTCCCGCTCCCCGGCGGGTCGGAGCCGCTGGAAATCGCGGCGTTGCGGCTGTCGGAATCGCCGGATACTCCGGACGCTTGCGCAAGGGCGGTTCCGGGAGATTCGATCCTGTGCCTGAAGCATCAGGATATCAGCTGCTATACGTATGAACCGGAGCGGGCGGAGCTGCCGGAGGACCTGCGCAAGCTTGAATCGGAAGTTTGGGCCGAGCGCGAACGGCTGCAGCGTCTTGTCGAGGCGGCGGAAATCAACGGCAAGCCGACGTTGTACGCGCGCGCGGGAATTGTGGCGGCGGACATCGCGCTCAAGAGCAGGCCGCTGCTCGCATGGCACTTTTCGGCGGGAGCAAGGCGACGCAACCTCAGCGGCGCGCTCGCCGAGCTGCAGAAGCATCGGCTGCCACTGAAGCGGTTGCTTTCCTCCCGTGCGCACGAGGATGATGAAGACGATTCGAATCTGCCGCTGTCGAATGTCAGGCCGCTGCCGGATCTGAAGATGCTTCGTATCGAAGGCAAGTCGTTCGTCGATACGGCCGGAGCGCCGATATTGATCTGTTCGATGAGCTATCACAATGAAGGCGCGCTGCTGTCTTTCTTCTCCCCGGAGCAGCACAAGATGGAAATATACGCGGCGGGCGGCGGCTCCCGCTACGATATCGAACGTTCTCCGGTTTATGAAGCGTTCCATTCGTTTCCTGATACGGAGCGGGTCGGCTGGAAGGGCTGGTGCGGCCATCTGATCAAAGATCAGTGGGCGATGGGCGGCCGCAAGGAAAATGTCGTGATATGTCTGGAGAACGAGCGCATTCTGACGGCCATTGACGCCTACAATCGGGAACATGCCGCCGATTGGACGAACCACCCCCAGCTGCTGTATGTCATTCTCGGCTACGAGCTCGCCTACTTGTGTTATTGCGAGCAGTCGCTGCAGCGGTTCCGCGTCTGGCTGGAGGAGCGGCATGGGGCGATCGAGCGATTGAACGATTGCTGGGGCACCACGTATGCAAGCTTCGAGGAAGCGCTCCCCCCGCCAACCGTTGGGCTCGCGCCGGCCGGTGACGCCAATCGCGCCGCATGGTATCACTGGTTATTTGCTTGAAATGTTCCATTTCGAGGCGATTGTAGCAGAATAGCCAGTATATTCACTGGTTATTATTGTCGGACCGGGTGAAAACGGATGAATAAGCCATTTTTCATGGGCTATTTTGGAGGGAGGCATGTTTCGAACAGGGAGACTCTCTCGCAAGAGGAAATAAAATGTTTATTTTCCAATATAAAGGCGTCCCTTATAATAGGGCTGAACGGTTCGGCACCAAACGGTTATCAAAGGTCAAAAAAGGTTATCGAATGGCAATGTTCCCGGGCTTGCCGGTGTGACACAATGAAACAAGACGGCATGCGCGTTCAACTGATCCTTGGACGCGTTTTTTGCGTCTTGTGGGAGGAGGCGCCGATGTGGGCAAACTGACGTTGTTTCCGAAGCTGATTGTGGCGTTTATGCTGGTGATCGCCCCGCTGTACGGGCTCGGCCTGCTGGTCAACAAGCGGGGAGAAACGATCGTGCGCGACGAGCTCGCCCGTTCGATGCAGTCCAAGGTCGACTTCTACGTCAACGCGCTCGACGCCGAGAAGGAGCACATGGTGAAGCTGCTGCAGATGAACACGCTGGACAAAGATTTGCAGCATTACGCGCTGCTCAATGAAGTCATGTCGCTCGGCGAACGGGCGGAGGCGGTGCGGCGGATCGAAAGCAACCTCGACATCGTCAAGAGCTCCAGCCTGTTTATCAAAAGCGTCAGCGCCCACATCCTTTCGCTCGACCGCACGCTGTCGACGGAGTATTCGATCACCGACCATGTCGCCGGCGATTACGAAGCGCTGCGCCCGGCGTTTGCCGGTCAGGTATCGGCCGCCGGCATGACGATCGTCGATTGGCGCGACCGGCTGTTCATCGGCCTCGGGTTCCCCGAGCCGAGCTTTAACCGCCAGCCCGAATTCGTGCTGTCGATCGAGCTTGATCCCGACAGGTTCCGCGGTTTGCTGAGCGGCATTACCGACTATGACCGGTCGGGCGCTCTGCTCTACAACCCGCAGCGGAGCTGGTCGCTCTCGCAAGCGGACGGCACGCCGGAGCATACGGCGCTGCGCGATTATTTGAGCCGGCAATACGAAGCGGGCAAGCTGGCCGGCATGGAGACGGTCAAGGAGGGCGGCGAAACGTACCTCGTCACGTACCGCTATTCGGACATGCTAGGCTTCTATTTAAGCGTGTACGTGCCTTATCGCGAGGTGTTCGGCCAAATCGAGTTTTACCGCACTTTCTACTGGGGACTGTCGCTGATCTCCAGCATCATTATCGTGGTTTACTCGTACTGGCTGTACCGGCTCATCCACAAGCCGCTGCGCAAGCTGATCCGTTCGTTCCGGCGCGTCGAGGACGGCAACCTCGATCCGGCGCCGCTTCCTTCCGCGCAGGACGAATTCCACTATTTGTTCCGTCAGTACAATACGATGGTCGAGAAGCTCAAGGTGCTCATCACGCAAGTGTACGAGCAAAAAATCCGCGCCCAACGCTCCGAGCTGAAGCAGCTGCAGTCGCAGATCAACCCGCATTTTTTGTACAACACCTACTTCATCATGTACCGGCTCGCCCGCATCAACGACAACGAAAGCATCGCCCGCTTCAGCCAGTTCCTTGGCGACTACTTCCGCTACATCACCCGCAGCGCGTCCGCCGACGTGCCTCTCGAAGCCGAGCTGCGCCATGTGCGCACGTACGCGGAAATTCAAAATATCCGCTTCTCGAACCGGATCCAGGTCGCAATCGACCCGCTGCCGGAATCGTGCGCCAAACAACGCGTGCCACGGCTCATCCTGCAGCCCATCCTGGAGAACGCTTACAAATACGGGCTGGAAAACAAACGGACGGACGGCAAAATTGCGCTGCGCATCGAACAGCGGGCAGACACGGTGCGGATCGAGGTGGAGGACAACGGCACGCTCTTGACCGACGAAACGCTGCGGCGCCTGCAGGACGAACTCGCACAGCACGACCCGGATGTGGAGCAAACCGGCTTGCTCAACGTGCATCGGCGCATCCGGCTGACGTTCGGCGCGCGCAGCGGCATTCGTTTGTCGCGCGGCGCGATGGGCGGGCTCTGCGTCGAGCTGGCGCTCGAAATGACGGCTGCCGAACCGATGCCGGCGGCGGCCTTCGCTGCGATGAAATCAAGGGAGGCGACTTGACCCATGTATCGGATGCTGATCGTGGACGACGAACCGATTATCGTCGAAGGCTTGTACGACATGTTCCAGCAGATCGGCGATTGGCCGCTGGAGCTGCACCGCGCTTACGACGCCAAGGCGGCGCTCGACATCGCCCGGCGGTCGCGCATCGATATCCTGCTGACCGATATTCAGATGCCGGAGATGGACGGCATCGGGCTGCAGCGAGAAGTCGTGCGGCTGTGGCCGCGATGCCGCTCGATCTTTCTCACCGGCTACGACGACTTCGACTACATCCAGTCGTCGCTGCGCAGCGGCGCGCTCGACTACGTGCTCAAAACCGAAGGCGATCCGGCCATCGTCGCTGCGGTGAACAAAGCGGTGCAGGCCATCTCGCAGGAGGTGTCGCTCGAGCGGCTGATCGCCGGCGCGCGCAGCCGGATGACCGCCGCGCTGCCAACGCTGCGCAAGGAATATTTGTCCGAGCTGCTCGGCGGTGAACCGTCGACGGCGGCGGCGCGGCAGGGACGTTTCGCCGAGCTCGGCATTCCGCTCGATCCGCATCGCCCGGTGCTGCCGATCGTCGGACGCGTCGACCGCTGGCGCGACGAAACCGGTATCGCCGATCGGCCGCTGTATGTGTACTCGATCGGCAACATCTTCGAGGAATATTTCGCTGCCACGCAGCGGATCGTGCACGTGCAGCTGGCGCCGAACCGGCTCGTCTGGCTGCTGCAGCCAAAGGACGGCAACGATGCCGCAAACGCCGAGGAACTGCACCGGTACGCCGTCGGCACGGCCGAGGCGGTGCAGCAATCGTGCCGCCGCTATTTGAAACTGGCGATTTCGTTCGTCGTCGGCAGCGCGCCTTGCCCGTGGGAGGAACTGCCTTCCCGCTACGAACGGCTGTCGCTCATGTTCGTGCGCGGGCTGGGCATCGAAAGCGAAATGCTGCTTTCGGACCGGCGGCTGTTTGAAGAAGAATCGTTTGGCGCACGGGCGCGGCTAAGGAAACTGCCGCAGCTCGGGCAGCTGCTCGAACAGAAGGAACAAGCGGCGTTCGAGCGGCTGTACGATGAAATCGTCGCCGCCGTGCCCGGCCATTCGGGCTTGCAGACGGGGCTGGGGCTCGAAATTTATTACGGGCTGGCGTCGCTGTTTATTTCGTACTTGAACCGCAAGCAATTGCTCGCCGACATCGCCGAACAAATCCAGCTCGGCAAGCTGCTGTCGATTCGCGAGCACGCGACGTGGGACGAAGTTTGCGCCTTCTACCGCGAGCTGGCCGGGCTGCTGTTCCGGCGGCACAGCGACGAGAACGAGCGCGAGAGCGGGCGCATCGTGCGGCTCGTGCAGGAATACATCGCCTCCAACCTCGGCGGCGACCTCTCGCTCGCCCAACTCGCCGACGCGGTGTATTTGGCGCCGTTTTATTTGTCCCGGCTATACAAACAGCGCACCGGCGTCAGCCTGACCGACTACATCATCGACGCCCGCATCGTCAGGGCGAAGGAGCTGCTGGCCGACACGCCGCTCAAAATCCACGAGATCGGTTTGCGCATCGGGTACGAGTCGGCGCCGTATTTTACCCGTTTCTTCAAAAGGATAACGGGGCGCACGCCGCAGGAGTACCGCGACGCCGCCGATCGGTTATGAAATGTCAAGAAAGGACATCAGATTCATCTTTTGGAAAAGGGGCGGTTCCGGCATAATGGGGGCGTAAGGCGGCCACCGACGGGAACGGGGAGGGAAACGGATGAACGGCAAGCTGGGGTCGCTCGCGGCGACGGCTGCGTTGGCGCTGGCGCTCGCGGCGGTCGGCGCCTGCAGCAAGGGCGGTGCGGAAGCCGGGACGGAAGAGATCGTACAGCCGGGAACGTCGGCTGCTCCGGCAGCGGCGGACGAACCGTTTGGCCGTTACGATCCGCCGATCGAAGTGTCGACGGTGCGTTCGGTCAACGCCGGCGTCAAGTTCAAGGACGGCGACTCGTACGACAGCAATGTGTGGTCCCGCGATTTTGCAAGCAAGCTTGGCATCAGGCTGACGAACAAGTGGAAGGTGAGCGACCAGCAGTACCCGAACAAAATTACGGTGACGATGGTGTCGGGCGTCTTGCCGGACTTCATGACCGTCGACGCCCAGCAGTTCCAGGTGCTCGTGCAGGCGGGGCAAGTGGCCGACTTGACCGACATTTACAACAAGTACGCCTCCGAGCTGACCAAAAAGTCGATGAACGCCGGCAACGGCATCGCGCTGAAGGCCGCCACGGTAAACGGCAAAATCATGAGCATTCCGGTCGGCGGCGGCGGGCAGGACGACGCGCAGATGATCTACATCCGCAACGACTGGCTGCGCAGCGTCGGTTTGTTGCCGCCGAAATCGATGGACGACGTGTACAGGACCGCACTCGCTTTTGCCAAAAACGACCCCGACCGCAACGGCAAAAACGACACGTACGGCTTGAGCGTCGACCTGAACTTGTGGAACGGCTGGTCCGGCCTCGACGGCTTCTTCAACGGCTACCACGCGTATCCGTTCAACCCGACGAAAGGTTCGGGCACGAACCTGATGTTCCTGAAAGGAGCGGACGGCAAGGCGATATGGGCCGATACGCAGCCGGAAGTGAAAACGGCGCTCGGCAAGCTGCAGGAGCTGTTCCGCGAGGGCGCGATTTACCCCGAATTCAGCGTCATCGACGGCATCAAATCGGCGGAGCTCGTGACGTCGGGCAAGGTCGGCATGACGTTCGGCGCGTTCTGGGTGCCGTCGTGGCCGATCAATAGCATGAAGAAAGACAACAAGGATGTCGACTGGGGCATGTACCCGCTCGTCTCCGCCGACGGCAAGCCGGTGCTGGCGCAAAGCACGCAAGGGTTTCCGGGCTCTTTTCTGGTCGTGAGCAGAAAGGCGAAGCACCCGGAAGCCGTGTTCAAGATGATGAACTATTTCATGGAAAAAGTGTACGGCGACAACCGCGACGAAAGCTACCACGTCGTTAACGCCGGCGAAGGGCTCGTCTACAACGTGTTCATGTATTCGCCGGTCGGCGGCGGTTTCCCGGACACGAACCAGAACACATTCTATGCGGTGCAGGACGCCATCAAGAACAACGGCCCGTCGAAGCTGAATTCGACCGACAGGAAGGCATATGACGACGTGATGAAATACAGGTCCGGCGATCTTGGCAGCTGGCAGTTCGACCGCATGTGGGGCGAAGGCGGCGCATTCGATATTCTCGGCCAGTACAAAAAGGCGAATCGCATCCTGCCATCGGCGTATACCGGCTCGCCGACGCCGACAATGATTTCCCGCGGTCCGTCGCTGCGCGACATGGAAGCGAAGACGTTCACGGAAATTATTATGGGCGTGCAAAAACTGGATGCGTTCGACGATTTCGCGAAGAAGTGGCAGGAGCAGGGCGGCAACGACATTCTTGCGGAAGTGAACGCCAGCGGGCAAATGCAGTAGACGGCATGGGCAAACGAAGGAAACGGGAGCTGCCGCTTCATCTGATGATGCTGCCGAGCGTGGCGCTGGCGCTTGTGTTCTGCTACGGGCCGATGGCGGGGGCGGCCATCGCCTTCTAGAACTTCAATCCGTCCAAAGGGCTGTTCGGCTCCGACTGGGTGGGTTTGGCGCATTTTCGCTATATCTGCGGGCTGCCCGACACATTCGTCGTCATCCGCAACACGCTGTTCATCTCCGCGATGAAAATCGTCGCCGGCCTGGCCGCGCCGATCGCCGCCGCGCTGCTGCTGAACGAAGTGCGCCGGCAGTTGTTTCGCCGTTCGTTGCAAACGGTCATTTATTTGCCGCATTTTCTGTCGTGGGTCATCTTGGCCGGCATCCTTATCGACGTGCTGTCGCCGACAACCGGCGTAGTCAATGCGTTTCTGCACGGGCTCGGCTTGCCGAAAGTGTTTTTTCTCGGCCCGCAACTGGTTCCCTTACATTCTGGTTGCTACGGATGTGTGGAAAGAATTCGGTTTCTTATACGCTGGCTTACCGGCTGGCGAATTACCGCAGGCTAGACATGTCGCAGATCAACGATCCGACGCAGGCAAGGTTTTTGTCCGAGTTGAACGATCGCGCGCTGCGGGCGGCGCAAATTTTTCTCGGGGCGCTGCCGGTGCTGGGCGTGTATCCGTTTTTGCAGCGGTATTTTATGGCCGGCATCGTGCTTGGCAGCGTCAAGGAATAACCGGGCGGTTGCCCGAAAGGGGGTGGTCGATGCTTTACGCCTGCTTCGAAACTAGTCGTCGTCGGAGTCGAAGTTTTGCAAGCAAGGAATGAACAATCGAAGAACGGAGGGATGTTTGTGAAAAAACCGCTTGTCCTGCTGCTGATCGCGCTGCTCGCCATGCTGCCCGCCCTTGTTTGGCCAGGAGGAAACGCCCGCGTGTACGCCTCCGATCCGAAAATAACGCTGACGCCCGCCATGGTAACGAACGAGTCGGGTAAAGGCGACGCGACGCTGCTCGTCGACGAACAGTCGGCCGCCGGCGATCCGGCGAACGGCTCCGGCGGGTCGCCGACCACCAGTTGGGTCGCGCTGTGGAACATGGCTGACTACCCGGCCAGCGCGTATATCGACCTCGGGCAATCTTACAACATTACCGGCATTTACATGTGGGATACGTACGACATCGGCAATTTGACCGTTTCCGCGGGCAGTCCGGGAAGCTGGACCTCGCTGTTCACCTACAACACGAACAACTGGATGGTGTGGAACGCGCACACGGCAAGCGTGCAAACGCGCTATATCCGGGTGACGCTGGCCGATTATCACGCGCAAATTTCGGAAATCGTGCTGTACGGCACGCCCGTCACCGGCGGGGATACAACGGCGCCGGCGGCGATTGCGAACTTGTCGGCGCCATCGTCGACGTCAAGCTCGGTGACGCTGAACTGGACGGCGCCTGGCGACGACGGCAGCACCGGCACAGCCTCGTCGTACGACATTCGCTACAGCACGTCGACGATTACGAGCGGCAACTGGGGCAGTGCCACGCAGGCGAGCGGCGAACCGGCGCCTGCGGCGGCGGGCACCGGCCAGTCAATGACAGTGAGCGGGCTGTCGGCGAGCACGACGTACTATTTTGCGATGAAAACGAAGGATGAAGTGCCGAACGAATCGGGGCTGTCTAACGTGGTGTCGAAGGCGACTGCGGCGGCCAGCTCGATTATCAAAATTCCGCTCGATCCGTCGATGGTGCTGAATGAAACCGCCACCGGCAATCCCGAGAAGCTCGTCGACGAGCAAACGTTGTCCGGCGATCCGCTGCACGGCTCGGGCGGCACGCCGACAACGAACTACTACCCGGGCGGCGGCTTCGCCAACTCGATGGTCAACTCGGCCATCATCAACCTTGGGCAGGATTACGAGATCGACAACATTTTCCTGTACGATCCGCCTTACGGGCCGAATGGCTCCTACGTCAAGGTGTACACCGGTTCTCCGTTCCAATGGACGCAGCAAGTGTCCGACCCGATGACCAATACGCCGGGATGGATCAACCATCCCGTCAGCGTACCGTCGACGCACTACCTCAAGGTGGAAATTTCCGACGGCGGGGTGCAGACGAACGAGCTTGTCGTGTACGGCCGCGCGCTTGGCACGAATATCGATACGGTGCCGTCGCCGTCGCCGCATACGCTGCCGACGATGGATAAGCTGATCGGCATCAACGGCTTCAACGACGACTCGACGACGAAGCAGCAAGTGGCCGGCAATGTGCGCGAGTACCACAACTGGGGCTGGGACGAAGGCGACTGGGCGGTGCCTTATGCGTATCCGTATCCGAACAACCGGAACAAGTTCAGCCCGTCGTACGGCGCGTCCGGCGGCTTCGATTTCGACGCGTACTACCACACGATGAGCGCAGCCGGCGTTTCGGTCGTGCCGACGCTGATCGGCGGCGTCAACTGGCTGACGGCGAACTTCGCCGACAAGCCGGTGCCGTCCGGCGCCGATCCGAAGCTGCCCGCTTCGTACGCGGCTCACGCCGACCATATGTTCCAGTACGCCGCGCGGTACGGCTCGACGGCCGTCGCCGACAACAAGCTCAAGCTGGCGCCGGACCAGGCCCGCAGCACCGGGCTCGGCTACATCCAATACTACGAGGACTGGAACGAAGGCGACGCCAAATGGAGCAATCGCACGACGTACTTCACGCCATACGAGTACGCGGCGATGGCCAGCGCCGATTATGACGGCGACCAAGGCCGGATGGGCAACACGTTCGGAATCAAAAACGCCGACCCGAACGGCAAAATGGCGATGATGGGGCTCGCTTACCCGAACGTCGACTATATCCGGGCGATGAAGGTTTGGTCGGATTATTACCGCAGCGGCAGCTTCCCGGCCGACGCGATCAACATTCATTCGTACAACTTCGGCCCGAGCAACGCCGGCATCAGTCCGGAAGCGGCCGGCATGAAGACGCAGCTGGAAGCATTCGCCGACTACCGCAACCGGTATTTGCCGGGCAAGGAATTTTGGCTGAGCGAATTCGGCTACGACGTGAACCAGAGCTCGCCGATTCACGCGCCGTCGATCGGCACGTTCAGCGTGAACGAGGTGCAAGCGCAATGGATCGTGCGCTCCTATCTTGCGGCGGCCGCAGCCGGCGTCGACAAGGCGCAGATGTACATGTTCCGCGATGTCGACGTGAACAGCGCCACCCAGTTCGACAGCTCGGGTCTCGTGTCGTCGAAGGCGACCGGCGAAGTGCCGCGCACCTCGTACTACTACGTGTATACGCTGAAGAACACGCTGGCAGGCATGCGTTATGTCGGCGAACAAGGCTCCGGCAACGCCAACGTAAAAATTTACAAGTTCAAAAGCGCAACCGGCAGTAACGGCGCTTACGTCGTATGGGCGCCGACGAGCAACCAGACAACGGTGAGCGGCTACCAGCTGTCGCTGACCGGTTCGCCGACAACCGCGTCGCTCGTGACCATGGCGGACGGCGATACGGACGGCGTCTCAAGCGCGATGACGATCGCCGGCGGCAAAGTGTCCGTTAATGTCAGCGAACGTCCGGTTTTCGTGCTGACGAACGACATGCAGTGAGATCACTTGAGACCAGGCGTTTTGCGCTTGGTCTCCTTTTTGTGCCGCTTGTAGTATAATGGTGACAGTTTCCAAGAAATGCAACGTATCCGGCAATGGAAAGTAGGAATGACGCGTGCCGACAATTCTCGTAGCGGACGACGACGCGAATATCCGCGAGCTCGTCTGCCTGTTTCTGCGCAACGACGGATTCGCGACCGTCGAAGCGGCGGACGGCAAGGAAGCGCTGGACGTATTCGCCGCCACGGCGGTCGATCTCGTTGTGCTCGACATTATGATGCCGGTCATGGACGGCTGGACGCTGTGCAAGGAGCTGCGGCGCGGCAACCCCGACTTGCCTCTGCTGATGTTGACCGCCAGGAGCGAAACGTGGGAGAAAGTGAAAGGGTTTCAGCTCGGAACGGACGATTATTTGACCAAACCGTTCGACCCGCTCGAATTGACCGTTCGCGTCAGGGCGCTTCTGAAACGGTACCGCATCGGAGCGTCGCAGTCGATCCGGCTCGGCGCGGTAACGCTCGACAAGATGACGTACAAAGTGACCAAAGGCGCGGAATCGCTCACCTTGCCGCTGAAGGAGTTCGAGCTGCTGTACAAGCTTGCCGGCACCCCCGGCCAAATTTACACGCGCGAGCAGCTGATCGATCAAATATGGGGGCTTGATTACGCCGGCGACGACCGCACGGTCGACGTCCATATCAAACGGCTGCGCGAACGGTTCGCGGATGTGGCCGACTTCCGCATCGAAACGGTGCGCGGTCTCGGCTATCGGCTTGAGGCGGACGTATGATCCGTTCGCTTTATGTGCGTGTCGTATTGACGTTCCTGCTGTCTGTCATTGCCGGCATTATTGTCGCCTTTTTCGTGGCGACGGCGGTATTCCAGGAGAAGGTGAACGTTGTGTTGACGAGCGGGGCGATATCCTTTGGTCTCGATACCGCCCGCATCTACGAATCGCTGCCTGGCGACGAAGCGGACAAGCTGCTCGGCGAGATGAAACAGCTCGAATCTTATTATGTTCGCATTTACGACAGGGAGGGGTTGCGGCGGACATTCGGTCAGCCCGGCACTTACGATCCTGCCGTCGTAACGCCGGAGATGATCGACAGGGTGCTCGGCGGCGAAGTATCTCGCGATAATCCGAAGAACACGGACCCGTTCGTCGTCGGGGTGCCGCTGCATACGAACGGCGGGACGCAAGCGTTGTTCGTGCAGCCGATTTATCCATCCGTTTCGCTTCTTGTGCAATGGATCTTGACGATACTCGCTTATTCTCTTGCGGCGGGGAGCATCTTTATTCTGATTGCCGCCGTTTTCCTCGTCAGGCCGCTCAAGAAGCTGACGAAAGCGACGAGGCGGCTCGCCGCCGGCGACTTCAACGTCAAGCTGAATATCAAACAGAAGGACGAGCTCGGCAAATTGGCCCGCAGCTTCGAGGACATGACGCACGAGCTGCGGCAGCTTGAGCAGATGCGCCGGGACTTCGTTTCCAACGTCTCTCATGAAGTGCGCTCTCCGCTCACGTCGATCTCCGGATACGCCAAAGCGCTGAAGCAAGTCGATCTCCCCGACGCCGAACGGAACCGTTACCTCGATATTATTATCGCGGAATCGGATCGCGTGTCGAGCATGAGCGACAGCTTGCTCAAGCTGGCCATGCTCGAAGCGCAGCACGAGCCGCTACGACCGGTCACGTTCAGGCTCGACGAGCAAATTCGTCGGGTTATCGTCGCCCTGCAGCCGACTTGGTCGCCGCGGGGCATCCGCTTCGAACTCGAGCTGCCAAACGCGATCGTTACCGCCGATCAAGATCAATGGAACCAAATATGGACCAATTTGATCGGCAACAGCATCAAGTTTTCGCCCGACGGCGGTGCGATTGCCGTCAGCATCGAACCAGGCATCACCACCGTAGTCGTTCGAATCGCGGATCGCGGCATCGGCATATCGCCGGAAGACCGCAAACGGGTGTTTGAACGTTTCTTCAAGGCCGACCGCTCGCACAGCCGCAAATACGGCGGAAGCGGTCTTGGGCTCGCCATCGTCAAACAAATCGTGTCGCTGCATCAGGGCGAGATTCAGGTCGAGAGCGAGCCCGGCTGCGGCACGACGTTTATCGTTACGTTGCCAAGCGCGCCCTCGTTGCCTTAGGCGGCCGCAAACGGCCGCGCCTCGTTTGCTCCCGGAGCACGCGGCGCGGTTTTTGTTTTTTTCGCCTTTTTTTCGCCTGTTCATATTCCGTTCATATTGGGATCACGAAGCCGACATGTTCGTCGGGTACGTTATTCCCAGCGGTCGGTTCGCAATCGGCCGATAATCCGGATCGAACAGGAGAAGAGGCGCATGAAAGGTTTGATCAATTTCAGTTTGAACAACAAATTTGCCGTGTGGATCATGACGATCATCGTCACGGTAGCGGGACTGTACGCGGGATTCGGCATGAAGCAGGAGTCGCTTCCCGACGTGTCGATCCCGTATTTGACCATCACCACTGTATACCCCGGCGCAGCCCCGGAGGAGGTGGCGGAACATCTGACCAAACCGCTCGAAACGAGGATCAGAAATTTGGACGGGGTCAAAACGATCAGTTCCACCTCGACGGAAAACGTTTCTTCGATCGTCGCCGAGTACAACTACAAGCAAAATATGGACAAAGCGGCTAGCGACGTCCGCGAAGCGATCGCCGGCGTTCGATTGCCCGCGGGGGCTCAAGCCGCGGCAGTGTCGCGCATCAGTCTTGATGCGATGCCGGTCATCTCGCTCAGCGTTGCCGAGGACGGGAAGTCGCTGCCCGACTTGACCGACCGCATCGTGGGCGAAATAAAGCCGGCGCTTGAAGGGCTGGCCGGGGTGGCCAACGTCGAGGTCGCCGGGCAGCAGCTTCAGGAAGTTCAGCTTGCGTTCAACACGGAGAAAATGAAGACGCTCGGCTTAAGCGAAAACGAGGTTGCCGCGATCGTCCAAAGCTCGGCGGTGAAAGTGCCGCTCGGCGTATTTGAAATGGATCAAGCGATCAAAACAGTAGTTGTCGACGGCAATGTCGCCACATTGGACGAACTGAACCGACTGCCGATTCCGCTGCCTTCCGCCGCGGCGGGGCAGCCGCAGCAGCAAGCGGCAGGCAAACCGGCCGCGGACACCTTGCAGACGGTGCGGCTGAACGAAATCGCCAAGCTTGCGCTCGTCGGCAAAGCCGAATCGATCTCGCGTACGAACGGCAACGAATCGATCGGCATTCAAATTGTCAAAGCCCCAGAAGCCAACACGGTCAACGTCGTTAATGCCATTAAGAAAGAGATGGAGCGCTTCGAAAAAGACTGGCCGGGTCTCCACGTGACGACGATGAGCGACCAAGGCACGCCGATCGAGAAGTCCGTCTCCACGATGCTTAGCAAGGCGCTGTTCGGCGCGCTGTTCGCCGTATTGATTATTTTGTTGTTCCTGCGGAACTTCCGCACGACGCTCATCTCGATCGTATCGATTCCGCTTTCGCTCCTGATCGGCATTCTGCTGCTGAAACGGATGGACATCACCTTGAACCTGATGACGCTTGGGGCGATGACCGTTGCGATCGGCCGCGTCGTCGACGATTCGATCGTCGTCATCGAAAACATTTACCGGCGCATGTCGCTGTCGTCGGAGAAGCTAAAGGGCAAGGAACTGATCCGCGAAGCGACGCGCGAAATGTTCCTCCCGATCTTGTCGTCCACCGTCGTGACGGTTGCCGTCTTCCTGCCGCTCGGCACCGTGGACGGCATGATTGGCGCCATGTTCCTGCCGTTCGGCTTGACCGTCATGTTTGCGCTGCTCGCGTCCTTGCTCGTCGCCGTGACGATCGTTCCGATGCTCGGGCATTCGATGTTCAAGCGGGGGGTGAAAGACCGGAGCAAACACGATGAACATCCCGGCGCGCTGGGCCGGTTATACAAGGGCGTCTTGCGCTGGGCGCTTGGTCACAAGCTCATAACGTTCGGATCGGCCATGCTTCTGCTTGTCGGCAGCCTGACCTTGATTCCGCGCATAGGCTTCAGCCTGTTCCCTCCAAGCGAAGACGATAAATATGTGATGATTTCGTACACGCCGGCGGCGGGCGAGCGGGCTGCGGACATCGAGCAGGTTGCGCAAAAGGCGGAAGCGCTGCTGCTGAAGCGCGACGGCGTAAAAGATATGCAGTATTCCGTCGGGGGCCGGGACGCGATCGCCGGAACGCCGTCCAAAGCGGCGCAATTCCTCATCTTGTATAACAAAGACTTCAATGCATTTGCCGAAGAGAAAAAAACCGTGATCGAAGACTTGAAACAAAACGTCGCCGGCAGCGGAGAATGGAAACAGCTCGAAACGGACGAAGGATTGGGCGGCAACAAGCTGAGCCTGTACGTATATGGAGACAGCATGGAGGAAATCAAGCCGGCCGTCGATCGCATCTCGCAGCTGCTGAAGTCGAACGCCGATTTCGAGAAACCCGGCACCAGCTTGTCCCAAGCTTACGGCCAGTATACACTGGTCGCCGATCCGAACAAGCTGGGCACGCTCGGCTTGACCGCCGGCCAAATTGCCATGAAGCTTAGCCCGGTGCGCGAACGTCCCGTGTTGACGCATGTCAAAGTCGACGGCAAACAATATGAGGTGTATGTGCAAACGGACGCCCAGCAGTTCCGTACGGTTGCCGACATCGAAAAAACGACCGTCGTTTCGCCCGTACGCGGCGAAGTGCCGCTCAAGGAAATCGTGCAAATCAAGGAGGGCGACTCGCCGCAAACGATCGCCCGCCGCGACAACCGGATGTACGCGGAAGTGACGGCAACGATAGTCGCATCGAATGTATCCAAAGCGTCAAGCGATTTGGAGCAGGCCATTCAGGAACTGAAGCTGCCGTCCACGATCGATGTCCATTTGGCCGGGGCGGCGGAGCAAGTAGGCACCATGATAACACAGCTCGGGATGGCGATGGCGGCGGCGATCGCGATCATCTACCTGGTGCTGGTCATCACGTTTGGCGGCGCGCTCGCCCCGTTCGCGATTTTGTTCTCGCTGCCGTTTGCGCTGATCGGCGGGCTCCTGGGACTGTTCTTGGCCGGCGAATCGCTGAGTGTTTCCGCGATGATGGGAGCGCTCATGCTGATCGGCATCGTGGTCACCAATGCGATCGTGCTCATCGACCGGGTCACCCGGAAGGAGAAGGAAGGGCTGCCTACGCGGGAAGCGCTGCTGGAGGCTGCGGCTACCCGGCTTCGCCCGATTCTGATGACGGCGCTCGCCACAATCGGCGCGCTTCTGCCGCTCGCCTTCGGTTTCGAGAGCTCCGGCATCATCTCGAAGGGCCTCGGCATTATCGTGATCGGCGGGCTGACGAGCTCGACGCTGCTCACGCTCGTGATCGTGCCGGTCGTGTACGAATTTCTCATGAAGTTCCGGAGCAAGCGGATCGACCATAAGGCGATAGAAACGATCGGAAGCGCAAACTTGCAATAACCGAACGGCAGCCCGTCGGAAAAGGACGCAGAAGCCCGTCTTGCGGCGGGCTTTTGCTTTTTCTCATTTGTCTTTCATGTTCGGTGCGTACAGGTGTGCTACAATGGGAGAAACGAATGCTCGTATGCTACCGAACGTATGGCGGAGGAGGGGACATGTTGGAGTTTTCTGAACGGCGTCTGATTACCATGTTTCAGAATGGCGATCAAAGCGCGCTCGAAGTGCTGATGAACAAGTACAAGGACAATCTCGTCCGGATGGCGTCCCGAATATTGCAAGGCAATGCAGACAGCGACGACGTCGTTCAGGAAACGTTCATTCGTTTCTACCTGAGCATTAACCGCTTCGACGAATCCAAGTCGTTGTCGGCATGGCTGTATCGCATCGGCAAAAACGTATGTCTGGACATCTTGCGCAAGCGCAAAGGAACGCTTCCGCTGGACGGTGCGTCTCACGACGAAGCGCTGCAGCGGCGGGAGACGATCGCGAGCGAGGAGAAGACGCCGGAAGAAGCAGCCATTACAAAAGAAAACGGCCGGATGGTGGCCGCTATTCTCGACTCGTTGCCGGACAAGTACAAGCCGCTCTTCGTTGGCCAATACCTGCACGGCATGTCGCTGGAAGAAATCAGCCAGGCGGAGCAGTTGCCGCTCAATACGGTCAAATCGCGAATGAACCGCGGCAGAAGCTTGCTGCGTCGCAAGTGGGGGAAGGCGCTCGTTTATTATTTTATGGTGTTAACTTTTTATATACAGCTGGTTGGATGAAAAAAGCGCCGCGCATTAGCGAACATTAAATCAAAAAGAACCTGACTCCCGGGAGCCAGGTTCTTTCACGTTGCACATCAACAAACACGATGCTATAATCAATTTACGACTGTTATTTTGCAAATTCACATGAATAGTGCATCTTACAATTTTATTGTATCACGCTGGGCGTACTCTTGTCAAACGATTTTCAAAATTTACTGGTTGGGAGAGGTGTTCCATGCATCCATTGCTTCTCGGCTTCAATGAAATTGAAAAAACGCATCTTTCGCTTGTTGGCGGAAAAGGGCTGCACTTGGGGCAATTGGCGACTATTGAAGGCATCCAGGTACCGGATGGGTTTTGCGTGACGACGGCATGCTATCGCAGCGCGATCGAACACAACGAAACGTTTCATGCTTGTTTGGATCGACTCGCGATGCTGGAAGCGGAGGATCGGGAGCCAATCGGCGACATCGGCAGGCAACTGCGCCAACTCATAACGGAAGCGAAAATTCCTTCCGAGGTTGTGAAAGCCGTTGCCGATTCTCTCTCCCGGTATGGCGATGATCAGGCTTATGCCGTCCGTTCCAGCGCGACCGCCGAAGATTTGCCGCATGCCTCTTTTGCCGGCCAACAAGACACGTATTTGAATATTATCGGCAAAGAGGCTGTCTTGAGGCATATCAGCAAATGCTGGGCATCTCTGTTCACGGATCGTGCGATCGTTTACCGTATGCGGCAGGGGTTCGACCACCGCAGCGTATATGTATCCGTGATCGTGCAAAAGATGGTTTACCCGCAGGCTTCGGGAATATTATTTACCGCCGATCCGGTTACTTCCAACCGGAAGGTGCTTTCCATCGATGCCGGATATGGACTCGGGGAAGCGCTGGTCTCGGGCTTGGCGGCTGCCGATTGTTATAAGGTCAAGGATGAGGAAATCGTCGAGAAGCGAATAGCAACCAAAACCTGGGCCATCTACGGACAAAAAGAAGGAGGAACGGTGACGCGGCAGATCGCTCCCGACCTGCAGCAGACACAGACGATTACGGATCAACAGATCGTCCAATTGGCTTGCATCGGCAGACAAATCGAAGCTTATTTCGGCGAGCCGCAAGAT
The DNA here is from genome assembly GCF_004764705.1 of Paenibacillus cymbidii. Classification (GTDB taxonomy): domain Bacteria; phylum Bacillota; class Bacilli; order Paenibacillales; family NBRC-103111; genus Paenibacillus_AN; species Paenibacillus_AN cymbidii. Next base: position 79,961 of record NZ_SHLX01000019.1, on the reverse strand, counting down.
ATCGAATGGTGTTTGGCCGACCATAAGTTCTCGATCGTTCAGAGTCGGCCAATCACGACGTTATATCCGATCCCCGAGGCGAACGATCGCGAGAATCGCGTTTACGTATCCGTCGGCCATCAACAAATGATGACCGATCCGATCAAACCGTTGGGATTGTCGTTTTATTTGATGACGACTCCCGCTCCCATGCGTACGGCCGGCGGTAGGTTGTTTGTCGACGTTACCGCTCAATTGGCTTCACCTGCCAGCCGGGAAGCGTTGATCCGTATGATGGGGCAAGCCGAACCGCTGATGAAAGACGCGCTCCAGACCGTTGTGGAGCGCGAGTTTATCGCATCGTCGCCGGCCGACCGGGACGCCGCGACTTCCGGCAGAATACAGACTGCGATGCAGGCAGCAATCGAACCCGATCCGACCGTCGTGGCGGACTTGATCAGCCGCCATCAAGCTTCGATCGAAGCGTTGCAACTGGCCATCCAAACAAAATCGGGGGCGGATGCAATCGATTTCATCCGCGAAGATTTCCAGCAATTGAAGAAGCTGTTGTTCGATCCGCAAAGCTCGGGTGTCATTATGGCGGCCATGGGGGCTGCAGCCTGGCTCAACGAACACATGTACAAGTGGTTGGGCGAACAAAACGCTGCCGATTCGATCTCCCAGTCGGTACCGAACAATATTACTTCGGAGATGGGACTGGCGCTGATGGATGTCGCGGATGCGATTCGTCCGTATCCGGAAGTGGTGGCTTATTTGCAGCAGGCAACAGACGATCGATTTCTGGATGAACTGGGCAAACTGGAAGGCGGACGGGAAAGCCGCGACGCGATCGCCGCTTTTCTCGACCGGTTCGGAATGCGGTGTCCCGGGGAAATCGACGTCACGAAAACCCGCTGGAGCGAAAAACCGCTAACCCTTGTTCCGGCGATTCTTTCGAACGTCAAAACTTTTGAACCCGGTGCCGCCAAACGGAAATTCGAGCAAGGGAGACAGGAAGCCCGGAACAAGGAACAATCGTTATTGGACCGATTGACGCGGCTGCCGGACGGCGATCAAAAAGCCATGGAAACCAAACGAAGGATCGACCTGATCCGGCATTTCAGCGGGTACAGGGAATATCCCAAGTACGGCATGATCGGCCGGTACTTTATTTATAAGCAGGCATTGCTCCAAGTAGCCGAACAACTCGTACAAGATGGCGTTATTGATGAAAAAGAGGATGTTTTTTATCTCGCTTTTGATGAACTTGGCGAAGTCGTGCGCACCCGTACGCTGGACTGGCGGGTCGTCGACAAGCGGAAAGAAGCCTACAAGTGGTATGAAAAACTGACGCCTCCTCGCGTCATCACGTCGGACGGTGAAATAATCGCCGGCAACTATCACCGGAATCATCTTCCCGCCCAAGCGATGGTTGGTTTGCCTGTTTCCTCCGGCGTGATCGAGGGAAGGGCGCGTGTGATCCTCAACATGGAGTCGGCCAATCTGGAAGAAGGGGATATATTGGTCACCTCTTTTGCCGACCCTGGCTGGACGCCGTTGTTCGTCGCCATCAAGGGTCTCGTCACCGAAGTAGGCGGACTGATGACGCACGGCGCTGTCATCGCGCGCGAATATGGGTTGCCGGCCGTCGTCGGCGTGGAGAATGCCACCAAGCTGATTAAAGACGGGCAACGAATTCGCGTGAATGGGACGGAAGGGTATATTGAATTCGTGTAAGGCAGAACATGGAGTATTCAGCCAGTCGATCATGTTGTAGTGGCGTGAAATCAGCCGCATGTCCGGTTGGGCATGCGGTAAATTACTGTTGTATCAACCATACTACCATGGTAGTATGGTGAAAGATCGAGTAAAAGGAGAGACGGAATCTCGACTACCCATCCGCCGCCGGCCGCGGACATGTAAGAAAGCATAGGCGAAGGAAGGAGTTGACGGCATGAAATTGAACTTGCCGGCTTTGAAATTGGGCGCCGGCATACATGTACCGCTGCCGCGCATGGTGCGCGTCAGGCAAACGTTCGCTTCGTCGGCAATCGGGCAAGCGGACATTATCGCCGCTCTCGGGCGGCAGTTCGCCCGTGACGACATTCGTTCCCGAATCAAGCCCGGCATGACGATTGCCGTTGGCGTCGGCAGCCGCGGGATCGACCATTTGCAGTTGATCGTGCGAACCGCGGTTGCGCTGCTCAAGCAATACGGAGCCGAACCGTTCATCGTGCCGGCGATGGGGAGCCACGGCGGCGCAACCGCCGAAGGACAGGCGGAAGTGCTGGCCGAATACGGCATTACGGAGGAGCTGGTCGGCGCTCCCGTTCGCTCGTCGATGGAAACCGTTCATCTGGGCCGCGTGCTGAACGATGTGGAAGTGTTTTTTGACAAAACCGCTTTTGAGCATGCGGACGGCATCATCGTCGTCTCGCGCATCAAGCCGCACACCGACTTTAAGTCGCCGATCGAAAGCGGCATTGTCAAAATGCTCGGGATCGGGCTTGGCAAGCACAAGGGAGCGAGCTACCTGCACCGGGGAGGAATGGCGAATTTCGATCGGCTGCTGCCGGCGGTCGCCGCGCTCGTAATGGAGAAAACGCCGTTTCTGTTCGGCATCGGTCTGGTCGAGGACGCCTTCCATCAAACCTCCATGATCGAGCTAGTCACGAAGGAACAGCTGCCCGGGCGCGAAGAGGAGTTGTTGGCGCTGGCGAAACGGAATATGCCTCGCTTCTGGCTTCAGGAGATCGACGCCCTGATTATCGATCAAATCGGCAAAAACATCAGCGGCAGCGGCTTCGATCCGAATATCGTCGGCCGCACGGCAAATACGAAAGCATACGGTCAGTTCAGGGAGGCGCCGCCGATCAACAAAGTGGCGATTCTCGGCCTGACGGAACAAACGGACGGCAATGCCGTGGGCATCGGTTTGGCGGATTTTACGACGCGCCGCACGGTCGAACGGATCGATTTTGACAAGGTATATACGAATGCGATAACGGCTGTCGAGATCGGGGCAGGCAAACTGCCGCTCATTCTGGCGAACGATCGCGAAGCCGTTACCGCTGCCGTATATACCGGCGGGCAACGCGATTTCAGCCGCGTCCGGCTGGTGCGGATTCAGCACACCTTGCGAATGAACGAGCTTCTGGTCTCCGAGAACATGTTGGACGAAGTCAGGCGGCACCCAAGGATGGCGATCGAAGGCGAACCGGCCGAATGGGCATTTGACGAAACCGGCCATCTTTGTGCGGGAGATTGGGACGAATAGGGGAGGACGAATCGTTTCGCCATGAAAATTACCGATATTCAGACGGTTGTTGTCAACGCCAGGATGCGCAACTGGATTTTTGTCAAAGTGCTCACCGACGAAGGAATCGTTGGCTGGGGAGAAGCGTCGCTCGAATGGAAAACGCGCGGCGTCGTCGGCTGTATCGAAGATTTGAAGCCTTTCGTAATCGGCCTCGATCCGACCCGTATCGAGCATTTATACCAGGTGATGGTGAGGCAGCCGTTTTTCCGGGCGGGTGTCGTCGGATACTCGGCGATGAGCGGCATCGAGATGGCGTGCTGGGACGCGTTCGGCAAAGCGGCGAATATGCCCGTTTACAAGCTGATGGGCGGCAAGGTGCGCGACAAAATCCGCATGTACGACCATCTGGGCGGCGGCAGCATGGATGCGGTCTACAACCAGGCGACACACGATGCGATGACGGAAAAAGCGCTTCGCTCCATTGCCGACGGTTACACGGCGATCAAGGTGCTGATCGTGCCGCGAACGGCGCCGCTTGACGGGCATAAGGTGCTCGACCATGCCGCACGGCTGATGGAATCGCTGCGCCGCGCTTGCGGCGACGAGATCGATATCATGGTCGATCTGCACGGGCGTACGACGCCGGATATGGCCATCCAGTACGCGAAGGCGCTGGAGCCGTATCGGCCGTTTTTTCTCGAAGAGCCGTGCTTGCCGGAATACCCGGACGGCATCGCCAAAGTGTCGCGGGGAACGTCGATTCCGGTCGCTACCGGGGAACGGCTTGCGACACGGTTCGAATTCCGCGAATTGCTGGAGAAGCAGGCGTGCGCCGTCATCCAACCGGACTTGTGCCATTGCGGCGGCCTGTGGGAAGCCCGCAAAATCGCCGCCATGGCGGAAACGTACTACGTGAGCGTTGCACCGCACAATCCGCTCGGACCGATCGCGACGGCGGCGGCCATTCAGTTTGCAACCTGCACGCCGAACTGGCTCATTCAGGAATCGTTCCGCAGCGACGTGCCGTGGCGCGATGAAGTGGTGATCAACCCGCTGCGGGTCGCAGGCGGCCATATCGTGCCGCCGGAGCTGCCGGGACTCGGCGTGGAGGTGGACGAGCAGCAGGCGGCCAAACACCCGTTCGAGCAGGAAATTCTCGCGCGTTACTGGCATGAAGACGGTTCGGTGGCCGATTGGTAATTCGCGTGGGCAAATCGTTTCGAAAGGAAGGATGATGACAATGCGGTTTCAGGGAAAAGTGGTCGTCGTGACGGGAGCCGGCGCCGGTATTGGCAAGGGAATTGCGCTCGGTTTCGGCAAGGAGGGGGCAAGTGTCGTACTTGCGGAAGCAAATGCCGAAAGCGGGAAAGCGGCGGAGCATGAGCTGCGGCAGCTCGGCATCGATGCCCGGTTCATGCAGACGGACGTTTCGGACGCGGAGCAAGTGCGGCAAACGATGGCACGGGCGGCTGACCAATGGTCCGGGATCGACGCGGTCATCAACAACGCCGGCATCGCTTTATGGAAAGGCGTCAAGGATCTCGACAGCGAAGAATGGGATCGGGTGCTGGGGGTCGATTTGAAGGGAGTATTCCTGACAGCCAAATACGCAGCGCCGTTTATGAAGCAAAGCTCGGTCCGCAGCATCGTCAACATCTCATCCGTCCACGCATACGCAACGGTGCCTCATTACGACGCTTACGCCGCTTCCAAGGGCGGCGTCGTTTCGCTTACACGCAGCATGGCACTGACGCTGAAGGAGGACAACATTCGGGTGAACGGCATTTGCCCCGGATTTATCGATACGGAGATGTACCGACGATACGTCGATTCGCTGGAGGACCCCGCCGCGTATGAGCGGTATGTGCTCTCCTTGCATACGGTAGGCCGGATCGGCACGCCGGACGATATCGCAAGGACGTGCCTGTTCCTCTGCTCGGAAGACGCTGCTTTCATCAATGGTACGATGATTACGATCGACGGCGGATTGTCGATCCAGCTTAAACATTAGCAACCGGATCAACAAAAGAATGGATAAGATTCGGGGTGGGGAGAGGATTTTGCAGGCGTGCTGGCGCTAGGAAGTTCAAGCACGCTTCAGCCGCTGCGCGGAAGGGCTGCTCCTCCGATCGCTGTTGTTTTCGGAAGCTTCAGCAACCAAAATAGCCCATGAAAAATGGTCTATTTGCCCCAAATCGTCCGGCCTGCCTGAAATAGCCAGTGAAATCACTGGCTATTTCAGGCAGGCCCGTTTTTGACGAAATAGGCAAGAAAACATGGCCTATTTGGCAAGACGTTTCAGGGAGCGGAGCGGCAGTGAAGCAAATGGGTGAACAGGCGGAGCCGGTTGCGCCGGAATGCTGCAAAATTTTTCCGTGCATTTATTTAGTATAAGCGATATACTAAATTAGGGAGGGAAGTTGTTCCCAATGAAAGGAGGCGAACAGTGCGGTAAGGCAACGAATTCCCATTTAAAGGAGGTTTTCGTATGAAGAATAAACCGTTTCGTTCCGTGTTTGCGCTTGTTGTTGCCGTTGTCCTGTTCCTGGGCCTGCACATGCCCCGGGCGTCCGCCATCACTCCGGATGAATTCACGCAGCTCGGCTTCGGCTATTTCCCGCACTTCGGCATTAATACGTACCTGGGGAAAACCGGTCCGGATGGCATGCCGCATCCCAATACGGACAAAGACGCCTTCCTGCCGACCAACTTTGACGCCGACCAATGGGTGAAGGCCGCCTACGATGCCGGGATGGATTATGTGACCGTCGTCGCCAAGCATCGCTACGGCTGGGCCGCCTGGCAAACGAATCTGACGGATTACGGCATCGCCAACATGACGAATTATTCCAACCTCGACATCGTGCAAGCGGTGGCGGACGCCTGCCGGCGCTACGGCTTAAAACTGGCGATCTATTTCAATTCGGACGACAAATACAAGTATCCGAACGGCGTGACCGGCAACAGCGGTTATACGGCGTTCGCCAAACAAGAGCTCGATGAACTGCTGACCCGTTACGGCGAAGTCATCGCGGTTTGGTTCGACCACGCGAAGGTGCTGACGAACGCGCAAGTCCAGGAATTTACGGACTTCGTGCACGAGAAACAGCCCGGCGCCCTGGCCTTGTTCCACGACGATGACAAAGAATCAGAAGTGAAGCTGCACGAGCTTATCCAGGGGCCGCCTCCGGTTGGAAACGATAATCCCTGGGAAGTGGCGTGGAAAGTTTACGACGAATACTGGGCGTTTACGGACAACGATGGGCCCGCAAGCGACTGGGATACAGCGGCGGAGGTCGCGGGCAAGCTGCACTATTACAACATGCGATATTCGGCGCTTTCGCTTAGCGTGCCGCCCGGTCCGAACGGCCTCATCTCACCGGCCGGTGTTGCACTGATGCAACAGGTGGGGCAACTCCCTCGCTGGAGACAAACCGACGACCGCGATGCGGCGATCGTCTACGGCGGCACCTGGACGGCAAACACCAACAGCTCTTTCTACAAGAGCACCGGCAAAAACAGCAACGAAACGGACGCCTACGCCGAGTACGCGTTTACCGGCTCGGGCATTCGGCTGGTGACGAAAAAAACGCCGAACGGCGGCATATTCGACATTTACCTGGACGGCGCCAAGGTCGCCACTTACGATTCGTATGCCGCTCAGCAGAAGTTCGATGTGACGGCATATGAAACGACTTCGCTTGCCGACGGGCCGCATACGATCAAAATGGTCGTCACCGGCGCCAAAAATCCGAATGCTGCGAACAACTACGTTAACCTCGATTTGTTCGAATATGCAAAGCAGCGGCCGCCGATTACGCCGATCGACACATCGGTCGACGATACGAACGCAGGGATCGTTTATACCGGCGCGTGGAGTCATATTTCCCGGTCGTCCAGCTATGAAGGCACGATTTCGTACAGCAATACGCTGAACGCGCAGGCGGAGTACACGTTCACCGGTACGGGCGTCAAACTGTACACGCAAAAGGGACCAGGCGGCGGCAAATTCGATATTTTCGTCGACGGCGTTCTGCAAACGACCTATGATTCTTACGCAGCGTCGCAAAAGAACCAACAGCTCGCCTTCGACCTGCAAAATATGGCAAGCGGCACGCATACGATCAAAATCGTCGTGACCCACACGAAAAATGCGAATGCGAACAATTACAACGTGCATCTCGACTATTTGACATACAATTGATTCGTGTCGTCAACGATTGCGCGGGTCATTTAGTATAGCCAATATATGAAATAACCGTAAACACAAAAGAAAAAACGTCCCTGCTTCTTGGAAAAGAAGCGGGACGTTTGCGTATGGTTAGCCTACTGTCGTATGGCTATTTTTGGACCCACGATATGCCGGGTTGCCGGTCCATCTGCGCTTGAACAAAACCGCTTCTTCCGTAAGCGGGAGCGCACGGGATGCCGATGGCGGGAAACTGACCGCTTCGACGATGAAAAAAATCAAATCGGCGATCAAAAGGATGTTCCGTACGTTTTGCGCCGAATCGGGGAACTGGTCGGACGCTTCCGATTATCCGCATTCCGGACGATAGGCATCGTGTGCAAGACGCCTTCCCAGGCGGGAACGCTGTACGGGAAATTCGCTTTGACCGACCCATCCGTCAGTTTGCTTGATTTAAACAGCGACAAATTTCAGGAGGGGGTTATCGTTACCTCCGTCCATGCGTCCAAAGGGCTGGAATTCGATCAGGTGATCGTGCCTTTCGCCGATTCCTCCCACTATAAGAGCGAAATGGACAGAAACCTTCTGTATATTGCATGTACCAGGGCCATGCACGCGTTGGCAATAACTTTTTGCGGCGAAGCTTCCAGGTTGATTCCGCGATTGTTCATATAAGATCATATATGTTATATTATGATATAATATGTTGGAAAGGAAGCGCTGGCGATGAACAACACGTACAACAAAGAACCGTTTCTGCAGATCCCCCATTACGATCATGAGGTATGGTCGGGATACCGGGCGATCGGAGCGTCGATTGGGGCAACGCTTGCCCAATCGGGCAGGCGGCAGGCCACCGTTGTGGTGGAATGTTATCCCGGCGTTCGCCAGGAGGAGATTGTCGCAGGCTTGGCGGAATCGCTGCAACCGGCGCTCGTCATCTGTGCGGAAGACGCCGCTCTGGAGCCGGCCGAAGTCGACCGCATGGTCGAACGTTACATGACGGACGACCGGGTGTTCGGGTATATGGCGCCATTCGCGATTGACGAATGTTACGATCCGGGCAAGCTGGCGGCCTTGCGAGATCAGCTGAAAACCATGGACTCCGGCATCGCCCTCGTAATCGGCTTCGGCGCAACGCTGGTCGCCCAAGGTGACATTCTTGTTTATGCGGACCTGGCCCGCTGGGAAATTCAGCAGCGCTACCGGGCGAAGGAAAGCGGCAACTGGCGATCGGCGAACCGGGAGACGGATGTGCTCCGGCTGTACAAGCGCGGATTTTTTTTCGAATGGCGGATGGCGGATCGGCTGAAAAAGTCGCTGCTGCGCCGGATCGATTATTATTTGGATACCAATGTGAAAAATGAGCCAAAGCTTGTCACGCGGCAAGCTTTGTTCGCGGGATTGGCCCATGCGGCAAACCGGCCGTTTCGGCTCGTTCCGTATTTCGATCCTGGAGTATGGGGCGGCACGTGGCTGGAAGCGAACATCGGGCTGCCGGAAAAAGAGCACCCGTATGCCTGGGGGTTCGACGGGGTGCCGGAGGAGAACAGCCTCTATTTCCGGTACGGCGATACGCGCGTGGAGCTGCCGGCGATCAATCTTGTTTTTTTCGAAGCGACCCAGCTGTTGGGGGAACGCGTTTATGCCCGGTTCGGGGCGGAGTTCCCGATTCGGTTCGATTTTCTCGATACGATCGGGGGGCAAAACCTGAGCCTGCAGGTGCATCCGACGACCGAATACATCCGCGATACGTTCGGCATGTCGTATACGCAGGACGAAAGCTACTATATCCTCGCAGCCGAGCCGGGGGCCGTCGTTTATTTGGGGCTGAAGGACGGAATCGAGCCGGAAGCGATGCTGGCGGATTTGCGCAAGGCGCAGGCAGGCGACTTTACGTTCCCTGCGGACAAATATGTCAACGTATATCCGGCGGCCAAACACGACCATTTCCTCATTCCGGCGGGAACGGTGCATTGTTCGGCGGCAGGCTGCATGGTGCTGGAAATAAGCGCGACACCTTATATTTTCACCTTCAAGCTCTGGGACTGGGATCGGCTCGGTCTTGACGGGAAGCCGCGGCCGGTCCATATCGAGCACGGCAGCAAGGTTATCCAGTGGAACCGGACGACCGCGTGGACGACTGCCGAATGTGTGGGAAGGGTGGACCCTGTTGCGGCAGGGCAGGGGTGGACCGAGGAGCGGACGGGGCTGCACGAGCTGGAGTTTATTGAAACGCGGCGCTACTGGTTCTCGGAGCCGGTCTTGCACCGCGCGAACGGCAGCGTTCATATGCTGAACCTGATCGAAGGCAGCGAAGCGACTGTCGAAAGCCCAACGGGGGCGTTCGAGCCATTCGTCGTTCGTTATGCGGAGACGTTCATCGTCCCGGCCGCGGTAGACGCTTATATCGTCCGGCCCAGCGGGCCGAGCCAAGGCCAAACGGTTGGACTTGTCAAAGCCTACGTAAGGGCATAGGGGGGCAACGCGGTTATGAAACAGCGGATTTTGTTGGCCTTCGATGTAGGCGGCACGCAGATCAAGGCGGCTGCAGTTGTTGAAGGGGCCATTGTCGAAGCGTCGGTGTCCCAATATGAATCGTATGCCGAGCGAAACGCCGGAGAAATCATCGCCCATTTGGCAGACATCGCCGTCGATGTCCTCGGCAAGGTTGATCGGGACGAATGGCCGGTCGCGGGTCTGGGCATGGCGTTTCCCGGTCCGTTCGATTACGGGCGCGGCGTATGTCTGATCCGGGGGCTGAAAAAATTCGACTCCCTTTACGGTCTCTCCATCGGTACGCTGCTGGAGAAAGAGCTGCGCTCCCGCGACAATGTGAAGCGCCGGCTTTCGCCTTCGTTCGGCATTCGCTTTGAGAACGACGCCGCCTTGTTCGGACTCGGCGAAGCCACATATGGCGATGCCCGCGGCAGCGCAAAATGCGTTTGCCTGACGATCGGCACCGGGCTCGGCTCCTGCTTCCTCGAGTACGGCCGCCTGGTGAAGGAGGGCGAAGGCGTTCCCGACCAAGGATGGTTGTACAACATTCCGTATCAGGGCCAAATGGCGGACGATTGCATTTCGAAACGAGGGGTTCTTCAGTTGGCCGAGGAAATGGGGCTTGAAACGCAAGGGCGCGACGTTCACGATTTCGCCAGCCTGGCCGAATCCGGCGATCCGGACGCGGTGCGGCTGTTCGTTGCCTTTGGCAAACGAATGGCATCGATTCTGACCCCGGCGCTCCGCCGTTTCGGAGCGGATTCGATCGTTATCGGCGGCCAAATCGCCAAAAGCGGCAGCTTGTTCGTCCCTGCTTTTCAAGAGGAAATGACACGTTTGGGATTCGTTGCAAAAGTAAAGGTGTCGCGCCATACGCTTTTCAGCACGTTGAAAGGCATTTATGCATTTGTCGTCAAGGAACCATGACTTGGCCCCGGTTCGCCGTGTTGCGTTAATGTTCATCTATGTTAGAATAGGTGAAAAACCTTGAGGTGCGGCCATGCTTCCCCTGCAACGAAAACAAGCGCTGCTGGACTATTTGGCGCAAAGCGGCGCCGCTACCATGAAACAACTCAGCGAACATTTTGGCGTCTCCGAAATGACGATCCGGCGCGACCTGAACGCGCTCGAGCAAGAGAATCGCGTGCAGCGATCGCACGGGGGCGCGGTTTATTTACAGCATGAAGTATCCAAAGATGAGCCCAACGCTGCCGCCAAGTCCCGGCGCAATCGCGAGATCAAAAACCGTCTGGCCGCCTACGCAGCCGAGCGGTTCGTGCGCGACGGAGAGGTGCTTATCCTCGAGAACGGCACGACTGTTTCCGGCATGACGGCGTATCTCGGGGCTTACGCCGAATTGACCGTTCTGACGAACGGGCTCGACACGGCCAGTCTTTTCCGGCCGCTTGTGACGGAGCGAAGAACGCTTATAAGCTGCGGCGGCATGCTTCGCGACGTATCGGGTACGTTTGTAGGCCCGGTGGCGGAAGAGTTTTTTGCCCGCTATCATGCCGATACCGTCTTTCTTTCCGCGCTGGGCTATACGCATGAAGACGGCTTCACGGATCCGAATCTGCTGGACACCCAGGTGAAAAAAGCGATGATTCGCGCCGCAGGCAAGGTGGTTTTGCTGCTGGATGCTTCCAAAATCGGCAACCGCTCCTTCACCACGATCGCCCATGCGGCCGAGGTCGATATAGTTGTCACGGATTCGGGCATCCGCGCCGAGGACAAGGAGAAGCTCGAGAACAGCGGCGTCGAGCTGCATATCGTGTCCGGCTGATTGCGAACTGGACAGCGGCCCGATTCTTCAGCCTTTCGGAATTTTGCGGTATGTCGTGGGCGAGCAGCCCATCACTTTTTTGAACAGCCGCGAAAAGTAATACGGATCCGACAAACCGACGACGGCGCTGATTTCCTTGATGCTCAGGTCAGTCAAGTCAAGCAGTTGCCCGGCTCGCCGGATCTTCATCCGCAAAAAGTATTCGATCGGCGGGCACCCGGTTTCGCGGTTGAACAAATGGATCAAATGCTGCTTCGACACCCCGGTATGCCGGGCCAGCCCGGAGAGCGTAACGGAGTCGGACAACCGGTCGGTCATATACCGGATGGCTTGCTCCAGATAACGCTCTCTTTTTTTGTCCTGCGCCGTACGTCCGGCGGTCAGGCCGGCGGTGCTGACCATGTGCCGGGCGATTTGAGCGGCATGGGCTTGTACGGGAACGGAATAAGTTTTGTCCGTCAGCAGGGCGTACATTTGCTCGAAGCCTTCCAGCCACCGGGACCGGGTCCCGAGCGGAAGCGGCGCCGGTCCGGCGTCCAGCCCGTACAGCGAGATCAACTGCCCGGCGTGATCGCCTTGCAGATGAAACCAATATATCGTCCAGGGGTCCTCTGCCGACGCGCCGTAACGATGCGGAACGCCGGCAGGGATGACCGCCAGTTGGCCCTCCGCTACCCGGAACGTACGATCGCCGGGCAACACGATCCAGCCTTCCCCCTCCGCGCAATAGATGAAAATAGGGGTGTCGCAGCCGTCCTTTCTTTCCCGGTAATGATACCGGGCGCTAGGGAAACAGCCGATGTCGCCGACGTGCAGGGAGCGCGTCAAGTCGGACCTGTCCAACTCCTTGAGCATATAGTCCGGTTGAATAAAAAGCTTCTGCGAATCGAATCCATCCGGTTTGCGAATCATATCCACCAATCAAAGCCTCCTTGGCAGTTGAGTAAGAATATCATCCATCAAGAACCGCATTTCGTCAATTGGAAGCGCCTGCCCGCGGGAGTACAGTAGAAGTATCTGCAGCAGGGGAGAGATTGACGTGCAACAGCCGGCAAATAAAGTCCGCGTGTGGGAGGAAGACGCAACGATTCCCACTTACGGCGTTGGGGAACCGGACAAAAATCCGATGTTTCTGGAGAAACGAATTTATCAGGGAAGCTCCGGGCGGGTGTACCCGCATCCGGTCATCGACAAGATTGAGGACGAGAAGCGGCCGCAACATTACCGGTTGGCGATTCTGGAGAACGAATACGTACGGATCGAGCTGATGCCGGAACTTGGAGGCCGCATTTACCGCGCGCTGGACAAAACTAACCAATACGATTTCGTCTATTACAACCGCGTCATCAAGCCCGCGCTCGTCGGGCTTGCCGGTCCGTGGATTTCCGGCGGCATCGAATTCAACTGGCCGCAGCATCACCGTCCGAACACGTTCGGCCCGGTAGAATACCGGCTGTCCGACAATGAGGACGGCAGCGCGACCGTCTGGGTGAGCGAAATCGACCGGATGTACGGGACGAAAATGACGGCCGGCTTCACGCTGCATCCGGGCAAAGCGTATGTGGAAATTTCCGTCCAGCTCTACAACCGGACGCCGGAGCCGCAAACGTTTCTGTGGTGGGCCAATCCGGCGGTGGCGGTAAACGATCATACGCAGTCGGTGTTCCCGCCGGACGTTACCGCCGTGTTCGATCACGGCAAGCGTGACGTTTCGCGTTTTCCGATCGCCACGGGGACTTATTACAAAATGGACTATTCCGCCGGGGTCGACATTTCGCGCTACAGCAATATTCCCGTTCCGACCTCTTACATGGCATACAAGTCGGACTTCAACTTCGTCGGCGGCTACGACCACGGCGTAGGGGCGGGGCTGCTGCACGTGGCCAACCGCCACATTTCGCCGGGCAAAAAGCAGTGGACGTGGGGAAACGGGGAGTTCGGCCAAGCCTGGGACCGCCATCTGACCGACGAGGATGGCCCGTACATCGAGCTCATGACCGGCGTGTACACCGATAACCAGCCGGACTTTACGTGGCTGCAGCCGTATGAGGAGAAATCGTTCCAACAAATCTTCATGCCGTACAAGGATATCGGTATCGTCAAAAACGCTTCGTTCGACGCCGCCGTCAATCTCGAGGTGGAGCCATCCGAGCGGCGGGCGACTGTCATGGCGTACGCGACATCGGTATTCGAAGGGGCGGTCGTCGCGCTGCAAGGAAAGAAGCGGCGCTATCTGGAAGAGAAGATTACGCTGTCGCCGACGTCCACGTTCCATACGAGTGTCAATCTGGACGAAGAGGATGAGGCGCACGACCTGACCGTCAGCGTGAGAGACTCAGCGGGACGCACATTGATCGCTTACCGGCCGGCGCGTCCGGCGATCGAACAGATGCCCGAGGCGGCCAAGCCGATGCCTGTGCCGCATGAGTTGCAAACAAACGAGCAGCTGTATTTGGCAGGACTGCACCTGGAGCAATACCGGCACGCGACGTTCGAGCCGGAAGCGTATTACCTCGAAGGCTTGAAACGCGATCCGTCCGACATCCGGATCAACGTTGCTTACGGCACACTGCTGCTGCGGCGCGGCCAGTTCGCGGAGAGCGAGGCTCATTTCCGTCGCGCGATCCGTTCGCTCACCTGGCGCAACCCGAATCCTTACGACAGCGAAGCCTGCTATCAGCTCGGCGTGGCTTTGCAGCAGCAAGGGCGGCTGGAAGAAGCGTTCGCCGCATTTTACAAATCGGTATGGTCCGCGGCCTGGCAGGACCCGGGCTACTTTTCGCTCGCCCAAATCGCCTGCGAACGGGGTTCATACGCCGAGGCGCTGGAGCTGGCGGACCGTTCGCTCGTCCGCAACGCCAGAAACTACAAGGCGCGTCATCTGCGCGCGGCTTTGCTGCGCAAGGCGGGGCGGCTCGCGGAAGCGCTGGCTTGCGCGAAGGAGACGCTGCGTCTGGACATTGCCGACTTCGGCTCGGCCAATGAAGCGTACTTGACCCTGCTGGCCATGGGCGAAACGGAGCAAGCGCGGCTTGCGCTGGACGAACTGGTTCGGCTGATGCGCGGCGATGCTCACAACTATTTGAGCCTCGCGGCCGACTATGCCGCGGCGGGCCTGTTTGACGAAGCGGCCGAAGCGCTCGGCCGGATCGTTCCGACTGTCGGCGCGGACGTTTACCCGATGCTGCATTATGCGCTCGCTTATCTGCACGAGAGATCCGGTCGCAGCGAGGCAGCCGCGGCCCATCGCCAAGCCGGACGGCAAGCGGCGCCGGACTATTGCTTCCCGAACAGCCTGTTCGACCTGCAAACGCTGGAGGCGGCGGTAGCGGCGAATCCGCAGGACGACAAGGCGCACTATTATTTGGGCAACTGGATGTACGACAAGAAGCGGCATGATCGGGCGATATCGCATTGGGAGCAATCGAGAGCGATCCATGACGGTTTTGCCACCGTACACCGCAATCTGGCGCTGGCCTATTACAACAAGCGGAATGATGCGCAGGCGGCACTTGTTTCGCTGGAGAAGGCGTTCGCGTGCAACCTGGAGGATGCCCGCGTCTGCTACGAACTGGATCAGCTGTACAAGAAACTCGGCTTCGCGCCGGAGGTCCGGTACGCCAAACTGGAAGCGCAGCGCGGGCTCGTGGAGAAGCGGGACGACTTGTACGTGGAATTCGCCACGCTCCTCAATGCCCAAGGCAGGCACGAGGAAGCGCTGGCAGCGATTGCGGCCCGGCGGTTTCATCCATGGGAAGGCGGAGAGGGCAAGGTGACCGGCCAATACGTGTTAGCCCACGTAGAGCTGGCCAAACGGGCGCTTGCCAAAGGCCGGTTCGACGAGGCGGTCGAGACGTTGTCCCGGGCGCTGACGTACCCGCACAATCTGGGCGAAGGCAAGCTGGCGGGCGCACTGGAGAACCACATCTACAATTACCTCGGCTGCGCCCATGAAGGACGCGGCGAGCACGAGGAAGCGGCCCGCTGCTGGCGCATCGCTTCGCAAGGGCTGGAGGAGCCGGCCAGCGCGATGTTCTATAACGACCAGCCGCCGGACATGATTTTTTACCAAGGTATGGCGTGGCGGAAGCTGGGCGAGGAAAAGGAAGCGAACCGGCGGTTCAACAAGCTGATCGATTATGCGGAGAAGCATCTGTTCGACGACGTGAAGATGGACTATTTTGCTGTGTCTCTGCCGGATTTCCTCGTATTCGACGACGATTTGAACGTCCGCAATCGGATTCACTGCCACTATATGCGCGGGCTCGGTCTTCTCGGCCTGAACCGGGGCCAGGAAGCGCTGGCAGCTTTCGACGAGGCGCTCCGGCTTGATTCCGGCCACCAGGGCGCCGGTATTCATCGCAAGCTTTGCATCGAATAGGACGCGTGAAGGTATTTCGGAGAGACGGCCCGTTTTTGGCGAAATAGGCCATAAAACATGGCCTATTTTTCAGGAGTCTTGATCGGAGCGACACGAAAAGCGAATTTGTTAGTTGGCGGAGGGGAGAATGCCGCGTTTGGCGATGGTTAAAACAGTGGCGAGTGGCGGAGCGGAGAGCGAGGGTTGTTATGGAGAAGCGACAGCGTTCGCCTTTGTTTTTCGGATTCCACCCTGGCCGTTATCGTTCGAAGAATCCGGAAAACAAGAAGCGAGCGGAATAACAACCCTCGCGCGCAGCGGGAGCCGGTTTCGCCGGTTATTCGTCGTTTGATCTCCTCCTGTTCGAGGAATGCACCAACATCCGTTTTGGTGGAAGGTGGCGTTGGTGCCGCTGTATATATTGTATATTTATTCGTCGTGAAGTATTATTATACGAAATGACGATAAAGGCGGCGACCGAGTGAACGTGAACCTGCATGGCGAATCAGACGTGCGCGAGGATTATTTGGCGGAGTCGGAGGAAGTCGATTTCCACCACCCATCGATCGGGGAACAAGCTGCGAAGCTGTATGCGGCCTCGTCTCACGAAACCGATTTTATCCAAAAAGCCTATGAATTCGTTCGAGACGAAATCTCGCATTCGTGGGACATTCAAAGCGCAAGAATCACGTGCCAGGCTTCGGAAGTGCTTCATTTTCGCGAAGGAATCTGTTATGCGAAGTCGAATTTATTGTGCGCCTTGTTGAGGAGCGAGGGGATTCCGGCCGGATTTTGTTACCAACGGCTTACTCTTGGGGATACCCCGGATACCGGGTACTGCATACATGCCTTGAATGCTGTATTTCTGCAACCATCGGGCCAATGGATTCGCCTGGATGCACGCGGCAACAAACCGGGCATTCAAGCGGAATTTTCCCTGACCGGGGAAAAGCTGGCTTTTCCCATCCGAAAAGCATACAACGAAACGGATTACCCCGTCATTTACGCGCAGCCCCATCCGAAAACCATTCAGGCTCTGCGAGGAAATACGGACTGTCGCAGCATGTATCTTCAGGGACTGCCGACAGAGCTGTAGAGCGGGCAAAAGTTGTCGATTCGAACGGGGAGGAGCGGAGAAACCGGTTGATGGAAGTCTGACGAACGGCCGCACGCTCGCTATTCTTCAGAAAATCTTTCGTTGTATTCGATTGACGAATGATATATTTTGGAAGATGAATAGCGAAGCGACGAAATTGGAGGGCCGGAATGTCCCGCTACAAACTGATTCAAATGATAATGGCGCTGTATCGCACGCGGGCACTGAGGCTGATCATTACACTCGCCGTGCTTGTCTACGTTTTCCGCGAGGCGGGGCTGGAGCTTCGCCGCCTTAGTTTAGGCGGTACGTTCCATGCGCTGCGCCGCATTCATCTTGTGCCGTCCATGGAAATGGCCGGGATCGCGCTCGCCGCGGTAGCGGTCATGTGCGCCTACGATTATGCGCTGCGGCGGCGGTTCGCGTTGCCGCTGAGCGGCTGGCAGACGTTCCGGT
This sequence comes from Paenibacillus cymbidii, assembly GCF_004764705.1. Lineage (GTDB taxonomy): Bacteria > Bacillota > Bacilli > Paenibacillales > NBRC-103111 > Paenibacillus_AN > Paenibacillus_AN cymbidii. Next base: position 62,340 of record NZ_SHLX01000019.1, on the reverse strand, counting down.
ACGGCTGGATCGCCAATACGTTCAATAATATGATGGGATTTGCCGGCGTAACGGGAGCGGGAGTCAGGCTGCTGCTGTACCGCAGCAACGAGGTGTCGGCGGCGACAGCCACTGCGGCTATCGTGTTTTTGTCGCCGGCGATGATTACCGGCCTGTCCGTGCTTGCGCTCGCCGCGCTTGCGGGTCTTTTTCCTTTGGCAGTATTTGCCCACGGGCATCGTTCCTTGCTGGTTGCGCTGGCAGGAATGGCGCTCTATTTGCCGTTTTACATTGCGCTGCAACGTTCGGTCCGGCTGTCGCGGCGTTTCCAGCCCGGCGGCGGCAGAACGTCCTGGCTGCTGACGGGAGCCATGACCGGCGCTTCGTTGGCCGAATGGACGCTGGCCGGCGTGGCGTTCTGGTTTGCGGCTAGCCGGTTCCTGGACGGCATGACGCTCGGTACCGGGCTCGGCATCTTTACGGTAGCGGCGGTTGCCGGATTAATCAGCCTGGCGCCGGGCGGCATCGGCGCGTTCGATTTGACCGCCATGCTCGGCCTGCAGCTGCTAGGAGCCAGACCGGAGGAGGCGCTGGCGGCGCTGATGGTGTACCGGCTGTTTTACTACGTGCTGCCGTGGACGGTTGGCCTTGCGTTCGCCGTCTTCGACATCGCCTATAACCGCAAACGGGTGCAGGCCTGGGCCGCGCCGGCGTGGGAAAGCGTCTGGAACGGCTGGCAGAAGCTGTGGCGTTGGCCGGGCCAGCTCGGCTTCCTCGGCGATATCGGCGCCTGGGCGCTTGGCAAGCTGGTGCTGCTTAGCGGGCTGTGGCTGCTGTTGTCCGCAGCGACGCCGGGCATGCTGTACCGCCTGCGCTTGTCCGAAGAAGTGCTGACGCTTCCGATTATGAAGCTGTCGAACCAGCTGTCGGTTATGATCGGCATTGCGCTGCTTGTATTGTCGCGCGGCATTTCCTTGCGCATCCGCAAGGCATACCGGGCGACGCTCGTTCTGCTTCCGGCCGGCGCGGCGTTTACTTTCGCCAAAGGGTTCGATTACGAAGAGGCGGCGTTTGTCGCTGTTGTGGCGCTGCTGCTGTGGGTGTCGCACCCCCGGTTCTACCGCGTCAGCGCGCCGTTCTCGACACGTGCGGCGGTTTATTGGCTGCTGGGACAAGCGGTGCCGCATTCGCCTATTACACGCTCGGCGTCCAGGCGCATCGCGGCGCGTTCCGTCATTTGCCTCCCGCCATCCGGGAGCAGTTCTTTCCCGATTCGCACGACTTCGCCATTATGGCCGCGATCGGTCTCGTTGGAGCGTGGGTCGTGCTGTTCCTGCTGTCGGCGCTTCGCCGGGACGGCAGCATCGCCGCACTGCCGGATCGCAGGCAACTGGACGAGTTGGCGCACTATTTGCAGCGGACCCAGCAGGGAAACTTGCTGACCCATACATTATTCCTCGGGGACAAATATTTGTTCTGGACGAAGGACGGGAAACATCTGTTTCCGTATGCGCGAACGAGAAACAAGCTGATCGTGCTGGGCGACCCGATCGGTCCGGCGGAATCGGCCGGCGCCGCCATCGGCGAATGGAAGACATTTGCGGACAAGCATGCGCTGCATGTCGTGTTCTATCAAGCGACGGCGGACTATTTGCCGCTTTACCACGAGCATGGCTACCGGTTTTTCAAGCTGGGGGAAGAGGCGCTGGTACCGCTGTCGACATTTCGGCTGTCGGGCAAAAGCAATGCCGCCTTGCGCAGCGTCAAAAACCGCTTCGAGCGCGAAGGCTGCCGCTTCGCAATGGCCGAACCGCCGCACGGCGAAGCGCTGATGGCGCGGCTGCGAGTGGTTTCCGACCGCTGGCTCGCCGGGCGCAAGGAAAAAGGATTTTCGCTCGGCTGGTTCGAGCCGGATTATATACAGCGGGCGCCGGTTGCACTGCTGACGGACGGCAGCGACGAACTGATCGCGTTCGCGACCTTGATGCCTTGCTACGACAGCGGCACGACGACTTCGATCGATTTGATGCGGCATTTGCCGGATGCGCCCAATGGCACGATGGATTATTTATTCATCAACCTCTTCGAATGGGCGAAGGAGCAGGGTTATGCGCAGTTCAACCTGGGCATGGCGCCGCTGTCCAGCGTCGGCCAAACGGAAACGGCGTTCCGCGAGGAGAAGCTGGCCCGGCTTGTGTTCCGCTATGGCGGACCATGGTATGGCTTCGAAGGCTTGCGCCGTTACAAGGACAAGTTCAATCCCGTATGGGAGCCGCGTTATCTGGCTTACCCGGCATCCGTGCCGCTGTCCGTGCTTACGGTAGAGCTGCTGCTGCTGGTTTCGCGCAAAGCTGTTGTGGCAACCGGCAGTCGTCGATCGCCAACGGAATCGGCTTGATTTTCTTGAAACTGAGCTGGGTATGCAGCAGCGTATGGCAATTTGGCGACAAAACCTTGAAATCGACCAAAAACTAGTAACAATCGCAACCGAGTGTGATATAGTTAGGGTGTGTTTAAACACCCCCCTGGGCAGAATGTTTGTGCAAGAGGAGGTTTCGTATGCCCGTGCATCAATCGGGAACCGGCAGACGCCCGGCTCCTTCAAGGCCAACGGTTCAACGGACAAGCAGCGGCAGCGGCATGCAGGGCCAGTCGTCGGCGGCACGAATGATGAACATGCAGCGTACGATGGGCAATCGTGCGACCCAGCAGTACCTCAGCCAGATGGGTACCGCGCCCGGTACGATCCAACGCGCAGGATCCGGAACGCCTCCGACACCCCCGTCGCAAGAACAGCAGGATGTGGTCAAGGATCGGGCGGATCTCGGCGGAAACATCGTCGGCTCGATCGGCGAAAGCTTCGGTAAACGTTCGGACGACCTGAAAGATGCGTTCGACAAAAATAATGACCCCAACACCGCCAAAGATTCCGCGTCGATGGGCGCCGTTTCGTCCACGGCGGATTTGGTCGGCGGGCCGTTCCAAATTTTGAGCGCGATCCGGGAAACTCGCTCCGTCTCAAGCGATTCGGGCCGTACCGGCCATAACAAACGGTGGAATTACGCCGCCACCGGTTCGTCGATGATCGAATCGGGGGGCAAGATGGTCAGCGGATCGGCCGGACTGGTCGACAAGGCCGCCAAGTCGGTCGGCCATGAGAAAGGCGTCGGCGCGTCTTCGGCTGTAAGCGATTATACAGGGACGGTGGCCGAAGCGATTTCCGCCGTCAAAAATACAATTATGGCGGTCAAGTCGATTTACGATATGTACAGCAAATATTCGGAAAACGGCGGGCTCGACAAGGGCGAAGCGGCCAAAGGCGTGATCGAAACGATCAGCAACGCCATTCAGGCGGCATCCTCGGGCCTCAAAGTCGCCAAAGGCATCATGGAGATTATGGAATCGAGTACGGCCAGCCTGACCGCCGTCATTCCGGGCGTCAGCATTGCGGTCAGCGGCGTGAAGATTGCGCTCAAGACCGTCGACGTGATCAAGGCCGGCCTCAACCGTTCGGCGATGACCAAGCTGAAACGGGAGTTCAAGGACAAGCATGCCGGCAAGTCGTTCATCAAAGCGAAAACAAGGTTCCGCAACGCCGGCGTCGACATGGGCGAGCTGGGCAAACACAAGCAGAAGTTGTCCGACGATCTCACGATCGCGATCCAGAAAAAAGATGAAAACGACAGCAAGATGCAAACGATTACGGTCAAAATCACCAAAATGGACAACCGTATCGCCCGCGGCGGCTTGCGTGTGGAGCGCAACAAGCAGCGCAAGACGATTCTGGAACAGCAGCTTGCGGACGCTACCCAGAAGCGGAACGAAGGCGAGCAGGAAGAGAATCGCCTGACGGCGGAGCTGGACGAAGTCCAGCAATACGAGCTCGCCAAAGAAATGAAAGACATCAACGTCAAGCGGACAACGCGCGGCGGTTTGCAGATCGGCATCGAGCTGACCAAAATCGCCGGAGACATCGCAACGCTTACCGGCGTCGGGGCGCAAGTGGGCACGCCGCTGAAAATTGTGGCCGCCGGCGCCGGCGCCGCCATGCCGCTCGTTCGTTCGCTCAAGCAGGCCGGTCGCGACCGCGCGGCCAAACAAGGCGCATGGAAAATTACGAAAGCGATTTTCAACGCCGAGAAGTCAACCGAAAAGAAGCAGGAGAAACGGTCGACGCATGCGGATCTGATGCTCGACATGATCGGCAAGCTGCCGGTACTGTCGAACGACGACGCCGTCTTGAAGCAGTATAAACAAGTGCACGATCTCGTGCAGGCGGCCGGCATCAGTTTGTACGCGTTTGAAGCATTCAAGAGCGATCCGGACAAACTGAAAGAGAAACTGGTCGAGGCTATGAAACAGCGGGAATAGGAGGCGACACCGATGGCGTCCGATTTTGAACAGGCGAGCCATCTGGCGCAGCTCGGGCAGCTTGAGGCCATCTTGCAAGAGGCCGGCATAACGACGAATTTGCTCGAGGCGTCCGATACGTTGCCGCTCCCGGTGCTGCTGGCAGGAATGCCGCACGATGACAAGGGGCGGGAGCGCTACATACACTTCAGCTTCCTGCCGCTTGACGATACGTCGATCGACGCGATTCAGCTGGTACAGTTATATGCCAAGCTCCCGTTTGCGTTTGGCGTTGCGGAACGGGATGCGGCGGCGGCGACGGTGGCGGAAATCAACACGCGGGTGCCGATCGGCCACTTTGGCCTGGAAGAGGAGGGTGGCTTGCATTATCGATACGTATACTGCATGTCCGCCGCACGGTCGTTCGATCGCGACGTAATGCTGGAGCTTGTCGGTTTGTTCGTCACCATGTTCGGCGCTTTCGCCGAACAAGCGGAGAGCGGATTGCGTCCCCAAGGTTGAAAAGCGCCGGCGGATGTGGTACGATGCATGTAATTTTTCGAAAAGGGAGCTGAAGGGGAACATGTAAGTTTTCTTGCCGACCGACTCAATTGTGAAACACGTGATGCGAATTTTCATACTTTCGCATGCCTGTTTTATCGTTGACGCGCAAGAAAATTACGGTTCCTTTTCCGCTCATAAAACTGCCAATTCGTTGCCGCTTCCGCCGGATCGATCGTCCCGGGGCGGTGCGATGGACTGCATATAGATGAGCTGCGGGAAAGTAATTTTCTTGCAGCTTTTTCTTATGCAGGAGGAATGATTTATGTCATTAATAAATGTAGCCAACTTGACTTTCGCTTATGACGGCAGCTACGACCCGATTTTTGAACAGGTTTCGTTCCAGCTCGATACCGATTGGAAACTCGGCTTCACCGGGCGGAACGGCAGAGGCAAAACGACGTTTCTGAACTTGCTGCTCGGCAAATACGAATACAGCGGGACCATTTCCGCTTCCGTCAGCTTCGATTATTTTCCGTATCGTGTCGACGACGAAGATCAGCTCACGCTTGACGTGGTGAACGGGATCGTAACGGACTATGAATACTGGGAGCTGCAGCGCGAGCTGTCATTGCTGCAAGTAGAAGAGGGCGCGCTGGAACGACCGTTCCGTACGTTGTCGTACGGCGAACGCACGAAGGTGCTGCTGGCCGCCTTGTTCCTGAACGAAAACCGGTTTCTGCTGATCGACGAACCGACCGATCATCTCGACAGCAATGCGCGGAAGCTGGTGAGCGATTATCTTGCCGCGAAGCGCGGTTTCATTCTGGTATCGCACGATCGTGCGTTTCTCGACGCTTGCGTCGATCATATGCTGTCGATCAACAAAACCGGCATCGACATCCAGAAAGGCAATTTCTCCAGCTGGTGGGAGAACAAACAGCGGCAGGACAACTACGAGCTGGCCGAAAACGATCGGCTGAAGAAGGATATTCGGCAGCTGAAGGAAGCGGCGAGACGAACGAGCGACTGGTCGCACGAAGTGGAAAAAACGAAAAACGGCACCCGCAATTCCGGTTCCAAGGTCGATAAAGGGTACGTCGGGCATAAAGCCGCCAAAATGATGAAGCGCTCGAAATCGATCGAGCACCGGCAAACGAACGCCATTGAAGAAAAAGCCGGCCTGCTGCAAAATATCGAGCAAAAGGAGCGGCTGAAGCTTTCGCCGCTTGCGTACCACAAACACCGGCTGGTCGAGTTGGATTGCGTCTCCATTCATTACGGCGACCGGACGGTTTGTTCGGGCGTGCAACTGACGATCGAGCAAGGGGAGCGGATTGCGCTGAGCGGCAGGAACGGCTCCGGCAAATCGAGCCTGCTTAAGCTGATTTGCGGCGAAACGATTGCGCATACGGGCACCGTTCGGATCGGCAGCGGGCTTAAAATTTCTTCCGTTTCCCAATCGAGTTCGTTTGTGCGCGGCAGTTTGACCGATTTTGCGCGTTCGCATGGGCTTGACGAAAGTTTGTTCAAGGCGATTTTGCGCAAGCTCGACTTTGCCAGGGTACAATTCGAGAAAGAGATAGCGGACTTTAGCAGCGGCCAGAAAAAGAAAGTGCTGATCGCCAAAAGTTTGTGCGAACCGGCGCATTTGTATGTTTGGGATGAGCCGCTCAATTATATCGACGTGATCTCGCGCATGCAGATCGAAGAGCTGCTGCTCGATTATGCGCCGACATTGCTGTTTGTTGAGCATGACCGCGAGTTTTGCCGCCAAATCGCTACCAAGGTAATCGAACTTTAGTTTGTGTGTAGGAATTTATGAAGAAAACTCACAATCGCCGCTCATTCTCCGCACACAATAGGACGGTATGATGTTGCCATGACAAGAAGCGCGACGATCGCGACGGGCGTTTCGGATCAGGGAGACGATACCGAAGGAGTGAGTGCGATGTACTGGTTGCTGCAGTGGGGGAACGATGACGCCGCGTCGGAACGGGTATGGCGTCATATGGAACAAGCGGGCATGCGGAACAGCGCCCGCATCGTGGCGCCGATCGATTTGCTCGCGAGTGTGCGCGCCCGGCTCGGGGACGTTGCCGTTGTGGCCGAACCGGCACCGCCCAAGAACGGCGAATTTGCGGCAGCGGCCTACGCCTGCGCTTATTTGCGCGATCGGCTTCAGCTGCCTCCGGACGAATGGGTATGCATGCTGCAGCCGGGTGATGGAGTCGACGAAACGTTTTGCCGCAGCTTGCTTCGGCTCGAGCATACGCTTCGGGAGTCGACGGCGGAAGCCGCATTCGTCGGCGTCTGGCCCAAACGGGCTCGTTTCGGCCAAAGCTATATCGTAACGGAAAGGGTGGCAGCGACCGGAACGGGTATCTATCCGGCGGTAAGCGGATTCGTCAGCAAAGCGTCGATGGAGGAAGCCCACGACTTGTTCGTTCGCGGCGCGCTGCAAAGCTGCGGCGTCACCGCGTTCCGGCTCGGGGCGATGGACGAATTGATGCGGGCGCACGGCGTCCCCCGGCAGCCCGAATCGCTTATCCGCTGTTACGGTTCGCTGCCCAGGCTCGATTTGAGGCAGGCGTTGTTCCAACTGGCGATTCGCGTCGTGGCCGTGGTTTATGACGGGAATTGGCCGGAGCAGCCCGCAATCGACGAGGGCAGGAATAAGGAAGGCGCGCGCCTCGGAGGCGAGTGGCGCATGCCGGAAGTGATCGTGCGCCGGCGCCGTCTGTTCCCGGGGGAGGCGCTGTCGTACCCGGGGAGCGGCTTCCGCGAGCTATCCTGGACGATTGTGCGCGGCATCGGCATCTGCGAAACGAAGCAGACGGCCTACGCCGTTGGCGACGGCGAAATCGTCAAGCTGGGCGCCGGCGAAGAACCGACGCTGCTCGCCTGCACGCCGCTCGAGCTGATCGAGGTGCTAACAGGCGCCAGACGGCGCAGCGTTTACGGCAACACGGGGAACGGCGCGTAAACGGTGTCATTCGGGCTCGAACTTGTAGCCGGCGCCGCGTACGGTAACGATTCGTTTCGGATTTTTGGCATCGTCTTCGAATTTGCGCCGCAAATTTTTGATGTGCACGTCCACCGAACGATCGGACACTTCCGCTTCGAGCCCTTTGATCAGGGTGAGCAGCTGCTCGCGGTCGAAGACGTGGCCGGGATGGGCGAGAAAAATTTTCATCAGCTCGAATTCAAAATAGGTCGTTTCGATCCATTGGCCTTTCAAGCTCAGCCGACGCTTGTCCACGTCGATCGTAATGGCGGCCGGTTCGGCCGGTTGCTCCGGCAGCGAGCTGCGGGCGGCGGCGGCCGCCGCTTGTTCCGCCGCGGCATGCGTCGGCGGCTGCACGCGGCGAAGCAGCGCCATGACGCGGACGGCCAACTCTCGCATGCTGAAGGGCTTGCACAAATAATCGTCGGCGCCAGTCGTGATCGCATCGATCTTCGCCTTCGTGTCGTTGACGGCAGACAGCATCAGAATAGGCATGCGGTAAGCGGCGCGAATGTGCCGGCACAGCGTCAGGCCGTCCGTATCCGGCAGCCGCATATCCAGAATGACGAGTTCGGGCACGGCTTCGGCGAACAGCATCTCCATCTCTTGGCCGGTGGATGCGTGCCGAATCGAGAAGCCTTCTTCGGACAAATAAATTTGAATCAGTTCGGCGATGTTGCGATCGTCTTCCACTAGCAACAATTGGGCCATGCCATGCCACTCCTTCTTCGCTTCGTGCTGGTTACAACAGGGGAAGCCGCAGCTCATTCGAATGGAATCGGAGGCGAAGCTGATGACGCAAGAGCAGCGACCGGGGGAAACGGCCGCCTGGAGAACTGTCGGCGACTTGCTGTCGGAAGATATGCGATCGTCGCTCACGACAATCACGGGTTTTTTCGAACTGTTGGCAGCGGACGACCCGCCACCGACGGCGGAGCGGAAAGCAAGATATTCGTTGTACATCCGCAAGCAGCTCGACCGGATGAACGAGTTAGTCGAGGCGTTCGATGCCGTTCGCCGGGGATTTTCGGACCGTTACCTCGTTTTTTTCGCCGATCGGTGGGTGGAGCAACTGAAACCCGCCTGGCTCCCGGATGACGATTGGCAGCCGCAGATCGGCTGCGCGGCGGCGAATGTCCGGCTGCGCGGCGATGCGCATGCGCTTCGGATCGCCTTGCGCCTGCTGTTTCATTATGTATACGGTTCGCCCGGCAGATCGAGCGGCTTGCGCCTGACGGCCGAGGTTGACGGCGACAGGTTGCGCCTGGAAACGTACGGCATCCCGCAGGGTGCGGATCCGTTCGCGCAAGGGCAGTTTGAGGAGACGGCCGCCGGAACTTACGGAAGATCGCCGGTTGCGTTTGCGGCCAGCCTTGAGGCGATTTATGTCGAATCGGCGCTTGCGCTGCATGACGGCACGCTGGATTGGCTGTCGTTGCCCGGCGAAACGTCCGGCTGCCGAATTACGCTGCCGTTGTTCGGGCCGTAAGAGCGGCGAGAAGCGTCTATCGTTATTTTACCGCAAAAGCTTCGAAAAACCATCCCTAAATTTTCCTCCGACTTCTCGATCCGCGGCTCCGTCGCCAACATTGGGGATGGCGGAATAGGCCATCTTTTGTGGCCTATTTCGCCCCAACACGATCGACTCCAAACGACAAACGGCAGTCCGGATCGGGAAGTCCCCGATCACGGGCTGCCGTTTGTTCGTACCGCTGCGGCGAAAGGCGCTACGCCACGCTGCGCGCCGGTTCTTCGTTGGAAGCTTGCCGCACCCGTTTGATGAAGAAAGAGAGCAGCAGACCGATAACGCCTATGGCGATGATGACGACATAAGAGTCGTTGATCCCCTGTATGGAAGCTTCGGTTACCATATGCTTCTGATCGGTGCCGCCGGCCGCCATCAAGTCCGTCAAATGCGTTTTCGTCCGGTTCGTCATGACGGTAACGAGCAGCGACGTCCCTACGGCCCCAGCCACCTGGCGCACCGTATTGGAAATCGCCGTGCCATGCGCGTTCAGCTTGGACGGCAGCTGGTTCAACCCGGCGGTTTGCACCGGCATGAGGAACAGCGCCATCCCGATCCGCCGCCCGGTGGACATGAGGATGAGGTACGTATAGCTGGTCGAATCGGTCAAGTCGATAAAGCCGATCGTGGTCACGATCGTGATGAATAAACCGACGACCGCCAGCCATTTGGCGCCGAACCGGTCGAACAGGCGGCCGGCGAGCGGCATCATGAAGCCCATAAGGAGCGCGCCCGGAAGCAGCAGCAAGCCCGATTCCAGCGCGGTATAGCCGCGGGCGTTCTGCAAATAGAGCGGCAGCAGCATCATATCGGCGTACATGACCATCGTCACGGCAATGTTGATAACGGTCGTCAGGGAGAACATGCTGTACTTGAACGCGCGCAAATCGAGCAGCGGATTGCGGGAAACGAGCTGGCGCCACGTAAACAGGACAAGGGAGACGACCCCGACGATAATCGAAACGAGCACCTCCGCGCTCGACCATCCCAGGCCGCCCGCGCGGCTGAAACCGTACAGGAGAGCGCCGAAGCCGGCGGTGGAAAGCGCGACGCTGAGCCAATCGATGCGGCTCGCGGCCTTTTCCGATACGTTGGTCAAATAAATGTAGCCGCAAAGGATGACAATAAGCGCAAGCGGAATCATGCCGTAAAACATCGTTTCCCAAGCGTAGTTTTCCAGCAGGTAACCGGCGAGCGTCGGTCCGATGGCCGGCGCGAAAATGATGGCCAGCCCAACCATGCCCATGGCCGCGCCGCGCTTCTCCGGCGGAAACAGCGTCAGGATGACGGTCATCAGCAGCGGCATGATGATGCCGGCACCGGCTGCCTGGATCATGCGTCCCGTCAGAAGAACAGGGAAGTTCGTCGCGAAGGAGCAGACGATCGTGCCGAGCAGGAAGATGACCATGGAAGACTGGAACAGCTGGCGCGTCGAGAAGCGCTGCATCAGGTAAGCGGTGATTGGAATCAGCACGCCGTTCACCAGCATATAGCCGGTCGTCAGCCATTGCGCCGTCGCGGCTGAGATGTCGAAGTCGCCCATCAATTCGGGGACAGCGACGCTCATGATCGTCTGATTCAAGGTCGCGAGAAACGCGCCCAAAATCATGACGAACAAGATCGGCCCTTTTTTGATCGTGTTGGTTAGTGTTGCCTTGCTGGTACTCACCGTACTCCATCCTCTCTGTGTCTGTAGACTAAATTTACAATGTGTAATATAATTTACACTGTATTAAATAGATTATAGGCATTGGAAAGCCGTTTACAAGCGACACGTAAGCGCGATCTGTCGATTAGTTTACAGTCCTCCTGCCATCTGTAGCCAAAGTCGCAAAAATACGACGAAATCCGCAAAACTGTTTATTGGTTGCGCCGGGGAAAGGAAACGATCATGGAGCCGAATACGTCCCGCACCGACCCGCGAGTCGTACGCACCCGCCATATGCTGAAAACCGCTTTGGTGGAATTGCTCGAAGAGATGGATATCGACAAAATATCGGTCAACCGCATCGCCGAACGAGCCACGATCAATCGGGTGACTTTTTATCTCCATTACAAGGACATTCCGGACATGATGGAGAAGATGGCGGACGAAATGATCGACGATTTTCAGCGTATTCTGCACGAATCGCCGGAAAAAGCGGTATCGAAGGAAGAGAGCGATCTGCAATTGATGACCCGGATTTTGGAGCACATTGCCGACAACGTCAAATTTTTTAAAGTCGTGCTTGCTTCGAAACGAACGCCGATTTTTACCGAACGTATGCTGCGGCTGCTGACGGAGGTGGTCACCGACAAGGTGGAGCGGCAGCTCGACGAACGCTTTTTTGCCGAAACCGGCATTCGCAAAGACATCGTCATCTGGTACGGCGCATCGGCTCTGATCGGCACGATCGTGTCCTGGCTGCGCAAAGATATGCCGTACTCTCCCCAATTTCTTGCCAAACAATTTATGCTGCTGCGCACCGCTGCGGAGCGCAAACGAAAGTGACGGGATCCCATGATTAATTTGAAGCAGCTTGCCCAGATGGCCGGCGTCGACGTCTCTACCGTCTCCCGCGCGCTGAACGACAGCGAGCGGGTAAAGCCGCAAACGAAAGCCCTGATCAAAAGTTTGGCGGAAAAGCACCACTACGTGCCCAACGATATGGCGAGAAGCCTCGTCGGCAAAAAAAACGACACGATCGGCGTACTGGTTCCGGAGCTGCTCAATACGTTTTACGCGGAAGTGATCGAAGGCATCGAGGAAGCGGGAAACGAGCGCGGCTACTCGCTGATGTTCGGCAAATCGCGCTTCGCGGGCGAGGAAGAAATCAAACTGATTGACATGTTCATGCGCAGAAGGGTCGACGGCATCATTCTTTGTTCCAGCTCGCGCCGGACGATCGAACATTTGCGCAAGCTGAAAAAGAGCATTCCTATCGTCATCGCCGACACGTTCGAGCCGTATGCGGACATGGACGTGGTGACGATCGATCACGAATATGGCGTCGGCGGCGTCATCGACCATTTGCTGGCGTTCGGTCATCGCGAGTTCGGTTATATCGGCGACAGCAAAATTACGCCGCTGCGGCTGGAAACGTTTCGCCGCGGATTGGCCGGTCATGGCATCGAGCTTGCGGCGCGGCATATTTTCGTCGGCGAAGAGCGTTACGAGGAAGGCGGTTATCGCCGCATGACGGAGTTGCTCGCACAGCCGGACAGGCCAACGGCCGTGTTCGTCGGCACGGACAATTTGGCGATCGGCGCGGTGCGGGCGGCGCGGGAGTCCGGAGTGAAGGTGCCCGAGGAGATGTCGATTGTCGGATTTGACGACATTATCGCGTCTGCGTATGCGGAGGTGCCGCTGACGACGGTGCTGCAGCCGAAGCAGGAGATGGGGCGGCTTGCCTGCGGGCTGCTGCTGGCAAAAATAACCGGCGAAGCGGCAGGTTTCCGGCAAGTCGTGCTGAAGCCGGAGCTGGTCGTCAGGAAGACGACAGGAGCGGTGCCGGGTAAAGGTTAAAAGGACGAATTGTTTATGATGCGTATAATTGCGCTAAAAACTTGTTGACAATCCGCCAAATGTTGCTACTGTAAGGAGTAGAAAGCGAGCCATTATTTTTTTCATGCAAAATACAAACGTTTGTATTTTGACTCGACAGGAGGAATCGACTTGAAACTCGCCGAAATTTTGGCGCCGCAAACGGATCGATTGTGGCATCTCGCCAAACAAGCGGGCGTGACGGATGTGGTGGGAAGAGCGCCGGTACGGAGCGACGGCAGCGTATCGACGGACTACATGGACCTGCTGCAAATGAAAATGCGCTACGAGGAGTTCGGTTTCCGGCTGAGCGTCCTGGAGCCCGGCTATGAAATGATGATGCCGCGGATCAAGCTGGGGCTGGAAGGCCGCGAGGAAGAGCTGGACGTTGTGCTGACGCTGATCCGCAACATGGGCAAACTCGGCATCCCGGTGCTGTGCTACAACTTCATGGCCCATTTCAACTGGATTCGCACGTCGCTGGCGGTACCCGGACGAGGCGGCGCTTACGTCACCGGTTATGACCATGCGTTGATGAAGAACGCGCCCTGGACGGAATACGGCGAAGTGAGCCAGGAGGCGTTGTGGGACAATTTGCGCTACTTTCTTGAGCGGGCGGTGCCGGTCGCCGAAGAAGCGGGCGTCAAGCTATCGCTGCATCCCGACGATCCGCCGGTGCCGTCGGTCCGCGGCATCGGCCGGATCGTCACAAGCGCGGCGGCTGTGCAGCGCGTGCTCGACCTGGTGCCGAGCGCAAACAGCGGCGTGACGATGTGCCAGGGCACGCTGGCGACTGCAGGCGAAGACGTTCCGCGTGCGATTCGCCACTTTGGCCGGCAAGGGAAACTGTTCTACGTGCATTTCCGCGACGTTCGCGGCACGGCGGAGAAGTTCGTCGAAACGTTCCACGACGAAGGGCAGACAGATATGTACGAAGCGATGAAGGCATATGCGGAAATCGGCTTCGACGGCGCCGTTCGCGTCGACCATGTGCCGACGATGTACGGCGAGAACAACGGCGATCCGGGGTATGAAACGATGGGCAGACTGTTTGCGCTCGGCTACTTGAAAGGGCTGATGGAAGCGGCCGCCCGTGAAACTTCACCCCGTTAATAATAATCGACGACATCCGGAAACGGAAGAGAGGAGTTGCCCATGAGGCTGAACAATAAAGTGGCGATCGTGACTGGCGCCTCGCGTTCGATTGGCGCAAGCGTGGCCGCCTGCTACGCGCGCGAAGGGGCGAAGGTTGTCGTCAACTACCGCAGCCATGCCGAGTTGGCCGAACAGGTCGTGGCGGACATTCGCGGGCAAGGCGGAGAGGCGTTCGCCTGTTATGCCGACGTTTCGGAGGAAGCGGACGTTCGGGCGATGGTCGCGGAAACCGTGAAACGGTACGGCACCGTCGATATTCTCGTCAACAATGCGGCGATCGACCCGCGGCAGTCGTGGGAAACGATGGCCGTCGCCGATTGGGACCGGGTCATGGCGGTGAACGTGCGCTCGCAGTTTTTGTGCGCGCAGGCCGTATTTCCGCATATGAAGGCGCAGCGCTACGGCAAAATCATCAATGTGTCATCGGTGACGTTTTTTAGCGGCCAGCGGGGGTACGTGCATTACGTCGCGTCCAAAGGGGCGATCGTCGGCTTCACCCGCGCGCTGGCTCGCGAAATCGGCGAGCATGGCATCAGCGTCAACTGCATTACGCCCGGCGCGATCTGGACGGAGACGGAAGCGGAGAAGGTAGGCCCGTCCGTCTCCGCCGATGCGCTGGAGTCGCAAATGGCCGGGCTGCAGTCCGTCCCCCGGCGCGGCGTCGCCGGCGATCTGGAAGGAGCGTTTCTGCTGTTCGCGTCGGAAGCGGGCGATTTTATTACCGGCCAGACGCTGAACGTCGATGGCGGCTGGATGATGCATTAGCCGGCGAACGGCTAATGCTCGCCTCGCGGAACGTCAGGCGATATTTTTGCGCTGAAACGCGCGGCATGCCCACAGGAGCAGAACAACCCCGTTGACGACGGTGAACGCGAGATAAGCGTTGCTCGGCACGTAGCTCATGGAGAACGGGCCGAGCGAGCTGCCCGGACTGGAAACGGCGTTCAGCAGCTGACCGCCGCCAATCAGTTCGTAAGCCATCCGGCGGAACACGGCGGAAGACGGGATGAACAGGCTGACGATGAGATCCGCGTAGCCGACGGAAGGCCGGCTGCCGTCCATATTGAGCACATTGGCCGAAAAGCCGCTGAACATGGCTAATCCGTACAGCATGGCGCAAGCGACGCCATTGCCGAGCAGCGGCAAATAAACGGAGCCGAGCATGGACAACGCCATCAGCAGCAGGATAACCCATTCGAACAGCAGAAACGAAAAGAGTGCCGTCGATGCGCTGAGCGGAACGCCCAGCCGCATATGCACCGGCAGCACGATCGACCAGAACAGCACGCCGCCGTAAGCAAGCATCCAAACGGCCATCCCGGCGTACTTGCCAAGCAGCAGCGATGGCCGGGATATCGGCCGGGCGAGCACCGCCAGCATCAGGCCGCTTTCGATTTCGCCGGAGATGGCGCCCATCGTCGAGAAGAAGACGAGGAAGGCAGTGATCATCTGGGCGAACAGCAAGCCGAGGTAAAGCACGACGATCGACGACATCGCGCGTTCGGCGGCGGTTACGCCGCCCGATGCGTTGTAAGCGGCAAGCTCGGCGATGCCGTAGTTGTACAACCCGATGAACAGCAGAGTAAGGGCCATGGCGACGGCCCATATTTTTTTGCGCACCCATTCTTTGCCTGCATACGTCAGCCACATCGTCACGACTTGCTTCCTCCCTTGCCGTCCGTCGACATGTCCAGAAACCACATTTCCAGCCGAATGCTGCAAGGTACGGTTTCATAAACGGTCGCTTCCGCTTCGTGGAGCAGCCGGTGGAACCAACCGAGCTGCTCGCGATGGCGCGCCGTAAGCTCCAGCGTTGCGCTCCCGTCGCGGGCGTCGGCCGTTACGCGGAAGCTCATGCCGGGAAGCAGCTGGCCCGAAACGACGGCCTCGAGCTCGGGCAGCCAGCCGCCAACCGCCACTTCCCATTTGTTGCCGGCGTGCAGCAGCTCGCCGATCGGCCCGGCTGCCCGCAATCGGCCTTCATGCAGGAAGGCGACGTCATCGCAAACGGCTTCCACATCCTCAAGCAAATGGGTGTTTAAAAAAATCGTTTTCCCTTGCTCGCGCAACCGGACGATCAATTGGCGAATATCGTAGCGTCCGATCGGGTCCAGCGCGGAAGACGGCTCATCCAGTATGATCAGCTCGGGATCGAGCAGCAAGGCGCAAGCGATGCCGAACCGCTGCTGCATCCCTTTGGAATAATGCCTCAGCCGGTCGGCGCCGCGGCCTTCCAGGCCGGTCAACCGCAGCACGTCGCGAATCCGGTCGCGCATGGCGGCCGACTTCGCCTGGGCGAGCGTCATGCCGCCAAGGCAAGCGTGATAGACGAGCGTTTCGTTCGCGCTTAGCCAATCCTGAAAGCGGAACAGCTCGGGCAAATAACCGACGCGCCGCCGGGACTCCGGCGTTCCGAGCGGGTGGCCGAGCAGCGTGCCGCTGCCGGAATCGGGATGAAGCAGGCCGACGATCATTTTCACGAAGGTGCTTTTGCCGGCGCCGTTCGGTCCGAGCAGGCCGAAGATGCGCCCGCCGCTTACGGACAAGCTGACGTCGCGGCAGCCGAAACCGTTCGCGAACGTTTTAGTCAATTGCTTCGTTTCGATGATCAAGGCCGGATCATTCCTTCGGCATCGGCAAGGATCGCTTGATCCGACGGATATGCAGCCGACGTGCCGCTCAGCATAAACACCCATCCGTCTCGAATCCACAGCAGCGACCGGCCGTTATCCGTCGTTTGCAGAATCGCGTCCTGGCCGCCGAAGGTAGCGGCGCGCGTCCGGTCGCCTGCGGCCGGCAGCGGCAGCGTCGTCCGCCAATCGCCGATCGCCGCCAGCTTGTCGCGAATCGATTGCGGGATAACCGGCAAATCGAGCACCACCCGGCGAATCGCTTCCGCATCGACGCCTTCGGGCACTTCCAGCACGGGCGACGGGAACTGCAGCAGCCTCTTGCCCGCGCCATCCGGCTTCAAGCCGAATGCGCCCGGCAGCCGGATCGTGATCGGTTTGTTGTCCATGCCGGCAGGAAGCGTCGACTTGCCGCCCAGCCACTTGATCATCGTGTTGATTTCGTTCGCGTGCAGCGTAAAGATCAGCTCCTGCGGCGGCTCGTAAACGTATTCGGCTGCAGCGGCGCCCGGCGTCTGCGCGAGCGTCCGCCCGGCGAGCGCAGACGCTTCCGCTGCGCCGACCATACGCGCCTCGCCCTGGCCGCGCTGTTCGATCTCGCCGTATTGCGCCAGATTGAACGAACGGTCGCCTTCCAGCCCTTGCGCAAGCGATTGCCGCAAGCCGTTCATTTCTTCCTGGCTGATCGAAATCGTCTTCACTTGCTTCGCCGAAAACGTTCGCTGCAGCTCGGCCATCGCATCGCCGCCCCACGGGCTGAGCAGCAGGGCAAGGGCAATTGCGGCGGCGCTGGCGGCTACGAGCTTGCTGCCGTGCCGTCCGGTGCGGCGTCGGTCGGCCGCAACTGTTTTCGGCAATGCGCCGGTTGCTGCCGGTATGATTGCCGGCGGCAGCGGCGTTTGCTTCGGCACTTGCGCCGCGGGCATCGGCTGCTGCCAGACAGCCGCCGCTTCGACCGCCTCGCGTTTCACACGGCTGCAGAACGTTTCCCATGCGCGTTCGATGTCGGCTTCGTCTACTTGAACATCCTTGTTGCGGTTTTCGATCATGGATCCATCATCTCCCCATCCGTCATATTGCGTTTGAACCGCTGCTCCGCCCGAATCAGCAGCGTGGCGACAATCCGCGGATTAACGGCCAGCGCTTCGGCGATTTCGGCGTGGCTGTATCCGTTCTCCTTCATCAGCAGCGCCTGGCGGTCCCGCTCGGACAGTTTGGCCAGCACTTGCCGCACGACATCGCGCTCCCATTCCCGGATGACAAGGTCTTCCTGCGAAGGCGAAACCGTTTCCTGCGTATGCAGATGCCAAACTTGCCGTTCGTGCAGCTTCTGGTCGCGGCCCGATTTGCGCAAATAGTCGTACACGATCCGGGTAAGCACGCGATGCAGCCAAGGCCCGACTTTGCCAAGGTCATCGGGAGGATGGCGGTACAGCCGAAGAAACGCTTCCTGCGTCAAATCTTCGGCCGCGGCGCGATCGCCGATCAAAGCGACGATCCGGCGCAGCACCGTCGGATAATGCTCGCGGAATATCGTCTGAAAGTTTGCCAACTGCGAATCTTCCATCCGGCGCTCCCCCTTTCACTTGTTAAGACGAACGTTTGGGCGATCTTGCATCAGGTTGTATAGGCATTCTTTGATAATTTTGAACATAACCGGCGCGCCGGTTCCTTTGCTATAATCAAGTTATCACATCGATGCAAATAGTGCGGTAATGAAGTTATCACATCGATGAAGACACGGATGGCGGGGGAAGCGTTGTGGAGCATGTCGAATCCGTACAACGGGCAATCGACCATATCGAGGCGCATCTGGGCGAGGAGCTGGAGCTTGCCCGTCTGGCCGAAGCGTCGTATACATCGGTCGCCCAGCTGTACCGGTTGTTTTACGCGCTTACCGGACATCCCGTCAAAGAGTACATTCGCAAACGAAGAATGAGCGTTGCCGCCAACCACCTGCGAAACTCGAACGTGTCGGTGGAAGAGCTTGCGTGGGCATACGGGTTCGAGTCGTATCATTCGTTTGCAAAAGTATTCAAGAAGATCGTCGGCCTGACTCCGGCCGCCTATCGCCAAGCGGAACTATTTTTCAGCTTCGAGCCGATTCGGCTGCGCGAGCAAGTGGCCTATTGGGAAGATCGGGAGCAGTCCGCCCGTTTCCCCGACGTAAGCGTGATCCGGTTGCTGCCGATGAACGTTTACGCCTGTCTGCATGTCGCGCAGCAAGAAGAGGGGATGGAGCGCGATGCTTTCCGTTCGGTGAGCGATAAGCTGGCCGCAAGCGGCGTGTCGCCGGCGGCGAACAGCCGTATTTTTGGCCATAACGTCGATCTGCCGGATGAACCGGAGCAGCGCCGGTACGGGTATCGCATCCTTGTCGCCCTGGAGCAGGGAAGCATCGCGGATGAAACGTTCGCAGCGGAAATGTTCCCCGGCGGGCTGTACGCCGTTCGCAAAATGGCCGCACAAGCGGATCATGAGACGATTCAAGCCGGATGGGACCGGCTGTTGGCCGAATGGCTGCCGAAAAGCACGTTCGACCTCGGTCCGCATCAGTATATCGAAGAGTTTATCGCTTATCGCGGCCGGTTGACAAGAATGCATTTGTTTCTCCCCGTCCAGCGGAGGACGTTTCACGAGCCGATCGAAGTGGTGGAACGCCCGGAGGCGCTCGTATGCTTTTGCCGGGGAAACGGGTCCGACGCCCAACGTCTGGCCGAACGGCAGCTGATCGAGTGGCATGAACGGCATGCCGGCCGGCGCAACCGGTCCACCGATGAGCGTTATTACATGTCCTACGCGTATGGAGCGAAGGGAGACGACTATTGGTGGGAAAACGGGATTATCCTCCCCGGAGCCGATAGCGGCCCGCCGGACATCGCAAGCAAACGGTTCGGCGCCGGTACGTACGTTTGCTGCATCACGAAGACGTACGGCTTGTTGACCGGCGTGCTGGAGCGGATGTACCGGTGGATCGCGGCAAGCGGCAAGTATCGTCTGGACGATGAGCGGCAATGGTTCGCGGAATACCGGGTTCGCCCCGGCATGGATGTGGAGCGCGACGCCAGCGTCACCATCTGGATTCCTATTGCAACGGAGGCATAAACATGAGTTCTTCGCCCGAACGCAAACGCAGCAAGGCAGTGGAAGGCTACCGCCCTTATTTTGTTTCGAAGGCGTTGCAACTGATCGAAGGAGGCAAAGTCATGTCCCAACCATCGTCCAAAGAAGAAGAGCTGAAGCCCGCCAGTCCGATCAAAAACAAGGTGGGCAGCATTTTTATCCCGGTGCGGGATATTGAAGCGTCGCGGCACTGGTATTGCCGTGTTCTCGGGCTTGACGCGGCGGACTGCAGCATCATGGCCGGACATTTGTGCCCGTTGCCGATGGAAGGAACGGGGATCGTCCTCGATACGATGCCGATGTGGGGAGGCCGGGAGCCGGGAGGGGCTCCTTCGATCGAAACGCCGGCTTTTATGCTGATGACGGACGATCTGCAAGGTTCGCTGACCTTCATGAAGGAGCTGGGCGTCGAGTTGGTGACCGAGATCGAGCACGATCACTGGTTTGTCGTCAAAGATCCGGACGGCAACAAGCTGATGGTTTGCCGGGAATAACGTTGACCGGCAGCATATCGCGATGTGCATAACCGCAGTTACCGCCGGTCGGGACTGCGGTTTTTTGGCGCACACCGACTGACGGAAATGGCACTTGACAATTTGGCGGATGGATTTATGATTAGCAGTAGAAACTGTTATTTGGTTAACAGTCATCCGTCATCAAACTGAAATCCGGAAAGGAGCCATTCCATGAGCGGCGGCAAAATCATGTTTTATGCGAGCAACGGAAGGGAAACCGCACGTTACGTAAGCGGCACGACCGTTTACGAAGAATGTTTGCAGAACGGAAGATGGATTCAGCTGTACCGTTCGTCCTCGGGGCAGGAGCAGCGCGAAAATGTGGTCGCGAGCTTGCCCGCGAAGGACTTGGTGTACGAGACCAAGCCATACGATCCGCAAGTGCACCCTTTGAACACGTTCAAGCTGGTCGTCGACGGGCAATCGCTGCACAACGAATGGTCCTGGGCGGGAAGCTCGCGCCGGCCGGGCAAACGCCCGGGAACCGAAGAAGCGGTCGTGCGGCTGACGCACAACATCCGGCCAATTACGGTTCAGATCGTGACTGCGCTCGACGGCACGCCCGTTTTGACGCGTTATCTGGAAGTGACGAATACCGGCCCGACGCCGGCGGCGCTGTCCGATCTCGCCGTGATGTCGGGGATGCTGTGGCACGACCGCTATTTTTTCGATTTCCCGTTCGACCGGGCGAATAAGCCCGTTTTCAGCCTCGGCTATTTCCGCTCGCAAATTCAGGGCGAGGAAGGCAATTTCGCCTGGCAGCCGCTGACGGCGGAAGTGTTCAAGGTCGAGAAGAGCCGCGGCAATATGTTCTACAACCCGTATTTCATCGTCAAAAATGAAGCGAGCGGCGAAAGCTGCTTTATCGCCTTGGGCTGGTCGGAAAACTATACCGCCGAATTCGCCCTCGACCGCGTCAACCGCGCGCTGTCGTTTCACATCGGTCCGGACGGCCCCAAGCCGCTGCGCGTGATCGCTCCCGGCGAAACGGTAAGCTCTCCCAAGGTGCATATCGCCATGTTGCGCGGCAACCTCGATCAAGCCGTCGCCGGCTGGCACGGACATGTCCGCCAATCGGTGCTGCCGCCGCGCCCCGCCGGCAAAAACATGTATACGGTTGCAGGCCGCGTTGTCGAGAAGCCGGGGGATTGGATATTGCGCGAGGTGGATATTGCCGCCGAGATGGGGGCGGAAGCGTTCATGGTCGATGCCGGCTGGTACGGCAATCAGTTCGGGGCGTGGTGGAAGCTGCGCGGCGACTGGAACGAAGGCGACTTCCTGCCGGAAGGCGGATTGCGGGCCATCGGCGACTATGTGCGGCAGAAAGGGATGCTGTTCGGCATGTGGATGGAGCCCGAATGTTTGACCGAACAGTCCGAAACGTTCGCCGCACATCCCGACTGGAAGCTGAAAGCCGATCACAGCGGAACCGCCGCCCCCTACAAAATGATCGACCTTGCCAACCCGGAAGCGGCCCGCCACGTGGAAGACGCGATTCTCCGCGTCATTGGCGACTACAAGCTCGATTTCTACAAAACGGACTACAACCAGCGGGTGCCGGAAGGCGGGCTGCACATTCGCGACGGGTATGCGGAGAATGAAGCCTGGCGCCACTATGAAGTCATTTACGGCATTTACGACCGCGTGCTGGAGACGTTTCCCGGCACGGTGCTCGAAAGCTGCGCTGCCGGCGGCGGCCGGCTCGATCTTGGCATCATGTCGCGTTTTCATTACGGCTGCCAATCCGATTTCAGCTATTTTCCCCGCAGCATTCGTGCGATCAACGGGCTGACGCTGTTTTTGCCGCCGGAAGCGTTGTGCTATTACCACAATCATTTTACGTTCGCGCATGAAACGGCCGATCTGGACACCCACCTGCGCGTCACGTTGTTCGCCACGCCGGTATTTGTCGGCTTCGGGGCGCAGAATGCGGAGCGCACCGGCGTTTATTACGACCAAACGCACCGTTATATCGAACTGGCCAAAGGGTTCTGCCGTTCGATTATGGAACAGCAGCCCGCCGTATTTCATCACACGCCGTATATCGGGGTCGACATTCCGGCGGATTGGTGCGTGCTGGAATATGCGGCGAAAGACAAGAGCAAAGGCTACGTCGGCGTGTTCCGGCTCGGTTCGGAGGACGGCGGCAAAGAGTATGTGTTGAAGCCGCGCGGCATCGACCCGGCCAGGCATTACCGCGTCACGCTCGACAACGACGGTGTTTCGGTTGTGCTGCCCGGGGTCGAGCTGGCCCGGCATGGCTTGTCGGTGACGCTGGAACACGCGAATACGTCGGAGCTTGTTTTGTACACGGCCGTTGCGGAGGAAAAAGGGGAATAGGCGGGGCGCCGGAATTTCATGTCATCCTTCGCCGGTATTCGGTCGGCGTCATCCCTTCCTGCGCTTTGAATACGTACCCGAAATAGGCGGGCGAATTGAACCCGCATTGAAAGCTGATTTCACTTGAAGAATCCATTGTTTCGCGCAGCAGTTTTTTGGCGAAGTGGATTCTTTTTTGTGTAATAAAGTCGCCGATCGTCAGGCCGATCTGCTTGCGAAACAGCGCGGTGAGATAAAATTTGTTGACGTGCACCAGCCCGGCCAACTGCTCCAGCGAAAGCGGCTGCATGAAGTGCGAGCCGATGTATTGCACCAAATAGGCGATTTCGTTTGGCATCGTTTTGCGAGACGGCGATGGCGATGGCGGCAAAGGCGCTTCGGACAAAACGGCTCCATACAGCCGGCGGCACATCCACAGCAGCTGAATAAGCAGGCTGTGCAGCACGTCCAGATGGCCTTCCGCCCGTACCGTAAATTCGTCAAACGCACGCGCCAGCAGGAAATCGAGCTTGGAGCGGTCCACGGGCTCAAGCTGTAGGCTGAAGCATTCGGCGGCGAACGGGGAGTCGGCCAACGGCTGCGGGAGCGGCAGGAACGACTCCGGCCAAATGAACACGCTGCGGCACATGTTCGTCTCCGGATCGTGCTGGATGATTTTGTGCAGCGTGTAGGGGCGGAGGAATACAAAGGAGCCTTCGCTCAACGGCAAAATGCGGTCGCCGACGATGTAGTAGCCCGAACCGCTGTGCACGTAAAACAGCTCGAACCCGTTGTGGCTGTTGAAATCCGGATAAGGCGCAATTGCGCTCAGCCGGTAATGGACGATGACCGGGAATTGCTGCAGCAGCTGGTCGACTTCCTGTTGGATTTCCAGGTTGTTATCGAAGGACAGTCGCATGGAAATCACCTCGAAAAGGTTTCGTTTCGCCTGCCTTCAGTATAGCTCAGCAACAGGCAAAAGTGTCTCAATATTTTAATAGGATCCTCCCAATATCGTCATAAACGCCGCAAAAAAGCTGCGCTATGATAAGAATATTAAGATCAACACTTAAGGAGGCTGATGGGCATGGCAAACGGATTAAGCGAAGCGCAGGTGCAGCAGTTTTACCGGGACGGTTACCTTGTGTACGGGGATTTTCTGGCGCCGCAGGAGGTGGAGGAGCTGAGGGAAGCGTACATGCTGGCGCTGGACAATATGCGGGCGGCGAATCAGCTGAAAACGGTCCGCCCCGGCGACAAGGAAGTGTTCCAGATTCGGGTTGCCCATCTGCACCATCCGCGGTTCGACGGGTTGCTTCGCAACGAACGACTGCTCGATCTCGTCGAAAGCCTGATCGGGCCGAATTTGCGGCTGGTGCTGTATCAGGGCCTTTACAAGCCGCCTTTCAAGGGGGGCGTGATGGATTGGCACCAGGACGATTTTTATTTCCGCGTGCACAAGGAAAATGCGGTGGCGAGCTGCTGGGTGGCGCTGGACGACGTGACGGTGGACAACGGCTGCATGTGGGTGGTGCCCGGTGCGCATGGCGAGCTGCTGGAGCATGTCAAGAGCGGCGACCTCGGCTGGGACATTCCCGCCATTGACGAAAGCCGGGCGATCCCGCTGGAGATGAAATCCGGCCAAATCATGTTCCACCACGGGCTGGCGCCGCACCGCACGCTGGAAAACACGACGCCGTCCCACAGGCGGGCGTTGGCGCTTCATTTTATGGACGCGATGGCCAGCACCGCCGATCCGACCCGCAAGAAGGAGCCGCTTGAGCACGTGCCGGTGCTGCGCGGCACCAGTGTGCCGTGGTAACGAAACCGATCGAAGAAGCGGGAGAGCGCCGATGAACAAGAGGCCCTATATTGATGTTTCGTTCCATGAAGCGCCGGTCCGTGGCGTGCGTTATTCCACCGGCTTGCACGTGTACGGGGAAAGCTTGCTGAACGGCCGGTATATCACCGGCCTGCGCTCGGCCAACGGAGAAGGATGCCCCCTTGTTTTCCGTCGGTTACTACGACGATTCGCAGTGGGGCTTAGAAGGCAATTTCGTCTGGCGTCCGCTGACGAACGGCGAATTTGCCATTCACGGCCGTAATGGCCGGTCCGGCTGGGGCTGCCCGCTTTTTGTCGTGCGCAATGAGCTGAACGGCGAATTCGTCACGGCGCATCTGGAATGGGCGAACAACTGGCGCCTTTCGTTCACCGCCGATCAGGAGCCGGGCGCCAAAGACGCGGCGCTGTCGTTCGCCGTCGGCCCCGAAGCGCCGGCTCCGCTGCGCGTGATCGCTCCCGGCGAAACGGTGCTGTCCCCGGTCGTCCATCTCGGGCATCTGTCGGGCCCTTATGGCGTGGAATAGCGAAACTGCTGCTGCCGTTATCCGCCCAGCAGCAAACGGCGAATTCGCTCGATCGTGTCGGCGGCTCCCGCATAGGCAAACGTTTCGTTCGTGTCCTCCAGCATGGGGCCGCCGAATGAGCCGAGCAGAGGGGAATGATACTCCATTTCGCCAAAATCGCCGAGCGTCCCGTCGTCGTTGTACACTTGTACGCAGTGGCCAGGATCATCGAGGTTGGGGTAGAAGGCGTCGCCGTAAGCGGCCGACGGGCGAACCGTGAACTGGCGCACGAACAGCGTCGACCGTTCCGGCCCAAGCGGGCGATAGTAGCCCATGCGCCCCGTTACATACGGCGCCTTGATGGAAGCTTTGAAGCTTTCGCGCGCGTCGATCGTGAACCGGACGTGGCCCGGTTCGATCGCGATTCGCGGCGAGTTTTCGGCGCCGAAGAACCGGCTGACCGGAGCCTTGCCGTAAGTCGGCACGAGCATCTGCCCGCCGGCCGGCAGCTGGGCCAGCTGCCAAATCGACACCGGAGCCCGCTGCTCCGGGTCGGTGCAACGGCAGCGGGTTGCCGATTCGTAGCCGATATAAGCATAGGAGGCCGGGTCGATAACAGACCCGGCCTTATCTTTCAAAGGCAGCAGCGGATCCGGAATCGGGCGAAACGTTTTGGCGATTTCCAGCGGATGTGGCACGCCCGTATAATACGACTGCGGTGCGGCAACCTGCGCGAGGGAAGTGGCGTCTGCGTCCGAGCGGGTAAACCGGTAATCGCCCGGATCGACGGTTTCCTGAACCGCATAGGTGTTCCACATATCGGTTACGTCCGCGATGTTGTACTCGAATTCGGGGCTGATCCACGTGCGGTCGCCGCCCGTGTTCCAGGCCGACGCTGCGGCAAATGGCGCTGTCTGCGCCGCCGAGGCGAGCAGCGCCGGCGACGTCCACAGCACATTGTCATCGTCCGCGTCCGGATAAACGCCCAACATGCGGGCCCCCCGCTGCAGCACGACCAGCTTGCCGTTTCCGTACGTCATGACTCGGCAGGGAAGACCCCATCGCTCCAAACCGTTCATCAATTGTTGGTATCTCATTCGCGCCTCCGCTACTCGATGACCACAGGGTCGGAATAGTAGAAAAATCGGGTGCTCGCGCCGCCGTCAACGGTAAATACTTGCCCCGTAATGTAATCCGCTTCCTCCGTCGCCAGAAAGGCGACCAAGGGCGCAACATCCGCAGGCGTGCCGATACGGCCGAGCGGAATTTTGCGGCCTTCGAATTCGCTGTCGAACCAGCCGAACGTGCTGTATTTTTCCACTTCGATCGTTCCGGGCGCCACCGTATTGACATTGATGCGCAGCGGAGCGAGGTCGAGCGCCAACTGCCGCGTGAGTGCGTTCATGCCGCCCTTGGAGGCGGCATAGGCGGCGTAACCGTGCATTGTCGTGTTGCCGTGAACGGAGCTGATGTTGATCACTTTGCCTTTGCCGGCCCGTTTCATGTAAGGAGCGCAAGCTTGCGTGCAGAAGAAGGTGCCTTTCAGATTGGAATCGATCACCCGATCCCAAAGCGTTTCCGTCACTTCGAAGAAGTCGACGACAGGATCGATCGCGGCGTTGTTGACCAGAATATCGATGCCGCCAAACGCTTGCGCCACTTGTTCGACCATCGACTTCACTTGCGCCACGTCGGATACGTCCGCCTGAATGGCCATCGCTTCGTGGCCGGCGGCGGTCAATTCCTGAACAAGCGCATTGGCGCTTGCCGCGCTGGTGACATAATTGACGGCTACCTTGACGCCATGCCCGGCCAAATAAGCGGCGATGCCGCTGCCGATTCCCCGACCCGCTCCCGTAACCAAAGCCGCTTTTCCCGCCAAATTTTTCATAAAAATATCCTTTCCATGACCGGAATAAAAGTGCTTATTGACAATTATAGGCCACTTTTTTAAACTAGTAAATAGGTAACGGTTAACCGGACAACGGTTTTTCGGTTCGCTTAACCGCCGAACGATCAACCGAGGAGGTGGGCCATGGGAATCCCGGCGAAACCGCAGGTTGCCGCCCCTGGCAACGATAAGATCGTCAAGCTGGAGACGTTCCGCTGGAAGCAGCAGCCGAACATCGTGTGGGTGGAAGTGACGACGGAGCAAGGGTTCGTTGGGCTGGGAGAAACCTACTACGTGCCCGGCGCCGTGGAAGCCGTCATTCATGAAATGGCCGCTCCGCTTATTCTGGGCAAAAATCCGTTCCATATCGAGGACGTCTGGAACACGCTGTTCGTGTGCGCCAATTTCTTCGGCTACGCCGGTGCGGAAATGCGCGCCTATTCGGCGATCGACATAGCGCTGTGGGATATTTTCGGCCAGGCGACGGGCTTGCCGGTCCACACGCTGCTTGGCGGCAAAACGCGCGACAGCATTCCGATTTACAACACATGCATCAACTTTGGCAAATACACCGACATGGACGATTCGCTCGCAAGACCCGGCGAGCTGGCCGAAGAGCTGCTCGCCCAGGGCATCAAGGCGATGAAGCTTTGGCCGTGGGACCGGTTCGCGCCGCAGCTGAAGGTGGAAGCGATCACCGGCCCGGCCGGATGGGCGGCGGTAGGCCCGGCAGGCAGCTATTTGAGCCTGGAGGATTTGAAGAAAGGGCTGTGGTGCGTCGAGGATATTCGCCACAAAGTCGGCGACCGGATGGAAATCATGATCGAAGGCCATTCCCGCTGGGATTTGAACTGTGCGATCAAGATTGGCAAGGCGCTGGAACCGCTGCAGCCGTTCTGGATGGAGGACATGATGCAGCCGGACAGCCCGGACGATCTCGCCCGGCTGGCGGACAGCGTTCGTGTGCCCCAATGCGTAAGCGAGCGATTGTTTACGCGTTATGCCTATCGACAGATTCTGGAGAGGAAAGCCGCGCATATCGTCATTCTCGATCTGGTCTGGACCGGCGGGCTGACCGAAGGCCGCAAAATCGCCCACCTGGCCGACACGTACCATTTGCCGATCGCGCCGCATGACGGAACAGGGCCGGTGACGATCCTTTCCAGCATGCACCTGTGCGCCAGTGTGACGAATGCGGCCACGATCGAAACGGAGCGCGCCTTTTACGACGGCGGTTACTACAGCGAGGTTGTCACGAACAATTTGCCGATTCGCGACGGGCGGATGTGGATCTGGGATACGCCGGGGCTCGGCACGGAGCTGCGGCCGGATTTTAAAGCCCGGGCGGATGTATCGAGCCGGATCACCCGGTTATCGTAAGGAAGGGGGGAATCGATATCATGTCGCCATCCTGCGTTCTGGACAACGGCCTCATCAGGCGAAGCGTGACAATAGGCGAGCTTGGTCAACTTGTATTGGAAAGTTTGATTTTACATGAAAGCGGTTTCGATTGGGCGTTAAGCGGATCGCCATGCGATCTGCGCACGGGATTTGCCGGACAGCATCATGCCGACCGGCAAAACTGGCGGATCGCGCATACGGTTTGCAGCGACTTGCCCGGCGGCGCCAAACGCTTGTCGATGAAGCTGGAGCATGCGTCGGGCTTGACGGTCACCCAGCGGACGACCGTATGGGCCGATGCGGCGGTCATCGAGCACCAGTGCCGGGTCGCCAACGAAGGGACGGAGACGATTCGTGGTCTTGACCGCTTCGATCCGCTGGCGTTTGCGATTGCCGGAACGTCCGGGCTGACCGCCTACGCGGTGCGCCGCGACCAATACGCATTGTCGGCCCAGCCGCTGGAGCATTCGTTGCAGCTCCGGGGCGGCAACTGGAACGGACCGGAGCATGCCGGCTGGTTCGTGCTGGAGAACAAGGCGGCGGCGGAATTGCTGTATGTCGGCATCGAATGGGAGCGAGAATGGGAGCTTGACGCGGTCCTCCGGCCGGACGGCGGTTACGACATCTCCGCAGGGGTCGTGCGGTATTCGCGCGATCTTGCCCCGGGAGAAGCGGTCGAATCGCCGCGGATGTTCGTAGGCCTTGCCCATGGCGAACTGGATGACGCCGTTCAGCAGATGCTGGCGTATTTGGCCGCACACGTGTTTCCGCCGCAGCTTCCCGGCTTTCCCTGGGTCAGCTACGACATCTGGTCGACCGACAAGGACGACGTGGAAGCAACTTTGCTGCAGGAGCTTGATTTTGCCGCCGACATGGGGGTGGAGCTGTTCTATATCGACGCGAGCTGGTATGCCGGCTCTTCGGTGCGGGGCGAAGGCTCCTGGGGGCTCGGGCTCGGCCATTACGAGGAAGACCGCCGCAAGTTTCCGCGCGGCTTGCGTTTCTTGTCGGAGCGGGTGCACGCCAAAGGCATGAAGTTCGGCTTGTGGGTCGATCCGATCGTGATCGACGAGCAGTGGGTGAGGAACGGGTTGTATCCCGAGCACTGGCTCATCCGCCACGAAGGGGTCAATCGCAGCTTGACGATCAAGGACGGCGACTGGCCGACCGTGTACCATCTGTGCACCGGCTGCCCGGAAGTCGTCGATTATTTGTCCGACAAGCTGATCGGCCTGATCGGCAAATACAAGCTGGATTGGATGAAGTGGGACGATTCCGCGCTGAACAACCCGTACTGCAGCCGCACGGATCATGGCCATCAGGCAGGGGACGGCAACTTTTCGGCGCTGCTCGGCAAGTACGAGATATGCGCACGGCTGATGGCGGCGTTCCCCGATCTGGCGATCGAGATGTGCGGCTATCCGGCCCGGCTCGATTACGGGATGGCCCGCTACGCGCGCTCCAACTGGCTAAGCGACGCCACCGGCAGCGCCACGCATGTGCTGAACAATTTGCAGGTGACCAGCCGCGTATTTCCCGCTTCCTACAATACGTCGTTTCTGATCCATGACAAGGAAATCGTGGAGGAAAGCGACCCGCACAAGCTGGACACTCTCGTTCGCTGCCGGCTGATGGGCCTGATCGGGCTGGCTACCTTGCACGGCAAGCTGGCGGAACGGGCGTCGCTGTGGCCGTCGCCGATTCTGGAGGCGTTCCGCCGGAACATCGCCTCGTACAAAAGCTACCGGCATCTGCTGTCCCAGCTTGCCTATCATGTGGCGCCACCGCCGGAGAACGAGGATTGGCACGTTCACCTGTTCGTGTCGCACGACAGGCATGAAGCGGTGCTGTTCTGCTTCCTCGGCGATTCGCCGCAAACGCGCTGCCAGGTGAAATGGAAAGGGCTGTTGCCGGGCAAGCGCTACAAGCTGCGTTGCCTCAATACCGGCGAGATGACGTTCGTCGATGGGTCGGCGCTGATGGAGCAGGGGCTGACCGTCGACCTGGCGGATGGCCGCACGTCGAATATTTATGTGCTGGCCTGATCGGCAAGGCGGTTCCGATTAGGCTCGGTAACCAAAATAGCCAATGAAAAATGGCTTATTTGCTCCATTTTGGGTGCCTCGTCGAAAATAGCCAGTGAAAACATAGGCTATTTGCTCCAAATTGCCTTCAAATCGGCATTTAAAGCGAAATAGCCAGTGAAATCACTGGCTATCTTCGTATGGGCTGCCCGTTATTAGTGAAATAGGCAATAAAATAGGGCCTATTTCACACAGAAGCAAATTTGTTAGTTGGCGCCTCTTGCGTTAATGGTGGCACTCGCATACGGGCAAATCGCGCGGCGCGCCGACGAACAGCGCCGTCCGGACAGCCGGCGGGTCGGCAGCGACGACCGTGTTGCCCAGCCACTCGAACCGCATGACCAGGTCGGGGCGATTCGCCTCCTGGCTCCAGAGCCCGCCCACCTCCTGCGTAAACCGCAGCAGGGGATAGGAGAGGGCCAATTCGTCGCCCACCTGCGCGTCGAAGCGGAGATAAACGCCGGACCACGCCGCCGGAACCGGCTGCCCGTTGACGAAGGCCCGCACTTCTTCCTGCGGCGCCCAATGCGGCGGCCGCAGGAAGAAGCGGCCGGCCACCTTCGTTCGTACGAGCAAGCTCCCCTCGTCCGGCAGCAGTGAAACCACCTCGCACCATTCGGATTCCCGCGAGAAGCCCAAGTTCACGTAAATGCCCGCATCCCGCCGTTCGACGGCATTCGACCAAATCGTATAGATGGCGCGCATCCCTTCGGGCGCGCAGCAGCCGAACATTTTGAAGCCGCTGACGCCGCCGAGCAGCTCGTTTTCGTAGTCGTTCAGACCGGAGCCGCCGATGATGCCGCCCTGAAACTTGCGCAGCTCGCGCAAGCCCGCGGCAAGGTCGGCTTCGTTTGCGCCGGCGTTCCGCTCGCGGTAATACTGCTCGAAAGCGGGTGTCATGATGAACTGCAGGTTGTGCACGTAGTTGCGCATGAACCGTTCGGCCGCGTCGTAATACTCGGGATACCCGCTCTGGCCGAGCAGACAGGCGATAGAAATCATGTCGGACAAAAGGCACGTTTCGTTGCAGTTGTCGGGCATGGCCGGGAACCAGCCGGTGCCGGTGCCGCGCCGGTTCATCCAGTCCCACACCTTCCTGGCGAACTCGATGTAACGCGGCTCTCCCAGCTCCGAGCCGAGATGGGCGACTCCCCAGACGGCGTGCATCGTCGCATGGCTGTGCGGATGACCCGGTCCGTAGTCGACGCTGCCGTCTTCCCGGAACACGATGCCGCCGGGCTGCGCGCCTTGGATCATCCCTTCCGCATACGCAACGGCAAACGCGAGCCCATCCGGATCGCCGGTAGCCAGCCAATAAGAAACGAGCGGTTCGACGATCGGCGCGGGGTGTTTGTTCCAGAAGTTCGGCACAACCGTCAAATCGCGATTGATTGCCCCCATGCCGCCGGGAAAATAGCAGCAGCCTTCCGGCTCCCATACCGCCAGCTTCTTCAGCGCGTTCATCACGCTCCGGGCCAGGGCCAGCGATTCCTCGCTTCGGGTGCGCGTGTAGTCCTCGGCCAAACTTTTCAAAATTTTGGTCGCGCCCCATACGTGAATCACGTTGTCGTCTTCGCCGTATTCGGCTTCGGTCAAGTTTTCGTTGTAGCAGCCGACATGCGCCCAAACTTTGCCTTCCGCATCGATATATTGGCGAATGCGGCGATGAAACGCAGCTTCCACGTCCCGTCCCCGATCGGAGCCGGTCATGTCGCGCATGTAGTACCATTCCCAGTCCATCCGCGCGTCGGTGTCGCAGGCGACCACAACGTCCGTGCCGGGCGGAATCGGCGGGCATTCCAGCGGGTAACACTGGAAGACGGGTTCATAGCCGAGCTCCCTGCGCGGCGTTTCGATCAAATAGTGCAGCGCCCATTCGGCCATCCGCTTCAAATCGATATCGCGGCCTCCGGGCGCGGCGCCGCTGCGAAGGCGGGGAGCCGCGCCCGCAGCGGGAACCGCGATTTCCGCGTTGCGAATATCGCCGTTAAGTCCATGGATGTGCGGCAGCATATTCAAGCTCCTTTGCTAACGCGGGAATGAACGTCCTCGCGCGCTTTAAAATCCGTTCGCAGCGCCGTACCGAGCCCGGGCGTTTCCGGGAAGGCGATGAAGCCATCCTTGACCGCCAAATTATTGGTCACGCATTCGCTGTAATACCCGCCGTCATAAAACGCGCGCTCCGTTTCCATCATCATCGCGTTGGAGGCGTTGGCGCAAATATGCAGACTGGAAAATACGGTCACCGGCCCCGTCCCGTCATGAGGAGCAACGGATAGATGGTACGTGTCGGCGAGCGTGGCGATCTTCTTCGCTTCGGTGATCCCGCCGGTCCAGACGACGTCCATCATCGCGACATGGGCGGCTTTCGCTTCCAGAATCGCGCGGAAGCCGTAGCGGGTGAACAGCCGTTCGCTGACGGATAAGGGGATGCGCACGCTGTCGGCCAACCGGGCGAGATCGCCCGGACTGTCCGGCTGCATCATATCCTCCAGCCACATAATATCGTACGGCTCGAGCGCGCGCCCGATCTTGATCGCGCAGTTCAAGTCCCAACGGGAGTGGCCTTCGATCATGATGTCCATCCGGTCGCCGACCGCGCGGCGAATTTCTTCCACGACCCACAGCCCTTTTTTCAAATCTTCGCTGCTGATGTAACTGCCGGCCGGCCCAACCGCCGACCATCCCGCCGGCCCCGTCGCCGCCTTGCTGCGGATTTGCGGGGCAAACCGGTCCCACGGCCAAATCTTCATCGCCGAAATGCCTTGATCGAGCAAGCTCTGGGCCAGCTCGCCGGGACGCGCGAACGTATCGTCCATGTCGGTGTACTTGAAGCCGTTGATGCAGGTGTTGTACACCCGAATGCGGTCCCGGCATTTGCCTCCCAGCAACTGGTAGATCGGCATGCCGGCCGCCTGGCCGAGAATGTCCCACAAGGCGATGTCGATCGCCGAAAACGCGCGCATTTCCGATCCGGCATACCCGTGGAAGTTGGCGCAGCAGAACAGCGTGTTCCAATGATTTTCGATATCGAACGCGTTTTCGCCGAGCAGCAGGGGCGCCGCCATATCGTGAATGACGCATTCGACGGCGCTTGGAATGTAGTAGGTTTCGCCCAATCCAACCAAGCCGCTTTCCGTCGTAATTTCCACCCAAAGAATGTTGCTCTGGGCTTGCCAGCGAAATGTTTCGATCTTCGAGATGCGATCGACAGGGAGTCCCGATGGATGCGCAACCGCCATATAATCACCACTTCGCTCAAAATAGGTAACCATCATCCGATCGCCGTTAATTCGGTTAACAGTCATCCAGATGACAAGTAATGCTTCAAGCGTAGTCAAATCCTTTCCAATTGTCAATCCCTTTCTTTGCGCAAACGCTCGTTCGGATGCAGCAAAATACGCCTGTTTTCGACAAACTGCCGTGAGAAACCACGAAAGAATTGTGTTGACAAACCGAAAGTGGGAACCTTATGATTAAGCTATTCGGTTAACAGGTGACAAGTAAACAATGCAAAATAGTCGATTCGCACATCGGTAACATGCTTCGCAGGTGATGCAGATCGGTAGGGCGGATTTTCTTTTGAACCTCAAGTGAAAGCGTTATCATTTCTCATCATTTTTCCATTAAAGGGGTGAATGGTTTGAAGAGATGGTGGTATGGTTTGTTGGTGCTTGTGATGGTTGCGGTGACGGGCTGCTCCGGCGGCAAAAGCAATTCTTCCGGGTCGCCGTCTCCCGCCGGCGATACGAAAAGCTCGGCTTCCCCTGCGGCAAGCGCGGCTACCAGCGCAACGCCCGCAGCGGGCAAATTCATCGAGCTTACCGCCTGGAGCAGCATTGCGCCGCCCCAGGGGCTGTTGACGTCGAAAGCTTCCGACACGAAAGTCGGGCTGTCGATCGCCAAGAAGTCGGGCGTGTCCTTTACGGTCAATTACACGCAAGGCGACAAGGAGCAAAACTTCAATCTGCGTTTGGCCAGCAAAGACTGGGAGGACGTCATCTGGACCGATTCGATCAATTTCGACTGGACGGAGAAGCTGCTGAAGGCCGGCGCGATCATTCCGCTGGACAACTATTTTACGCAGCCCGACAAGTATCCGAACTTGGCGAAAATTCCGAAGGAAGTGCTCGATAACTACCGGTATTCGGACGGCCATATTTATCAGTTCCCCGCCGGCTGGTACGAGGACCCGAATTCGATCTATGGCTACTGGGCCGCTGCCGGCTGGTACGTCAACCCGACGACGCTCGCCGCCGTCAATATGAAAACCGAAGATTTGACGTCGCTGGACGCCTTCGAGAATTATTTGAAAGCGGTCAAGGCCGCGAAGCTGAAAGACAAGAACGGCAACGAGATCATTCCGATGTCCGCCGGCAAGGAGCTGCGCTTCTGGAAAACAGTCGCCACCGCGTTCGGCGTCACGACGGCCGGCAACGGCTTTGAGCAGCAGGCGAACGGCAGCTTCCTGCATTACCGCGACGATCCGCGGCTCGTGCAGGCGCTGACCTGGCTGAACAAGCTGAACCGCGAAGGCTTGCTGGATGCGGAAATCGCTTCGCAAGCGGATGAGCAGCTGCAGCAGAAGCTGACCAACCAGCGGGTCGCGCTGGTCGCCGACGAAGCGTGGCGCTTCTGGGGCACCGTTACCGCCGGCAAAGGCCCGGTCACCGATCTGCTGAAAATCAAATTCCCGATGGCCCCCGGCGTTTCCAAGCTCGGCGTCATGGACACGTACAACCCGCTCGGCACCACCGGCGCCTTCGTAACGACGCGCAGCAAAAACCCGGACGCCGTAGCCAAGTATGCGGACTGGTCGTCGGAAAAAGGCGTGTCGCGCGGCTGGGAAATGTACTACGGCCCGTACGGCGAGTTCTGGGACTGGGATCCGGCCGCGAAAAAACCGAATTACGTGATTACGGATAAAGAGCTGAGCGACGCGCAGCAAAAAGGCGACTACAAAAAAATGAACGAGCTGGGCTTCTCCTCCATCGTCAATCTGGCGCCATTCGACCTCGACCTCAACTACTTCAACAAGGCAGCCGAGCCGCAGCTGTTCTGGATTTTCGATATGCACAAGTTTTACGCGCCTCAGCAGTATATCGTCAAGTTCAAACCCTACTACAACGTGAAAATGCCGGCCGACGGCGTATGGCTGAAAAACTTCGGGACGCTGGCCAAACTGGACACGGAATATTTCGCCAAGCTGATTCTGGCCAAAAACGACGACGATTTCAAAAAAATATGGGAGCAGTATCAAACGCAGCTCGAGAAGCAAGGCAACTGGTCCGCCGCCAAAGCGGAATGGATCGCCGCCAAAAAATAAGCCGCGTTCGCTTGAGCCAGGAAGATAAGGTGGCTGCTCGGAGCCATTGCGACGGCCGCCTTGGTCTTTTTTGCCGGATATTCCGCATCGGGTTCGACAAACCAACGGTAAGGAGCTTCGGGCATGAAACAGCGCAAGTTTAACCGAATGGCCAGCATCTACAGCTGGAACTATGTCATGATCCTTCCCGGCGTCGTGCTGCTGTTTTTGTTTGCCTATTTGCCGATGGCCGGCGTGCTGATCGCCTTCAAGGATTATGACATCTTCACCGGCGTATGGGCCAGCAAGTGGATCGGCTGGGACAACTTTTATTTTCTCAGCGACCCGTATTTCTGGGAAACGATCAAAAACACGCTGTACATTACCGTTTACCGGCTTATCTTCGGTTTTCCCGCGCCGATCGTACTCGCCTTGATGCTGAACGAGCTGCGCAGCATGAAGTTCAAACGGACGATTCAAAGCATCAGCTACTTGCCGCATTTCATTTCCTGGATCATCGTCGCCTACATGCTGCAGGTCATTTTGGCGCTCGATACGGGGGTTGTGAACAACCTGCTGCAGCTGTTTGGCGCAGGTCAAATCAGCTTCATGGGCCGACCCGAATATTTTCGCTTCATTATCGTGGTGAGCGCCATCTGGAAAGATATCGGCTGGGGCACGATCATCTATTTGGCGGCATTGACGAATATCAGCCAGGAGCAGGTGGAATCGGCGATGCTGGACGGCGCGGGCAGAATCGCGCGCATCTGGCATATCAACATCCCGGGCATCATGCCGGTCATTACGATCCTGCTCATCCTGTACATGCCGATGCTGCTCAGCGCCGGCTACGATCAAATTTATCCGCTGGTCAATCCGTCGAACCTGGAAGTGTCGAACGTGCTCGACGTTTACGTCATCCGCCTCGGCCTGGCGCAGTCGCAATTCAGCGTCGCCACGGCGATCGGCCTGTTCTCGTCGGTCATCCAGCTGGCGCTCGTCCTGGCCGTCAACTATGCGATCAAAAAGAAAGGGCTGGAAGGACTATGGTAAAGCAGGCTGGCGCCATATCCGGCATCGGAGGTGGGTGGGGATGAACATCAGGAGCAGACAGGACCTGTGGTTCGATACGATCAATTACGCGCTGCTGGCAATCGTCGGGTTTCTGACGTTTTATCCGTTCCTGTACATGCTGATTCTGTCCTTTAATGAAGGAACGGATACGGTGCGGGGCGGGATAGCCTTCTACCCGCGGGCGTTTACGCTTGCCAACTTCGCCAGCATCTTTACCGACAAGCTCATTCTCGGCGCTTACAAAATTACGATCCTCAAAACCGTCATCGGCACGGTAACCAGCGTGTTCATCACCGGGCTCGTAGGCTACGGCCTGGCCGAAAAACGGCTGCCCGGGCGCAAGTGGGTCATGATCTACATGCTGATTCCGATGTTTTTCAGCGGCGGGCTCATTCCCGATTATTTGAACTTGCGCAATCTCGGGTTGATCAATACGTTCAGCGTTTACGTCATCCCGTCGATGTTCGTCATTTACAATTGCATCGTGATGAAATCGTTCTTCCAGCAAATTCCCGAGGAGCTGAAGGAATCGATGCGCATCGACGGCGCGCACGAGCTGCGCATATTGGCACAGCTTATTTTTCCGATTTCGCTGCCGCTCATTGCCGCCATTTCGCTGTTTGTCGCCGTCACTCAGTGGAACGACTGGTTTCGCGGCGCCTTTTTCGTGCGCGATTTGAAGCTTGTGCCGGTGCAAACGTATTTGCAGGGCATGATGACGCGCGATTTCACCAACTTTTTCGAAAAAGGACGGAGCTCGCCGCTCATCGCCGGCGCCAGTGTGCTGGACTATAGCTCGACCACGTCGCTGTCGCTGAAAATTGCCGCGGTGGTCGGCAGCATGGCGCCGATTCTGCTGGTCTATCCGTTCCTGCAAAAATATTTTACCAAAGGCGTACTGCTCGGTTCGATCAAAGGGTAAAAAGCAAAGCCGCAGTCGGATGCGGATGAGGAGGATGGGGAAGATGGGATTGTCGCAGCAGCAAATCGACTTCTTCGGGACGTTCGGGTATTTGAAGCTGCCCGGCTTGTTCCGCGATGAAATCGAATGGATGACGGCGGAATATACGGCCATTCTGGACCATTACGCCAGGGAGAAGCATGACGGCAGCAAAACGACGGGCGTCGTTCCGTTCATCGACAAAAGCGAAGCGTTAAGCGGCTTGCTGGACGATCCGCGGATCAATGACGTTTGCGTGCAGCTGCTTGGGGCGGATTTTAATTATATGGGCAGCGACGGGGCTTATTATTCCGGCCCGACCCGGTGGCATCCCGACGGCGAGAACCGCAAGCGCACGCATATCAAAATCACCTTTTACCTCGACCGGCTGGACGGTTCGAATGGCGCGCTGCGCGTCATCCCCGGAAGCCATCGGCTGGGCGACCTTTATGCGGACGAGATCAAGTTGAAAGCGGCGAAAAGCCAGACGTTCTGGGGCTTGGAAGGGGATGAGGTGCCGGCGCAAATTATTGCCATCGAACCGGGGGATTTGCTGCTGTTCAACCACAATACGTTCCATTCCTCCTGGAATGGCGGCAGCAAACGCCGCATGTTTACGCTCAATCTGAGCCAGCGGTTCGACGATCTGGAAGAGCTGAAGGTTTATTCGGTGCAACATGCCCACAGCCGCAGGCATCAGTATTACGGACCGGCGATGATCGCCACGGCGGGGGAAGGAAGGAAGCAGCATCTGGAGCAATTGATGTCGCTGGACGGCGATCTGTATGCACGGACGGCACACTTGCCGGAGGAAATCGGCCGCTAGCCGGGAGGACGCTCCGCGTCGGCATCGGGAGATCCGGCCGGAACGGCGGCGGAACTCCTGACGCATGCAAGAAACCGTGCTCCGTTACTTATTGTCGGCGAAAAAGCCGCCAAACCGTTCGGAGATCAGTTTTTTTGGGAATTCGAAGTTGACGACGATCTTGTGCAGCAGTGGCTCGAGCTGGCGCTTCTCGATGAATTCGACGTACTGCTTATGGTTGGCGGCAACGAGATGATAGTCCTTGAACAGGCTGTTGGTGAAAGTAAGCATGTCGGAGATGATCGGACTGAGCGTCACCCACGACTGCAAGAGCGCCCAATTGTCGGCCAGCTTCATGAACTCGAGATGGAACTGCATATCCAGATCGTGAAGCTTCTCGATGGAAGGCTCATTCGCCATGTCGTTCGTAATGCTGTGCAGGATGCCGGTGTCCAGGTCGGAGCGCTGCATCATCAATTGGGCGGCGAACTGCTCCATTTGGGTGCGCACGATGAACAGGTCGATGGCATGCTTCTGCGAGAAGCCGACCACTTCCGCGCCGCCGCTCGGCAGGGAACGAACGAGCCCTTGCTGCTCCAGGGCGTGAATCGCGCTTCTGACCGGGCCGCGGCTGACGCCGTACTCTTCGGCCAGCTGGCTTTCGACAAGACGGTGGTTGGCTTTCAATTCGCCGGTGATGATGCCGAGCCGCAAATGCTGCAATATATCGCGGGCGAACAAGCTGCGGGAAAACCGGTCGGCACTCTTCTTTAACATAGGTCGATCTCCTTCTGGGGAAATTGGATTTGGTTTCCTACATTATAATGAAAGAACTAGGCATTGTAAATAGTCATCTGTTAACCATTCACAATGATTGGCGATCATGAGCCAAGCGGGAGGAAGCCAAATGAATTTCAAGGATGTTGTTGTAGTTGTGACGGGAGCGGGAGGAGGCATGGGGCGTGCGGTGGCGCTCGCCTTTGCGCGGGAAGGCGCCAAGCTGGCGATTTGCGACGTGTCGGCCAAAGGGCTGGACGAAACGAAAGCTTTGCTCGGAAACGGCGAGGTGTTGGCCGGTGTGGTAGACAGTCGCCGCATCGCTTCGATTCGCGAATGGATGGTGGAAGTGAAAGCAACGTTGGGCCCGGCTCGCGCTTTCGTCAATTGCGCCGGCGTTTGGCACGATTCGCCGTACAGCGCGGTGACGGAGGATCAATGGGATTTCACCGTTGACATCAACTTGAAAGGCAATTTCTTCTTCTGTCAGGAAGCGATGAAAATGATGAGCGAGGCAGGCGGCGGTTCGATCGTCAACATCGCTTCGACCGCCGGCGAATATGGAAGCATTCGCGCTGCCGCCCACTATGCGGCGTCGAAGGGCGGCGTCATCGCGATGAGCAAGTCGCTCGCCCGCGAAGGAGCGCCATCGATCCGCGTCAACGTCATCTCGCCCGGACCGACCGACACCCCGATGCTGGCGGCGACGGAAGAAGAGAAGCGCGAAGTCGCCAAACGCCCGATGGTCGGACGGCTCGGCACGCCGGAGGATATGGCGGAGGCGGCGCTCTACCTGAGCGATCCGCGCAAGGCCGGCTACATCACCGGCGAGGTGCTGCGCGTCAACGGCGGCAGTCTTATTTAAATGGAGGGCGACATGTTGAACTACAACGAGGTACGGCCCGGCGGCATCGTTGCCGATGAACCGCTGGAAGAGCTGGTCAAGGAGCTGAAGCGTTCGGTTGTCCGCATGACGGAAGCGGCGGGCGGCGGTTATATTGCGCAAGGATTTTGTTCGGCGGAAGTGATGGCGACGCTGTTCTATCGCGTGCTGCGTCTTGATCCGCACGATTCGGATTGGGCGGACCGCGACCGGTTCCTGCTGTCCGTCGGACATTACGCCATTGCGGTCTACGCAGCGATGGAGAAGCTCGGCTTCTTCGACAAGGCGATGCTGGATACCTACAGCGCGGACGGCAGCGTCATCGAAATGATCGG
The DNA here is from genome assembly GCF_004764705.1 of Paenibacillus cymbidii. Lineage (GTDB taxonomy): Bacteria > Bacillota > Bacilli > Paenibacillales > NBRC-103111 > Paenibacillus_AN > Paenibacillus_AN cymbidii. Next base: position 21,872 of record NZ_SHLX01000019.1, on the reverse strand, counting down.
CAGCGAAATGACGCCCGGCATCGAAATTACCGGCGGTTCGCTGGCGCAAGGCTTGTCGCAAGGCGTTGGCCTGGCGATTGCCGCCAAGCTGCGCGGCCATGTCTGGCGCACGGTCGTGTATATGAGCGACGGCGAGCTGGAGGAAGGCCAAACGTGGGAGGCGGCGATGGTCGCGGGGCACCACAAGCTCGATAATTTGCTGGTCGTCGTCGACGTGAACGGCGTGCAGGCGGACGGCCGGATCGAGGATGTCACGGGCATATTGCCGATTGCCGAGAAGTGGCAGGCGTTCGGCTGGCGGGTGCTCGAAATCGACGGCAACGACTTGCAAGTCGTGTTGGAAAGCTTGACCGGCGGCTTCGCGCCGGACGGGCGGCCGACAATCGTTGTGGCGAACACGATCATGGGCAATGGCGTTTCTTCGCTGCACGGCAAACCGGATGTGCACTATGTGCGCTGGACGCCGGAGCAGTCGGCGGACGCGCTGCGGGAAATCGCCGGAGAGGGGGCGGAGCCGGTATGATCGATGCGAGTCAGGCTTGTTTGTACGACGGCAAGGATAAGGCGCCCACGCGGATGAAAGCGTACGGCCACGCATTGGCGGCGCTTGGCGGCAGCAACGAAAAGGTGCTCTGTCTCAGCGCCGATCTCACCTCGCAAACAGAGGCCGATCTGTTCCGCAGCGCGCACCGGCAGCGTTTCTTCAGTATGGGCATGGCCGAGCAGAACATGGTCGGCGTGGCCGCGGGTTTGGCGCGCGCCGGGGAAATTCCGTTCGCGCACAGCTTCGCCTGCTTCCTCACGCGCCGCTGCTTCGACCAGATTGCGATGTCGGTTGCGTACCCGAAGCTGAATGTGAAGCTTGTGGGAATGATGCCCGGCATATCCAGCCCGGGCGGCGCATCGCATCAGGCGATCGACGATTTGGCCTTGATGCGGGCGACGCCGAACATGACGGTGATCGATCTTGGCGAAGCGACGGAAGTCGAGCTAGCGGTCCGGCTCGCCGCCGAAGTTGCCGGTCCCGTTTATTTGCGGCTGCGCCGCGGGCTGCTGCCGGTTTTGTTCGACCCGGCCGCCTTCCGCCTGGAGTTGAATCAGAGCTACTTGCTGCGCCATGGCGGAGATGTCGGCTTCATCGCGTCCGGCTTGATGACAGAACGGGCGCTGCAGGCGGCGGCGATTCTCGAAGCGAACGGCATTCGCGCTTCCGTGCTGCATACGCCGAGCATCAAGCCGCTTGATACGGAAGGCGTGCTGCACATGGCCGAGAGCTGCAAGCTGCTGCTGACGCTGGACAACCACAGCATTATCGGCGGGCTCGGCAGCGCGGTTGCGGAAACGTTGGCGGAGCACGGGGCGGCGGTGCCGTTCAAGCGGATCGGCCTGCGGGACGTATACGGCCAGGCGGCGTCGAACGCGTATTTGTTCCGCCATTTCCAGCTCGATCCCGATCAGCTTGCCGCCGCTGCTGCCGCGCAGCTGGAAGGCAATCGGGACGTGCAATTGCAAGGACGCTGGGCGTCGAACGCGGAGAAAGAAGCGGGCTGGGGCGAGGATTGGAAGGAAAAATAAGGAGGCCGGCCGCATGGAAACGCTCTTCAACCGACTGCGCAACCAGAAGCTGCGGGAAGGGGAAACGCTGGTTTGTTTTTTGGGGCAGGCCGGCGTGTTGATCAAGACGTATCCGCAACGTTATGTCATCGTCGACCCCTATCTTTCCGATCTGTGCGAAACCCGCATCGGGATCAAATTCAAACGGTTGACGCCGGCGCTTCTCGACGCCGACGAATTGGATGCGCTGCAGCTCGAAGCGTACTTGTTGACCCATCACCACGAGGATCATCTCGATGCGTTTCTGATTCCCGCCTTGCGCGACAAGGCGTTTCCCTTTTACGCTCCGCCCGAATCCGCCGCCTTGTTGGGCGAGCTCGGCGTTGCCCGGGATCGCATCCTGTACCTGCATGACGGAGCGGAGCACCTGCTGCACAACGATATCCGGATTCATGGCGTATTCGCCGATCATGGCGAATATGCGCCGGACGCCGTCGGCATCGTGATCGAAATCGGCGGCCGCACGATTTTCCATATGGGGGATACGTGCCTGGATCGTACGGCATTCGCCGCCATCCGCGACAAGTTCCGCATCGATCTGCTGTTCGTGCCGATCAACGGCCGCTATGGCAACATGGATGCGGCGGACGGCGCGGAAGCAGTGGCTATCCTGCAGCCGAAGCAGGCGGTGCCTTGCCACTTCTGGATGCTGCCCGGGAATTCCGGCGGCGATCTCGAGCTGTTTCTCGACAAAACCGTCGAATTGGCCCCGCAGACAAACGTACGGCTTATGGCCGCTGGCGAGTCGTTTCAGTTGTAAGCATCCGGGAGGAATCGGACATGTCGGGCATGAAACCGGCGATTTATACGACAGTTGCGCACGACGAGCATGACGAACGCCATCACGGAGCGGTGACGTTCCCGATCTATCAGAACACATTGTTCAGTTTTGCCGGCTATCATCAGCCGGCCAATCCGTACACGTACAGCCGCGGCACCAACCCGACCGTGCGGGAGCTGGAGCGCAAACTGGCCGAGTTGGAGGGCGGGGAGGACGCGCGCTGCTGCGCTTCGGGCATGGCGGCGATTTCCGCGGCGATATTGTCCCGGGTCCAGGCAGGCGACCATATTGTCTGCGTGGATCAAGTCTATACCGGAACCCGGGCGTTCCTTGAGGGCTGGTTGCCTCGCTTCGGCGTGAGTACGACATTCGTCAACGGCGCGTCGCTGCCGGATCTCGAAGCCGCCACCTTGGAACATACCGTGCTGCTGTATTTGGAGAGCCCGACCAGCTTTTTTTTCGAGCTGCAGGATATAGCGGCTTGTGCGGCATTGGCCAAACGCCGCGGATTGACCACGATCCTCGACAATTCGTGGGCTACGCCTTGCTTTCAGCGCCCCTTGGAGCTGGGCGTCGATCTTGTCGTGCATTCGCTGACCAAATATGTCGGCGGCCACAGCGACGCGCTGGGCGGGGCAGTCATCGGATCGCGGGACAACATCCGGCGTATTCTGGAGAAGGAGGGTGTGCTGCTCGGCGGCGTCATGACGGCGCACACGGCATCGCTGATGCTGCGCGGCTTGCGAACGCTGCCTCTGCGTATGGAGCGGTACCGGCAGACGGGGCGGATCGTGGCCGACTATTTGAGCGGCCTGGCTTTCATTAACCGCATTAATTACCCGGGATTGCCGAACCATCCGCAGCATAAGCTGGCGATTCAACAGATGGACGGCTTTGGCAGCTTGTTGTCCTTCGAGTGGGACGTACCGCTCGAACAGGCCCAGGCTTGGGCGGACGCGCTGCGGTATTACCGCAACGGCTGCAGCTGGGGCGGCTACGAAAGTCTGGTGCTCGTGATTGCGCCGCTGTCCGAGCTGGGAAGAAGCGAACCGGGCATTCTGGTTCGCCTTTATTCCGGCCTGGAGGAACCGCAGGCGCTGATCGATGATATGGCAAACGCATTCGCCGCTATTTTAGCCGGTGCATGAAGCAGCAAACGGTTTACAAGCGGGCGGCGACGCAACGATGGCATTTTCGGCTGCATCCTGCTAACATATCAATTGCAGACACAAACTGGTTGATTGGAAGCATTTCTAATCGGAAGCGATTCCTTTACGCTTATATGTAGCTGGCTGCATCACATACGCCAAGCCTACATGGATACCTGGAGGGATTGCTCGTGATCAAGCAGGCAAGACTCGCGCCGCTGTCGCAACAACAAGTAGAGAACTACGAACGGGATGGATTCATCGTGCTTCGCAAGGCGTGCAGCGACGATTTGATCGACGCGTACAACGCGCATATCCATTCGATTCGTTCGGCCGATCTTGAACATATGCCGGCGTGGGCGCGACCGCAACGGGGGAGCATGGAATTCCCGGAACACATGCGGTTTGCCGTGCGACTGTTCAACCCGCATCTGCATGACGGATTTTCTTTGCAAATGATGAAGCTGCCGGTTGTCCGCGGCGCGCTGGCCCAATTGTTGGGCGACGAAGCGGTCGGTGTGCAAAGCATGTACTTTTACAAGGAGCCAGGTTCGCCCGGACAAGCGGCGCATCAGGACTATTACTACATTCGCAATGACCCGAACACGCTGATCGCGGCTTGGGTTGCGATGGAGCGCGTGGATACGGAGAACGGTTGTTTGTGGGCGATTCCCGGCAGCCACAAGCTTGGATTGCTCGACCATGGCAAGGTGAAAAACCTGGAGGAGCATGAAGCGTGGACGTACGAAACGGAAGGAGCCGACCTGAGTAAAGAGGTGCCGCTTGAAATGGAGAAAGGCGACATCGTTATTTTCCACAATTTGCTCATTCATTCATCCAACCGCAACCGTTCGGCGGATCGCTGGAGACGTTCGTACGTTTGCCATTACATCCGTCACGATTCGTCCATCGTTCGTGAAGATTTGAAGAAAAAAATAGCACTTGAATAATCGCGTGGAACCGGGTGTGTGCGGATGGCGGAAAAAGATCAGGATACCGGCGAAACGCTGGCCATGACAGTTGCATTTGCCGTTGCCGGGGCGGTCGAATACAGGCCGGGAGGAACGTTTGGTCCGCGTGTACAAGTACACATACAACTTGTGCTTGTCCACACCGGGCGGGCGAAAATATGGGTGAACGATACTAGCTACATCGTGCCCCAAGGGCATGTCGCCTTGCTCTTGCCGGGCGCAACCGAGCGTTTCGAGTTTGCGCATGATCAATCGACATGGCACCGGTATATTCATGTTCGTGTTTCCGTGCTCCCGACGGCGACAAGAATGGCATTGGAGGCGCTTCCTCCGTTCATTCCGCTTTCCGATAGAATCAATCAGCTTACCGATCTGGTGTTGTCGCTTGGGGGGCGCGATCTTGCCCCCGCAGAACGGGAGCTGCTTTGTGCGCTCGGCCGTTCTGCGGTGCTTGCGTATGCGGCGGAATGCGGCAGCAGGGAATCGGTGATGCGGCAGCATCCCGCTGTGCAGCTCGCCAAAAAGGCAGTAGCCGATCGCTACGGGGATTCGCTGGCGCTTGCCGATCTGGCGGAGGCGGCGAATGTTTCGCCGGAGCATTTGATTCGGCTGTTTCAGCGCGAAACCAAGATGACGCCGACGCAATACTTATGGCGCTTTCGCGTTGAACGCAGCGTGGAGTTGCTGCGCTCGACGGGACTTACCGTTGGCGAAATCGCCAACCGGTCGGGCTTTAAGTCAACCTACCACTTCGCCCGCACCATCAAACGTCTCACCGGCATGACACCGACCGAACTGCGCCGCCACAGTTGGGAGGCAGGCAGTTAGCGGCCTGCACCGTATTATGAAGCAACAAGCAAGCCTGCGTCTTCGTAGGCTTTTTTTTGCTTGCATGCAATCGGAATCATTTGGTATTGTATATAAATACATTATAATTTATAAAAATACGATTAAGAGCAGGTGATGAAGAATGCATTTGTTGGAAATCGGGGATTTAACCTCTAATCAAGTGACCGCAATCTTCAAGCTGGCCGATCAGGCAAGCGTAAGGAAAGCCGAGAAATGGTTGAACGGGAAGCTGTTCCTGTTATTTTTTCCCGAATCGAGTCTGCGGACACGAATAGCGTTCGAAAGAGGCATCAAGGATTTGGGCGGAGAATGTCTGCTATTCCCTCCGGAAACGCTGGACAAGAGGGAATCGCTGCATGATGTTGCACAATACGTTCAAAACTGGGCGGATGGGCTCATTATCAGGCATCCCGATGACGGGAAAGTAAAACAATTGGCCGCTCATTCGGCTATTCCTATTATCAACGCCATGACATCGGACAATCATCCTTGCGAAATATTGTCCGACCTGTATGCCATTCAAAAGCGGAAAGGGGATGTTCGGGAGCTTGTCTTCACATTCGTGGGACCGGCGGGGAATATTTGCAAATCGTGGGCCAAGGCGGCACAAGTGATGGACCTCCGGTTTAACCATGTTTGCATCCGCGGACAAGAGGTGGCGGCCGAAAGCCGCAACTACAACTATTACACCGAGTTGGAGGAAGCTTTGCCGAACAGCGATGTCGTCCTGACGGACGCTTTGCCGGAATTGTTTCGCACGAACGAGTATATCGACAAATACCAGATCACAATGGAGAAAATGAACTTGGCGAACAAACAGGCGATTCTGAATCCGTGCCCGCCTTTTTTCCGCGGCGAAGAAGTCAGTGCTGATGCGATCGCTTCCGATTTTTTTGTCGGCTACTCCTTCAAAATGAACTTGTTGTTCGTCCAACAAGCCATCTTGCTGTATAGTCTGCAGCAGAAGGAGGATGCGGCCATATTTAACGGCGTAAACAACATTTAACCCACGCTCACTCTTCTTGACATGACTACGTATTGTGGTATATATTTAACATCATCCTTAATTAAGGAGTCGTTTAAATGACTGCGAAGGATACACTCAGCCTCATCTTCGCTGCGCTCGCCGATCCGACGCGACGCAACATCCTGACCAGACTGTCACAGAAGACCGCAACAGTCGGGGAGGTTGCCGAGCTCTTCGAGATAAGTGCACCGGCGATCTCCCAGCATCTCAAAGTGCTGGAACGAGCAGGGTTGATCGAACGCACAGCGAACGCGCAGTGGCGGACCTTGACGATACGCACGGACCCTCTCGATGAGGTATCGGCCTGGGTCGAGAAGCACCGCCGCGAGTGGAACCAGATTTTCGACGCACTCGAAGATCACCTCAAGACCATGACCACTAAGGAGGAAAAATGAAAATGACCTCATCCGCACCGGAGTTCACCATCACCCGCAACCTGAATGTCCCCCGAGAGCTCGTATGGCGCGCCTGGACCGAGAAGAAGGAACTTGCCGCCTGGTTACCTTCAACACCGTTGGAGTCTATCTCCTTCGACGTCCGGGAAGGTGGACGCTACCGCTACACGATGGTCAACGCACAGACCGGCGAGGAGTATCACACCGGAGGCGTGTTTCTCGACGTCGTTCCTTTCGAACGGCTCGTCTTCACTTGGGGAGATCCTGATGCTCCTGTCGAGAATTCCCCTGTCGTGACCTTGACCCTTGCCGCACATGGCGACCGTACCGAGATGATCTTCCACTTGCGCGGATGCGCCGGTTACCCCGGCGATAAGTACTTTTACGACGGCTGGTCCAGCGCGTTGGACGATCTGACGACGCACTTGCTCGACCAGAAGCAGTAGAGAAGGCCAGCAGCTTGAATGTTGAAAATGAAGAGGAGATCGGACCAGGAGGATTCCATCATCATGTCCAATGAATCAAAAGAGAACGCAATTGCCGTTCCCCCTACCGTACAACCTTTATTTACGCCATATTCGATCGGCAAGTTGACACTTCCAAATCGAATCGTCATGGCGCCTATGACTCGAACGTTTTCCCCCCACGGCATGCCCGGCGCTGATGTTGCCCAGTATTACCGTCGTCGTGCCGAGAATGGGGTGGGGCTGATCGTAACGGAGGGAACAGTCATCAACCATCCCTCGGCAGCCGACCATCCGAACGTGCCCCAATTTTACGGGCGTGCTTTGGACGGGTGGTCATCTGTTGTGGAGCAAGTGCATGCAGCGGGCGGGCGCATTTTCCCTCAATTATGGCATGTCGGCATGGCACGGAAAGTCGGCAATCCTCCGCATCCGGAAGCTCTCCCTGTTGGGCCATCCGGTATCGATCTGTCAGGCAATCAAATAAGCGAACCGATGAGTCAATCGGATATCCTTTCCGTGATCGAGGCGTTCGCCCAAGCGGCTGCCCATGCGAAATTACTCGGATTCGACGGGATCGAAATTCATGGAGCGCACGGCTACTTGATCGATCAATTTTTCTGGAAACAAACCAATCGGAGAACGGACCGCTACGGCGGGGACAGCTTCGAGGGACGAACGCGTTTTGCAGTAGAAATCATTCGTGCTATTCGACATGCAGTTGGTCCCGATTTTCCGATTGCTCTGCGTATCTCGCAATGGAAAAACGCCAACTATACGGCAAAGTTGGCGGAAACGCCGGAGCAATTGTCATCGTTCCTTGAGCCGCTGACAGCTGCCGGTGTCGACATGTACCATTGTTCGACCCGGCGATTCTGGGAGCCGGAATTCGCAGGCTCTGACTTAAACTTGGCAGGGTGGGTCAAATCGTTGACTGGACGACCGACCATTACCGTCGGCTCCGTAGGGCTGAACGAAGAATTCATTGGCTCCTTTGCTCCCGGTCAAGTATCCGAGGTTACCGGTCTTGATGGTTTGATCGAAAGACTTGAACGAAATGAATTTGATCTGGTAGCTGTTGGGCGTTCGTTGTTAGTCGACCCGGAATGGGCGATGAAAATCCGAAACGGGCGGTTCGATGAACGGAAACCTTTTACAGTTGAAGCGTTGAGAACTCTATATTGATTTGCCCCTTATAAGCGATTGATCGCTGTTTCCATCGTTTTATCGGTCAGTTGCGCGTAAATTTCGGTTGTGTCCATACTTGCGTGTCCGAGCTGCCGCTGGGTTTTGTAAATATCGTTTTTTAAATAGTAGCTCGTCGCGAACGAATGCCGCAGCTTATGGACAGTCAGCATCGGTTTGCCGAAGGCGGAGGCGTATTTGTTCACCATCTGTTGAATGGCGCGTTTGGACATCCGTCCGGCTTGCCCGGATCCTCTTGAAACCGCCAGGAATAAGGCTTTTTCCGTGCGATGATGGGGATAGAGGTTCGAGCGGATGGGCAAGTAATCGAGCAGCGCTTTCCGGCCGTTTTCCGTAAAAAAGACGCTTTGCTTCGAATCCGGGTCCGTGCTGCCTTTCCGGTAGATATGGGCCATTTTTTTCGTGATATCGATATCGTGGAGATCCAGATTGACCACCTCGGAAACGCGCATGCCGGAGGACAAAATAAGCGTAATAATCGCCGTATCGCGGATTCTGTTCATGTGGTAATAATGCAACGCTTGAGGGTTATCGCTGATCCGGGCTACATAATCCCGTTCCACGAATGAGCAGAAGGCGGCAATTTCCTCGTCGTCATCGAGAATTTTGCCTTGCAGACGGGAAGCGATCAACTGCGAATCGGCCATGCGCCGTGACTTGAGCTTCGCCATCACATTGCGTTTCATGAGTGGATAATGATCGTCGTCTTCAGCAATCTGGCTTAAATAGTGAAACAGGGATTTGAGCGAAGCAAGCTTTCGTTCGCGTGTTGTTATGCTGTTTTGAGTCCTCAGTTGCAGATGTAGCTTGAAAGTATCGATGTTTTCAACCGTCAGTTTCTCGAGATCCTGGATGTCGACAAGCTCCGGTGATGGGGAAGAAGTTAGCCCTTCCTGGATGAGCCACCGAAAGAACGACTCAAAATCGCGCGAGTATTCCAAAAGAGTAGAAGGGGAATGATCGACAAGCTTGTGCTGGATGAATTGCCCGACAAACCAGGGGAATAAGGGGAGACGGCGTTCCAGCAATTTCAGATCTTGCACCTTGATGACATTCATTTTCATTGTTCACCGCCTTTCGTTAACTACATTAAATATACACCGGAACATTCGTTCTTGTAAAGTAATAATGCTAAATAATAGTAATATACACAAAAATCGTATTTTGTGCGCAAGTTGCAAGCACACTGACTCACAAACATGAAAAGACAAGTAGTCAACACAGGCAATCTTAGGCCGACATAAGCCGAAATTCGAAGTGTCCTGCAGCAATGAATGAATTTCGCGAAATATATTCCCGCAAAAGTACGCAAAAGTATAAGCAACAAAAATTAAACGTGAACGCGTCACATGGTAAATATCAATTCATATATGAGATCATATACGGAAGTTCGATTGAACATTGAACGGGATCGCTAGTGCTGGCGATTAGTTGAATTAGGTGCTCCGGAATAAACCATTTCTATTTTTGAAAAGCATCTGGATGCATTCAATGAAAAACCAAATATTGAAAAGCTCTGCATGAGGAGCAGATGCGAATGCAACAGTAGACAGGGCTTTTTGATATATCTCAATTATGAAGGTCGAGATTGCGGCATTGCCGATGAGTCCGATAATATATATTATGTAAACTAATTAAGTGATCGAGGAGCTAGTTTACATAAGAATTGTTATCGTATGTTGTCGGTTGTCAAGAACATTGTCCGATTCCACGATGCGGTAATAAAACTCGTTTGTGTCGCTCAATTGATTTCCGCCGTTCAATCCGAATGGTGCTCCTGCGGACGGACCATTATTTGATTCCAGGTCCAATTATAAATAAGGAGCAACTGCCGCGGCGGTTGCTCCTTATTTAACTATCGTGCCCGTTAGCTTAACCCTGCTTCCGTCCAATGTACATGAAGTGCTCCGCTAAACTCAGCAAATCTTCGCGTTCACATACCTGCTCAGCTAAGTCGATCCAAGCCGATATCACATCCGGTGGTTGGTTAAGGAGTTCCGACTCACGTAAATATAGGAAGCTTTCACAGTTAAGTAAATGTAACTTTTCCAGACTAAATGGCTGGAAAAAAGAAAGAACATCTCTTGGGCGGATGAAGAAGTTTTCTGAAAACCCGTATCCTGTAAAATTTTTATCATCCACTATCGCTCTGAGTTGAGAACGCCTACCTTCGTCAAGAATCAAACTGGGATCCCTAATAAGATAGTCCCAAACGAACGAGTATGAAGACACAAACGATACAAAAAGTGTCCCGTTAGGCTTTAATTTACTCAAGCATTCATTAATCGTGATTACTCTGTCATTCTCTTCCTTCAGATGATACATCGGGCCCATGCATAGGATGTGGTCGAATTGTTCATCTTGAAGAGCTGATAAATCTCGGCAATCAACTTGGACACCATTAAGCGCAAATCCAAGCTCATCTGCTTTTTTTAATGCAAAATCTACATTGTTTTGGGAGAGATCCGCTAAGGTGACTTGGCAACCACGTTGCGAAAGTAGTAAAGAATACTTGCCTGGTCCCCCACCAAGGTCCAGCACTTTGTCATTTGGTTTAACATAGCGATTTATATAGCGCTTGCTAAGCTCGAATTCGACTTTGTGCCGATCAAGTCGGTTCCACTCATAGTTTACGGTTTCATCATAAAATCTTCTTACTATCTCAATGCTATCCATATTATTCCTCCTGTTAGAACTGAATTACCAAATCACATAAATAATTGACGCAAAATAAAAAATCCCACCCCCAAGACATTGTCTCAGGGACGAGATTATGAAGTCTCGTGGTACCACCCAGGTTCGCCAATAGGTCACCCTATATGCCTTTTCAAGTACGACACTCCTTTTTAGCAGTGTGTATACTTTAGCTCTATAACAGGAGCTCCTGTCACACCATCACCACCTGATGTGGATCCTTTGTGCAGCTCAGAGGCTTTTTTCAATAAAGAATTCTTTACTCCTTTTCAGCTATCGGAGCTCTCTGTGAAAGAATCCATTTACCTAATTCCCTCTTCATCGCTTTTTGATATTGGAAATACAATATCAGGAAATGTTGTAGTTGTACAGGACAAAATATTACACAAAACTGCCCGTTAGCTTAATGGACCGTTTTTAATTAATCATCTGACCCTCCATGTCGCGCCGGCTCCAGCTTCTTCTTGGTCACGTACCTGCGTTTCCGTGGCAATCGGACAATGTTCTTGACATTTTCGGCAATCGGACAATGTTCTTGACATCACCTAATGTCAAGAACATTGTCCGATAAATGAAAAAGCCCACGATTTACGCGGACTTGATTCGGCCTATATTCTTGTCACCCGACAGATGTTCTTGTTGTTGTTCGACTAGCAATGAGGACAATAAATATACCTAATATAGCCAACACCAGAGTCTTAGAAGGCGCAGACTTGCCACTTTCGATTAAAGTAATTGTCTGCCTAGAAACCCCCACTCTTTTTGCCAAGTCGTCTTGAGTCCATTTCATAACTTGCCGTAAAGTTTTAAGGTGGCGTGATAGGTTCTCGATGTCTTTATCATTGCAGAGTCTATACCTACCCTCCACTTTCCACTTTACCACTATTTGTGATACGGTTCACCTTACCACCTCCTACCCTAAAACTTTGCTGAAAACAGAAATGTACCTAAGCCCCCCAGAAACGACGGCACAAGAATACGGAGTATACACGGATACCACTTGCTAGAAGTTGACCAACGAAATCGCTGCTGTATGCTCAAAATCCTTCGCCGACACATAAACCCACGACTACCCTCCGATGCAAGCTCCCACCGACCCTTGTGGCCGCGAGAGAAGGAGCGGCTGTGGCAAAGCGGAGAGGTAAGAATGAACGACACCTATCAGGCCGAACGGAATATATGTTCCAATATCGTACAAAAAGAAAGAGCGAGGGAATGAATCGAGCTCACGTTCGTTTTCCTCTCACTCTTTCTATAAGTACTGAATTTACTCAGGAATATAGTCGATGGCAGCGTCTATCGCTATGGACTGTGCCGTACCATCCCATGTCACACCAATGTTGAAGGCTTTGGCAATGTCTCTCAGTTTGAAGTAATTGTTTCCACCGATGTTGTAGGCGGTCAACTGAATCTCCTGACCGTCTTTATAAATTTTGGAAGTTGTCAGTTTTCCAGTTGTATCCTCCGGCTGAGTCGTTACCGCCATCTCACCACCAACCGGCGTGTAGGCCAATGCCGAAATCAAATTGATCGCATTTTTATCCGCATCCCAACTGACTTCGAATTGCTTGTCCGAACCGTTTATCGCCATTGCAAGGTCGCGTAGTTTGAAGTAATTATTCCCATTGATGTTATAGGATTGGAAATATTTTTCTTTGCCATTAACGAAGACATTCGAAGATGTTGGTTTTGCAGATACCGATTGGCTTGTTGCCGGTGACGTTGTTGGCGTTGCCTCGCTTGGCTTTGTCTCAGGTGCAGTTGTTGGAGCTGGCTCGCTTGGCTTTGTCTCAGGTGCAGTTGTTGGAGCTGGCTCACCATCTTTAATGATGTGTACAAATAAGTTGTTGACTTTTCCGTTATCCTGTTTGATTTTGACATGGTAATAACCGGGTTCATCAAATGTAACAGAATCCAGGACTTCAGTTCGAATCCCCCAAGTTTGACCGCCTGGATTTTCGATCTTTCTTGTTTTTGTTGCAAGTTCGGTTGTTTCTTGAGTTGTAAATGTGTGAGGGGCGGGGTCAGGTTGTTTAGTTTCATATGAAAATAAAATGACCGTTACCAGCGCTTTGTCCACTTCGTAAGTAATCGTTACAGGGGAGCGAGAGTTATAATCAGAAAATATTAACTTTTCAGATCCATTAGAACCCCATTCACTTGAAGTTTCAGTATCGTAGCCAGAAACCGTAAAGTAATTAGTAGCATCAAGATCGATGCGTTTTTGATTAGCTGCAAAAGCTGACATAGAGGAGACAAGTAATAGTACAAGAACCACCGACACCATGCTGATTGACATGAAGATTTTCCTTTTCATAGAGGCACCCCGTCCAATTGAGTATTTCGAACTATTTCCACGGTAACATTATACTATAACGGATATAATGTCAACGTTTATAGTAATCTCCTTCGTAATTGAACCAACTGTGAATATTTTAGTGAAATAGAGCCATCATTCCGGAAATGGGTGAGCCAGTGCTCCAGGAAAATTGAGCCACCTCTCCAGAAGAGAGAGCCACCCCGTGTGGTGGTGGCAGCTCCCGATCGATTATTGGATGAGGCTACTACTTCCTTACGAGCGACACACAGCACTCCACATGTGTCGAATACTTAATTCATCTTGATTGTCGCCACTGAATTGGTTAGCAAAGTACAAAACAGTGAACTGGAGCAAACCATGAAATTTGACATATACTTTATCCAAAACAAGCTTGAAAAGTTCTATCTCGATGCCATCAAGGAATACGAGAATCGCCTGACACGATACGGTAAAACCCAACTCCATCTGCTAAAGAACCGTGAGCAGTTATCCACCAAACTTGCTGGCAGTAGTCTCACGGTTCTTGTGACCCTAAACGAGCAAACAATCTCGTCCGAATCATTCGCTGACAATATCAACAGTTAGGGAATCTCTGTCACTTCACAAGTATCCTTTATTATCGGCTTAGACTTGCCACAAGCGGATGAACGACTAACCCTGAGCCAGATGGATATGGAACCTGGTCTACAAGCCACGATTCTTTTCGAGCAGTTGTATCGAGCCTATCGCATCATTCACAACCATCCCTATCACAAATAGTTCTTAAGTTGCGCTTAAACAGCATGTTTGACTTGAACTACCTTGCCTTCGGACATACAAAAAATAAACCTAATTTTCATCGCTCAAATCGAATGGCAAGGTTTTAGGATTAACTGTGGTAAGCATCTCCGCGAATAATCTTTAACTATCCTGTCCGATCTTAATGATTCATTTCATCTGAAACAGCAAGTCTAGCCGTCGCCGACGTATCCCCTACAAACCCATTATCAACTTTCCGTGGCAATCGGACAATGTTCTTGACATTTTCGGCAATCGGACAATGTTCTTGACACCACCAAATGTCAAGAACATTGTCCGATTAATAAAAAAGCCCGCAAATTACGCGGACTTGATTCGGCCTATGTTCTTGTCATCCGACAAATGTATAATAATGTCGGTTGGTTGTCAAGAACATTGTCCGATAAATGACAAGAACATTGTCCGATTGCCACGATGCGGTAATAAAACTCGTTTGCGTCGCTCAATTGTTTTCCGCCGTTCAATCCGAATGGTGCTCCTGCGGACGGACCATTATTTGATTCCAGGTCCAATTATAGATAAGGAGCAACTGCCGCGGCGGTTGCTCCTTATTTAACTATCGTTCTCCGTTAGTTTAGACATATTGTCATTCGAGGATTGGAATCTCAAGTATGATCAATAGTTCTATAAGGTCTAGCCAAAGGCAATGAAACCAATTCTTTAATTAATTCATTGTACTCTTCTTGAGAAATATCAAATGGCTCCCACTCACCAGTTCGTGGATAGAATCCCTTCAAAAACATTCTATTTAGGACTGATAAAGGCGGAATTACTTTATCAAACTCGGAACCAATAAGCATGCCAGTATCCAATATAAGGTCAGTAACAGAACCTTCTTTTTTGATGAATTTACTATCTGAACCATATGCTTCGGGTAATAAGCCATATTTTATAAATCGCATTATACACCAACTCCTGTTTACATTATCCTTCTTATAACTAACGGGACACACCACGGCAGTTGTTCAACTATCGTGCCCGTTAGTTCAAAGCTCTTTTATCCAAAACAATACTCCGTTACCACCAAATATCTTGTGTTTTGACTGGCTTATTTATAAAAGTCAATCGATTCACCCTGGGTAAAATAGTCATGAATATCAACCTAAAGCATATTTACAATTTCGATATCTTGATTTTCTTCTATATCAAACGCTTCGTAACATTCATACTTAGCCATCATTGCGAGAAACTTCAAAGGCATTTTATAATATAATCCATGTTCATCTGGGAACTGGCTTCTGTATACATCAATAACATTGAGTTTTAATTTATATTCATCATTTGATAACTCAATTATTTTTGAAACTTCATTATCATCGATAGTAATTTTATCAATAATTTGTGGGGGAACTTGTAAAATATTGTTCGCTTGTGAATACTGCCTTGGAAAGAGAGTCCCGAAATACAATTTATAATTTTGTAATGCTATTTTATTAAATGCTTTCACTGTAATGTTATGTATCCCTATATGGTCTGGATGGTTGTTTCCTCCATTTTTATTGAAAGTAACAATAATAGAAGGGCCGATATTTAGCATAATTGATTCTAACTCACCTACGGCATCGTATAAATTCCATTGTTCAGACTTATTATCAGGCAAATTAAGGTATTTCAGAGAATCAACTTCCAATAGTGTGCTTGATTTTTTAAACTCTCTATTTCGTATAGTAACTAAATCCTCAGTCTTATCACCCAAAAAGTTTTGACCCTTTATTCTCCCCCCCTCTCCGTTTGTACCACATATAATATGGGTCTTGTAACCAATTCTTTTAGCACGTGCAAGCAATCCAGCCGCCAAAAATTCATCATCTGGGTGAGCGAAGACGCATGTCAGATTATTTAGCAAATTAAACACCTCCACTTTAAAATATTGGACTTAAATATCTGGAAAAAGTTTCATTATTAATATCAAATCACCCGAATCAGATCTCAAGGTAGCCCCATTAAATGTTCACGAATAATGGAGCAGTTGCCGCGGTAAACTGCCCGTTACTTCAATGGAGACTGCAGTCGACGTTTAGCCGGCTGCCGCGCTGTACATTCTGCTATCGTTCCCGTCAGATTATGAAGAGCGAATGAACGATGCTTGAATATGGTGTATGACTACTCCAACAGTGATTGCATATCTGATTTATATGTTTCGTAATTGTCCCATTCTAGTAGATAAATAATATCCATAGCGAGATTTTTATTAGATAATGTTATTCCCAAACTTTTAAAACATTCTTGAACATCTTTGTTAAATTTGCCTTCTTCATAATGCAATGATTGGTTCCTAGCTTGCCAGATGATATTCTTCAGAAATTCTCCTTTTATAGATCTACCATTTGGACAAGAATTAAGTTTACCGTAAGCTATGCTAATTCCTTGTTTAGCAATTTGAAGAATCGCACCTGCTAAAGCATTTAGAGATTCTTTCTTTGATTCAATACTTAATTCTAATAGGTGCTTATCTTTGAACAATGGATCTATCTTCTCAAGTTGAAATTTAACATGCCTAATCATTGCGGCAACATGAATATGATTAGACTCCATTCCTTCATCAATTAACTCATTAGACATTAGTTTTGCATGGACTTCATTGTTTTCATTAGCTAATGTGTTAATCCTATTACTTAACTCGTTAAGAGAACTCATTTCGGTAGTAACTAAATCAATTAAATTACTTGTTGCAAACTTGGTCTCTTCAAGATATTTATTCATTTGCTCTCCTCAGAATTGAAATATGCCGCATTTACGAACTTCGTAAAAATCCGCCACACCCCTAAGGGATTCGTGAAGTGATTACGCTATCCTGCCCGTTACTTCAACGATCTGGATCAGGTTGCCGCAGGTTTTTAAATAAATACCTAATCCCTTTTCCCGCCATCTTTTCATCTGCATATCTAGGAATTACATGTAAATGTGAATGAAAGATATGTTGTCCACCCACATGACCACAATTCCATCCAACATTATAACCATCCGGTTCGTAATTCAAATCTAAATATTCCTTAACTTCGAATAACAAGCGATATGTAGCCATCCGTTCTTCCTCGGTTAAATCAAATACAGTTTCTCTATGTTCTTTTGGCACTATGATTCCCGCCCCCCGTATCTCTTGTTCTTTTAAGAGAGAATAAGTGCATTTATCATTGCTCATTATGATTTCATGGTCATTACCAATATTGGTGATATCGCAATATGGGCATCTACTCAAGATCGCACCTCGCAAGTAATGTCAATATTACGACTATATTCGCCAAATCGGTTGGTGTTTCCTTGTATATAGAAATCTGCCCGGTAGCTCAATGAATCGTTTCGTCAGACATTTCGCCACCGGCACCGGTATCTCCTTTGTTACGGCCCAGCGATAATACTGATTATCTGTTTTCCGTGGCAATCGGACAATGTTCTTGACATCACCAATTGTCAAGAACATTGTCCGATAAATGAAAAAGCCCGCAGTTTACGCGGACTTGATTCGGCCTATGTTCTTGTCATCCGACAGATGTTGTCGGTTGTCAAGAACATTGTCCGATTGCCACGTTCCATAATAAAAACTAATGTTTTATTACTTCAACGACTACGGCCGCCGACTGAGTGCCGGCCACCGTCAAGATGTTTGAACTATCGTCCCCATTGAAAATGGCTGTTAAATGGGAATTTCTTCTATCATTAAACATCCAATGCCTTGAGTTCTAATTTTACAGGAAAGGTATACCCCATTGACTCTAACAACATCATAGCTTCCTTATCTTGTTCATTAACCAGCGTATAAACTTCTTTTCGACCATTCTTAATGTGATACTCAAAACCCTTCGTTATGAGAAACTTACCCAGACCTTTATTCCTCCATCGCGGAATTACGAATAATCTTTCAACTGCACCAGTTTGCCAACACATAACGCTACCAACAAGTTCATCGCCTTCAAATGCAGAAATGGTATGTAATTCTGGTCCACCCATCATCCATTCCAACATATTGACGCTTCTGTATACAACGCCTTGAAAAAATTGATTTTCCAGTTCGGTATATTGGATCCTTTCCTCTTTGGATTTCATTGGATGGTAGCCGACATTAACTCCAACAGGTGTTCTGACTTCAGGTACGGGGTTTTCAAGTGAACGCTGTGCTACATAATAGGTTTGATACGGGATAAAGCCCTTCTCTTTGTAAAACTCTCTGTCGCCATAAAAATCTTTCCACGCAACTAACTTTGTTTTCTTGTTTGGATTACGCATCTTTTGACTGGTATCTATGAATGTAGGGTATAGAACCATTCTCACTTCTTCCATATGGCATGAAGCTAATTCATTCGTGGGCATTTCGATTTCGAATACATCATGATCATCAGCTATTCCATGTCGTAAGTATCCACTACAAATTTAATTACCGTCCTCATTAAATACACAACTCATCCTCTGATGATCGAAATCTTTATTGTGCTTAAATAGTGACCATGCTTTGTGATTTAAATTTTTAACTGCATCCTCCAATTCAGTACAGTATGGACGAACTTGTAATGACATCCTAATGTCCTCCTTTAAAGGTGTTTTTTCAATCGTAGCAAAGGAAACAGTTTAAAAAATATATATTCATACGGTACTACACTTACAAATTTATTCATTACAAGACACGTGGGGACCATTTGAGCTCTTTGTGAAATGGAATGCCTTCGCAGCAGCGGCACGGATTCGGTCTACGATTCCCGGACAGCTATCCGACCAGGATACGGCTAACGCAAACCTACGTTGTGACGACGGTTCGCAGCCGTCTCACGCACGAGCTTCTTAAGTTCGTCGATCGCCCGTTCCTCAACGCTCTTTGCTTCTCGGAATACCTCTACCCTTTCGAGGTCCTTGACCCCAGCCGTGACAACCCGTTTGAATAAACCCGCGAGTGCGCCGTATTGTTCCGCCACTTCGCATACCTCCGGCCAAACTGATCCGACAGCTTTCGCATAAATGGCAATGTCCCGTTTCGCCGCTGCATAAAATGTAAACAGAGAACGCGATCCGTCCGCATCATAGTCACCGTCTTTCAGCGCCGGAATGATCATTTCGTAAGCTGCTCGCCCGCAACCGTATTCCCCATTTGGCAACATGATGTCATGCGTCTCCCACTTGAAAATCGCCTGCATGAACGACTCCTTGTATACGGCGAGCGGATCCATAGGGACTTGGCCAATAAACGTTTGGTAGTACCAGTAAGGTGTGCCGTTCTGGCCAAATTTGTCATATGGCAACGTCTTGTACCCTTCAACCGAATCCGAGCCGTCCGAATAATAGAGCAATTCCCGGTCAGCGTCATATCCTGTCACGACAACGAAACCATTATGCCAAAAAATCGCTCCCACGCCACGATCGACAGACGCGATAATATCGGTAATAGCACGACGCCGTTGAAGCGGAAAAGTCGGCTGAAACGCGAAGCCCGCGCGCGATGACGTGGTAATCCCGATGAAATCGCAAGCAAGAAAATTTTCCGCTATCCAATTGTAAGCGGTAGACGATGCGGCTGACAGACGCCGGTCGACGGTGAGACGAAATCCCGACACGGTCATGCCCGCAAGTATCGGTTTCGGCATGTCGAACCAGCCTTGATGCGTCAATACAGCGTACATCGCATCGACATAGGACTGCGATTCCGCGCGCATATGCAAGTTTTTAAGCAAAACAACGCCCACCGAGCGCCCCCCCCTCTCACTATCTCGCTGTCGCCTTACCCCAACGCGGAACGACGATACGCTTCGGATCGGGCAGGCGGTCCGACAATTTGCGGAACTGGTCCATCGCCCCCTCCTCGAGCGCGACCGCCGTCTCGAAAGCGCGCACGAGCGCCGGTACGTCAGCCATGTCCCAACCTTCAAACGTGTCGCCGATCGCTGCATACAGCCGCGACGCTTCGACTAACTCCGGCCACAGATGGTGGATGTCCTCCAGATAGTGCCGAATTTCATCCCGGGCATAGATGTACGATTCGATTATGTAACGCGCACCGAGCACATCGTAATCACCTTTCAGAAGTGCCCGAATTATAAACGAATAAGCAAGCCGGCCCGAGCCAATGTCCGTATTTGGAAGAGTCTTGTGCGGCGTCGTCCAATCGTCCAGCGCAAGCCGAATCGACTCGAGCGCCATCGTCTCGAGCGGCAAATCTATTGCATCTGCGACGGCTTCTACATACCAGAACCCCGTGGAGTTCAGCCCTAAATTGTCATAGAGCACGATCTGGTCTTCGTCCGATTTGCCGTCCTGTAAGAAAAATACGCTGTCTCCGTCGTCATAACCGCGTATGACTCCGAACTCCGGAATCCAATAGATCACTCCGATGCCGCGGTCAAGCGACCGCCTAATCCAGTCAATCGCAGCCTGTTGATAAAAGCGGAATGTCGGATGGCGAGTCCGGCTGCAGTCCCAGTCCGACAGCAGACCGACGTTTTCGACAGCCGGTCCATGTTCAGCCCCCCAGCCACCGTATGCAGTTACGGAGAGCGGCAGCAGCCGTTCATGAACCGAAAATTTGAACGCCATGCCAGTCAGTCCGGACAACATATATTTCGGTCCGGTGAACATTCCGGCCGCCGAGAGTACCGCGTGCAAGCTGTCAACGTACGATTTTGATTCCCTTCGTAACCTGAACCGGTCCAAGTAAGCGCTCGACATTCTTTAATGCTCCCTTTCGATCCGGCTCAACATATCCGCGCACCTCTCGCGCAGTTTCACCCGCAGCCACTTCGGACCGAGGAGTGCTTCCCACCGCGCCGTCGTCAAATGCTGCAAGAAAGCGTCCGTATCATAAAAATCAACATGATATATAAGTCGGTCATCCGAAGATAACCTTGCGGCGAATCCATTCCAGGTTCCGCCTTCTGGTGGCGCTTCCGCGAGTCGAACGCGAGCCGTGAACGGCTTGCGGACGGCAGGCACCGTCTCGTCCGGCAGTCCGCGTTCCGCTTCCGCCGGATTGAAGCGGCGCACTGACACGTTTACCGAAGCAATCTGATTCAACCGGAATGTCCGTAGCTTTCCGCTCGTCTCGCAGCATGCTTCCAAATAATCTGTGTTATAGTGCGCAAACAGCCGTAACGGCCACACAACGAGATGCTCGCCGTCACAGCGAATTTCCGTCACCAATGCTTCCCGGATCGCGTTTGAGAGCCGGAGAACGGTCTCCATCAGTCGAGGATTCGCCTGAAACGAAGGTAGCCGACCGTCCAGGGCGTTATCCTGCCCGCCAGCGAACCGATCCAGCAGTTGCGCAACGCGACGAACCTGGTCTGCGTTATCGTAATCGTATTGATTGTATCGGTTGGCAAGAAAACGGAGCACGTTTTTTTCTTCTTCCGTCATGTATAAGCTCGGCAGCACGTAGGCTCGGTCCTCATACATGTATCCGCGATGTTTCGCGACGTAGAGTAGCGGCGCGCGGAGTGTGTGCTCCATATATTCGATGTCGCGCTGGGCGTGCCGCCGCGAAATTTCGAAATGTTCCGTGAATACTCCGGAGTAAAATGAGCCATCGTTCCGGAATATTTGAGCCACGTCTCCGGTCAAACTGAGCCACCGTTCCGGAACTGAGAGCCAGTTGAAACCTTCTTGTAGAATGGGAGGATGCGCTGC
>NZ_SHLX01000018.1 GCF_004764705.1 Paenibacillus cymbidii | reverse complement strand
CGTTCGTCCTGAGCCAGGATCAAACTCTCCATAAAGGTAGTTCGAACTTGCTCTTCAAAACACTAGCTTACGATCCGAAGATCGCTGTTGCTTGCTCACTCGTTGTTCAGTTTTCAAAGGGCAATGATAAAGCTTGGTGTCGCCCGAAAAGTCAAGCCGCGCAAGACATTGTCGTGATGTTGCCATCTTGTTGCGAAGCGTCTTGCCGGTGGGCTGTCGTTTAACGGCGACTTTTATATCATACCACATCGCCGATCACGATTGCAAGCTTTATTTTTTTCTTCTTCTTTCGTCCGCCGCGCTTCCGGACAAGCCTTCCAAGCGGCGAGTACTAATGTATCACAGATGCAAAAATGAAGTCAAGCAATTTTTTTAATTTTTTTTCTCGCGAGAAACAAGGACGATAAGCTTCACTTGGCTCCGTTCCGACGAAGCGTTTTGCAGAATAAGCCATGTTTGATTGCCTATTTCTCCAAAAACAGATGGCCCTCCAAAATAACCAGTAAAATCACTGGCTATTTTGGCTAAAACACCTGATTTTGAGTCCTGTCAAAGCGAATAAGCCATGTTTTGGCTGGCTATTTTCGACGAGGCACCCCAAATCGGGCAAATAAGCCATTTTTCACTGGTTATTTCCGTTACCCGGTCCGTCATGATGATGCCGCGGCCGCAGCAAGCGGTTCAAGCCAGACACATAAAAAAAGAACGGCGCCGCAGCGCCGCTCCGGGCATGATGCCCATCGTCAAACCCGACTAATTGAAATTAAACAACACTTCCTGGATGTAAAGATTGCGCTCCATCGACAAATTGACGATTTTGCCGTTGACATTGACCCAGGGCCGCGTCGGGTTGGCGCGGTCGGAGAAGACGATTTCGCCGATCCGCTCGTCGCTCAGTCTGACAACCGTACCGTTATGAAAGGCAGTAACACGGTAAACGAACGTCTGCACCAGCAGCGGGTCGAGCTTGCCGAACGATTCCTTGACAAGCTGCTCGAGCACAAGGTAAGGGGATTCCGCCTTCTTGTAATGCCGATTGCTGGTCATGGCGTGAAAAATATCGGCCACGGCAATAATTTTGGCGTACAGATGGATCTTGTCGCCCTTCACGCCGAGCGGATAACCGGAGCCGTCTTCGCGCTCGTGATGCTGCAATGCGCAAAGCTTCGCCCCCTCGTTGATAGCGGGTACATTTTTTAAAATGTTATAGCCGAATATCGTATGCTTCCGCATCTCCTCGAGCTCGAGATCGGTGAGGCGCGTCTTCTTCTCGAAAACGACGTCGTCGATCTTAACGTTACCGAGATCATGAAACAGGCCGCCGAGCGCGATCTGCATCAAATCTTTCTGCGGCAGTCCATGCCACTTGGCGAGCTGGTAAGCCGTCAAGCTGACCAGCACACTGTTATGGATCAAATACTCCTTTACATTCGTGTTCTTGCTTGTGACGGACAAAATATTGTAATGGTCGATCAGCTTAAGCAGCGACTCCAGCCGCATCCGGATATCGAGAATCGGAATCGTCTGGTTCGTTTGCGCCAAATTAAACACACGTTTGAGCAGGGACGTCATTTTGTCGAGCTCAAGATAGAACGGCAGTACGGATTGC
Source organism: Paenibacillus cymbidii (assembly GCF_004764705.1). Classification (GTDB taxonomy): domain Bacteria; phylum Bacillota; class Bacilli; order Paenibacillales; family NBRC-103111; genus Paenibacillus_AN; species Paenibacillus_AN cymbidii. Next base: position 162,632 of record NZ_SHLX01000018.1, on the reverse strand, counting down.
GAGGGATCCTCGGGCGAATTGTCGCCGTCTTCCTCCGTTTCCGTTCCGGCTTTCGACTCGATGGCAACAATCGGAATCAGGAAAGCCCGCAATATTTCGATTTCCCGGGCGGTGAGCTGCCTTCCCTTCTCAAACAGGAGACTGCCTCTCTTGGTAATCACCTGTTCGGCAAGCTTCTCGCCGGTCTTCAGCTGTGAGACGGAAACGTTAAGCATACGATCCCTCATTCCCGTAAGAGGTTGTTCAAAAAGTCGGCTTTTGATCACGAAGATTGGGCAGGAAGCGCAAGCCCGTCTTTTTGAACTCGCACCGTAAGTAAGTCTGCCGCCGATCAAGAGGCTCGAAAGCTCCTGCCGGCTTGCCATTCCCGAACGCGGACTTCATAAGCGAAGCCTATTCGTTCGCGTCCTCGCCCGATTCGCCCGATTCGGCGGACTCTTCGCTCTTCTCCACGCGCGTCAGTGTGGCGACTTCGTCGTCGTCCTTGATATTGATCAAACGGACGCCCTGCGTATTCCGGCCCATCATGGAGATTCCCTCCATGCTCATCCGAATAATCGTGCCTTGCGCCGTAATAATCATCAAATCTTCGTCTTCGCGCACTACCTTAAGCCCGACGACCGGTCCGTTCTTCGGCGTAATATGGAGCGTCTTGATCCCTTTGCCGCCGCGGGATTGCACGCGATAATCGTCGACCGGCGTTCGTTTGCCGAAGCCTTTGGACGTAACGATCAACACGCTGTTGTCCGGCTGGATGACGTCCATATCGATTACCGCATCGTCATCGGTAATTTGGATGCCTTTGACGCCGGTTGCGGAACGGCCCATCGGGCGAACGTCCGTTTCCGGGTAGTGAATGGACATCCCCGTGCGCGTCCCCATAATAATCCCTTGCTTGCCGTCCGTCAGCTTCACGCCGATCAATTCGTCGTCCTCGCGCAAATTGATGGCGATCAAACCGACTTTGCGGATGTTGTTGTAGTCTTCGAGCGGTGTTTTCTTAACGATGCCGCTCTTGGTAGCGAAGAACAAATACTTGTCCGGATCGAAGCCTTGGACGGTAATGACCGCGTTGATCGTCTCGCCCTGCTCGATCTGAATCAGATTAATGATTGGCGTCCCTCGCGACGTACGACTCAAATCCGGCACTTCGTATGCCTTCAGCCGATACACCTTGCCACGGTCGGTAAAGAACAGCAAATAATGATGAGAGTTTGTTACGAACAAATGTTCGACAAAGTCATCCGTCTTCGTATCCATGCCGATGACGCCTTTGCCACCGCGCTTCTGCGACCGGTACGTGGTGACAGGCAGCCGCTTGACATAGCCGGAATGGGTGATCGTAATAATCACTTCTTCCTGCGGAATCAAATCTTCGTCGTCGATGCTTTCCTCGCCGATCGTAATTTCCGTCCGGCGCTCATCGCCATACTTGTCTTTGATCTCCTGCAGCTCTTCGCCGATAATGGCCAGAATGCGCTGTTCGTCGGCCAGAATGGCTTTATATTCGGCGATCTTCACCATCAGCTCGTTGTATTCTTCTTCGATCTTCTCGCGCTCCAAGCCGGTAAGGCGCTGCAGCCGCATATCGAGAATCGCCTGCGCCTGTTCCAGCGACAAGCTGAACCGCGTCATCAACCCTTCGCGCGCTTCTTCCGTCGTCCGCGACGCGCGGATGAGTGCGATGACTTCGTCCAGATGATCGAGCGCGATGCGCAAGCCTTCGAGAATATGCGCCCGGGCTTCCGCCTTGCGCAGATCGAACTCCGTGCGCCGGCGCACGACTTCCTGCTGATGCAGCAAGTAGTGGCGCAGCACCTCCTTCAGGTTGAGCACCTTCGGTTCCTTGTTGACGATCGCCAGCATGTTCACGCCAAAATTGGACTGCATTGCCGTCTGCTTGTACAAATTGTTGAGCACGACGTTCGCGTTGACGTCGCGGCGCAGCTCGATGACGACGCGCATGCCGTTGCGGTCCGACTCGTCGCGCAAGTCGGTGATGCCGTCGATCTTCTTCTCGCGAACGAGATCGGCAATGCTGACGATCAGCCGCGCCTTGATCACCTGATAAGGCAGCTCGGTAACGATAATGCGCGCCCGTCCGTTCGTCTCTTCGATCTCCGCTTTAGCCCGCATGGTGATGGAGCCGCGCCCCGTCGTATACGCCGAACGGATGCCCGAGCGGCCGAGAATGTAGCCGTAGGTCGGAAAATCGGGCCCCTTGATGTACTGCATCAGTTCAAGGGATGTAAGCTCGGGATCGCGAATCAGCGCCTGAATGCCGTCGATCACTTCGCCCAGATTATGCGGCGGAATGTTCGTCGCCATGCCGACGGCAATGCCGGTGACACCGTTCACAAGCAAATTCGGAAAACGCGACGGAAGCACGACCGGTTCCTGCTCTTCGCCGTCGTAGTTGGGAGCGAAATCGATCGTTTCTTTGTTGATGTCGCGCAGCATCTCCATGGCGATCTTCGACAGTCGGGCTTCCGTATACCGCATCGCCGCCGGCATGTCTCCGTCGATCGAGCCGAAATTGCCGTGGCCGTCCACAAGCATATAACGCATCGAAAAATCCTGCGCCATCCGCACCATCGTTTCATAAACGGCGGAATCCCCGTGCGGGTGATATTTGCCGATGACTTCGCCGACGATCCGGGCAGATTTCTTATAAGGTTTATCGGGAGCCATCCCGAGTTCCGACATCGCAAACAAAATCCGGCGGTGAACCGGTTTCAACCCGTCTCTTACATCGGGGAGCGCCCGGCTGACGATAATGCTCATGGCGTAATCCATGAACGACTCGCGCATTTCCGAGCCGATATCGCGTTCTTTGATCTGATCTCGCATTTCTTCTGCCATTGTTAACCCCCCAAGGATGGACGCCTTTCGGCTTGGGCGCGCTGCCCCAGGCATAAAACAACTGCGGAAACTTGACTTCCCGCCGGCGTTCCGGCAAGATTCGCATCAAATTCTATTATATTACTTTCACATCATCAGTACAATTTAAACCTTGGCGCACGTTAATTGATCCGCTCTCCGTTGCGATAAACCGCATCCTCCACATAAGTGCCGTCGAGCCGATAAATGACGCCTCTCCCGTCCGGCTTGCCGTTCGAGAAATCGCCGACGAACTTATAGCCGTTGCTGAAGTAAAGCGTGCCTTTACCCGAAAACTTGTCGCTCGCGAAGTCGCCTTCGTAGAGCAGGAAACGGTCCGCCAGCGTATACTTGCCCCGCTTGAACGATCCGGCCTCGCTTACTCCTTCGAATGTGTCGCCATTGGGTAAATAATAGGTGCCTGGCCCGTCTATCTTGCCGTCCGCAAACGAGCCTTCGTATCGCAGTTTGTCGTCGGTGCCGTATTGTTTGCCGCTGCCGTTCAGCTTGTCGTCTTTAAAGGTGCCGACCGCTTTGCCGCCGTTGCTGTAATACAACGTGCCTTCCCCGTTCATTTTGCCGCCTTCCAATTCCCCGGTGTAAATAAGCTTGTAATCGCTATAGATGTTGCCTTGGCCGCCCGCCTCGCCGTACACGACTTCCCCGACGTAACGGTTTCCTCTGCCGGCATACGTAACGATGCCTTGTCTGCGCGGCGTCGCGGCTCCATACTGCCGGCCCAGGTCGGCGCGCCAGGTCGACTCCAGCTCGTCGGGCGTCTTCCCGGTCAACGTCAGGAGCGCGTTCGCAAAAGGAGCTTTGGCGTAATACAATTCATTCGTCTTGCTTTCGCCGTAAGTATCGACCAGATAACGATAGAACGATTGCGCTTCCGCATAAATGAGCTGTACGTTGCTGTCGTCCCAATCCGCGTTGCTCTCGGGAATCTCTTTCCACGCCAGCAATTTGTTTTCTTTCCAGGCCGCATACAGCACCTTCTCCCGGCTCAGGTCGAGATAAGGACCGATCGTTTCGTAGTAGCCGGCTACCGCTTCGGGAAACCAGCTCGGTTCGCCGTATAACCCGGACTCCGTAGTGGAAAGCGTCAGCGCGTGCGTCATTTCATGCCGGAATGTCTCCAGCAGCGAATCGAGACTCCGATCGGGAGCGATCCGAACGAACATCGTTTGTTCTCCCAGGTTCCAATGCGCCGCGCTGAACGAAATATCTTTGTGACTGGCCTTATAATCTTCTTCGTTCATGAAATAGACCGGCACCCGATAAAACAGCTGCCGTCCGAACACCCCGGCCAAGTGCCGGTAAATGTCGTCAAATCGGGTGGCAATCGTCATGACATCCGCTTCGTCCTCGTAATAATACACTTGAAAATACGAGGTGGTGAACGTTTTCCACTGCCTTCGCATGTCGAACCAGTGCGGCGTGTTGTAGGCGCTCTTCACGGCCGGATAAACGGCCGGCGGCTTGGCAGGCGTTATGGCCGTCCGGTCCGGTTCGGCCACCGGCTCCAACAGCGGATAGGACCGATCCTGGCCTTTCGGGCCAATGCCCGGCAAACCGGTTCGAATCGATACCGTCCGGGTTTCGCCATCCCAGCCGACTTCGGCGCCGAACGCCGTGCTCACGAAACGAAGCGGCACCATCGTGCTCCCGTTCACCAACATGGCCGGTTGGTCGAGCGTTTTTTCCGTGGAGTCGATGAATGCCTGCGTCTTGCCGATCGTCAGCGTCACTTGCTTGAATTCCTTGCGCGCGATTACGGTGCTCGTCTGTGTATCCCATTCGATGCGGGCGCCCAGCGCTTCGAATATCGCGCGCAGCGGCACCATCGTCGTGCCGTCGACGATGACCGGCGTCTGCTCGTAGCGTTGCACGATGCCGTCGATCGTCACCGTGGCGGTGTCGTCGTCGGCCGCCTGTACGGCAGACAGCTTCCAGCATGCGGCGAACAACAGCGCCAGCCCGATCAAGACGAACCGGATTCGCCGGAAGCGCCCCGGCATCTGCACCGCCATTGCGTCTTTGCCCATAAACGGATCTCCCTTTCTCCGCGATAACGTTCAACCCGGCTTGCTTCCCCGTCATTTCCTGCGGCGGTAAACATATCCAATCCCGAAGAGGAAAAAAAGAACCGCGAGCGCCTGAATTCCTAACGTTCGGGTTCTTCGTTTCTTTCTCATGTTCGTGAATCGAAGCTGCGGCAGAAACTATACATCAAGATTTTTCACATATTTGGCGTGTTGTTGGATGAAATCGCGCCGCGGCTCGACGTTGTCGCCCATCAGCGTGTCGAACACCAGGTCCGCCTCGATCGCATCCTGAATGCTGACCTGCAGGAACGTGCGTACCGCCGGATCCATCGTCGTGTCCCACAGCTGCGCCGCGTTCATTTCGCCAAGTCCTTTGTACCGCTGGATGTTCACTTTGGCTCCCTCGCCGAACTCCTGCATGTACTCGTCACGCTGGCGCTCGTTATAGGCGTAACGGACGACTTTGTTGCGCTCGAGCTTGAACAGCGGCGGCTGAGCGATATAGACGAACCCGCTCTCGATCAGCTTGCGCATGTAGCGGTAGAAGAACGTCAGCAGCAGCGTGCGAATATGCGCTCCATCGACGTCGGCGTCCGTCATGATCACGATCTTGTGATAACGCGCCCGCGCAATGTCGAAGTCGTCGCCAATCCCGGTGCCGAGCGCCGTAATGATCGCCCGAATTTCCGTGTTGGCCAAAATTTTGTCCAGCCGCGACTTCTCGACGTTCAATATTTTCCCCCGCAGCGGCAAAATCGCCTGGAAATGGCGATCGCGGCCCTGTTTGGCCGATCCGCCTGCGGAGTCGCCTTCGACAATGTAAATTTCGCTGATCGAAGCGTCCTTGGAGGAGCAATCGGCCAGCTTGCCCGGCAGTGAACCGACGTCGAGCGCACTCTTGCGCCGCGTCAGTTCTCTCGCCTTGCGCGCCGCTTCGCGGGCACGGGCTGCCTGGATGCCCTTCTCCATGATCTTCTTGGAGACGGCGGGATGCTCGTCGAGAAACTCCTGCAGCTTCTCGGCGAACAACGATTCGACAATCCCGCGCACCTCGCTGTTGCCGAGCTTCGTCTTCGTCTGTCCTTCGAATTGCGGTTCCGGAATTTTGACCGAAATGATGGCGGTCAGCCCTTCGCGCACGTCGTCGCCGGACAAATTGGCGTCGTTCTCCTTGATGGCCCCCGACTTGCGCGCATATTCGTTCAGAATGCGCGTGAGCGCGCTTTTGAAACCGGATTCGTGGGTGCCGCCTTCATGCGTGTTGATATTGTTCGCAAACGAATAAATATTGTCGGTGTAGCTGTCGTTATATTGCAGCGCGATTTCGACGGAGATGTTCTCCCTCGTCGCTTCCACGTAGATTGGCGTTTCATGAAGCGCTTCCCGGTTGCGGTTCAAATATTCGACGAAGGAGACGATGCCGCCCTCGTAAATATAAGTGGCCGACAGGTCGGTGCGCTCGTCGAGCAGCGTAATTTCGATGCCCTTGTTCAGGAACGCCAACTCGCGCAGGCGCGATTGCAAAATATCGAAATCGTATTCCGTCGTTTCGGTGAAAATTTGTTCGTCCGGCTTGAACGTAATGATCGTTCCCGTCTCCTCGGACTCGCCGACTACGCGAAGTTCGTACTGCGGCACGCCGCGGTGGAACTCCATCTGGAACACTTTGCCTTCCCGGCGCACTTCGGCAATCAGCTTCTCGGACAGCGCATTGACGACGGAAACGCCGACGCCGTGCAAGCCGCCGGACACCTTGTAGCCTTCGCCGCCGAACTTGCCGCCGGCGTGAAGCACCGTCAGCACAACTTCGAGCGTCGATTTCTTCAGCTTGGCGTTCTCCCCGACCGGAATGCCGCGGCCGTTGTCGATTACGGTAACGCTGTTGTCCTTGTGCACGATGATATCAACGCGCGTGCAGAAGCCGGCCAGCGCTTCGTCAATGCTGTTGTCCACAACTTCCCAGACGAGATGGTGAAGCCCGCGGCCGCTCGTCGAACCGATGTACATCCCCGGCCGCTTGCGGACCGCTTCCAATCCTTCAAGCACCTGTATCTGACTTTCGTCGTACGTATTCGAATTGACTGACATTGCGAGTTCACCCACTTTTCATAATGAAAACGATACTAATTCACCATCAGCTGGTTGGCCCTTTTCTTGAGCGTCGAGGACGAGATCGGCGAATAGATCAGCTTGCCCACCGTTACGACGAGCGATTTGCTTTCTTCTTCGCCGATGACCTCGACCTTCTTCTCTTTGGCCATATGGGCGATGAATTGTTTGGATATTTTTGAATGGTTCTCGATGGAAATGTCGAAGATGGCGACCAGCTCCGCCGCACGAATGATCTTTTCCCCGCCTACATGGATAAACATACTCTCATCCCCTGTCTCCGTCTCGATTCCAATCGTTAGCCCCATCCGCTCAATCGGAACGGACGGCACCGTCGCTGACATGAAAGATGGCCGCGTTGCGCAGCCGGCTTGCATTGACATTCTCCATCCCCGTGGACGTAATGAATGTCTGCACTTTATCCTGAAACGTCTCGATCAGCTGGGTTTGGCGGTACTGATCGAGCTCGGAGAGCACATCGTCGAGCAGAAGCACCGGGTATTCGCCTACCTCTTCGCGAATCAGTTCCAATTCGGCCAGCTTCAGCGACAGCGCCGTCGTGCGCTGCTGGCCTTGCGAGCCATAGGTTTGCACTTCCCGGCCGTTGATCGTGAACCGCATATCGTCCCGGTGCGGTCCGACGAGCGTCGTGCCCCGGCGCAGCTCCTGATCTTTGTTCTGTGATAACTTTACCATAAATCGGTCGAATATAACAGATTCCTCATCCGTTTCGTCGACGGCGAAGGAAGGGTCGTAATCGATGACTACCTGTTCGCTTCCGTTCGTGATGCCGGCATGGATGTGCGACGCCCAATTTTGCAGCTTATGGATAAAGCTTTGACGCTTTCGCATGATTTTAACACCGAAGCCGGCGAGTTGTTCGTTCCACACTTCCAGCATCGGCGCGTTCGAAGCCGAGTTGGCCGAAGGCTGCTTGAGGAAATTGTTCCGCTGCGCGAGCACTTTCTGGTACTGCGCCACATCGTACAAATAGCCGGGATTCACCTGGCCGATCTCCATGTCGAGAAACCGCCTGCGCATGCCCGGCGAACCTTTGACGATTTCCAAATCCTCGGGCGCGAACATGACCACATTAAGCGCGCCGATGAAGCCGCTCAGCTTGCGCTGCTCGAGCCCGTTCAGCCTGGCCTTCTTGCCTTGCGGCGAAATCGTCAGCTGAAGCTTGCATTCCCCGTATTTCTTCGTCACTTCTCCGTACAGCTGGGCTTGATCGCCGTTCCAGCCGATCAGTTCCTTGTCCTGATGGGTGCGATGCGACTTGGTCAGCGCCAGCACGAAAATCGATTCGAGCAAATTCGTTTTGCCCTGCGCGTTCGGTCCGAGGAACAAGTTCACCATGCCCGCGGTGGTGAGCTCTTGCTGCCCGTAGTTACGGAAATTGGTCAAGTGCAGCTTGTGTACGAACATCAGTTCCGCTCCACGCGAAAATCGCCACAGCCGGCGACTCGGACGAGATCGCCTGCATACAGCTTGCGGCCGCGGCGGTTCTCAGGCGCGCCGTTGACGGTAATTTCCGTCTCCTGCAGGAACGATTTGGCCTGTCCGCCGGTCGCAATGCAATCCGCCAGCTTCAGGAATTGACCGAGCGCAATGTACTCCGTTTGGATGGAAATGGTTTTCAACGTATCGACGCTCCTTAGCCTGTCGTGCGGTAAGGAAGAATGAGCTGCAGCAAGCTGGTGCCGTCTTCCGGCCGAATAATGATCGGGCTCATCGCGCCCGTAAAGCCGAACCGGATGTAGTCGCACTCGAATACTTTAAGCGCGTCGAGCATATATTTGGAGTTGAACGAAATGCGCAGCAGATCGCCGTTCAATTCGGTGGTCGGCAGCGTCTCCGTCACTTTGCCGAGCTCGGACGAAGTAGACGAAATTTCTACGGTGCCGTTCTCTTTCATGATCATTTTCACGATATTCGACTTGTCCTCGCGGGACAACAAGTAGGCGCGGTCGATCGCGTCGGCAAGCATTTTCGCGGCGATGACCAGCTCGGTCGAGTGCGATTCCGGAATAAGCTTCGCCGTGTCCGGGTACGTTCCGTCGAGGACACGTGTGTAAAATAAAATATTTTCCAATCGAAACAGAACTTGGTTGTCAGAAACAATGACATCGACGAGCATGTTTTCGTCGGGAAGGATTTTGTTCAATTCGCCGAGCGTTTTGCCGGAAATGACGGCGTTGGGCAGCCGCTGGTCTTCCGCCAGCTGCATGTCGATGTCGCGCGACGCGAGCCGGTGGCGGTCACAGCCGACCAGCTTTATCTTCTGCCCGGTAAAGTTCCACAACACGCCGGTCAAAACAGGGGTCGTTTCGCTCGTGCTGACGGCAAACGACGTTTGGCGAATCATCGTTTTGAGCAGATCGCTGGCAATGGAGATGCGGCTGTTCTCATCGACGACGGGCAACATCGGGTATTCCTCCGGATCGAGACCGACCATCTGAATTTCCGACGTTCCGGAGCGGATCGTTGCCTGGAAGGAGCCTGACGTTTCGATCTCCACTTCGTTCGATGGGAGCTTGCGCACCATTTCGGACAAAAATTTGGCCGGAAGTACGGCGCTTCCCGCCCGCTGGAGCTGCATCGTTTGAATTTCCGCCCGTTCGGCCGGAACAAACGATTGAATCGTGACTTCCGTATCGCTAGCGGTTAAAGTCAGTCCTTTCTCCGTCGCATCGAACTTGATGCCGCTGAGAATCGGAATCGTCGCCCGGCTGGAGATCGCTTTCGAGACGTGCTGAATCGCTTCGTTGAATGCGTCTTTCAATATCGTAAATTTCATCGGATTCACTCCCGTTGCCCTTCATTGTTGCCGTTTGCGGGTTGAAGTTGGTTCTGATTGTCCGGGTTGCCGCATACGGTATATTATAGGTTTTTTTAAACAGTAGTAATAGTAGGCGCGCTGAATATGTGGATATGTGGACGAAACCCGCAAAAGAGCAAGCCTATCCACATGTGTATAAAGTGTGCATAGGCTGCCTTGTCTATTGTGGGGTTTTGATTTTCTCCATGATGTTGCGGATGATCTTGGACAGCTCCTGGTCGCTCTTGAGCGAGTTCGTAATTTTGTCGTGCGCGTGGATCACGGTCGTATGGTCACGGCCGCCGAACGCTTCGCCGATCTTGGGAAGCGAGAAGTCGGTCATTTCCCGGGAAAGGAACATCGCCACCTGGCGGGGGAAGGCGACTGCCTTGGTCCGCTTGCGCGCTTTGAAGTCCTCGAGCCGCAGCCCGTAAAACTCGCCGACTTTCTGTTGAATATCCTGAATCGTGATGACGCGCGGCCGGCTTGACGGAATGATGTCCTTGAGCGCTTCCGAAGCGAGATGGGCCGATACGTCTTCGTTGATGAGCGAGGAATAGGCGACAACGCGGATCAGCGCGCCTTCCAGCTCGCGAATGTTCGTATCGATCTGGTTGGCTATGTAGACCATCGCTTCGTTCGGAATGTCGAGATTTTCGGCCTTTGCTTTCTTGCGGAGAATGGCGATGCGCGTTTCCAGATCGGGCGGCTGAATGTCGGTGATCAGTCCCCATTCGAACCGCGAGCGCAGCCGTTCCTCCAGGGTAGGAATTTCTTTGGGAGGCCGGTCGCTGGAAATGATGATTTGTTTGCCTTCTTCGTGCAAGGCGTTGAAGGTATGGAAAAATTCTTCCTGCGTCCCGTCTTTGCCGGCGAGGAACTGAATGTCGTCGATCAGCAGCACGTCGATATTGCGGTACTTGTTGCGGAAGCTTTCGCCGCGGTTGTCGCGGATCGCGTTGATGAATTCGTTCGTAAATTTCTCGGACGAAATGTACAGCACACGGGCGCTCGGATTCTGCTCCTGAACGAAATGGCCGATCGCATGCATGAGGTGCGTCTTGCCAAGCCCGACGCCGCCGTACAGAAATAGCGGATTGTATGCCTTGGCCGGCGCTTCGGCTACCGCCAGCGAGGCCGCATGGGCAAAGCGGTTTCCGGCGCCGATGACGAACGTGTCGAAAGTGTATTTTGGATTCATGACGCTGACGATCGGATCTTCAAGCGGTTTCGGAACCGGGGCCGGCGGTTTCTTGGCGGTTTCGGCCGCTGCAGCCGCTGCAGGATCCCGGATGATGACCTTTACTTCCACTTCACGATCGAGGCATTCGTAAACAGTTGTTGCTATAAAATCCAAATATTTACCCTCGAGCCATTCCTGGGTAAAGTCATTGGGGGCTGCGAGCACGAGTTGGTGTTCATTGAAAACGATTGCTTTGGTCGGTTTCATCCAGGTATCGTAGCTGGGACGGCTGAGTTTCTTCTCAATGGCAGCAAGAACACGCTGCCACAGTTGTTCCACGTGGCTCTCCACAAACGGTCACTCCTTCTATAAGAGGTAGTTCAAAAAGTCGGCTTTTGATCACGATGCTTAACCAGGAAGCGTATTCGGCATCGAATCTTGCGTTCACCCTCGAAGTCCGTTGCTCATTTAGGTATCGCCTAAACTCCGCTACTCCTTCTTCAGGTTCTCGCAACCTTCTCGGTGCTGAAAAGCCGTCTTTTTGAACCCTCACTATAACGCTTCCGTAGCAGAAGCCAAGAACGTTGTTCGGTGTGCAAAAGTGATGAAAACGGGCTGGTTATTCACATTAATCAGAAAATAAGTGGAGGAGTTAAACAGAAATGAGGATTTTGTTAACAAAGATACCCACAAATTGTTGATAACTCGGTGGTTTGAGGAATCTATCCACAAACGAAAACACTATAAATATATCAAAACGGGTCTGTCATTTCAATTGAATTATTGATTCTATCCACAATTTCAACTGCTTGTGTACAGATCCTGTGCACAACACTAGATATTGTTCATAATTTGTTTACATTCGGATTCGAGGAGCGATTTTGCCGATTTGTGCATCCACAGCCCTGTCCGAAATTTTGCGGCACGCGGGTTTGCCTTGACTTTTGCGCTTGAAAATGATTCAATATACAAAGGTATTTTTCGGTGTAATCCGCAGGGAGGTGCAAAGAGATGGGTCCGACGTACAAACCAAATGTAAGAAAACATAAGAAGGTGCATGGCTTCCGCGCCAGAATGAGCACGAAGAACGGTCGCAAGGTGTTGAAAGCCCGCCGCCAGAAGGGCAGAAAAGTACTGTCCGCTTAATCGCAGGAAACGGCCAGCCGCTGGATCGTCGAAACGGCTTGGCCGTTTTTAGGGACGGCGCCGTTTCTTCGTAGAATGTAAGATCGCGAACCGTTCTTATATTTCCGGACGAAACCACTTGCGAGTGGTTTTTTTTCTTTTCCGTGGGAAGGCAGATTCATTGGCGCGGGGGAGTACGGGCAGGTTTTAAAAGCCAGTGAAATGTGAACGCTGGAGATTAGCATGTCATGCGATGGAGCGTTGGCGGTGCAAAAGGAAAACCGTTTGGCCAGAAGAGAAGATTTCAATAAAGTATACCGGTACGGCAAATCGGTTGCGAACATGCAATTGGTGCTGTACACACTGCCGCGGCCGCAGCAGACGCAATTCCGGCTGGGCGTGTCCGTCAGCAAGAAACTCGGCAACGCCGTAGTCCGCAACCGGATCCGCCGGCTGCTCAAGGAAATCGTCCGGCACCATGGCGACTCGTTGCCTGGCGGCATCGACCTGATTTTGATCGCGCGCAAGCCGGCTGTCGATCTGACTTATCAGGAGCTGGAGAAATGTGTGCTGCATGTGATGAAACGGGCATCGTTGCTGTCGAAACGGCCGATTCGGGCCGAGGTCAAAAGTTGACCGGTTTGGTTTCTTTGTCTTGGAAGTTGTGATATATTTTAAGATGTATATCTGCATGCATATTTTGGGCTGGAATTTAAGGAGGATATGAATTTTGAGTCGTCGCTTGCTTCGCTTTGGGCCGCTGCTTCTGCTTGTTCTGTTCTTGTCCGGGTGCTCTTCGGTGATGAGCGAGCTTCCGCCGGCGGGGGAGCGTCACGGATTCTGGGTCACGTATTGCGTCGGGCCGCTGTCCGACTTGCTCGATTGGTTCGCCGAGATTTTGTTCGATCAATATGGCCTCGCCATTTTGCTGCTGACGCTGATTGTTCGGTTCCTGATTTTGCCGCTTACGCTGAAGCAGTATCGCAGCTCGAAGCAAATGCAACTGCTGCAGCCGGAACTGAAGAAGATGAAAGAGAAGTACAAGGACGACGTCAAGAAGCAGCAGGAAGAAACGATGAAGCTGTTTCAACAGCACGGTGTCAATCCTCTTGCCGGCTGTTTCCCGCTGATCGTGCAGATGCCGATTCTGATCGCGTTGTACCAGGCCATTATGCGGAACGAAACGATCAAGGAGCACGCGTTCTTGTGGCTTAAGCTGGGCGAGCCCGATCATTTGTATATTTTGCCGGTCGTTGCCGCGCTGACCACGTACTTGCAGCAGAAGGTCATGGCGACGCAGATGAATCCGCAGATGAAAGCGCTCATGTTCATTTTCCCGATTATGATTTTCTTTATGTCGCTTAACTTTGCCTCGGCATTGCCGCTTTATTGGGTATACACGAATACGTTTACCGTTGTTCAATCCTATCTTCTCTATCGTCGTCCATCTAAAAAGTAGGGGTGGCCATATCCAATGAAAAAAATCGTGGTTACGGCGAAATCGATTGAGGAAGCGATAAAAAACGGACTGGCGCAATTGAATGTGACGGAAGATCGAGTAACGATCCAAGTGCTTGAGCAGCCGGCGAAAGGCTTATTCGGCCTGATTGGGGTCAAGGAAGCCAAAGTCGAACTGGAGCTCAAGATGGATGCGGTAGACATTGCGGAACAATTCCTGGGGGAAGTGTTTCAGACGATGGCGCTGCAAGTGGCGATTGGACGGGAGCAGGATCAGGACGGCGTGTTGCTCAATTTGACCGGTCAAGACCTGGGGATTCTCATTGGACGAAGAGGGCAAACGCTCGATTCGCTGCAATATTTGGTCAATATTGTGGCGAATCGTCATCGGGACACGCCGACGCGCATCGTCATCGATGCGGAGCAGTTCCGCGTGCGCAGAAGAAGGACGCTCGAGCAGCTCGCCGATCGCTTGGCGGGCCGTGTCATCAAGTACAAGAAGGAAGTCATCCTGGAGCCGATGTCGCCGCAGGAGCGGAAGATCATTCACTCCTATTTGCAGAATCATGCGGTAGTGCGCACGTTCAGCAAGGGCGACGAACCGAACCGCCGCGTTGTCATTGCAATGCGGTCGCAAGGTTAAACTAAGCTGCAGGACTGAATGATAGCAGTTTGATTGCGAGGTAGATCATGGATACGATTGCTGCGATATCGACACCAATGGGCGAGGGTGGCATTTCGGTGATCCGCGTCAGCGGTCCGGAGGCGATAACGGCAGCGGATCGTATTTTCGCGTCCAAATCGAAGCTGGTCGACGTACCTTCCCATACCGTACATTATGGCCATATTCGCGATGCTTCGAGCGGGGAACGGATTGATGAAGTACTGGTGACCGTTATGCGGGCGCCGCGGTCTTTTACGATGGAAGATGTCGTGGAAATTGGGTGCCATGGCGGTATGGTGTCGGTGAAGAAGACGCTTGATGCGTTGTTGTCGCACGAAGTGCGATTGGCCGAACCCGGCGAATTTACGAAGCGGGCGTTTCTGAACGGGAGAATTGATCTTGCGCAGGCGGAAGCGGTCATCGACTTGATCCGGGCCAAATCGGACAAGGCGTTTTCGATTGCACTCAAGCAAGTGGAAGGAACCTTATCGAAGAAAATTGGGCGAATTCGGTTTGCGTTGATCGAGTTGATGGCGCATATCGAAGTAAATATCGACTATCCGGAGCATGACGTCGAGTCATTGACGAATGCCTTTATTAAAGATAAATGCGCCGCGGCGATCCTGGAAGTCGGAGGATTGTTGAAGGCGGCTAACCAAGGAAAGCTGATTCGGGAAGGGATCGAGACGGCGATCGTCGGCAGTCCGAATGTCGGCAAGTCGTCGCTGCTTAACACGCTTGCCCAGATGAACCGGGCGATTGTGACGGATATTCCGGGAACGACGCGCGATGTGATTGAAGAATATGTCACGATTGCGGGTATTCCGTTGAAATTGCTCGACACAGCCGGGATTCGGGAAACGTCGGATGTTGTCGAACGGATCGGCGTGGAGCGGTCCAAAGCGGCGTTGGCGGAAGCGGATCTTGTTTTGTTGGTGTTGGATGGAAGTCGGGCGATGCTGCCGGAAGAGAAGGAACTGCTGGAGCGGCTTCGCGAGCGACAGTTGATTGTGATCGTCAACAAGTCGGACCTGACCCAGGAGCTCGATCTTGCCGAGGTGCGGGAGTTGGCATCCGCTGCACAGGTGGTTGAATTGTCGGCGCTTACGGAGAACGGGCTAGAATCGCTTGAGAAAGCGATAGCGGATTTATTTTTCAGCGGCAGTCTGGAAGCGGCGGATTTCACTTACGTCAGCAATGTAAGGCATATTCAGCTATTGAAAGCGGCGCTCGCTTCGCTGGAGGAAGCGGTGCAAGCGGCTGAGTTATTTACGCCGATCGACATGATTCAGATTGATATTCGGACAGCATGGGAGAAGTTGGGCGAAGTGATCGGCGATTCGGCTCCGGATTCACTGTTGGACCAGATTTTTTCCCAGTTTTGTCTCGGTAAATGATGAAGGAGCGGAAGGTTTGGCAGGCAAAGTTTGTGGTTTAAAAACGACTTATGAACTGCCTCTAATTGATTTTTTATAAAGCCGGCTTTTTTGAATTAACGTTAAAGGAGGGAAAGTGATGAGTTACGTTGCGGGAGAATACGATGTGATCGTGATCGGCGCCGGCCATGCCGGGTGTGAGGCAGCGCTTGCCGCTGCACGGATGGGCTGCGAAACGCTGCTGCTGACGATCAATCTGGATATGGTGGCGTTCATGCCGTGCAACCCGTCGATTGGCGGCCCTGCCAAAGGGCATGTCGTTCGGGAAATCGATGCGCTTGGCGGCGAGATGGGACGCAACATCGACAAAACCTACATTCAATTGCGGATGCTGAATACGGGCAAAGGTCCGGCCGTTCATGCGCTGCGTGCGCAGGCGGACAAATTTCTTTATCAACATACGATGAAGGAAACGATCGAACGCCAGCCGAAGCTTACCTTGCGCCAGGGGATGGCGGAGGAATTGATTGTGGAGGACGGCGTATGCCGCGGCGTGATAACGAAGACGGGCGCCAGGTATTTGGGGAAAGCGATTGTGCTTACGACCGGTACGTATTTGCGCGGTAAAGTTATTATCGGCGAACTGATGTACGAAAGCGGTCCGAACAACCAGCAGCCTTCGGTCAAACTTTCGAGCCATTTGAAAGAATTGGGGTTTGAACTGGTGCGATTCAAAACCGGGACGCCTCCGCGCGTGCATAAGGATTCGATTGATTTCAGCAAAACGGAAATCCAACCGGGCGACGAAAAACCGAAGTTTTTCTCTTACGAAACAACGGAGGAAGTACCGAATCAAATTCCTTGTTGGCTGACGTACACGACAGGGGAGACGCATCAAATTATTCAAGACAACCTGCATCGGGCGCCAATGTTTTCGGGGGCGATCGAAGGCACGGGACCGCGTTATTGCCCGTCGATTGAAGATAAAATCGTTCGCTTCAGCGACAAGCCGAAGCATCAAATTTTTCTGGAGCCGGAAGGGCGCAATACGTCGGAGTATTACGTCCAGGGCTTGTCGACGAGTATGCCGGAGGACGTGCAACTGTCGATCCTGCGATCGGTTACCGGTCTGGAAAAGGTAGAAATGATGCGCACCGGTTATGCCATCGAGTACGACGCCGTGGTGCCGACACAACTGTGGCCGACGCTCGAAACGAAACGGTTGCCGGGGCTGTTCACCGCCGGTCAAATCAATGGCACCTCGGGATACGAGGAAGCGGCGGGGCAGGGCATCATGGCCGGTATTAATGCAGCACGCAAAGTGCTGGGCAAAGAGCCTGTCATTTTGGACCGTTCGCAAGGATATATCGGGGTGTTGATCGACGATCTGGTGACGAAAGGGACGAGCGAACCGTATCGTTTGCTGACGTCCCGTGCCGAATATCGGTTGCTTCTTCGCCATGACAATGCCGACTTGCGATTGACGCCAATCGGTTACGAAATCGGATTGATTTCCGACGAACGTTATGAGCGGTTTTTGACGAAGAAATCGCTCGTTGAGCAGGAGATTGAACGTTTGCAGACGGTTAAGGTGCGTCCGGAGCCATGGATCCAGCAGTTGCTGAAGGATGCGGGTACGGTCGAATTGAACAACGCCGTCGAAGCCTTGTCGTTGCTCCGCAGACCGGAGCTCGACTATCGCCACATCGAACAGATGTCGCCATCTCCATTTGGACTGACGGACGAGATGAAAGAGCAAGTGGAAATTCAGATCAAGTATCAGGGCTATATCGAAAAGCAACTGCTCCAAGTGGAACGGTTGAAGAAGATGGAGCAGAAAAAAATTCCGGCGGATATCGATTACAATGCCATTCACGGCATTGCCAATGAAGCAAAGACGAGACTGGCAAACGTCCGCCCGATCTCGATCGGGCAAGCGTCGCGCGTATCGGGCGTGAATCCGGCTGACATCTCCATCTTGCTTGTTTATTTGGAGCACTACAATAAAGCTGTTGCGGCTCGAGGATAATGGAGATGGACAAGGTTCACGAATCATTCGCCAAGTTATTGTCCCAACATTCGCTTGCTATCGAGACGCAACAACTTGCTCAATTTGAAACTTATTACCGGGAGCTTGTTGCCTGGAATGAGAAAATGAATTTAACAGGGATTACGGAAAGGGAGCAGGTGTACATCAAACACTTTTATGACTCCCTTTCGGTTTCTTTTTTCATGTCTTTCTACCCGATTTATTCGGTTGCCGACATTGGATCAGGCGCCGGCTTTCCCGGCATTCCCCTCAAGATTATGTTTCCGCATTTGCAACTGACCATCGTTGATTCTTTGAAGAAGAGAATCGGTTTTCTGCAGCATATCGTTCAAGAGCTGGGCTTGCATGGCGTGACGTGTGTGCACGGAAGGGCGGAGGACGCTGCCCGACTGCCGCAACTGCGCGACAATTTCGATCTCGTTACCGCGAGAGCGGTTGCGAAGCTGCAAGTGTTGAATGAGTTGTGCTTGCCGTTCGCGAAGAAGGACGGCATGTTTGTTGCCATGAAAGGCGCCGATCCGTCACAGGAGATTGACGCGGCTGCCTTCAGTTTGCGAGAGCTGCGTGCGGAACTGACGAAGGTTGTACCGCTGCAACTGCCTATGGATGAGGGGGAGCGCCATTTGATCGTCATTCGCAAAACGGGCAGCACTCCTGCTCGTTACCCTCGAAAAGCCGGGCTTCCGCTGAAAGAACCGCTTGAAGTGAAAGTGAAATCATTTTGAACGTTTGTTTCACGTGGAACAAAATAGTTCGTTCGACAGGCAAGTTGTGCAGGAATATGGAACGCATATGGAGAATTTTAATAAGAGTAAGAACGGCGTTTTATTCGTTTTAGTGACTATCGGAAGATATGTCTGGAACGGAGCCATGCTTTACGGAATAGTTGAATTCTAATTGACGATAGAGGTTACGGACCACTGCCGAAGTCTCCGCCGGGCTAAAAACTTCAATTCTTTACGGAGGAGCCATTCGCGATGTTCGGCCCACGTACAGCGGAAGAAGTAGCAACGATCGAGTTCAACTTGATGCGGACAAATTTTGCTCCAAAGTTCCCCGTCACTTTGTGGGATAGGATAGCGGTCGCTCATTTGAGATGCTTCGATTGAGTTTTTTCGTTTCTTACTTACAGCAAGAACATTGTCATTTAGGGTGGATAAAGGCGTATGAAGGAACAAATTTCGCGCATATTTGGCTTTTCCGAACGAATCAACAATGATGAAGTGAAGCAAATTCCGGTATCCGAAATCGTTCCGAGTCCTTATCAGCCTCGTACGATATTCGATGAAGACCGAATCGATGAGTTGTGCCAAACGATCAAAACGCATGGGGTCATTCAACCGATCATTGTGCGTATGCGTGATGATCGGTATGAAATCATTGCCGGCGAACGGCGTTGGCGTGCCACTAAGAAGTTGGGCTATGAAACGATCCCGGGAATCGTTCGGGAAATCAACGACTCGCAGGCAGCTTCAATCGCTTTAATAGAAAATTTGCAACGAGAAGGACTTACTGCTATTGAAGAAGCCGCGGCCTATCAACAATTGATGGAATTGCATCAGCTAACACAGGAGAGCTTGGCACAGCGGCTGGGCAAAAGCCAATCGACGATTGCAAATAAGATTCGACTGCTGCAGCTGGGCGAAAATGTGCGTCTGGCGTTGATGGAGCGGTCGATCACGGAACGTCACGCAAGAGCTTTGCTTTCTCTTGATAGTGAGGAACTGCAAACGAAAGTGCTGGAAGAAATCATCGCCAAAGAACTGAACGTCAAACAAACCGAGACGCGCATTCGCTACTACTTGGAAGCCGCGAAACTGAAACGCTCGAAGCGGCTTTCGTTTACGAAAGATGTGCGATTGGCTTTGAACACAATACGGCAGTCCGTCGAAATGATTACCAACACCGGGATGCAAGTAAGCACGAATGAAGTTGATCATGCCGATCGATATGAAATCATTATTACGATCCCCAAGAACAAATCGGCGCAATAATACGACCAGGTTGAATACATCGTCAATCAGGCATAAGGGCAGTTCCTTGGGACAACTGGGGACTGCCCGCAACATTTTTTGTTGGACGGTATTGCCGTCAGAGGGATTTTCATTTTTTACTGAGGTGAATTCGGTGACCAAAATTATTGCAGTAACGAATCAAAAAGGCGGTGTCGGCAAGACAACAACATCCGTAAATTTAGGTGCATCTTTATCGCAATTGGGCAAGCGTGTCTTGCTGGTCGATATTGATCCACAAGGAAATACGACGAGCGGAATCGGCATTAATAAAGCGGATGTCGTATACTGTATTTACGATGTTATTATCAATGATATTCACCCGAAAGATGCGATCATGGATACGAATTTGCCCAATCTGAAAATTATTCCGGCGACGATTCAATTGGCTGGTGCGGAGATTGAGCTTGTTCCTACTATTTCGCGGGAAGTCCGATTGAAAAAGTCGTTGCACCTGGTTAAGCATATGTTTGATTATATTTTGATTGACTGTCCGCCATCATTGGGCATTCTTACCGTCAATTCATTGACTGCAGCGGATTCCGTGATTATTCCGATTCAATGCGAGTATTATGCATTGGAAGGGCTTAGCCAGTTGTTGAATACGGTGCGGCTGGTGCAAAAGCATCTAAACACTTCATTGCAAATCGAAGGTGTTTTGCTTACGATGTTCGATGCAAGAACGAATTTGGGCATCCAAGTAATAGAAGAAGTGAAGAAATATTTTCAGCAGAAAGTTTACCAGACGATTATCCCTCGTAACGTTCGTCTGAGCGAAGCGCCAAGCCATGGCCAATCGATCATCACCTACGATCCGAAATCGAAAGGTGCCGAAGTGTATATGGAACTTGCGAAGGAAGTGATCAGTTATGAGCAAGCGGCTAGGTAGAGGTCTTGATGCCCTGATTCCATCGCTGAACATTAACGAAGACGACAAGGTTGTGGAAATCCCTCTTGCACAATTGCGGGCGAATCCGTATCAGCCCCGCAAGTCGTTTCATGAAGAGAGCATTCACGAGCTTGCCGCATCGATAAAAGAACATGGCGTTATTCAACCGATTATTGTAAGAAGCGTTTTGAAAGGTTTTGAGATTATTGCCGGTGAACGCCGGTTTCGCGCCTCGCAAGAAGCAGGTTTGGCTACAATTCCAGCAGTTGTGCGGAAATTTTCCGATCGTCAAGTAATGGAAATTGCGCTGATTGAAAACATTCAACGGGAAGATTTGAATGCGATGGAGCTTGCCGTGGCATATCAATCGTTGATGGATTCATTTTCTTTGACACAAGAGGAACTTTCGGTTAAAGTCGGGAAAAGCCGCTCTCACATCGCAAATTTTCTCCGACTGCTGCAGCTGCCGGAAGAAATCAAACACCATGTTTCACGTGGAACAATTTCGATGGGACATGCCCGGGCGATTGTGGGTGTCAAAAGCGACAAGCTGAAGAAAGAGTTGGCCGATCAAACGATCCAATCGCAGTGGAGCGTACGCGATTTGGAAGAGGCGATTAAGAAAGCCGAAGAAAGCGGCGGAAAGCCGATCGCGGGCAAACAAAAAACGAAGAAAAAATCAGATCCGTACATTGTGCAGATAGAAGAAACGCTGCGCAATCATTATCACACAACCGTCAAAATCAAACACGGCAACAATCGGGGCAAGATAGAGTTGGCGTATTATTCCAAGGATGATTTGGAACGGCTGCTTGAATTGCTGCAAGGAAAAATATCGTGAACCGAACGAATTGTTTGCAGGGAACAATAAGCATGCCGGTTGTTTCGAGCAAACAGCCGGCATGCTTTGTTTTCGCCTGAACGATACGGAAGGCGAGTGGAAAGGGGAGAGGACAAGGTGGAGCGCATCTATTATTTCGATCATGCGGCAACATCGTGGCCCAAGCCTCCGGAAGTAACGGAAGCGATGAGCGCATGCATGCAGGAGTACGCGGCAAACCCGGGGCGTGGCAGCCATCGAATGGCGGTTAAATCGGGACGCGTCATTATGGAAACGAGAATGCGGTTGGCCAAGCTTTTCGGTATAGCGAACCCCAACGATATTTCGTTTCAGGCCAGCACAACGGCGGCGTTGAATACGGCAATCAAAGGGTTCGTCAAAAGCGGCGACCATGTCATTTGCACAGGCGTAGAGCATAATTCCGTTCGCCGGCCGTTGGAATATGTCAAACGAACCCGCGGCGTGGAATTGACTTATGCCAAAACAGATGCGTATGGAAACGTCGATCTGGAGGACCTGAAAGCTCAACTCAAATCGAACACCAGGCTGGTTGTGTGCAACCACGGATCGAACCTGCTCGGAACGATTGCGCCAATTCGTGATATTGCGGCCATATGCCGCCGCGCAAGCTCAGCATGCAAGTTGCTTGTCGACGCTGCGCAGACGGCGGGAACGGTGCCGATCCATGTGGGGGAAATGGGCATCGATATGTTGGCGTTTCCCGGGCATAAAGGCTTGCTCGGGCCGCAAGGAACAGGCGGGCTGTATATTGCCCCCGATCTTGAAGTGGAACCGCTGCTGCACGGAGGCACCGGCAGTCAGTCGGAAGCCGTGGATCAACCGACGATTCGGCCGGATCGTTATGAGTCGGGGACGTTGAACACACCCGGAATTGCAGGGCTGGGCGCGGGGGTCAAATTCATTTTGGCGGAAACGGTGGAAGCTATCGAACGTAAGGAAAGGGAAATGATTGCGAAGCTGCATGAGGGGCTGCAGGGAATTGCAGGGGTGCAAGTACTGGGTCCGCCGTTAGGGAAACCTAGAACCGGATTGATTTCCTTCCTTATGAATGGCATCGATGCATCGGAGCTTGCCTTCATTCTCGATCAATCGTTTCGTATCGCCGTACGCGCAGGCTTCCACTGTACGCCGCTGGCGCACCAAACGGCAGGGACGCTGGAAACGGGCGCCGTGCGGGCGAGCATTGGTTATTATACAACCTCGGCGGATATCGACGTCTTTATCCAAGCCATCCAACAAATCGCAGATCAATACCAGACGCAAGGGTGAACGAAAAAGATGGATCAGGGAACGTCGGAACTTGTGTTCGGCATGGAGATGGAAAGTGTGTTTGCGATCGTCATTCTTGTTATCGCTGTTATGGCGATCGCTGTCATCGTATTATTCATTCTGTTGGCGCGCATGCGCGGGCGTTATAAACGGATGATGGCGGGAGCGCAAGGGAATGTGGAAGAGATGCTGATCGCCATGCAAGCGAATGTAACGAACTTGAAGGAACAAGCTTATGTCAACAACAGTAGGCTCGAAGAGATTCGCAAAACGATGAAAAAAATGAAAGCGAGAATCGGCATTGAACGATACAATGCGTTCTCGCAGCATGGAAGCGATATGAGCTTTTCGATCGCCATTCTGGATGAGGAACAGAACGGCATCGTACTAACGGGAATCCATAGCAGGGAAGAGACGTATATTTACGCCAAACCGGTTGAGCAAGGACAGTCGTCCTATGCATTGTCTCCCGAAGAACGAAAGGTCATTGATCAAACCGCGGCACAGGCGAAGACGACGGTTTAGCGAATACGGCAATTCGTTTCGCATTGATTAAGGCGGCATAAATCGATTTGGCCATCATATCGGCCATATTCATGACCAGACTGAGCCGGGTATTCTGCAGCACGAAATATTCCATGAAGCCGCCCACATTCACGATACCGGTCAAGTGAATGTCCCCAACGGGAGGGAGTTCCTTGTTCACGCCGGCTCCTGGCTTCAGCGGGCCAAGCCCGAGTTGGACGCTGCCGACGCTCGTCAGTTGACCCAGACAAGCATCGACGCCGACAATATAGGGATTAAAATAGTCCCGCTGCACATCGCGAAGCGAATCGCCGAGGTTTACGGCATGAACCGGTTCGTCCAGCGTGCCCGAAACGAAAATATCGGAATACGTATATTTTTTCAGTTTCGAACCGACTAGCGGCCCAAGCGCGTCGCCTGTCGAACGATCGGTGCCGATGCACACGAACACGATGGGGCGATGGTCGGGAATTTCGAGGAAGATGGATTGCAGTTGCCTGGACAGCAGATAAACGGCATTCGAATCATTATGGCGAATCTTGAAGGGTGTAGCCTCAGCAGCTTGCAAGCCAAAAGACAGTTTCATCGAAATTCCCCCAACCCGAGCTTAGGATGAAACAACCCTATCGACGGCTAGCAATGTATCAAAATGTATCGATAGATTGTTTTTTACTAGTATATGAACCAACCCGAAATTTTATACATCCTGGGTGTTAATTCCCGTCACCTATTTTCGAAAAAAATGTCGGGTGTCGGTTGCAAAGGGGCTTGCCATGACAGGGAATTGGCTGCTGGCATTCGATTCGACGCAGCAGGCGCTGCGGGCGGAAATGCTGCTGGAGTACGCGGATATTGACATTGACTTGTGCCCGACTCCCAAAGAAATTACAGCCGGGTGCGCGCTTTCGATCGGTTTTCCCGAAGAAACGCTTGAACTCGTGAAACAAATCGTATCGAACGAACGTGTGGAATTGCGCGGCATCTTCGTTCGCCAAGAGGGCAAGTACGTGCCGTACGAAGGATAACGAAACTAACGAGCAGCCGGAAAAGAAGGGAAGGTGAGCCTGCCATGCACCTTACGGCAACACTGGCCGACAGTTTGATGGAATCGGAACAAGTGCAGGCGGGAATCGGGTATTGGACGAAAGTGGAGAATTACGTCACCGATCCGGAGTTATGGAGCAGTATCATTACGGTTGTCATTAAAATCATCGTCATCTGGGTTGTCGGCCGCCTGGTAATCAAGTTGTCGAACAAGGCCATCGACCATATGTCAAGGGAACGCGAGCGCAATCTGCTCAAGATCGATCAGCGGCGTTCGAAAACGATCAGCCGGCTTGTCGGCAATGTGGTCTCGTGGACGGTCAATTTTATTACGCTGCTGCTGGTGCTGAGCCAGATGGGATTCAATTTGGGACCGTTGCTCGCTGGTGCCGGCGTGCTTGGACTGGCTATCGGTTTCGGGGCGCAAAGTTTGGTCAAAGATGTGATTACCGGATTTTTCATCATCTTCGAAGATCAATTTGCCGTCGGAGACGTGATCCAGATCGGGGCGCAGAAGGGAACGGTCGAGCAGATCGGATTGCGCGTCACCCGCATCCGCAGTGCCCTCGGAGAAGAGTATATTATTCCGAACGGCTCGATCGGACAGGTGACCAACTTTTCCGTTCATAATGCGACAGCCTTGATCGATATACTGGTGCCATACAAGGAAGATGCGGAACGGGTCGTCGGCATTATCAACGAAACGCTCAAAGGCTCCGATACCCGCATTCCCCACCTGGTAGCCGAACCGAAGGTGTTGGGCGTGCAAACGATGGCAGCGGCCGATATTTCGATTCGGGTGGAGGCAGAATGCGAGCCGAATACGGACGCCATGGTAGCGCGTATGCTGAACGCGGAAATCAAACAAGCGCTTGACGCGCACGGCATCAGAAAGGCGCCGGCTTAGCGCGAGGGGAGAGGGGGAGCACGAAGCATGGAACGCAAACAATTTCAATTGGGCGATATCGTCATGATGAAGAAGCCGCACCCATGCGGAACGAATGAAATGGAAATCATCCGGATGGGAATGGATATCCGGATTCGCTGCGTCGGCTGCAAGCACAGTGTGCTGGTGCCGCGGGCGAAGTTCGAGAGCAAGCTGAAGAAGGTGCTTCGTTCCAACCCGGATGCCGCAACGGAAAAGAAGATTTACGAACCTTAACAGGCTGCGATAACGGGTAAAAAATTTTTGGCCAAGTTATTGCGCTGGTCCCATGGGGTATGGTATTATAGTTTTTGTCGGCTCAAGGCTGACCGGGCCAGGATCAAGGAGAGGTACCCAAGAGGCCCAAGGGGGCTGACTCGAAATCAGCTAGGCGTGTCAAAGCGTGCGTGGGTTCGAATCCCACCCTCTCCGCCACTTATACAAACGACAAGCGGTTCCCATCGGGAGCCGCTTTTTTGTTTACAGAATCAGAAAGTATAAGCTTCGGAGTGGAACTTCCTGATTCGGCATAAAAAGTTACCGCTAAAGCCGGGCCAACTTCTTCGAATTGCTTCGATAGAAGCTTTTCTTATTACGGCTTGAAAGGCCGTCACAAACGATCAGTTGGGGTGTTATATAGATAAATCGGAAAGGAGGGAGAGCGATGGAGCAGGAACGGACAGACGAAGTGTCCGACGAAGTGTTGGTCCGTGCCGTCAGGGACGGGCAAGTCGAGCTGTACGCGGCACTGATTGAAAAGTATCAGCAGCGGTTGTACGTCTATTGCTATCATCTGCTCATGCAGCGGGAGGAAGCGGAGGATGCGATGCAAGACGTGCTGATCAAAGCATACGAGAAGCTGTCGCTGTATGCGTACCATCAGTCTTTTTCGGCGTGGCTGTACAAGATGGCCTATCATCACTGCCTGAACCTGCTCAAGAAACGGAAGAGGGCGGCGCTGTTGACCAAACTGCTCAAGCCGCTCGGTTGCGAAAACACGGCTGAAGGGGTTGAGACAACGATCCGCAAGGAAGATTTGGCCCGAAGCTTGCTGGCTCTCCGGCGGCTAACGGCTGCCGAACGATCGTTGATTGTGCTTCGCGTAATGGAAGGAAGATCGTATGAGGAAATCGGACAAGCTTTTCCCCAGTCCCCCGCGGCATTGCGCAAAAGAGTGGAACGAGCCACAGCGAAGCTAAAGAAAATCTGGGGCGAAATGGAGATGGACGAGGAGGAGGAGGTAGCCTATGGATTGGCGCGAGAATCTGAAATTGTGGGAAGATCGGTTGCCCCGCATCGATAGAACGGAACGAATCATGGACGCCATTCGAAGCCAAAGCGAGATCGCTCCCAAACAAGAGGCGCAGCAACCGGCAGCGAAGTCAAAGCGGGCCAAAGCGGGGTACGCTGCCTTGATGACGGCGACCGTCATTTTTGCATGCGGCTTCGGTTTTGCGGCGGATTCGTGGAAACTGTTTGCCCCTGACGGATCGCTTGCCTTGGAATACAGAAGCTTCATGCCGGGCGACGAACCGGTTGCCGGAGTCGACACTGCGGCGCTGCAGCGGATGCTCGCCGAAGGACAGGCGGCTATCTTTTATTTGAAGCGTCAGGATCGTTATATCGGCCTTGCAAATGAGCGGCAGTATGCCGATTATTCGCAGTTTGCCGCCGAAGCCGGCAACTATGCCCCGCGGAACGA
The DNA here is from genome assembly GCF_004764705.1 of Paenibacillus cymbidii. Classification (GTDB taxonomy): domain Bacteria; phylum Bacillota; class Bacilli; order Paenibacillales; family NBRC-103111; genus Paenibacillus_AN; species Paenibacillus_AN cymbidii. Next base: position 135,690 of record NZ_SHLX01000018.1, on the reverse strand, counting down.
AATCGGGCAGGGGTTCGCGTTTCAATCGGGATCGTTCATACATGAGTTGAACGGCGGGATAGCGGGAGAGTATCACGCGGAAGATTCGAAGACAACGGAAGAGATCAGCTACCGGACGGTACCGCTTGGCCGGACGGTTGGCTATTCCGCAAGCTATAAGGACGAACGCGGCTATGAAGTAGCCTTAACTGTGTGGTTTCATCTGCCGGGCCAGACGATTTATACCAACGAAATGAATGAATTGAACATGGAAAAAGTCCGCGTCGACGAGGCGGTGGAAGCATTTTATTTGAAGGGAAAAGACAGCGATGTACAACGAATTTCTTGGGGTGAAGGCGATAGTTACTATCGCTTGGACGATCTTACCGGCGGGCAGTTGTCGCGCGAGCGTATGGTCGAATTGGCATTATCGCTGATCGGAGGGTAGACGGGGGCTGCGACAGGCTTGCCGGGAGGCAGGCTGAGGCAGCCCGCCCGGGTCGGAACGTGCCGATTACCGGCTCGTACGGCGCATACGGCTGCGTTCGACGAGCCGGTCGACAATATAGCCCATCACGAACCAGGACGCCACTGTCAGGGCGTAGGCAAGGAATATGTTGATGCTGTTGATATCGGCGAAGAGCGGCGCGAACCAGAGCGGCACGCTGAACGAGAACAGCAGCATATTCTTCGGATCGAGGCCGGCATAATGGATCAAGCTCAGGACGGCTCCAATCACGGTAAACAGGGATGCGAACAAGCGCATAGGTTTTCACCTCTTCCGGATACGGCTTGCGGCTCGGGATCAGTGCGGCGTCGATTTTTTGGTCCACTTGCGATTGTGGTTGCTTGTGTTCGGAAACGAACTGCCCTTCTTCAACTTGACGGATTGAGGGTTCATAATGCCCATGTGAAAATCGTTTTCGCCAATCTCCACGTATGTCCCATCCGTGGGCACTTCTTCACCGGGACGAAATTCGGTACGCTCTCCCAAACGATTCACCTCCTGGTCGTATTAGGGTTAATATGAACCGGGATGACCGAAAGCATGTAATCGCGCCAAAAGGCAAATATAGGAGCCCCGCCCGCCCGTCCGCACGCGGCTGCCGCGAAGACTTCGACTTGTTATTTGACACTCAGTTTGATATAGTATTTGGGTGCGAGTTTTTTGAACCTATGCAAAGCCTCGCTCCTTGCTCCCTTTCATGCCCGTCCGGCATGCGGTGCTGCACCGTCCGTGAAGGGGGCCGCTCAGACCAAAAGGAGGTGAATCGAACATGCGTAAATACGAAGTGATGTACATCATTCGTACGGATGTGGAACAGGAAGTTGTTCAGGCCACTATCGAGAAATTTCAAGCCATCATTAATAACGGCGGCGAAATTACGAAATCCGACGTGATGGGCAAGCGTCGTCTTGCGTATGAGATCGACAAGTTTCGCGACGGGATTTATGTCCTGGTTAACTTCAATGGAACACCTGAAGTTGTTGCCGAGCTTGAACGGGTGATGAAGATTTCCGACGAAATCATCCGTTATCTCATCGTCAATGATGTCGTTGCTTAATCGATGCTAGCTTTCAGAAGGAAGCCAGTGGGGGAGGATGTCGTATGTTAAACCGTGTGATTCTGATCGGCAGACTGACTCGCGATCCGGAGCTGCGCTATACGCCGGCCGGTGTTGCGGTGACCCAGTTTACGATCGCCGTAGACCGTCCGTTCAACCGGGAGCAAAAGGAACAACGGGAAGCCGATTTCATACCGATCGTGACGTGGCGGCAACTGGCCGAAACGTGTGCGAACTACTTGCGCAAGGGACGACTGACCGCGGTAGAAGGCAGAATTCAAGTACGCAACTACGACAACAACGAAGGTCGCCGCGTCTATGTGACCGAAGTCATTGCCGATAACGTACGGTTCCTCGAGTCACCCAACGCTCAAGGCGGAGGCGGAAACGTCGCCAATCGCGACGATGTACCGCCGCCATCTTACGGAGGCGGTGGAAGCGGTAACGGCAGCGGAGGCCGCGGCAATAGCGGCGGCGGAGGCTCTCAGCGGGACAACTACGATCCTTTCGCGGATGACGGAAAGCCGATCGATATTTCCGATGATGACTTGCCATTTTAACGAGAGAAAGGACTGAAACAACAGCATGGCTTTCAAACCGAGAGAGAACAACGATCGCGAAGACCGCGGCGAGCGCAAGTTCGGCGGACGCGGCAAAGGCGGACGCAACAAGCGCCGCAAGGTTTGCTACTTCACGGTAAACAAGATCACTCACATTGACTATAAAGACATCGACACGCTGAAGAAATTCATCAGCGAGCGCGGCAAAATTTTGCCCCGTCGTGTCACAGGTACTTCCGCGAAGTACCAACGCGCGCTGACGATTGCGATCAAACGCGCTCGTCAAATCGCATTGCTGCCTTACACGACAGAATAAGTCGACGTATCGCAAAAGTAAAGCCAGTCGCCCGGATGCGAGTCCGGATCGGCTGGCTTTTTGACTTTTCAGAGAGGAGGGGCGGCTGCTTCTTAAATCGGAAATTGAATAAACATTTAATAAATATTTACTAAATCTATTTACAAGAAAGCGATGGCGATTTATGATGATTCCAGAGGTGAGTGCATGACGGAAATGAAGGGACGGAAAAAGAAACCGACGGTCAAAGCGATCGCCGATCGTACCGGGTTCTCGCCGGCCACGGTGTCGCTGGTGCTCAACGGGAAAGGTTCGTTCATGGAGGAAACGAGGCAAGCGATTGTAGCGGCGCTGTCCGAGCTCGGGGGAGTCCAGCCGGATTCAGGTGAACGCGCCGCCGCAGGAAAGAGCGACCGGCCGTTTGTGCGGTTGTTGATTGAAGAGACGGATGCGTTGTTCACGACCGATCCGTACAATAGCGAAATCATCATGGGGATCGAGCAGGAATGCAGAGCGGCCGGCATCGACATGATGCTGTCGTTCGTGCGGGCGGACAGCGATCCGCTGCAGGCGGCGGCAGGCGCGTCCGGGCTGATTGCGATCGGAGGCGGGTTAATCACCGACTCGTTCGTGGAGCGTCTGCAGCATACGGGCGTGCCGCTGGTGCTCGTCGACAACTACACGCACCGCGGGCACGCCGCATCGGTTCACGCCGATCACTACGGCGCCGGGTTCCTGGCGACGCAACATCTGATCGCGCTGGGCCACCGCCGCATCGGCTTCATCAGCGGGCCGGCCAAATACAAGCCGCTCGTGGACCGGTTTGCCGGCTACTGCGCCGCGTTGGCCGGACACGGGCTGCCGCTGGAGCCGTCGCTGATCGCGACTAATGTGGATCGGCGGTTCGTCAAAGGCTACGAGGAAATGAAAGCGCTGATGTCGCTAGAGGAGCGGCCGACGGCGGTGTTTGCCGTCAGTGACCGCTCGGCGCTCGGCGCCGTCGAAGCCTTGAAAGACATGGGCCTCGCGCATGGCCAAGATGTGGTGTTGGTCGGCTGCGACGACATCGCGGCCATTCGCGACGTCGAGCCCCCCATCGCCACCGTGCATGTTCCCCGTCAAGAGGTGGGGCAGATGGCGGTACGGTTTTTGCTGGAAGGGCTCAAGGGCAATATGATGAGCGGCCGGTTCGTCATTCCCGGCTGGCTGGTGGACCATCCATAGATTAGTAGAGAGAGTTTAGCAAGCTAAACTTCCTATATTAGGAGGAACGGATCGCTTATGGGGACATCGTCACTGCAATCGCCTCAATCGCCTTACAACGCCGTCTACCGGGACGGCCGCAATGAAAGAATCGCGTACCCGCTCGGCGGGCTTGGCGCGGGGATGATCGCTCTGGAAGGGACGGGCGGCTTCTCGCACGTGTCGCTGCGCCATACGCCCGACGTTGCGCACGAGCCGCTGATGTTCGCGGCTGTCTGCGTCAAGGGCATGGAAGGCGCCGCCGTCGCCCGCGTGCTGGAAAGCCAGGTGCCGCGCTGGAAGGTGCTCGGCAAGACGGCGCCCGGCTTCGGCGGCGCCAGCAACGGGCATTCCGGCAAGCACTACGGGCTGCCGCGTTTTGCCGCGAGCGCCTTCACGGCGCGCTTTCCGTTCGGCACCGTTGCGCTGAGCGATCCGCAACTGCCGATCACGGCGGCGATTACCGGCTGGAGCCCGTTGATTCCGCTGCAGCTCGACGATTCCAGCTTGCCGGCGGCAGCGCTTGAATATACGTTTACGAACGTGACGAACGAACCGGTCGAGCTCGTCTTCTCGTTCCATGCCGCCAACTTCATGTCGGCCGGCGCAAAGTCGCACGGCACGCTGCCGATTGAAGGCGGCTTCGTGCTGCATCAGCCGGCGACCGTGGAGAAGCCGTGGGAGGAAGGTTCCTTCGCCGTTCGCACGAGCGAGCCGGCGGTGCGCGTCGACCACGCCTGGTTCCGCGGCGGCTGGTTCGATCCGGTGACGATGGTTTGGAATACAGTCGAGTCGGGAGAGTCCCAGGCGAAGCCGCCGATTGCCGAAGGCGATCCCAGCCCGGGCGGCAGTCTGTACGTTCCGCTGTCGCTGGCGCCCCGGGAGAGCCGCACGGTGAAGCTGCAGCTCTCCTGGTATGTGCCGCGAACCCGTCTGGCCGCGGGTCAACCGGCCGATCCGGTCAGAGCGGCGGGCGTCAAAGAGAACGCGCCGTATGAAGCCGACCATTTCTACGTGCCCTGGTACGCGCGACGATTTGCGGATGTGCAGGAGGCTGCGGGCCACTGGAACCGCGAGTACGACCGGCTGCGCGCCGAAAGCGCCGCGTTCGCGGACACGATGTACGGAACGACGATGCCGCCGGAGCTGACGGAAGCGGTGACGGCGAATCTCGCCATACTCAAGTCGCCGACGATTCTGCGGCAGCACGACGGGCGCATGTGGGCATGGGAGGGCTGCCACGATAAGGGCGGCTCTTGCCACGGCACGTGTACGCACGTATGGAATTACGCGCAAGCGATCGCGCATTTGTTTCCGGAGCTGGAGCGCGGGCTGCGCGAGACCGAACATCACGAAGGCCAGGACGAGCGCGGGCACCAAAACTTCCGCGTGCCGCTGCCGATCTCGCCGGCGACGCACGGGTTCCATGCCGCCAGCGACGGTCAGCTCGGCGGTATCATGAAGGTATACCGGGAGTGGCGGATCGGCGGCGACGACGAGTGGGTGCAGCGGCTGTGGCCGAAGGTGAAGGCGAGCCTCGACTATTGCATTGAGTCGTGGGATCCGCAGCGCCAAGGCGTGCTGGTCGAACCGCATCATAATACGTACGACATCGAGTTTTGGGGCGCGGACGGCATGTGTTCGTCGGTGTACCTTGGCGCCTTGAAGGCGGCCGCGCGAATGGCGAACGCCCGGGGCGAAGCGGAAACCGCAGCGGCTTACGAAACGCTTTATCAGCGCGGCCGAACGTATCTGGAGACGGAGCTGTTCAACGGCGATTATTTCGACCAGCATGTCGTTTGGGAAGGGCTGCGTACGCCTGCCCCAACAGACGCCGGCTACTCGCCGGAAGCGCTGGAGCTGCTGCGCCGCGAAGGGCCGAAGTACCAGTACGGCAAAGGCTGCCTGTCCGACGGCTTGTTCGGCGCCTGGTTGGCCGAGATGTGCGGCCTCGGCGACATCCTCGACCGCGACAAGGTACGCCGCCATCTGCTCAGCGTGTACAAGTACAACTTGAAACGCGACTTGTCCGAGCATGCCAATCCCCAGCGCCCCGGTTATGCGTTCGGCCGGGAAGGCGGGCTGCTGTTGTGCACATGGCCGAAGGGCGGGCAGCTGTCGCTGCCGTTCGTCTACTCGAACGAAGTGTGGACCGGCATCGAATACGAAGTGGCGTCGCACCTGATCGCCATCGGCTGCGTTGAAGAAGGGCTCGACATCGTGCGCGTCTGCCGCGACCGTTACGACGGAAGCGACCGCAACCCGTTCGACGAGTACGAATGCGGCCACTGGTATGCGCGCGCGCTTGCCTCCTACGGACTCATCCAGGCGTGGAGCGGCATTCGCTACGACGCTTGCGAGCGCACGTTGTACATCAAGCCGCAGGCCGACGGCGATTTCCGCAGCTTCCTGTCCACGGCCGCCGGCTATGGGATCGCCGGCATCCGCGACGGCGAGCCGTTCGTCGAAACGACCGCCGGCCGCATCGAGGTCGACCGCATCATTTTCGGCTAACGCACCGCCATGCACCGCCATGTACAACCGCCAAACCAACTGAAGCTGCCCTCGCGGGCGGCTTTTTTCATGTAGCCATACGCCAAAAAAATGCCGATGTTCAACAGTGTTGAATCGTTGTATGATGAGGATGCCGACTTGCGAGAGCAGCGAAGGGGGACGCATCCATGCTGGGCCGATTCGCCTGGAACCGACTGTACGGGACGAGCATCAAGACGAAAATTTTCGTCTATTATGCGTCGCTGATTGTCATTATTTTTATCGCGTGCAGCTTCTTTCTCTATACGTACATGCAGTCCTACACCAGAAACCTCGTCGGCGACTATACCAGCTCGGCCACGCAGCAAACGAGCGCCAAGCTGGACGCCTGGATGCAGGAAATCGAAACGCTGTCGAAGGCGATCATGTGGAACGCGAACGTGCGCAACATCATGGTGTACTACGAGCAGAACGGCGTCGACTCGAAGGACCGGTCGGAGCTGTACAACTACCTCACGCTGCTGATGACGCCCCGCGACGATATTTATTCCATCCAATTCGTGGAGAACAACTCGTTTCCGATCCGGTTCGGGAACTATTTTGACGATATGAACGGCATGCTGCCGACGCTGGAAGCGCTGGACCGCAGCAACAAGGACTACCAGGGGGGAAGCATGGTGTTCACCGGCTCCGTCCTCCGCCACGCCGCCGACAACGGCAAGATGACGTTCTTCGCCGCCCGCAAAATATACGACAAATTCACCTTCACCACGATCGGCGATATGGTGATCGAAGTCGATTACAGCAAGCTGCGGCAAGTGATGCGGCAGCTCGACAATGGGAAGAGCAAGGCGCACTATTTGCTTGATCCGACCGGGCGCGTCATCTACAGCGACAACGAAAAGGAAATCGGCCAGCAAGCCGCGCCCGAATACGCCCAATTTCTGGCCGAGCCAGGGGCTCCGGCCAACTTCACCCGCACGATCAGCGCCAACGTCCTCGCCGCGTTCAGCCAATCCGACTATACCGGCTGGTATGTCGTTTCCGCTACGCCGCTCAGCGAAATCGTTTCGCCGTTTCAGCGCATCCAGCAGATGTTCCTGCTGGTCAATCTGATCGGCATCTCGATCGCGCTCATTCTCGCCGCCATGCTGTCGCGCAGCATCACCCGGCCGCTGACCAAACTCGTCGGCAAAATGAAAGGCATCCGCATCGGCAATATCAAGCTCGACAGCAGCCAAAGCTTGCTGCCCGTGCAGCAAGGCTACAACGAAATCCAGAAAATCAACGATACGTTCAACGACATGATCGCCAGCATCAACCGGATGATTCAGGAGAGCTACGAGGCCGAATTGAAGCAGAAGGAAACCGAGCTGAAGGTGCTGCGGGCGCAGATCAACCCTCACTTTTTATACAACACGCTTGACGTGATCAACTGGAAGCTGGTCATCAACAACCAGAACGACATCAGCAAGCTCGTGCGCGCGCTGACGTCGATTCTGCGCTACAACATCGCCGAAAGCGGCAAGCCGGTGCGGCTGCGCGAAGAAATTGCCCAGATCGACAACTATTTGAAAATCCAGCAAGCCCGCTTCGAGGACCGCATCGAGCTGGTCGTCGACATCGATCCGGAGGTGATGGAGCTTGTCGTCTGCAAGTTTCTGCTGCAGCCGATCGTGGAGAACGCCGTCATGCACGGCTTCAAGCAGCGGGAGGAAGGCACGATCACGATCCGCGGGCAGGTGCGGGACGGCACGCTGACGCTGGAAGTCGGCGACAACGGCGGCGGCATCGACCGGCAGACGCTGGACAGCCTGCAGCGGAGCCAATCTTTCAGCTCGAGCAACAGCACGGGCATCGGCATCCATAACATCAGCCAGCGCATGGCGCTATATTACGGCAACGAATACGGCATCCGCTTCGCCAGCGAACCCGGGCTCGGCACAACCGTCACCTTGACGCTGCCGGCTGCGGCAGGGGCGGACGAATAAGTCCCAATGCAAGCGAACCTTTTCCAATTCAAGTGTCATTCCCCCGGATTGGTCCGGCTCCTACAATGGAAGCAAGGGCAAGTCATCCGCAAAGGGGGATCGCGCAACACCAATCACGCCCGGAAGGCAGCTTGCCGCAACAAGATTTGGTCCGCAACAGCGGGTGTTAAATGCAGCAAGCGCCATAAATGGCGGCACAGGGGGAACCGGATATGAACGGATTGAACATTGCTGTAGTCGGCTGCGGCGCTTTGGCGTCCAAACGCATTTATCCGTATCTCGCGGCGGCGGGAGGCAAGCTGGTGGGCGTATGCGACCTCGATCTGGACAAGGCGAAGGAAAAAGCGTACTTGTACGGAGGCACTCCCTACGGCGACGCGGAGGAAATGGCGGAGCGGGAGCGGCCCGACGCCGTTATCGTATGTATCGGTCCGGAGCAGCATCACGCGCTGGCGACTGTCCTGATGCGGAGCGGCATTCCCGTCTACACGGAGAAGCCGCCGGCGCCCAGCGCGCAAGAGGCGCTGGAGCTGGCGCGATTGTCGCGGGAGACGGGCGTGCTGTGCACGACGGCGTTCAAGAAGCGCTACAACCACGCGTACAGCCGGGCGAAGCAATGGCTGGGCGGATTCGACGCCGGCCAGTATGTATCGTTATCCGTCGACTATGCGTCGGATTTCTATCACAACACGGTGCCGCGCAACGAGTTTCTGCTCGATTTTGCCATCCATCTGATCGATGTAACCGCTTACCTGTTCGGAGACGCGGAGCAGGTATGCAGTTTCGCCAAAGGCAAGGACGCGTACGCGGTGAGCGTGAAGTTCCGCAGCGGCGCGGTCGGTTCGCTCAGCTTCAACGACGCGCGTTCGTTTACGGTGCCGACGGAGGAAGTGGAGCTGTCGGTAGCGGGCGGCAATTTCATGACAATCCACAATTCGTCCGTCTGGCGCATTACGGAGAACGGCAAACCGTCCGAATGGCGCGAGCCCCCAACGTTCGTCAGCGGCGGCGACAGCGGGTACGACACGGGACATTTTGCCGAAATCGCCGATTTCTTCGCCGCGGTGAAGGAAGGGCGGACGACGCGCTCCAACATTTACGAAAGCTACAAAACGATGGTGCTGTACGAGGCGATCAAACGCTCCGCGGAGACGGGGGCCATCGAAGCCGTTTCCTACGAGTCGTTGTAAGTTGTAATGCCGATCACAATAGGAGGGATTCGCATGATTCGCAACTATCGCAAGTATCGGATGAGCTTGCTGCTTCTCATAACCGCCATCGTCTGGGCGATGACGGGCTGCTCCTCGAAGGACAACAAGACGGGCGGCGCGTCGGCATCGCCGGCGGCTACGCAAGCGGCTTCGAGCCCAAGCGCCGCCGCATCGGTGAAGCCCAGTGCGGCTCCGAGCACCGGCGCCAAAACAAAAGTGACCTACTGGACGATCCGCACGCAAGACCAGGTCGATCTGATCAAGTCGAAGATGCTCGGCGAGCTGCTGAAAGAAATCGACCTCGACATCGTTCCGGTGCCGGCGGCCGATTACGAGAACAAGCTGCGCATCGCGATCAGCGGCGGCAATGCGCCCGACATGTTCGACGTCGACGGCGTGTACACGTCCAACTACGCCTACAGCGGCGCGCTGCTGGCGCTCGACAAGTATTGGGATAAAGCCGATTACGACGATTATGTGCAGCCAGCCAAGGACAAGACGGGCTACAACGGCAAAATTTACGCCGCATCGCTGCACGACTCGAGCCTCGTGCTCTATTACAACAAGGATTTGTTCGCCAAGGCGGGCATTACGAACGTGCCGACGAAGGTGTCCGACGCCTGGACGTACGCCCAGTTCCTGGACGCCGCGAAGAAGCTGACCGTTACCGACGCATCGGGCAAAATCACGCAATACGGCGCGATCCCGGACGGCTGGCTGGCTCCCGACAACAGCACGGAAGGCGCTTCGTTCACGCGTTTCCTCTGGGTGTGGAACCACGGCGGCGAGGTGCTCGATCCGCAGAACAAGACGGCAAACGGCTATCTGAACAGCGACAAAACGCTTGCCGCGCTTCAGGAGTATCAGGATTTCTACCAGAAATACAAAGTGTCGCCGCTCGAAGCGATTACGAAAGACCAGTCCGGCTTCGAGAACGGCAAGCTGGCGATGTACATTTCGAACATCGGCACTACGGCAACGTTGAACACGAAATACCCGGATATCAAATACGGCGTCATGCCGCTGCCGAAAGGCGAGAAGCAGTACGGCTCGTCGGGCGGCTGGAACGTGGGCATCTACGCGAAGTCGAAAAACCCGGACGCCGCCTGGAAAGTCATCAACGCCATCACCGGCAAGGCCGGCCACAAGCAGTTCACGGAGCTGTTCAACTTCATCCCGTCGCGCAAGAGCACGCTGGAAGCGCGCACCGATCTGGCGCAATATCCGCTCAGCATGGCGAAAGAAGAGATGAACAACGCCCGCGCCCGTCCGGTTACGCCGGCATACGCCGAGGTGTCGCCGATTTTTGCGGAAATGATGAGCTCGATCGCCTACGGCGGCAACGTCAAGGATTTGGCCAACAAGGCGGTCGACAACATCGACAAGGCGCTCAAGAAGTACGCGCAGTAAACGCCGGCACGGCAAGAGGGATATAAGCAAAGCCGACCATATCGGACGATGGGGAAAAGCGGGCCGCCCGCTTTTTCCCGTCTGCCGGCGCGCGGCAAGGAAGGAGACGCCTGGGTGATGGAAGCGGGAATCGGTCAAGCGGCAAACAGCGGAAAAAGGCGGCTTCCGTCGCGTCATCGACTGGCGCAGTATCGCGACGGGTATTTGTTTATTTTGCCGGCCATGATCGTGATGTTCCTCTTTACGGTATACCCTTCGATTCGCGTGTTCTGGATGAGCATGAACCGGTATCGCATGATCGAAGGCGTGCAGCATACGAAATTCATCGGACTCGAAAACTACAGCGGCGCGTTCGACGATCACCTGTTTCTGAAAACATTGTGGAATTCGTTCTACTTTCCGCTCGTCATTACGCCGCTGCAGACGGCGCTGGCGCTGTTCATCGCCGTGCTGCTGTGCGGCCGGATCAAGTTTCCGAGCTTCTTCCGGACGATATATTTTATCCCGGTCGTGCTGTCGTTCGTCATCGTCGGCATGTTCTGGAAGGAGATGCTGAACACCAACTCCGGGGTCGTCAACGACTGGCTGGGCGCGCTCCATATCGCGCCGAAGCGGTTCCTGACCGATCCGAAGCTGGCCAAGCTCAGCATCGCGTTCGTCAGCATCTGGAAATCGTGGGGATGGTACCTGGTCATCTTCATCGCCGCGCTCAATCAAGTGCCGAAGGAGCTGCAGGAAGCGGCCAACATCGACGGCGCGAACGCCTGGCAGCGATTCTTCCGCATTACGCTGCCGCAGATTCGGCGCACGATGCTGTTCGTCATCGTCGTGTCGACGATGAACTGCATCAAGCTGTTCACGCCGATCATCGTCATGACCGGCGGCGGCCCGGCCGACTCGACGCGCACGATCGTGCAGTACATCTGGACGTCGGCCTTCCGCATGAGCGACTTCGGCTACGCCGGGGCGATGGCGGTTATTCTGTTCTTCATCGTGGTCGCCATCTCGTTCATCCAGTACAAGTTTATGAAAAGCGAGGAGTGAGGCATAATGGTAGTCAGACAAACCGGCGCCGCGCTCAAATATGCCATGCTGCTGCTCCTTGTCGTTGTCGTGCTGCTCCCGCTCGTGTATGTGGTGCTGAAATCGTTCACCCCCAACGCGCTGATGGGCGTCAATATGTTCTGGCCGGACCGCTTCACGACGGCAAACTATCGGGCGGTCATGTTCGATACGCCATTCTTTCATTACCTGGGAAATACCGCGTTCCTGGCGGTGACGATCACGCTCGGCAGCCTGCTGTTCGACTCGCTGGCGGCCTACGGCTTCTCGCGCATCGCCTTCCCGGGGCGGGAACTGTTGTTCCTGACGGTCATCGCCATGCTCGTCGTTCCCGCCGAAGTGCTGCTGCTGCCCAAATATATCCTGATGCGCGATTTCGGCTGGGTCGACGATTACCGGGCGCTCGTCATTCCGTCGCTCAGCTCGGCGTATTCGATTTTCTTCCTCCGCCAGTTTTTCCTTGGGCTGCCGAAGGAGCTGGAGGAATCGGCGGTCATGGACGGCTGCTCGCGGATCCGCGTTTACGCGCAGATCATGCTGCCGCTGGTCAAGGCGCCGCTGCTGACGATCGGGCTGCTTGTGTTCTTCGGCGTCTGGGACGATTTCCTGTGGCCGCTGACGATCATATCGTCGCCGTCCAAATACGTGCTGCAGGTGGCGGTAAGCCTGCTGGACGACGAATTCTCCACGAATATCGGCGCCAAGTTCAGCAACGTGGTGCTCAGCTCGCTGCCGATCGTCATTCTGTTTCTGGCGATCCAGCGGCAATACATTTCCGGCATTACGTCCGGCGCGATCAAAGGCTGACCGGCTGACGGCTGTTTGGGCCGCTTGGCAGCGCGAATCGAAGGGAGGCGGGTCCGATCCGTATTCTGATCGTCGATGACGAATATATGGTGCTCAAAGGGATCGAGACGCTGGTCGGCCGATCCGGGCGCGATTGGCAGATCGCCGGCAAGGCCGGCAACGGCAAGGAAGCGCTGGCTCTGCTCGAAACGGAAGACGTCGATCTGGTCATCACCGATATCATGATGCCGGATATGAACGGCATCGAAATGATCGAGGAGATGGCCCGCCTCGGCCTGACGTGCGAATGCCTGATTTTGACCTCGTATCCGGATTTCGAATTCGCCCGCAAGGCGGTCAAGTTCGGCGCGCTCAATTATTTGCTCAAGCCGGTCGACCCGGACGAGCTGATCGACAATATCGCCCAGGCGGAGCAAGCCGTCGAGAGCCGCAAACGCCACTTGATCGAACAGGAGCAGATTACCCGCAACCGGCAGCTGATGACGAACATGATGTTCGCGCGGCTGCTGTTCGGCTATGACCACGACGAGTCGAAGGTGCGGCGGGAGCTGGAGCAGGCGGGGCTGCGCATCGGCGAGCTGGCGGTCGTGACGGCGGCGCAGCCGGACTGGATGGACGACGCGCGCTGGGGCGAAACGAAGCGCGGCGTCGCGTCCGTGCTCGGCGAAGAAGCGGGAATCCGCGCGGAGGACGTGTCGTTCGAGGAGCGCTTCCTCGTGCTGGCCGTCTGGACCGCGGAAGGCGCCGGCCTTGCCGATCGGCTGGAGGCGGCGCTGGCGGACATCGCCGCGGCGGCGCAGACGGAGCAGACGGGCAAAGGGCCGCTGTTCGGGCTGAGCGAGGCGTGCTCGAAGCCGGCCGACATTGCGGCGGCGCTCAACCAGAGCATCTGCAACCACGATTGGGCGGTGCGCACCGGCAGGCCGGTCGTGCGCTTCCGCGACGTCGACGAGAACGACCACATGATCCAATACCCGTACGCGCTGGAGCACAAGCTGCTGTTCGCGTTCAAGTCGGGCCAGCTGGACGACGTGCACCGGTTGACGGAGCAGCTGGCGGAAGGGCTGTTCGAGACGAACCGGCTGAGCAATCTGTACCACATCGTCATGATCTCGTCGCGAACGCTGGCCGCCTTCAAACGGCTCGTCGTGGAGATGAACAGCAATCTGGAGCAGATCATCCGGCTCGACGCCGACGCCCAGGCGCATCCGCTGCGGTTCACCAACATGGACACGGTCAAGGCGTGGTTTCTCCAGAGCATGGCGCACATTACCGAGCAGATCGTCGGCAGCCGCAAATTCAAGAGCCGCAAAATCATCGAACAAGTAAAGACGATCGTAGCCGAGCGCTACGCCACCGATATCCAGATCCGCGATATCGCCGACGAGCTGTACATGAACGCCAGCTACCTGAGCGATCTGTTCAAGCAGACGACGGGCATGACGTTCACCGAGTTCGTCATCGAGCACCGGCTGCAGCAGGCGAAGGCGCTGCTGCTCCGCGATCCGCAAGCGAAGCTGTACGAGATCGCGGAGAAGGTCGGGTACAAGAACCCGAAGCATTTCAGCCAATTGTTCAAAAAGCACGTCGGCGTCCTGCCCGGCGAATTCCGCGAGCTGCGCTGAGCCGCCGCTCGCGGCTTCAGGCGCGGCATCCCCGTCTCGTTACGGCCCGTCCCCGCAAATCGGCCAAATTCCCCCTCTCACGGCGTCCCTTTTTTTGTGTTATAATTATCGAAGCAAATCAGCAAGGCCACGTTTCCGAAGCCTGAAGCTTTTTTCCAAGTGTGGAATGCCGGTAGTACATACCTCTGAGGTGACGCGGATTGAAAATAAAAAGCTGGCAGCCGTACTTGTGGTCGGTGCTTTACGTGCTGCTCCTGTACAGTTTTTTTACGTCTTTCAACATCATCACGATCAATCTGGTCATGGTTCCCGCCATTGTGCTGTTCATGAAGCTCGATGCGCGGCGATTCGTCTTTTTCTACGCAGCCGTCATGGCGGTGCTCCTGATTATTGACGTGAATGCCGGCCTGGTGCTGATGATCGTGGCGCTGTTCTTTTTGCCTCCGGTCATTGCGATGGGCTATTATTACAAGAAACGCAACGCCCGCACCGCCGTGATCGCCGGCATCCTGGCGCTGCTGGCCGAGTTTCTGCTGATGCTGGCCATCAGCTACGCCATCGGCGGCAACCCGATCTCGTCGCTCGAGTCCTACGTCGACGACATGATTCTGACGCTTCCGCCGGTTGCCCGCGAGCTGATTCCGAGCAACTTCACCACCTTGATCGTGAAGATCATTCCGCTTTTCATGGTTTCCTTCGCCGTGTACTACATTATCATTTCGCATGCGATTACCCGCTGGATCATGCGCCGCTCGAACGAGACGCTGCCGGCGCTGCCGCCGCTGCGCAACTGGAAGCTGCCGCGGTCGATGGTATGGTACCTGCTGATTGCGGTCGTGCTCGAATTCACCGTCGACCCGGGCGCCGATACGACGATGTCGATGATCGCCGTCAATCTCGCTCCGCTGCTGACCGCCGCTTTTGCCGTGCAGGCCGTTTCGCTGTTCGCTTATATTGGCCATATCAAAGGCTGGGGCAGGGCGCTGCCGATCGTCAGCGTGATCGTCATGATCCTGATCAGCCCCGCGATTTACTTGTTCTGTCTGGTTGGATTGCTGGATGTCGTCTTCCCGCTTCGCGAGAAGATCGCGAAGAAATCATAGCTTGATTTGCGGGAGCTGCACCTGCCAAGCTGCCGGCGGCGCGCCATAATGCCGGGCAGCGCCTGTTCGGCGCGGGACGCCCCATTCCAGATAAGGAGACGAAGGGCATGCCGAAGTTTCTGCTCAAGCGTTGGCACGGGCTGCACATGCTGTGGGCGTTCGTGTTCATGATCGTGCTGGTCGCCGTATTGTCCGCTTATCAGCTCATTCTGGGCATTGTCGCGCTTCTGATCAGCGCCGGGCTTGCGTACTACACGATCATGGCCGAGCGGGCGTTCCGCAAAGATTTGAACCGCTATGTCGGCACGCTGTCGCATCGGGTGAAGCGGGCGAGTCACGAAGTCATTACGGAGCTGCCGATCGGCATCCTGCTGTACAACGAGGAGCGGGTCGTCGAGTGGCATAATCCGTATGTGGCGAAGATGCTGGAGAAGGAATCGGTCATCGGAGAGCCGCTGCACGATGTGCTGCCGATGCTCAAGAACCGCAAGGAGAAGGAAGCCAGGCTCGATATTACGATCGGCAAGAAGCTGTACCAGGTGCAAGTGAAGGCCGAGGAGCGGCTGCTGTTCTTCCAGGACATTACGACGCAATCGGATCTGTACCGGCGCTATCAGGAAGAGAAGATCGCCATCGGCATCGTCATGCTCGACAATCTCGACGAGGCGACGCAAGGGATGGACGACCAGACGAGAAGCATTACGCTGGCCAAGGTAGCCGGGGAAATCAGCGAATGGGCGACGCGGCACCAGATTTATTTGCGCCGGACGTCGTCCGACCGGTTCTTTATCCTGATGGATCAGAAGGGACTGCATCAGCTGGAGCAGACGCGGTTCGATATTCTCGACGAAGTGCGCGACTCGACGATCGAGCTGAAGGTGCCGTTTACGCTCAGCATCGGCGTAAGTGCGGGAGCGGCCGGCCTGATCGAGCTCGGCTCACTGGCGCAGTCCAGTCTCGACATGGCGCTTGGGCGCGGCGGCGACCAGGCGGCGGTCAAGGTCGGCCAGCGGCTGTCGTTCTACGGCGGACGCTCCAATGCGGTGGAGAAGCGAACGCGCGTTCGGGCGCGGGTCATTGCGCACGCGCTGCGCGATTTGATTCGCGAGAGCGACAACGTGTTCATCATGGGGCACAAGCTGCCGGATATGGATTCGGTCGGCGCGGCGATCGGCCTGAAGAAGGTCGTCGAGCAATGCGGCAAGCAGGGCTATGTCGTCATTGAAGGCGTCAACCCGTCGATCCAGCGCTTGATGGAGGTCGTGCAGCAGGACGAGAAGCTGAAGAAGTGGTTTATTACGCCGGAGCAGGCGCTGCAGCTGATGAAGCCGCGCAGTCTGGCGGTCGTCGCCGACACGCACAAGGCGTCGCTCGTCGCCGAGCCGAAGCTGCTGCAGGTGGCGCAGCGCAAGGTCGTCGTCGACCATCACCGCCGCGGCGAAGAGTTCATCAACGACGCGGTGCTCGTCTACATGGAGCCGTACGCTTCGTCGACCTGCGAGCTGGTGACCGAGCTGCTGCAGTACGTGCAGGAGCGGGTGGCGCTCGACTCGCTGGAAGCGACGATGCTGCTGGCGGGCATCACGATGGATACGAAGAGCTTCAGCCTGCGCACCGGGGCGCGCACGTTCGAGGCGGCGTCGTTCCTGCGCCGGCACGGCGCCGATTCGGCGCTGATTCAGCGGCTGCTGAAGGAAGACCTGGCTTCGTTCGTCAACAAGTCAGAGGTCATCAAGCGGGCTGAGATTCTGTACGACCACGTGGCGCTGGCAGTGACGGAGCCGAACCGCAAATATTCGCAGTTGCTGATCTCCCAGGTTGCTGATACATTGTTGAATATGACGGACATCATGGCCTCTTTCGTCATTTCGGAGAGGCTGGATGGACAGATCGGCGTCAGCGCCCGGTCGCTCGGGCAAATCAATGTGCAAGTGGTGATGGAGCGGCTCGGCGGCGGCGGCCATTTGACGAACGCCGCGGCGCAGCTGGCGGGCACCGTGCAGGAAGCGGAAACGAAGCTGAAGCGGGTGCTGGCGGAAATACAAGCGGAGGAGGGGCTGTTCGAATGAAAGTGATTTTTCTCAAGGACGTCAAGGGCCAGGGCAAGAAGGGCGAAGTGAAGGAAGTTTCCGAAGGATACGCGGTGAATTTTCTGATCAAGAACGGTCATGCGGCGGCAGCGTCGGATTCGAATATAAAGGTGCTTGACCAGCAGAAGCAGTCGGAGCAGAAGAAGAAGGACCGCGAGAAGGCGGATGCGGAAGCGTTGGCGGCCAAGCTGGGCGAGTTGACGCTGCAGATCAAGGGCAAGGCGGGCGAAGGCGGACGGCTGTTCGGCTCGATCACGACGAAGCAGATCGTCGAGGAGCTGGAGCGGCAGACGAAGCTTGTCGTGGACAAGCGGAAGATGACGCTGAACGACCCGATTCGTACGCTGGGCGTAACGAACGTGCCGATCAAGCTGCATCACGATGTGAACGCTACGCTGAAGGTGCAAGTGACCGAGGAGTAGGGGAAGGTGACCCGGTTCGTCGCTTCGGCTGTTGCGCATGCGACGCTGTGGGGCGAGTTTAGCAGGCAGCACCCGTCTCGAAAAGAGTGAGATTCGAAATACGCCCTGTTTTATTGGCTATTTCGTGAAAAATGGACGACAGTAACGAAATAACCAGTGAAATCACTGGTTATTTCTTAGAAAAGTTCGGTTTTCGGGTTGTTTGGTCGCAATAGCCAGTGTTTTCACTGGCTATTGTCGTCGAAACGAGCTAAAAGGGGCAAATAAGCCATTTTTTGTGGGCTATTTGTGGAGGAAGCATGGGTGGCATCGTTTTGCACGGAGAGAATCGGCCTGCTCAGCATGAAGAGCATCCCCAGCACGCCTCTGGTTCCCCTATATGATATGCCGAAATGAATACACAAGCGTTATATTCGTAGAAACCCTCCATCGGATCCTGTTCGGACCCTATTGATACGATCTGTCAGCTGTCGTGCATCTTCAGCGGGAATTCGGCAAGTTCTTTCCACGCGTTAGGAGACCGGCAGGCGCAAGGCAAGCAAGCGACGAAAGGATGCGAGAAGCGTGGATTTACTCGACAGCCGCGTTCCCCCGCAAAATGTAGAAGCCGAGCAAGCCGTGCTCGGCGCCATCCTGCTCGACAGCGAAACGCTGACGGCGGCGATGGAGCGCATTGGCGGCGACGACTTCTATCGGTCGTCGCATCAACACATCTTTACCGCGATGATGGAGCTGGCGGAGGCCGGCGAGCCGGTCGACCTGGTCACCTTGACGTCGCGGCTCAAGGATAAGCAGCAGCTGGACGACATCGGCGGCGTCAACTACCTGGCACAGTTGGCGCAGGCGGTGCCGACTGCGGCCAACGTCGACTACTACGCTCAGATCGTCGAAGAGAAATCGCTGCTGCGGCGGCTCATCCGCACGGCAACGCAGATTGTCAGCAGCGGCTTCGCCGCCGAGGATCAGGCGTCCGAGCTGCTCGGCGACGCGGAGCGGCGCATTCTCGAAATTTCGCAACGCCGCGGCGGCAGCGGCTTCGTCGCCATCCGCGACGTGCTGATGGAAGTGTTCGAGCGCGTCGAGTTTCTGTCGCAGAATAAGGGCGGCACCACCGGCATCGCGTCCGGCTTCCGCGACCTCGACAAGATGACGGCCGGCTTCCAGCGGTCCGATCTCATCATTGTCGCCGCGCGTCCGTCCGTCGGCAAAACGGCGTTCGCGCTCAACATCGCGCAGAACGTCGGCGTGCGCGAGAAGGAGACGGTCGCGATTTTCTCGCTCGAGATGGGCGCCGCGCAGCTCGTGCAGCGGATGCTGTGCGCCGAGTCGAACGTCGACGCGACGCGGATGCGCACCGGCTACCTCGAAGGCGACGACTGGCAGAAGCTGACGATGGCGATCGGCGCGCTGTCGGAAGCGAACATCTACATCGACGATTCGCCGTCGGTGACGGTGACCGACATTCGCGCCAAATGCCGGCGCCTGAAGAAGGAGAAAGGGCTCGGCATGATCCTGATCGACTACTTGCAGCTGATCGCCGGCCGCGGCAAAGGCGACAACCGCCAGCAGGAAGTATCGGAAATTTCGCGTACGCTCAAGCAGATCGCCCGTGAGCTGGAAGTGCCGGTCATTGCGCTGTCGCAGCTGTCGCGGGGCGTCGAGCAGCGGCAGGACAAGCGGCCGATGATGTCCGATTTGCGGGAATCGGGCTCGATCGAGCAGGACGCCGACATCGTGGCGTTTCTGTACCGCGACGACTACTACGACAAAGAGTCGGAGAAGAAGAACATCATCGAAATCATCATCGCCAAGCAGCGGAACGGCCCGGTCGGCACGGTCGAGCTGGCGTTTCTGAAGAACTTCAACAAGTTTGTAAGTTTGGATCGGACGCATCAGGACGCGGCTTCCGGCTACTGATTTTGCTCTTATAAGCCAATATCCGAACGATCGTACAGCAACCTGTGCGATCGTTCGTTTTCGTTGACTTTATCTTGCTTGACTGATACACTGGAATTGCTGTGCTGAAAATGGGGCATCCTGTGCCTGACGGAGGTATGCGTATGTCAACGGTAGTTGTTGTAGGAACGCAGTGGGGAGACGAAGGGAAAGGCAAGATCACCGATTTTCTGGCGGAGTCGGCCGATGTGGTGGCGCGTTACCAGGGCGGCAACAATGCCGGGCACACGATTCTGATCCAGGACAAGAAGTATAAGCTGCACTTGATTCCTTCGGGAATTTTCTATACGAATAAAGTTTGCGTCATCGGCAACGGCCTGGTGCTCAACCCGGCGGCTTTGATCGAAGAGATCAACTACATTCACGAGAACGGCTTTTCGACCGACAATTTGAAAATCAGCGACCGCGCTCATCTCATCATGCCTTATCATCTGCTGCTGGACGGACTTGAGGAAGAACGCAAGGGAGATGGCAAAATCGGGACTACCCGCAAAGGCATCGGCCCTTGCTACGTGGACAAGGCAGCCCGCAACGGACTGCGTATCGCCGACCTGATGGACGCCGCCGAATTCGAGCGCAAGCTGCGCAAGCTTGTGGCCGAGAAGAACGAACTGCTCGTGAAAGTATACGGCGCCGACGCGCTGGATGCGGAAACGATTCTCCGCGAATACCTCGGCTATGCCGAAGTGCTGCGTCCGTATGTCACGGACACGTCTGTCGTGCTCAACGATATGATCGACGATGGCCGCCGCGTCCTGTTCGAAGGCGCGCAAGGCGTCATGCTCGATATCGACCAAGGCACTTATCCGTTCGTTACCTCGTCTAGCCCGACTGCGGGCGGCGTTTGCAACGGCGCCGGCATCGGCCCGACGAAAATTCACCAGATCGTCGGCGTCGCCAAAGCCTACACGACGCGTGTCGGCGACGGCCCGTTCCCGACCGAGCTGCTGAACGCCACCGGCGACCGCATCCGCGAAGTCGGCAACGAGTACGGCACGACGACGGGACGCGCCCGCCGCGTCGGCTGGTTCGACAGCGTTGTGGTCCGCCATGCCCGTCGCGTCAGCGGCATCACCGGCTTGTCGCTCAACTCGCTCGACGTGCTGAGCGGGCTGGAGACGGTGAAGATCTGCACCGGCTACAAGTATCGCGGCGAAGTGATCCAGCACTACCCGGCCAGCCTGAATATGCTGGCGGAGTGCGAAGCGGTGTACGAGGAGCTGCCCGGCTGGAGCGAGGACATCTCCGGCGCGCGCACGCTGGCCGATCTGCCGGCCAATACGCGCCGCTACGTGGAACGGGTGGCGGAGCTCACCGGCATCCCGATCGCGATCTTCTCGGTCGGCCGCAACCGCGAGCAAACGAACCTGGTTCGCCCGGTGTACGCATAATTCAAGAAGCCTCCGGAACGGGTGCAAGTTGCCCGTTTTGGAGGCATTTTCTGTTTCTGTGGGGGACGAAATAGCCAGTAAAAAATGGCTTATTTCTCAATGAAGCTAATCGCTTACGCTCGCTGATCCTGCGCTGTCCACCGTAACCTGTCTCCGCCGCTATCCGTTTGTTCGATCATCGCCACTCTTGCAGGCATCACCGCCGCGAGCACTCCGTCTGCCGCCGCCCGCAAGCCCCGAATGGTTCCTTCCACACGTCTATCCGCCAAAATCCGCTTCACCGCCTCAATTGCGCATCCGTCCACCGTCTGGCACTGACCCGTAACAGTCTGCCTCTGTCGCTATCCGCTCTTCTATCCGCCACCTCTTCATCACATCTCCCTTCGACGCTCCAGTGCCCCACCCGTCACCCACAAATTTCTCTTGTGCCGCGTTCCCCCTCCGTCCGCCGCGTTAAAACGCAACAAATCGGTCAATACTGGTAACTGGCGCAATTTTACAGTTGCAAGGCAGATTTGTCGCTAGCACATGAAGGAACGGAAGGAGAATGACGATTGCTCAGATGGTTGAACTGGATCAGCAAGCTGCTCGTGGCGGGCATCTTGATTGCCGGCCTGACGCTATATATTACATGGGTCACGGTGAGCATGTATGTGGAGAAGATTATCGCCCAGTTGCCGATTGAAGGTGTACAGCAGGTGGACTTGCCCGAGCTCGTTGGGCGATTGACGCAAGGATACAATTTGATGAAAAGCTTGGGCTCCGGCAATGGCGCCGGCAACGGAAACGGGGCGAAAGGCACTTCCGCCTCCGCAAACGCAAATGCGGCCGGGAGCCCCAGCCCGACGCCTGCGGGAAGCGAGGCCGGGAGCGGCAACAGCGGCGGTACGGCGGCGCAGAAGCAGCCGGGCGACGATGCGCTGGCGGTCATGGGGCGCAGCGGATCGCAAGGGTCCGGCATGACGGAGCAGCGGGAGTTGGTCATGTCGGCCGATCAGTTTCTGCGGGCGAAAGACAATTTGACCGAAGAAGACAGCATGACGATCTTCTCCCTGCTGATCGCGCGTCTGTCGCAGGACGAGCTGCAGCAGTTGTCCGCCATGGTCGAAGACGGCATAACCGAAGATGAACTCGGCCAGGTGGAGCGAATCGTCGAGAACCGGCTTCAACCGGGCGAGTATCAGAAACTGCTCGATATCCTTCAGAAGTACTAATTTCAGCGAGTCGTCACAAAATCGACAAAAAATCCGCGCTCCGGCGTTCGGCTTTGGCAAGCCGTTCGCTCGGAGGAATGGATGCGACCAAGCCGCGTCCCCGATCTTGCCGCTCGCCCATCCGCAAGCTCATGCCTCGGACGCCGCTACCCGCACCGGGGTAAGCGTTTTCCCTCGCAACCGAAAGAAAGCGCATTCAAAGCCCTTCGCAACCCGTTCGCCTACTTCGTTAATCCGCCCGTTTTCCGGCGCAGCGCCCCGGCAATCCTTTGTCTCTTTTCGTCGAATCGAGGGAAATTTTTAGAATTTTCTAGTCAATTACTCCTATTTAGGCGGTGAAAACGGTTGATAAAAGAAGTCCCCCGTGGTACTCTAAACAAGTACATTCTTTTCCATGACAAGTTGAACGGCTCCCCGTCTTACCCAGACAGGCCGCTTCTGCACGACATGCAAGCGCACGGATGGCGGTTTCCGCCCGTTCCGTCCCTACCTGCATGACGATATCGACAGCACCCGGACATACCGGAAATGTACATGCAACGTCTTGATTCGGAGATTCTGCTCCTCATTAGGAACGGCAGCGTTCGCGCAGGTCGCGCCGTCGTTTCCCGGAAATGCCAAGCATCGCCGCTTCGTTTCCGTGAGAATCGCATCGTACCGAATGAGGCGGCTATTGTCGTCTCTTCCGGCTTTTTGCGGTGCGTGCCCGGGATCTTGCCATTGTTTTCCGCTATCGGAACGGCGCGTGAGCCGCGATGCTCCCGCCCATGACCTCCATCCTGACGAAAAGGAGACCATCATGACAGGTTTCAAGTTGTTCCAATGGATCAAAGACCGACGTGACGCCCTCGCCGGCGCCGTGGAGAAGATCCGCTCCAAACGCTTGAACGGCCCGACAACCGACACGGATCAACCCGCCAAAAAACGCTTATTCGCACTCGTATCGATACAACGGTTCTCGGCCAAGTCCGCCGCGCTCGCAGCGGAAACGGGCAACAAGCTTAAGCAATCCAGCCTGACGCGCGAGACGTACTCCAAGTTCCGCGTGTACCGCAACGCCATTCTCGGCAGCGCCGGGGCGTTCGGACTGGCGACCGCTCTGACGGTCGGCGGCGATTATTATGTGAAGGCGAACACCTTCGAAGTGTATCACGTGCTCGTCGGCGGCCAGGAGGCGGGAATTGTCAGCAGTCCGCAAGTCGTGGACGACTACAAGATCGCCAAAGTGAAGCAAGTCGAGCAGGAAAATCCGAACGTTCACATGGTGCTCAATACGAACGAAATCGTCTTGCGGAGTGAAAAGGCTTACAAAATCACCAGCGACGACGAAGCCGCTCTGAAAGGGCTGGACGGTCTGATCAAGTCGCACGCGGTTGGCGTGAAGCTGTTCGTTGACGGCAAGTTGATCGGAACGATGAAGGATAAGGACGAAGCCGATCAGATGCTGGAGCAGATCAAGAGCCAGTACACCGGCAAGAAGTCCGACGGCGCGGCCAAGGTGAGCGTGCTGTCCGCACCGGCCAAGGAATTGAACGTTGGCGAGTCCGAGCTGCAGTCGGCCGATTTTGTCCAGAAGGTGGAAGTGGTGGCGGCGGATATCGAGCCGAGCGACCTGCAGGATCCGAACGATCTGCAGAACAAGCTGGTCACCGGCGACGTGCAGCCGACCAAATATGTCGTGCAATCGGGCGACTGCATCTCCTGCATCGCCAAGAAATTCAATATTTCCAAGCAGGCCATTTATAATAACAACCCCTGGATCGTCGACGACAAGATCAAGGTTGGGCAAGTGATGGATTTGACGGTGCTGCAGCCGACGCTGTCGGTTCGCACGGTGGAGAAGGTCGTCGAGAACCAGGAAATCCAGTACGATACCGAATACCAGAAAGACGACACGATGCGCGCCGGCACGACCAAGGTCGTCAGCCCCGGCAAGAACGGGCTGAAGAAGGTGACGATCAACGTCACCAAGGTCAACGGTCTGATGGCAGACGAACAAGTCATCGGCGAAGAAGTGATCGAGCAGCCGGTCAAGGCGGTGGCTGTCCGCGGCACGAAGGTCGTGCTCGGCGAAGGCACCGGCAAGTTTGCCTACCCGGTATTGTCGGCCAGCCTGTCCAGCGGCTTTGGCTATCGTTGGGGTGCGCTGCACAAGGGACTGGATTTCACGAGTCCGAACAAGAACATTCTCGCTTCCGACAACGGCAAAGTCGTTTACTCCGGTTACGACAGCGGCTACGGCAACCATATCATTATCGATCACATGAACGGGTATCGCACGTTGTATGGCCACATGAGCAAGCTGAACGTCTCCGTCGGCAAGATCGTCGAGAAGGGCGAAGTCATCGGCATCATGGGCAGCACCGGCGATTCGACCGGCGTGCATCTGCACTTCGAAGTGCAACGCAACGGCGTCGCGGAGAACCCTCTTAAATATTTAACCCGCTAGGCATTAGTTAAAACATGGTAGACGCGGTAGGAACGGGAACGTTCCTGTCGTGTCTCTTTTTGTGTTAGAATAGGAGCAAACGATACCCATATCAGCAGCTGCGGATGGTGAAGCCAATGTTCGGGAAAATACTCGTCGTGGATGACGAACAACCGATTGCGGATATACTGAAATTCAATTTGGAAAAAGAGGGCTACCAGGTGCTCTGCGCCTACGACGGCGGAGCGGCGGTGGAGCTGGCGTTAAGCGAAGACCCCGACCTGATCCTGCTCGACCTGATGCTGCCGGTCAAGAACGGCATCGACGTCTGCCGGGAAGTGCGCGCCAAGCGCAACACGCCGATCATCATGCTGACGGCCAAAGATTCCGAGATCGACAAGGTGCTCGGGCTCGAGATGGGCGCCGACGACTACGTCACGAAGCCGTTCGGCACGCGCGAGCTGTTGGCGCGGGTGAAGGCGCATCTGCGCCGGCAATCGCAGGCGCAAGTGCAGCAGGAGCAGGAGGCGCCGCCCGGACCGCAAGGGCTGCGCATCCACCGGCTGCTGATCGACAGCGACATGTACGTCGTGTACAAGGACGGACAGCAGCTCGACCTGACGCACCGCGAATTCGAGCTTATCCACTATATGGCGCGCAACTGCGGCAAGGTAATGACGCGCGAGCATTTGCTCCAGGCGGTGTGGGGCTACGATTATTATGGCGACGTGCGCACGGTCGACGTGACGATTCGTCGGCTGCGCGAGAAGATCGAGGACGATGCAAGCCGTCCGGAATACATTACGACACGAAGAGGGCTGGGCTATACGATGCGCAATCCCAAGTAGGGGAGGCGGCGTCGCGCCGGCCCGGTCGGCATTGGCGTTCGCGGGGACGCCATTCGGGGGGATTTCCCAGTGAAGGCGAAGGGCAACCATTTTTTTGGCACGGTTCAGGCGAAGCTGATCATCATCTACGTGCTGCTCATTCTGTTCGCGATGCAGCTGATCGGCATCTATTTCATCAAGACGATGGAAAATTCGTTCATGAGCAACTACACGGAGTCGCTCAACCAGCAGGCGGGCCTGCTGGCGGAGCTGGTCGGTTCGGCGCTTACCGCAACGCAGGAGAGCGGCGCCAGCAAGGCGACGGCCGGCGACGGGAAGAAGACGCCGACAAGCGAGCTGAACGAATACGTCAGCAACTGGTACAAGGTGAGCAACGCCGACGTCCAGATCATCGACGCCAACGGCATCGTGCTCAGCACGTCGCAGCAGAACGCGCAGGCGATCGTCGGACAGAAGAATACGCAGCAGGTCGTCAGCCGGGCGCTGCAGAACATCAAGGACAACGATAACGAGCGCACGATTACGGATACGGACGGCACGCGCAAGAAGGTCATCGTCAAGCCGGTCAGCGGCCCGGGGGACAAAATCATCGGCGCCGTCTATATCGCGGCGTCGATCGAAGACATTTACAAAACAACGAACCGGGTCAACCGCATCTTCCTCACGGGAACGCTGATCGCGCTGGCGCTGACAGCGTTGCTCGGGGTTATTTTGTCGCACACGATTACGAGTCCGATCAAGGAAATTACCCGTCAGGTGACCTCGGTCGCCAAGGGCGAATACAACCAGCGGGTCAAGGTCGCGAACCAGGACGAAATCGGCCAGCTCGGGCAGGCGTTCAACGAAATGACCGAGCGGCTGAAGGACGCGCTGGCGCTGAACGAAGAGGAGAAAGACAAGCTCGCTTCGATTCTGGCGAACATGAGCGACGGCGTGATCGCGACGGACGATGCCGGACGGGTCATCGTTGTCAATCACCGGGCGAAGACGATGCTGCAGCTCGGCGACAACGAGCCGATTGGCCGCGAGCTGGGCGCGGTGCTCGGCTTGCCGCAGGAGAAGCTGAAGCTGGCCTCGGCCCGGCCAGCCGGTGCTGGCGCCGGAGCGGAGCGGTTCGACGGCGCCGGCCGCGGCGAGAACTCCACGCTGATCGAAACGATCGATCCGGAAGGCGAAGAGTCGCGGCAACTGCGGGCGACGTTCACGTCGATCCATCGCCGCGAGAAGGGCGTCACCGGCACGATCGTCGTGCTGCAGGACGTCACGGAGCAGGAGGAGCTGGAGCGGGCGCGGCGCGAGTTCGTGGCGAACGTGTCGCACGAGCTGCGCACGCCGCTGACGACGATCAAGAGCTATCTGGAGGCGCTGGACGACGGCGCGCTCGAGGAGCCGCAGCTGGCGCAGCGGTTCGTCGGCGTAACGCGCAGCGAAACCGAACGAATGATCCGGCTCGTCAGCGACCTGCTGCACCTGTCGCGTTTCGATTCGAACCAGGCGCGCATCGAGCGGTCATGGACCGACGTGACCGAAATGCTGGAGGAAGTGGCCGACCGTTTCTCGTTTCAACTGCAGCAGCGCAACATTTCGATTTACTTGTTCGTGGAGGTCGGCATCGACCGGCTGCTGCTCGACCGGGACAAGATCGACCAGGTGCTCGACAATCTCGTCTCCAACGCGATCAAATATACGGCCGATTACGGGCGGATTGACCTTTCCGCGCGCAAGCTGGAGAACGGGGCGATCTCTTTCTCCGTCGAAGACAACGGCATCGGCATTCCGAAGAAGGATTTGGACCGCATCTTCGAGCGTTTCTACCGCGTCGACAAGGCGCGTTCGCGCAACATGGGCGGCACGGGGCTCGGGCTGTCGATTGCCCGGGAAATAATCAAAGCGCATGGAGGCACCATCGCGCTGGAGTCGGAATACAACCGCGGCACGAAGGTCAGCTTCGTTCTTCCCGCCGCCCTGGAGGGGGGCGAAGCCGTATGATGGAGAAATTCAAATCATTCGCGCTCACTGCGCTTGTCGTCGCATCGCTGGTGCAAAGCTACTTCCTGGCGTACAGCTCGCCCAAATTCGATATGGTCACGCCGACCGATTATGTGGAAACCCAGTTGAGCGGCACCCAGGCGGAGCTGGAGGAAGTGTTGTTTCCCGAGGAAATTGTCCTGCATTTTGGCGCGAAGAAGCATACGTTGCTGCCTGTGAATCATCAGTTTTACCACATGATCTTCGACGATTTCATCAGGAAGCGGAGCTTCGAGGGCCTGCGCAAAACGGGGCTGATCGGCAGCACCGTCAACTGGGAAGACGTGCGCAACAACCAGCCGGGCTTCGAGGTGCGCTTCAAGGAGGGCATCCCGCTGCACGCGCTGCAGAGCATCGTGCCGATCAAGGAAGACGTGCCGCTCGACAACGACCTGATTACCCGCATCTGGATGTATATGAACCCGGGCAAGGAAGAGGTGAAGACGTTCTTCTTCACCGACAACCCGCAGATCATGTACGAAGCGGTCAAAGCGGACGTGACGGCCAAGGACGTGGAGAAGTACGTCGGACTTGGCGCCTATTTGCCCACGTACCACAGCGACAACGGCGACTACTATTTGCCCGACGATCCGATTACGGCGATCGCGGTGAAGATGGCGTACACGCAGTTTACGTCGGAGCAGCTCAAGCGCAGCTTGTTCGTCGATCCGGAGATGACGCGGTTCCTGCTGGAACGGGACGGTACCCAAATCTACACCGACGGCAAAAAAGGGCTGCAAATTCGCGGCGACCAGCACTGGCTCAGTTACACGGATCCGATTTTCACGTCGGTCGAGAGCCGCAGCGACAGCCGGGAGAACCTGGTGTCGGCGATTCAGTACATCAACCAGCACGGCGGCTGGAACGGCACGTTCCTGTACAGCCGGTTGACGCCGAAGACGGCGGTCGGGACGCAGACGTTCCTGTTCCGGCAGTATGTCGACAGCATGCCGATTATCAATGCATATCCGTCGCAGTTCGGCTATATCAAGGTGTCGCTGCAGAAGGGCGTCGTTTCCAGCTACGAGCGTTCGTTGATTAATCTCGACGGCAAAGGCGCGGCCAAAACGGACGTCACCCTGCCCGGAGGCAAAGCGCTGGACGATATGCTGTTGGCTTACGGCAAGCGGTTCAACGTCGTCGCCGTGTTCCCTGCCTACCAGGCGAGCGTCATCGACCAAACCGTGGAACTGATGCCGCGGTGGGCAGTAGAACTACGCGACGGCACGTACGATTTTCTTTAGAGGAAGTTCAAAAAGTCGGGGGTGAATGCCAGGTGGATTGGAGCCGCGCCAAAACGATATTGATCGTTTCGTTCTTCTTCCTGAACGTGCTTCTCGGGTATCAGCTGTGGGCCGTGCGGTTCGACCAATCCACCTCGGCCGCCGACAAGAAGAGTTTGATCGAAGAGACGAACAAGCTGCTCGAGAGCAAAAGCATCCGCGTGCTGACGAAAGTGCCGGAGGAAACGCCGCTGATGAAGCAGCTGACGGTGAAGGTGGACGAGAAGAGCCGCAACCCGGCGGTCGTCGCTTTGACTACGCCGCTGCGCGTCAGCGGCATGCCGGGCAAGAGCGGGTTCCGCGACCTGCTGGCCAAAGCGAAGGTGCCGCATGCCGCACTTTACAGCGCGGATCCGGCGATCAGCACCGAGATCGTGTACGTGCTGCACCAGAACGAGCAGAATGTGCCGCTGTTTGATGCGACGCTGCAACTGTTTGTCTCCGGAGGGGAAATTTCGGGTTACAAACAGACCTATGTTGAAGTACAATCAGGAGGGGAACAGAAGGAGCAGAAGGTCATTTCCGCGTATACGGCCATCCGCGCGCTGGCGGAGAAAATACCGGACGGCTCGATCATCACCGACATCAAGCTGGGTTATCACGGCCAGCAATACGATTCGGAAACGCAAGTGCTGCTCCCTTATTGGCGGGTGCTGCTGGCGGAAGGCAATCCGATCTATATCAAGGCGTACAACGGGGAAATCGAAGGCTTGCAATCGCAGGTCAAGTAAGCGGGAGCGCAAGTGGAGGAACGAAACCTACATGGGATTGCGGTTTACGAACCTGTCGAGTGGATCGACGGGCAACGCGACGGTTGTCGGCAATGGGGAAACGTATGTGCTCGTCGACGCCGGATTGCCGGCGAAGCGGGTCGTTCAGCTGCTGGAGGAGCGGGAGCTTGACGCGGCCGTGCTGCAGGCGATCCTGGTGACGCACGAGCATTCGGATCATATCAAAGGCATTGGCGCGCTGGCGCGCAAGTACAACTTGCCCGTCTACGCCAACGAAAAGACGTGGAAGCAGCTGGACAAGCATATCGGCGAAATTGTCGCCGCCAAGCGGTGCATTCTGCCGACCGGCGCGCAGGTCGAAATCGGCTCGATGCAGATCGAGTCGTTCGGCATTTCGCACGATGCGGTCGAGCCGGTCGGTTATTGCTTCCGCGACGGTACGGAGAAGCTGAGCTTAGCGACCGACCTTGGCTACATGAGCCAGAAGGTGCGCGACGCGATCGCCGATTCGGACGTGTTGGTGCTGGAGTCGAACCACGACGTGGGGATGCTGCGCATGGGCAGATACCCCTGGCACATCAAGCAGCGCATCCTGAGCGACATCGGGCACTTGTCCAATGAAGCGGCAGGGGAGGCGCTGTGCGACATCCTGAGCGGCCGGACGAAGCGGGTGTATCTCGCGCATCTGAGCCGGGACCACAACATGATGGACTTGGCGCGGATGACGGTGGCCAATATTTTGCGCGATCATGGCATTACGATCAAGGAGCGCGTGTTTCAGCTGATGGATACTTACTACGACCGGCCTACGAAATGGGATGTGCTGGCGGAAGACTGAGCGAGTCGAGCATGGCCGCTTTGGCTTCCAGTTCGTCCTTGGAGCAGATGCCTTTCTCGACCAACAGTTCGGTCAGGACGCCGATCATGAGCAGGCTGCGGTAGTGCTGATCTTTCAGGTCGGCGAGCTTGGCCACCAGTTCGACTTGTTCCATGGGCGACAAGAGACGGTTCATGGCGTTCGGACGCTCCTTTCGGCGGTGCGCTTTGGGCGCGGCAGGCTTGACCGCGACGTAAATTGGGTATGTTACTATTGTAGGCACGTATTGGAAAAAACATTCCGATCGCGATCGGAATTGCTTCTTGCTTTTGACCGGCGATTGGGAAAATACGAAAGTGCGGCTCGTGTCGTGTGACCGGCGGCGATGAAGGGAGAGAGCGCGGGATGAGCTTGTTTCGCGACGATTTTTATTCAACCAAGGTGTCCAAATGGAGTCGCGGCGCTTCCCCTGGCTTTCGGTCGTGGCAGCGAACGGGGACATTCCCTTCCTTGCTCATCGCCGGTGCCGGCGGTGCCCTTCTCATGCTGGTGTTGTTCTGGGCGCTGAGCGTGAGCGGCGCGATCCAGCTGCACGGCGGCGGCACGCAGCCGGAGGCGGCTCCGAGTCCGGTGCCGGCCAAGGGCACGACGGCCGCCGACAACCGCGACCGCGCCGTCGACGCCGCCGCCAAGGTGGGGCCGGCGGTCGTCAGCGTCGTGAGCACATTCCAGGACAAGGATAAAGTGAAAGGGATGGGCATCGGTTCGGGCGTTATTTTCCAGAAGACGGGGGATAAAGCGCGAATCGTAACGAACAACCACGTGGTGGAAGGCGGCACGAGCTACGAAGTGATTTTGTCGAACGGCGATCGCCGCAAGGCGTCGTTGGTCGGCAGCGATCGGATGACCGATCTGGCGGTGCTGGAGACGGATGCCGGCGGCATCAAGACGGTCGCGGACTTTGGCGATTCGGATTCGCTCAAGGCGGGGCAATCGGTCATTGCGATCGGCAATCCGCTGGGGCTGGAGCTGTCGCAGTCAGTGACGGCGGGTATCATCAGTTGGCCGAAGCGAACGATTCCGGTGTCG
This sequence comes from Paenibacillus cymbidii, assembly GCF_004764705.1. Classification (GTDB taxonomy): domain Bacteria; phylum Bacillota; class Bacilli; order Paenibacillales; family NBRC-103111; genus Paenibacillus_AN; species Paenibacillus_AN cymbidii. Next base: position 104,050 of record NZ_SHLX01000018.1, on the reverse strand, counting down.
CTCGCGTCCGATGGGGAAGCCGACTGGGAGATGGAAGTCATCCAGACCGACGCGGCGATCAATCAGGGCAATAGCGGCGGGGCGCTGGTCAATTTGGACGGCCAGGTGATCGGGATCAACAGCTTGAAATATGCCGACACCGGCGTGGAAGGACTGGGGTTCGCGATTCCGAGCAACCAGGCAAAGCCGATTCTCGACACGCTTGTCCGCGACAAGAAAGTGAAGCGGCCGTACATCGGCATTACGCCTGCGGATTTGCAGTCGTTCACGAGCGGGCTGGAAGTGCTGAAGCTGCCGGAGTCCGTCAAGGCGGGCGTCATCGTGCTGGACACGACCGGTCCGGCCAAAGAGGCGGGGCTGAAGATGAACGACGTCATCATCGAGCTGGACGGCAAGCCGATCTCGGGGACGATCGCGCTGCGCAAGTACTTGTACTACGACAAGAAGATCGGCGACAAAATCGCCGTCACCTATTACCGCGCCGGCAAAAAAGCAAGCGTCAACCTGACGCTCGGCGAGCTGACCGACAAGTAAACGGGTCGGAGCGTTTGATCGACACCGTTCGGCGGCGGCGGCGGGATGGGCTTGGGTTGCGGACAGCCGGACGGTCGGCGAGGGGACCACGAATGGACAACAACAGAATCGGGTGGGATTGGCAGCAGATGTATGTCGTATGCAAGGATCATGTGGAAATCGCGATCGACCGGTTCGTGGATGAGTACGAGGAAGCGCCGGACATCGTCGACTTGCGTGACGTGACGTTCCGCGCGTGGAAGCCGCCGGTTCGCTGCGAAGAACGGGATTGCTCGTGCGAAGGGCGATTTCTGGTCGTATAGCTTGCTTGCTCAATTGTTTATGCAGAAGGGTTGTCTTGTCCACCGGAAGGTTGGTGGCAGGCAGCCTTTTTTTGAAGGTTGGAAACCGCCGTTGCAACGCAGCGCCGGGTTGATTCGTATCAGTAAAGTTAAGCGATATCTGCGGCGAGCCGATCGAGCGGGCCTTGTTCGGCGGCGATATCGAGTATGTCGTAGACCGGGATCGGAAACATCGGGAAGCCGACGTAGTAAGGCGACAGCTCGTAAAGCGGGTAGTACAGGACAAGCGACTTGTCCGCAAGGTAAAATGGCTGCTGCGGCGATATGTGCTGGAAGCCGTTCAACAGCGGAATTTCGCGGCGTTTGATTTGTTCGGCGACGATGGCGGACAGCTTGGCGACATAATTCGCGTTCGGCTGGAACAAACTGGCGAGCGTGTCGATCGCGCCGGTCCGGGTGTCGAACGTAAGCGATTTGGCCACCGTGTTGCCGTGGGCCATATGTGGAGCGTAAGCATAGTTGGTGAACAGAATGCTGAGGATGCCGCGTTCGTTGGTTTTGATCTCGAAGTGGCCGGTCATTTGTTCCGGCGCGCCGGGCAGCGTGTTGAGCTGCTCTTGCTGCAGCGACAGCACCGTCTGGTTGATGGCGCGATTCATCCGCTCCTCCGCCTGCCGGTCCGGCAAGCCGACGATGCGCGGATAATAGATCGCGGTCTCGCCCGATTTGAACACATGCGACTGGATCGCAACCGGCAATTGAAACAAGGCCATGGCGTCGCCCCCTTCGTCAAAGCACCCGTTACATTAGCCTATGCGCCATGTCTCGTCCCGGTTCGCTAGGAATCGCGCCGGCGGCGGGCAAAAGTTGCGACGGCCTGTCACGCCGTTTGCTTTATCCAGATTGAGCCAGTATAGTTAAAGTTGATCGGGAATCGTTGGGGCGCCCGTTTGCTGCCAGCAAGCGTACAAGCCCGAACGAGCGCAGCCCTGTGGAAAGGTGAATGGTTCCAGAATGAGTTGGATCGATACGATTTCCGGCATGTCCTGGGAGGACGTGCAGCATATATTGAATCGGTATGAGGCGCTGGGGCCCTTGCCCGGCATTGTGGCCACGTTCGTGGAGGCGTTCCTGCCGATCCTGCCGTTGATTGCGATCGTGATTGCCAACGTCAACGCTTACGGTCTGTGGGAGGGCGCGCTATTGTCCTGGATCGGCGTAGTGGCCGGGGCGATGTGCGTATTCTTGTTTTTCCGCCGGTTCGGCGGGCGGTTCCGCGGTTTCGTGGAGCGTAAGTACCCGCGCACGAAGAAATTTATCGAGTGGGTCGAACATCGCGGTTTTACGCCGGTGTTCGTGTTGGCTTGTTTTCCGTTTACGCCTTCGGCGTTCGTCAACATCGTAGCGGGCATCTCCAAGCTGCCCGTGCGGGTGTTCCTTATTGCCACCTTGCTCGGCAAGGCGATCATGATCCTGATCGTGTCGCTGGCCGGCCACGACCTTGGCAACCTGCTCAAGACGCCGTGGAAGCTGGTGCTCGTCGCTGTTATGCTCGTCGTGATCTGGTTCATGGGCCGCAAGCTGGAGGCCCGGTATACGCGCTAATCCCAAGATTTCGCACGGAGGCATCTTGCTCGTATGAACATTACCATCGTCGCCGTCGGCAAGCTCAAGGAGAAGTACTGGGCCGACGGCATTGCCGAATATATGAAGCGGCTCGCTCCCTATGCCAAAGTGCAGATCGTCGAAGTCGCCGACGACAAAACGCCCGACACGCTCAGCGCGGCGGAAGAGCGGCAGGTCATCGCCCGCGAGGGTGAGCGCATCCTGGCGCAGCTGAAGCCTGACGCGTACGTCATCGCCATGGCCATCGACGGCAAGCTGCTCTCCTCGGAGGAGCTCGCCGACCATATGAGCCGCCTCGGCACCTATGGCCGCAGCCAGCTCGCCTTCGTCATCGGCGGCTCGCTTGGCCTCTCCCCGGATGTCCTCCGCCGCGCCGATTTTCAATTATCCTTTGGAAGAATTACTTACCCGCATCAATTGTTGAGAGTAGTGCTCGTGGAGCAGGTTTATCGGGGGTTTACAATTATGAAGGGACGACCGTACCATAAGTGACGGCGAAAAATTTTTTTCTTAAAACTTGCAAAGCGCTTGTATTGCCCGCAATCTGTTCGATGCCGAACTGAAAATAACAATGACGCAGAAAAGAGAGTGAATGTTCATGATACAAATAACGATTCCGACTCCGGATGTCACGATTTACAAACAGAAGGCCCCTGAATTAAGCCATATTTACGGGTTTACGGATTTCATTCTGATTCCAAGAGATAAAGCGGGGATTTTTATGTTCTACAATGATAAGGATGAACTCCTATTCGTTGGAAAGGCACGAAAGCTAAGACCCAGAATCAAGAAGCATTTCGAGGATACGGTATCGGTCATCAAAGAGAAGCGGGAGGAAGTGATCAGAATCGAGGTTTGTTTAGTCGAGGATCCCGTCCATAGAGAAATATACGAGACGTACATTATCAACGAATATAAGGCTAAGTACAATGTAGACAAGGTGTTATACAAATAATAGACAGAGCTCCTATTGCCCAAGGAGCCACGAAATTATATGATAACGCAAAAATGCCCTTAATCCACGTTCAGCGGGTTAAAGGCATTTTGATCTATATGCCGAGCTAGAATTGTAAGTTGGTTGCGGGGGCAGGATTTGAACCTGCGGCCTTCGGGTTATGAGCCCGACGAGCTACCGGGCTGCTCCACCCCGCGACAGTGTAACTAAGTATTGTGATCTTTAACGTTGACCGGAAATTTAATACTACAGCAATTCGAGCCAATATGCAAGCTTACGGGGCTTTTGAATTACACACTCCATAAATAACTTGAGAATAAAGCAAGAATGTTTTGCACCTATGTTAGAATTCATAGTATGGATGTAAACGGACCATCCAATGGCGGCTGCGGTGCTCCTTTCACTTTTTAGCCGTCTTATAACTTTCAGAGAGCAGGATAAGTTGTAATGACATTTAATAAAAAACAACGCTACCGCTTTAGTGAAGCGCCCATATGGAATATTCAGCGGAAGTACTATGAAAAAGAAGGAACGAAGGCTTGGAATAATGACCAAGTTCCTCAATATATAACGAGTAATCCGATGATCGCTGCTTCCTATGCCGAAATGATAGTTGGGTTTCTTCAAGATCGGGCGAATAAGGAAGATTGTTTGGAACCTGTTATGATTGTGGAGCTCGGAGCAGGAGCGGGACGTCTTGCTTTTCATGTGTTAAGTGAGTTGCGCCAGTTAAGAGACTATGCGGGGACTTCGCTACCTCCGTTCCGTTATATTATGACGGATTTGGCGATAAACAATGTTCTGGCCTGGAGGGAGCATCCTGCTCTACAAACTTTTATTGCCGAAGGATTACTCGATTTTGCGAGGTTTGATGCTGTTCATGATACGGTTCTGAACCTTGTTGTATCAGGCACAACGATTAGTGAAGGAGATTTAAAACAACCGTTAGTCATTGTTGCCAACTACTTTTTTGATAGCATTCCACAAGAGTTGATTTATGTAGATGATGGTCGAATTTATGAAGCCGATGTTTTTGTCGAGTATCCCGAACTTCATGATTCACTTAAACCATCGGAATGGTTAGAACAAATAGCTTTGCATTATGAGTATCGGCGGGCACCCGAGTACGAACAAGAAACCTATCCATACCGTGATGTCATTGCAATCTATCAGGAACAACTAGAAGATTCGCATATATTGTTTCCAGTTGCCGGAATCACTTGTTTGGAGCGTTTGAATCGGCTGTCTCTGGTGACGGGATTCCTCTTAATAACGGCAGACAAGGGAGATCATTTGCTTGATAACTGGAAATTCGCAGAACCGCCAGAGTTGATCCTGCATGGAAGTTTTTCTTTAACGGCAAACTACCATGCGATTCAGCATGTTTTTGAACGAAGAGGAGCCATCGCGCTATTTCCCCCGCATCATTATAAGAATATAAACGTTGGCTGTATTCTCAATATGGATAAACCGATGAGCTATTTCAATACAAGATTAGCTTATCGTCGATGTATGGAACGTTTTGGTCCGGATGAGTTTTTCAGTTTGAAGATATGGGTAGATCACAATCTAGATAGCATGGGACTACAACAAATCTTGAGTTTTTGGCGTTTGGGTGGGTATGATGCGGAATTTTTCATTCAAAGTACGAAGCGGATCTCTAGTCTGTTGCCGGATGCAAACGATGAAGAAATGCAGGATATTTCGAAAGGCATACAGCTTATGTGGTCATCGTATTACGTTATGGAGCAGCGCTATGATTTGGCACTCGATGCCGGGCTGCTACTGTTTGAGATGGCAATGTACGAGGACTCCAAGCGTTTTTTAGAAATTTCGATACATCAAGAACAAGATGAGATCGTATCGACCGTATTTTATTGTCTGGCTATTTGTTGTTTCGAGTTAGAGTTAGACGAAGATGCCCTGAGCTACGTGCGGAAATTATTAGTACTCGAGCCTGATCATGAAGAGGCATTGGAATTGTTAAACAAATTGGAGTTGGGCTAGTCGGGTCCAATAAATGGCGGCAGTCCAGGACGTTAACTTCTCGTCAAAGGTTGCCGCTTTCCGGGTGCAGGTAGTTGCAACCTCATGGGAGTGAAAAAGACTTTCTGCCAGAGAGGAGTATGCCGCGGCAGCTCCTTTCATAATTTTCGCTGATAGACCCGTTAGGCTGGTCCTTACCATAAGTGACGGCAATGATTGTGAAAAATCGTCATGTAAATCAACTTGGGTTGTCCTCAAACAGCATATTGTACCCGGCCTATCGTTTGGGAGGACTATGGAATTTTTTACTTACAAGGGTAATAGAGTTTGGTACAATGGACTCAACACTTTGGATTTTTTTCCTGAGGAGTAGGTCTAATTGGAAATTGGTTATAATAATAAGTATAGAAGTCAAATGCCCGTGACTAACTGTCCGCCGGACTCGGCCAAGAGTAAAGATTTAAATGATGTTTATCGATTAACTTTAAACAATCCGCCTAAAGAAGAGGACTTTCAAAGTCATATAGAATCAGGGAGAAAGTATCCACCAGGTAAGGAATGTGAGGCTGCTTCAGTATCTGTTTTTAAGGATATCCAAGAAGCGAGTAGGAAAAAGAAAATGATTCCTGCCTTTAAACGTCATGGTCATATTGTTATGGGACAAATTAAGGCTAGTACAGGTGTGGTTTCAGAATCAACAGTAACCTCTCATGTTGACTGGTGGATTTACAGAGGGCAAACTGTACATCACCTGTTTAAGTAGGGGGGCAAGATCATGGATTTTGTACTACCTAAACCATTAGGTGAACTTACAATTGTAGATGTTTTTGAGTATATCGATGGTCCTAAAATATTTTCATGTATAAATGAAAATGGTCAACTTTATGTGACCAACTGGATAGATACAAATTCAGAGTCCGACACTTGGTTTTATGTCTCAGTGAATGAGAGACAATTAGTTTCAATTCGTCAGGGCAAATTATCAATGAGGGACCTTATCACTGAGTCAACATTAGGAGCTATTCTTGAGGTTGTTACTCCAATTTCAGGATATGGACAGGTACAAGTACGTGAAAGAGCCATATCAAGTATTCGAGAAGAAGAACTTCCAGACACAGATTCATATTTAATATCCAATTATTTAGAGCCCCACCCTCCCTTTTTATTACCGAAACAGGAAAGTACTATTGAATCTGCTAAGCGTGGTAAACGTGATGTATTAGATTTATCATTTTCAACTAAAGGTCAGCATGATAATGAAATTGATGTTACAGTTCTGGGTTCGGCGCTTTTATATACTCAAGACCTGGTGAATTTCCTTCCACAGCAGAAAAAGCAAGCAGGTAGACACAAGCTTTCAAAGGAAAGTGTCGGAAAGTTTAAACTAAAGGCAGTAGGTTGTTATGCTGCTTCCTTTGGAGTACGATTAGAATCTAACGCTGAAACAGATTTGTTCGGTGATACTGACCTATCGAATACTTTAGAGATAGTAATGAAACTCATCGACTCTACCAAAAATAAATCGAAGTTTAAAGAGGCCCTTGGTGGGCATAATCTTAGAGCTATCAAAATATATTATGATTTTCTAAATTTGTTAAAGAATGAGGATGTGGAACTCACAGCGGAATGGGCATCGCCTAACGAGAAGTACATGTATTCTAGGCTTGATCGGGAGTCAATTAATTCGGCTATACAAGCAATGAATGAGGAGACAAAGAAAGAGGAAAATGATATAGTTGTCCATGGACAACTTGTCGGTGTTAATGTAGAGCGTAATAAATTTAACTTGATAACTGCTGGCGAAGAACATATTCATGGTAAAATATCAGAGCAGTTGAAAAATACAAAGTATACAGTGCCGTTAGAAGTTAAAGCGATTTTAAAAGAGAATGTGGAAATAAATGTTCTAACAGGGAAGGAGATAACGGTTTATACATTGGTTGATATAATAGCACGGTAGCTCATTTATATGGGCTACAGTGCTATTATATTTGATCTATTAGGAAGCTTCCTATTTCTGAAAGTGTGACAGACTCTATCATGATCTACTAGAATTGCCGCAAGAAAAGAGGGATAAAAAGAGTATTCCCTAGCCGTGTCAAGCATGACCGATAAGTTGCAAACGTGTCACATAGCCAGATTTTTTTCACATTTACCTTGTTCTTCATTCATTAGTAACTGATGATCCATGAATTTTAGGGCAATCTGGTCAGTTCACGCTCCGCACCAGTCGGCGAATGTTCGATTCCGAGCCGCTGAATCCATACTCGTCTACAAGTTGGTGAAGGATGATCGCCGCCGTATGTCGTTGTTTGCCCCAAACGCTTTAATCTCCTTAAGCCACTCGTCGATCAGAATTCGTTCGGTTTCCTCTCGTAGTTTTCGTTCCCTGTAGGTTCATTTGCGTTCCGCGGTAGTCGGCGGCTTTTCGGCCCGCGTATGTTTCTTGTCTATTTCGGGAAATCCTTAGCTTCTTAGACGTTCCTCGTTGGGTGAGTTCTTCTCGTTCGATGCAATGTTTGATAAGATGAAATTGAGCCACCGTGATCCTCCTTTTCTTCCTCTTTGCCAGTTGACGGTAAACTCTAGCTTACAAGAGGCCGAGAGAATTGATAATTCCGTGACTCGCTTTTATTTCCATAAATTGCCATGAAATGGCTCGTTTTTATTTTAGTGAATACATTTTCGGTAACGTTTTATTTTATTAAATAGAGGTGACTCTGATGACTGTTGTTGCAGCAATGGTGTCTGCCGGAGACAAATTTATGAATCAAGTTTATCTTGCATGTGATAGTAGAGTTGTGTTTAGGTCAGAAATCAGTCTGCGAGAAACATTATACACTGATAAAGCCCAGAAGATTATTATATTAAATGATTCATTAGTTATTGCATATGCTGGTGATTTCTATCGTGCAAATCTAGCGATTGAGGCAGTAATACCCAAAGTTAAGGGAATATACACGATATTGTAATTTTTATAAGTGATTTAATAAGCTCAGAATGGAGGAGTACATACTTACCAACTTCATTTTTTATTTGTCTTTATGATTCACAGCGAGAAAAATGGAGTTTATTTACGATTCATTCTAACAACTTTATGCCGAGAATTACAAATCCGGGATTGAATGTAATAGGGATGGATGAAGACTATCAGACACAATTTAGGTCTCATTACTTTGATTGTTTTCGTAGCCTTGTATCTGTTGATTCTTTCGAATCAATGGTAACTTCATCTTTAATTTCTGCATTTCATCAATCTTTTAATCGAGAAGTAAACGGAATAATTAGTATGTATTTATTTGATCACCAGGGAATTAAGCGTCTTGGTGCGGCGGAAAACAATGATTCGAAAAACTGGGTTGCATATGCCCCTGATTCAAAAAGCACAGTAAGATTTGTTAATGGAAAACAATTTGGTTGGACAAAAGCTGACTTTAAAGAGTTAAAAACGAAAGAAAATTTAGAATACGGTGACAAGTGAATTAGATGTCATTGGATAAGACTGTCTACCCAGAGTAAGTAAGTGGCATAACGAACCACATGATCAAAAGCTGCATCAAACCGTAGCCGAGCCTGGCCACATGCACCATAAACCAGTCGGAATGCATGAAGAGCAGAGGTTTCCCGACTTCGGGCATCATGATCTATATACAATTATGGAGATCGTATTTATGATTAGAGAGATTGAAAAGCAAAAACAAACGGGCAAGCCCCAATGATTCCGGAGGAGCTTGTCCGTTTGTCGTAATTTTTTCGCATAACATTGAAGTCAGGTCAGTATCACAAATGGGGCGGAATCGGAGCGTCGCGGCGCACGAAATTCCGCCTTTACGATGATAGGTGGAAGTATATTACAAGTAGCCGAAATCTTCGCGTCGCGACATACAGGCCCAAATAACATGATGAGTATAAAACATACACAGCCATGCAATAAAAGTGGAATTCAATATTGTTTAAGAACTGAAAAAAAAGCTTTTTTACCTCGAGTTACCTCTTCGCCGCGTCTACCGCGGCTACGATTTCCTTCATCACGCGCAGAAGAGTTAGGAGCTCCGACTCTGTACGCTCTGCGAGTAGAGAGTTAATCGCATCCAACGCATCTTTCCTGGTCGTTCGGCCATTTTCAAATTCCAATTCGTGAAACTGGAATATTTCAATGGGAGCGATGTCCAGAGCGACAATAATTTTTTCTAACGTCTCCAAGGAGATGTTGCGCTCCGCATGTTCGATGCCGGAAATATAGCTATAATGAATGCCTGCTTTTTCAGCTAAGGCTTCTTGTGTAAATCCCTTCGCTTTTCGCAGGTTCCGAATGCGATCCCCGATCAACTTCGAAAAATTTGAGGCCATGTCCCAGTCCCCCTTCTTAACAAGCGTAGGGAAGCAATTAAAATGATGACAGGAGTAAACATATAAAATTCCGTTGATAATTTTACTTATAAGTAATATTATTTCCTTGAGTTGATATTTTATTTATTTAGTATTGAGGAGCACATCCTTCCAATTTTCATCAAATCGGGTTAACGGGGAGGGGCAAGAGGATGAGCGATTTTCCGGAATGGGTGAGGGAGGCGCTGCGGGCAAGATTTGATCGGCAATCGCTGCTGGCGTTGGATGAGGTTCGATTGAAGATGTTGCGAGAGAAAGTGCAAGCGAGGACGGAGCGAATCATGCGGCAGGCGGATGATGCGTTGAAGGGCGATTTGCTGCTATGGGAAGAGGAAATGAGCACGACCAGCGGGCAGGAGGCAGAAGAGGCGTATATGAAAGGGGTTCGCGATGGTGCCGAACTGGTGATTGCACTGATCTGCCGAAGCAGGGAACCGGATCTATTTACATAGCCCGGCGAATGCCGGAAAATAAGGACGCCGGAGCAAGCCCAAACTGGCGCAGCCGAACGCCGCCGCGGCAGCATGGCGCATTCCGCGGCGACTCGACAGCCAATCGCCCAATCCCTACAAAGCTCTTACGCACGCGGCCGACCTTTAACCGGTTCCGCCAAGGTGCAGCTCCCCGATTCCGGAAAGGTCCGAGCCTGCAACAGCCGCATCTCCAGGAAGACGACAATTTGCTGCAGAGAAGCAATTTGCTGCTCGATGTGGTGTTTGTGCTCTTCCGCCAGCGCGACCAACTCCGGGTAATCGGAAATCAGTTCATCCCGCCGGAGGGTAAGAAAGGGCTTCATACTTTCCAGAGAAAGGCCGGTTTTCTTATAGCAGGCGATCATCCGCATCGTCTCCAGATCCTCGGCACGATACAGGCGATGGCTGTTCGGCTTCCGCTCTGCATGAGGCAGTAAACCGATTTTCTCATAGTATCGAAGGGTATCCGCGGGAAGTCCGGTTTGTTCGGAAGCCTCTTTGATCGTATAGGTCTGTTCTTCGTTCATGGTCCACGATTCCTCCCATCGGTCCTGTTGTCTCCAGTATACAAGTTGGAGTCAACTCCAAGTCAACTCATGCAAGTTGGCCATTGACTTGAAGTCGACTCCAACTTGTAGACTATGGCTGAGGCAATGTAAATCGACGGGAGGACGAGAAAGATGAATGGGACCAAGACAGCTTTGATTACGGGTGCAGGCAGCGGGATCGGTTTGGCGTTGACGCGCAGGCTGTTAAGCGAGAATTGGCAGGTCGTCGGTCTGAATCGATCGGCGTTTCCTGCGGAAGATCCGATTCTTCAAGTGGCGGCAAGGGAACGGAGGCTGCGGGAATATCGGGCGGATTTGGCCGATTTTCGGCAATTGAAACAAGCGCTCGAGCTCATTCTTGCACAAGAATCCCGCCTCGATCTGATGTTCAACAACGCCGGTGGAAGCCTACCCGAGATCCGGTATTCTCCGCAAGGACGCGAGCTCCATTATGAGCTGCAGACGGTCGCGCCGTACCTGATTATGATGGAGCTGAAAGGACTGCTGGAGCGGGGGGAGCACCGGAAGGTCGTCAACACGTCTACGAATGCGTTCGCCGGCCTCAATCATTTTAATTCCCGTACGTTGGAGCGGCCGGATTCCTTTCGCAAGTTGTTCGGGCCTTATGCCGCTACTAAGCTCGCGTTGTCGTTATGGACGCAGGAGGCGGGGCCGCCATTATTCGCTCAAGACGGAATCACTGTCCTCAGCGTCGATCCGGGCGGCAATAACACGATTAACCCGAAAAATCGGGCGGGCTTGCCTTTCCTCCTGCGACCTGTGATGAAGCTGCTCTTTCCCGCCCCGTCAAAAGGGGCTGGTTTGCTTTACGATGCGGCGCTTGGTCGACAAGACAGCGTTTCAAGCGGCAGCTATCTGACGAAAGGCAAACCGTCCCCATTGAAGTTCGCGGAGCAAGGAGCCGAAGTGCTGGCCCGAGTGGATGAAATCTACCGAAAGGAATATAAGCTGTCGCTGTTTCCGGGCTCGGGCTAATGATCAGGTCGGGGGAAGGGGGCGCCCCCAATTAATCTTTCAATACTTCATCCAGCGCGTTATACGTTTGCTGCATGCCTTTCTCCATGCCGCTTTGAATCATGCCGTCCCGGTCCGCCACACTCAAAAAAGCCGAGGTCGCAATCAGCTTGGTGACGCCCGGTTCGATCTCGATCAACTCCGATTTCTGCAGAGAGACGTGGCCGCGTTCCCCAAGACCTTCGAATTCGAAGGTTTGGATCGTCATTTCGGGCGAAACCATATGGAAGCTCCCATGGAAGCCGAATTGTTCGCCGTTCGGTCCGAGTTGGACAAACCGCCAGGAACCTCCGTCGCGCACGTCAAGGTGCTCGACGCGGTTGGTGTAGCCCGGGCCTGTCCACCAACGTTCCAGCTTGTTCTTCTCGGTCATGGCGGCAAATACTTTGGCGCGAGGGGCGTCGAACAGACGTTCAACGACTATGTTTTGCGTGCCGGGTTCGGCAGTGACTTTGGCTTTGTACATGATTAATCATCCTCCTGCAAAATTTTGTCCAGTTCATTGAAGCGGTAGTTCCATAGTTCCTCGAATTGAGCCAGATAGTGGCTCGCATGCTGGATAGCCTCCGGTGCGATACTGACGATTTGCTCCTTTCCTTTGCGGCGTTTGACAATCAATTGTGCCTTGGCTAATACGTTCAGGTGCTTGGCGACGGCGGCGAACGACATTTCGTAATGTTCGGCGAGTTGGCTGATGGTAAGCTGCGTATGAATCAGTCGCTGCAGGATATCTCTGCGAACTGAATTGGCAAGCGAACCGAACAAATCGTCGAGGTGAAGGTTATATTCAACCATATGGTTGAATATAACCGGTGTTGAATGAAATGTCAAGCGCCCCATGTCTGCCCGCCGTCGACGCTTCGCGCGAGCATAATCCGATGATCCTTGGCTCCCTCGTAATTGCTTTGCGTTCACATGGCCAGCATATCCCCATTGCCCGCCCCGAAGACGAGGAAATGTTCATTCCCGTTATCGCCGGAATCCATCCCCTCAAATCGCGGCGTATACACGACAATATCCGTTTGTTTTTGTGACAGTTCCAAAAATGTAGCGAGTATAACGGGAATTTGATCATTTTGTGCGTATCGTTGGTTTTGATGATTCATAAGCCCGTTTCGGTTAGCGGTACTTAAGCAATCGCAATCCATTGAGAATAACCAGAATCGTGCTTCCCTCGTGTCCGATTACGCCGAGCGGCAGTGTAATGATCTGCAGCAGGTTGGCGGCAATCAGCGCAAGAATAACGCCGACGGAGAAAAAGACATTCTGTTTAATAATTCGGCGCATCTTGCGAGAGAGCTGAATGGTTTTTACGATTTGCGACAAATCGTTTTTGACCAGAATGACATCGCCCGTTTCAATCGCAGCCCCGCTCCCCGCGCCCATTGTGATCCCGATGGAAGCTGTAGCCAGCGCCGGGGCATCATTGATTCCATCCCCGACCATACCTACGCTGCCATACTGGTCTGTCAATTTCCGTATGTAATTTACTTTGTCTTCCGGCAAGCATTCGGCGACATAATCATTCAAGCCCGCCTCCTCGGCGACAAGCTTAGCCGTTCCTTCATTGTCCCCGGAAATCATGACTGTGCGAATGCCCGCAGCTTTGAGCGCAGCGATCGCCATCACAGATTCGCCGCGAATGGTATCCTTCAGCGCGAATATCCCGGCAATGCCCGACTCGTCAGCTGCAAAGACGAGCGATTTTCCCTCGTTCTTTAGCTTCTGAGCGATCCCATGGTGGAATAGGGCACCAGCCGCTTCTCCGACAAACTGCAGCTTGCCGATTCGCCATGTTTGATTCCCGACCACTGCGGACACGCCTTGTCCAGCTACATTCTCCAACGCTTCCGGACTTTCGAAAAGGCACCCGTGTTCTAACGCATATGTTGTGATAGCTCCTGCCAAGGGGTGTGTAGATGCATCCTCTATTGAACCTGCCGCGTGCAGAACATACATGCGTTCGTTCTCGCGGCGCGGGATGAAATCGGTTACGATCGGCTTTCCTTCGGTAATGGTTCCTGTCTTGTCCAGAGCCAGCACCGAGAGCTGCCCGATGGTTTCCAGATGCATGCCGCCCTTGAACAGCACCCCATGTCGAGCACTGTTGGAAATGGCAGACAACACGGCAGGCATCGTGGAGGCCACTAAAGCGCAAGGGGAGGCCACAACAAGCAACACAAGCGCCCGATAAACCGTCTCTGTCCATGACCAGCCGACGACGTAATGGGGAAGCACCATCATCACACTTACCAGCAGCAATACGGTTTTTACGTACGGGGCTTCAATTTTCTCGATAAACAGCTGATTGGCCGGTTTCAGCTCTTGCGCGGATTGAACCATGCGGATAATGTTCTGTACCTTGTTGTTTTCGCTTTTGCTCAATACCCTTACTCGCAGCAGGCTTGCTCCGTTGACGGTGCCGGCGTAGACAGAGGCGCCCGGACCTTTTTCGACTGGCACAGGTTCTCCGGTTAATAACGATTCATCAATCGAGGTTTGCCCCTGTATAATCTCGCCGTCGACCGGGATATGCTCCCCGGGCCTGACGCTGATCACTTGATCGGGAAGCAAGGTTCGAATGGCAACCAATCGTTCCGATCCATCCGCTTCAATTAAGTAGGCTTCCTCCGGCTGCAGTTTCATGAGCGCAGTAATTTCCCGGCGGCTCTTGTCCATCGCATAGCTCTCGAGCGCGCCGCTTAAGGCGAAAATAAAGATGAGCACCGCGCCTTCGTTCCAATAACCGATGATTACGGCTCCCGTCGCAGCCAGAATCATCAGCAAATTCACGGTGAGCTGCCGTTTCTTGATCAGCTGCAGAAGGCCCTCTTTGCCAGGGGCATAACCGCCAATCAGATATGCGAGCAAGAAGAAGCCAACGGATCGATCTTCTGGCAGCAGCCAGCCGATGCCGATCAACAATCCGCTTAACAGGGCAGCGATGATCAATATATGCTGTCTGACAAAGTTCAAGGCTACCGGATACCTCCTCATCCTCTAGTAAGCAGCTTTGCGTTCGTTCGGGAGTATCCCCAAAAGAAATTTAATGCGCCGTCCAACCGCCATCCGCTGTCACTGTGGCTCCATTGACGAAGCTGGAATCGTCAGAGGCCAGGAACAAGGCTACCCGAGCGATTTGGTCCGGTTCACCCATCGGCCCTTGTCCCGATCGGCCGATCGCCTCGAGTCCGAGCGGATGGGGCGCGGTGATGGTGGCTCCAATATTCGTGTTCACGCCGCCCGGAGCGATCGCATTCGCGCGTATTCCCTTAGGTCCATAAGTTGCCGCGATGTTTTTCGTCAAGCCGATCAGGCCGTGCTTGGATACGACATAAGAAGCGCCGCCTCTGGCTCCGAAGAGACCGCCGATGGAGGCGTTATTGACAATGACCCCCTTGCCTTGTTTCAGCATGACTTGAAGCGCGGCGCGCGAGGCGTAGAATGGACCATTGAGATTGATGCCGAGAACACGTTCCCATTGTTCATTGGAAACCTCTCCTGCCGGAATGAAATTGTCCATAATGCCTGCATTGTTGACTAGCACATCAACCGATCCGTATAACTTAACGGTTGTATCTACCAGATGCCGGACGTCCGCTTCATTAGCTACATCCGCAAGAACCCCGGTTGCAGTCCCTCCGGCGGATTGAATTTCCGCCACCACGGCATCCAATGCTTGTTGGTCAATATCGGACGCCGCGACCTTAGCGCCTTCCGCTGCGAACAGCATCGCTATCGCTTTGCCCATACCGGCTCCGGCCCCTGTAACAATAGCTGATTTTCCTTTTAGTTTCATTGAAGTATCCTCCTGTGCATCCATGGGTATGAGTCCAATATACTCCTTTTTATCGCCGCTGTCTCTTGCCACTTATAAGGATTATTCTCCAATATTGTTGAATCTACCCGCCGTCGAGAAAGGTAGCCTTGGATTCGAGCCAGGGAATTCACCATGCTGGAGCCCCTGATGCGGCAGAATCGATAAGGTCGAAGGGAGGCCTCGATTTTGACATGGGCAAAAAGGCTTCGCGACATCATGATCGGGGCCCAAAAGGCAAAAGTCGGGCCTGTTTGCGGAAACGGCTCAAGGCTAGAATACAGGTATCGGCCGTACAGGTTGATAGAAGGAGAACGCATCGACGGGTTCCATCAAAGGATAAAAGGAGAGACTACGATGTCTACTATGCAAGCCCCGCAGAGCATTAACGTATCGGGAAAAATCGGCCCGTTCATCACCCTCGAGGATGGAACGATCCTTTCCATTTATGCCGAAGGCCGCGAGCACAGCGACTGGAATAATACTTCGGTTCCGCAGCATTTGTATAGCCGTCTTTCGTTCGACAACGGAGATACCTGGGGGGAGCCGCGAATGATCGCTTCCCATCCCGGCATCGGGGCGGTGGCGCTTCCTTATGCTTTGTTCGCGGATACGATCGGCCAGCTGCATCAAATTTATTGTGTCTATCGCAACTGGGATAAGCACGTTCCCTATGTGGACCGAATCGTGGAAATGTGGGGGATTCGCTCCGCGGATCAAGGAAACACGTGGTCGGAACCGCAACAAATCGATTACGGCCACTCCTATACGGGGTCGATCAATAATGTGACGGTGCTGGGAAGCGGGCGGATCGTGATGTCGTTCTCTTATTTGACCAGACGCCAAACCGGCTGTTTTACCAGCACGGCTATTTTTTCCGACGATCATGGTCAAACCTGGAAACACTCCACGAGCGATCTTGTGCTGGATAACGGGGGAGGCCACAGTGAATCGGGTGCCGTCGAACCGGTAACGGTCGAGCTGCCGGACGGCCGTATATGGATGGTCATTCGTACGCAGACCGGCAGGCTGTATGAATCGTTCTCTGTTGACGGGGGCGAAAGCTGGAGCGACATGCAGCAAACGTCTTTCGTTTCTTCGAATTCGCCGGCAGGCCTGCTTCGTCTGCGCGACGGCCGTATTCTGATGTGCTGGAATCATGGCAAGGGGGAGCCGATTCATCATGGCATCAGCTATGCGAGGCAATCGCTTGTTGCGGCGATCTGCGGAGATGACGGAACCTGGCGCGGGTATCGCCAAATTGTCGGAATGAAGCGCGAGCATGACGTGAAGCAGCTGTTTTGTTATCCCTGGATGACCGAGCTGCCGGATGGAAGCGTGCTTGTCGGTTATTACGACGTCAATTTGGCCAATTTTATGGGCACGCTTGTTTTTAAGGCGGTGCGTATTAGGCCCGAATGGGTGGTCGAACCGGAAGCGCAAACGCATTTTGCCGACCATATGCATGACTTGGCCGTAACGAATGAGGGAGTCGAAGTGATTGCGCTGTCCGCCGAAGCCAATGCGCTGCGTATTGCGAAGGTAGATGCAGGGAAACCGGCCGGGGCTACGTGGAACTTTCCGATCGCGGGGAAGGGGGAGCTTACTCTCCATGTTAAAATAAATCGGACTCCATTTGGCGGAACTTATGTGAGTTTGGGAGAATCGTTCCTGCTGCCGCACAATCGGGAGGGGGGATTATTCCGCCTGAAGATTGAAGCCGATGGCCGTCTTGCGGTGCAATATGCCAACGAAGGGCCGTATGTGCTTCTGGAAAGAGGCCAATTGCCGGCAGACGAATGGGCGGAGCTGCGGATAGAATGGGATTGTACCTATGGGAACGCAGCGGTTAGCGTGAACGGCGTATTCGCCAATACGCTCCCGCAGCTCGAGCAAGGGGACGGCATTTCTTATGTTCGCTTGTTTGCTGCGGAGGTCGGCGAAGGTATACAAGTCGGCAGCATGAATAGTCTAAGCAGGGATTGGGAGGGGGCCGCGTCGAATCCGTTAAGGTCGGGATTAACACGATAACGGAGGCGAATATACGTTGAGAGCATTGTTCATCGGCGGTACCGGCACGATCAGTTCGGCCATTACGAAGCAACTGGTGGCAGACGGGTGCGAGCTATATTTGATCAATAGAGGGACTAGAAGCGGCACGCTGCCGGAAGGTGTGAAGCTGCTGCAAGGGGACATTCGGGACGAGGCGCATATTGCGGCGCTGATTCAGGATTTGACGTTCGACGTGGTGGCGGATTTTATCGCGTTCGAGCCGTCGCAGTGTGAACGGGATTACCGGCTGTTCAAGGATAAGACCAAGCAGTTTATTTTCATCAGCTCCGCTTCGGCCTACCAGACCCCGCTGTCCGATTACCGGATTACGGAAGGGACGCCGCTGTCCAACCCGTACTGGGAGTACTCCCGGAATAAAATTGCCTGCGAGGAGTACCTGATCAAGCAATACCGCGAAGCGGGCTTTCCGATCACGATTGTCAGGCCGAGCCACACGTACGACGAGCGGTCGATTCCGCTGGGCGTCCATGGCCGCAAGGGCAGCTGGCAGGTGGCGAAGCGCATGCTCGAAGGCAAGCCGGTCATCATTCACGGTGACGGCACGTCGCTGTGGACGATGACGCATAATCGCGATTTTGCGAAAGGGTTCATCGGGCTGATGGGCAACGCGCACGCGATCGGCGAGGCGGTTCAGATTACATCGGATGAGACGGTGACGTGGAATCAGATTTATGAGGCGATTGCGGATGCGCTCGGCGTGAAGCTGCAGGCGGTGCACGTGGCGTCCTCGTTCCTCGCGGCGAGCGGTTCGTACGATTTCCGCGGCGGTCTCTTGGGCGATAAAGCGAACTCCGTCGTGTTCGATAATGCGAAGCTCAAGCGATTGGTGCCGGATTTTGTAGCGACGACTCGCTTCGATCAGGGGATCAAGGGGACGGTGGCGAACATTCTGGCGCATGCCGAGCTGCAGGTGGAAGATCCGGAATTCGACGCATGGTGCGATCGGGTGATTGGCGCCATGCAAGAAGCGATGGGGAAAATATAGGGGCCAACGCGCTCGCGCGGCGGCGTCAGGGAAGACAGCCATTGATGCAATGGCTGTCTTTCTTGTGAGCGGGCTACGAGCTCGCGTTACTAAGCTCGTGTACCCCGAACGCAGTTTACTTGACTTCTCCAGTTGCCACAAGAACGGCTCTCCCCAGGGTGTGGCTCAGCATGGTGAACCCTAAAAGAGCTGGCGTGGCGTTAGGGTCCACGCCGATATGATCGACATCCAGCGCATGAACGACAAAATAATACCGATGAGGACCATCTCCCGCCGGAGGCGCCGCACCGATAAACCGTGCAAGTCTCAAATCGTTGGGCAGCTGCAGGGCGCCTTGCGGCAAGCCGCTGCTGGGGTCGCTGCCTGCGCCGGCAGGCAGTTCAGTGACGCTGGCAGGAATGTTGATGACGGCCCAGTGCCAGAGGCCCGATCCTGTCGGAGCATCGGGATCATACGCGGTTACGGCGAAGCTCCGCGTCCCTTCGGGCGCGCCCGACCATTTCAAATGGGGCGATAGATCTTTGCCGCCTTCCACGCCTGACATCCCCGAATAATGCCGGGGCGGCAGAGGAAGGCCCTCCGCAATGTCGTTGCTCGTCACTTGAAAGATTGCGACTTCCGGCAATGCAGCCAATGGGTTGTGGCTCATTGTAAAAACCTCCTTTTTGCTAATAAATCGATTGTATAGTAAAGAATCGATTATGTAAATATAAATCGATTGTATTTGTTGTTTTCGAATTTGATCTATTTTTTTAACAGATTTAGAGGTAAACTAAGTAAACATGCAGAATCCCGTTGGGCGCGAAGGATGGTGTTGGCTATATGGCCAAAAGAAATGGTTCGTCCACCTTAAGCGAAATTGTCACTAAAAAACTGCAGTCCGATATCTTGTCCGGACAATACGAACCGGGCTCTCCATTAACGGTTTCGGAATTAGCCAAGAGCTTCGATGTCTCGGTTGCCGTCGTTCGGGAAGCGCTGACGCGGTTGGCGACGCAAGGCCTCGTCTTGCAAAACCCGAATCACGGATTTTCAGTAAAGATGGTGTCGGAGGCAGAACTGAATAGTATCGTAGAGGCTCGGTTGATCAATGAATCAGCTGCATTGCGCCTGTCAATCTCCCATGGCGATCTCACATGGGAATCCAATGTAATCGCCGTTCACCACAAATTATCGCAAACGAACGAGTATGAGGAAGGGAATCAAAAGCTTGCCCTCCGCGAAGAGTGGTCCGACCTCCACCGTCAATTTCATTTCGAACTGATCGCCGCATGTCCCAACCCGGTTCTCTTGGAAATCTGCAAACGCCTTTGGGATTTGAGCGAATTTTATCGGCATGTTTCCACCCCGCAGCAATCCGTCCGCGATGGCCGCGCCGAACATAAGGCGTTGGCGGAAGCCGTTCTTCGCCGCGACAGTGACCGTGCCGCCGAGCTCTTTAGCGCGCATATCCAACTTACTGCGGATACCCTGTTAAACAACCGATAGGAGCCGACGGGCACGACAGCAGTTGAACCATGCGAGAAAAAATGAAAGGCCATCCCGCAAAAGGATGGCCCTGAAGCTTGCCGTTACGGACAGCGCGGGGAACGTTACGATATCGGTTGTACGCGAATTCGCATTAGCGCCAAAAGGTAATTTTCGCGCTATGCAAGCGCACGGATTCATGGCCCTCATCCTTGGCCTTTCCAATGGACAGAATCATGACGGGAACATATCTTTGGTCGTCCAACTCGAATGCGCCAACGACCCGATCGCGTTCAAAGCCCGCCATCGGATTGGTGTCATACCCATGTGCACGGGCTACCAGCATCAGTTGCATGGCAAATAAGCTTGCATCGATTTTAGCAATTTCGATCTTTAATTCTTTCGGTATTTGCGGATACATGCCCAGAATTTGCGCGACCTGCTTGTCGCGTATCTCTTTGGGCATTTTTCCTTGTTCCACAGCAGTATTATATATCTCTTCTACATATAACTCGCTCTGCGTATCCCCCAAAATAATGAGCATCGCCGCAGATGTATCGTTTTGCCGCGTATTGAACTGGACCAGAGGCCGAAGCTTGTTTTTTCCTTCAGGGGAATGAACCACGATTACGCGCCATGGCTGCATATTTGCAGAAGAGGGCGCCAAGCTTGCTTCTTGAATCATGGCGTGCATTTCTTCCTCTGTAATTTTGACGTTCTCATCGTACAGTCGTATGGAACGACGGCCGGTCATAATGTTGACAAAATCGTTATTTTGGATGTTTTTCAGCATATAGGCACTCCTTCTGAAACAACCCGTTATTTTGACAGCAGCGCTGTCTCGGGTTATCCTGTTGCCAGTATGAACTATGAACCTTGGTTTATAGCAAACAGCAAATTAATGTTGATTTCGGAAGGGACTGGTTATGAAAGCTAGCGAAGTTTCCAAGCTGACGGAATTGCCCATATCCACGTTGCGATTCTATGAACGCAAACGGTTGATCCCGGAGCAATTGATATCAAGGGACGAAAATAATTACCGCGTATACGATGATGCGGTGGTTGCCTATTTGCAGGATGTGAGAATGCTGCTTGCATTGGGTTTTACGATCCATGACGTAATTTTACTTGTCAATGAGAGCTCCGAAGTAAAGAAGGAAGCATTGGTAATGGATAAAATGATCTATATTCAGGAGCTGGAAGCCAAATTGAAGGAGTCGAAGGCTTTCTTAAGCGATGTGTTAGTGGGCAGGGCGAATTTTCAGACCCGCTGCAAATAGCATGGACCCTGTACAAGATTACGCGACAAGCAGGGACGAAACACAAATAAAATTAGTTGCAATAGCATCCTATATGAGCTATTGTTGAATTAGTTGCAATAGCATCCTATTGGGAGGAGGGATCAAGTGAGCGAACATTGGAAGCCGCATGACAAGGGTGGGGAGGAGTCGCATGGTCAATACATTTCGGCCATCTACCGGCATATGCAGGTGTTGATTTCGGCAGAGCTGGCGCCTTATCGAATCGGAAGCGGACAGTATATTTTTCTGATGGCGATTGCGTTTCAACAGCCTATCACTCAGAAGGAGCTAAGCCAGAAGCTTCACATTGACAAAACGACTGCGGCCAAAGCGATTGCCAGGCTGGAAACGGAAGGTTACGTACGGAGGGAAGCGGATCCTGCCGACAACCGCTATCATCAACTATATTTGACGGACTCGGGACGTGCAGTGGTACCCAGGGTACAAGAAGCATTGGCTCGCGTCAAGAACAAAACACGGAAAGGGATTAGCGATGAAGAGTACAGCTTGCTAATAAGTCTGCTCAAAGTCGTGCTGCGGAATCTGACTGTTCCGGAGGAGGCGTAAGGCGCGCGGCACGAGAGAACGGACGGTAGAGAATATGATGGAAGGGTGAGATGAAAGATGAATAACGGGGCGCATCCCTATGAGAAAAAGCGGAAACGAGTATTCGGGTTAGAGATGGCATATATTGAGGAAGGGAGCGGTGACCCCATCGTTTTTCTGCATGGAAATCCAACCTCCTCCTATCTTTGGCGCAACCTCATTCCCCATGCCCGGAAGCTGGGACGTTGCATTGCCCCGGACCTCATTGGAATGGGCGATTCCGCAAAGCTTCCGGACAGCGGGCCTCATACGTATGCGTTCGCCCAACATCGCCGCTATCTTGACGAACTGCTCCATCAGCTCGACGTGCGCGAACGCGTAACTTTCGTGGTGCACGACTGGGGTTCGGCACTGGGATTCGAATGGAGCATGCGCCATCCCGATGCGGTTAAAGGCATCGTTCATATGGAGGCGATTATAAAACCGCGGAGCTGGAACGAAATGCCGGAGAAGGGCCGCGCCATCTTCCAAGCGCTCCGGACACCAGAAGGGGAGCGGATGGTGCTGGAGCAAAATTCGTTTATCGAATTCAACCTGCCGGTGAATATATTGCGAAAGCTGACGGATGAAGAGATGGCAGCGTACCGCCGGCCGTTCCTCGAGGCTGGCGAAAGCCGCCGCGCCATGCTCAGTTGGGCTCGCCAGCTTCCGTTCGACGGAGACCCTGCGGATATAACGGCGATTGTTGCCGGGTACGGAGAATGGCTTGCGCAAAGCGCCGTTCCCAAGCTGTTCATTCGATGCGAACCGGGCTTAATGCCGCAATCCCATATCGATTTCTGCCGTACGTGGCCATCGCAAACCGAAGTTACCGTATCAGGCCTCCACTACCCTCAGGAAGATGCACCCGCGGAGGTTGGCGAAGCGCTTGCCAGGTGGCTGCAAGGTTTGAATTAATGGCGAGGGGCAATGAACCCGCCGACTTTTTCGATTCCGCTCGCATGATGCGATATAATGGCGGTGACGGGCTTTAAGCAAGCAGGTTGAAGCCGCGCATCCATTCTGGTGAGGGAGTGTGACGTCATGACAGCTCAAATTTCGGCGGCGAAAGCCGGCACGTTCCAGGTTGGCGGGGATTTAACGGTGAATCGTATGGGATACGGCGCGATGCGGCTGACCGGCGACGGCATCTGGGGCGAACCCCGCGATCCCGAGGAAGCGGTCCGCGTCCTGCAACGAGCGGTCGAGCTTGGGGTTAATTTTATCGATACCGCCGACTCCTACGGGCCGTTCGTAGCGAACCGGATGATCAAGAAGGCCTTGCATCCTTACAAGGACGGGCTGATCATCGCCACCAAAGTCGGCCTGACCCGCTGCGGCCCCAACGACTGGCGCCCGGTCGGACGCCCGGAATACTTGCGCCAGCAAGTTGAACTGAACCTCATCGATCTCGGCCTGGAGACGATCGACCTGATGCAATTGCACCGCATCGATCCGAAGGTGCCGCTGGCCGACCAACTCGGCGAGTTGAAGCTGATGAAAGAGGAAGGCAAAATTCGCCACATCGGGCTCAGCCAGGTAAGTGTCGAAGAGTTGAAGAGAGCAAGTGAAATTACACCGATCGTCACGGTTCAGAACCTGTACAACCTGGCCAACCGCGAATCGGAAGAGGTGCTGGACTACTGCGAGAGCAACGGGATCGGTTTCATCCCGTGGTTCCCGCTGGCCACCGGGAAGCTCGCGGCAGAAGGAAGCCCGCTGGCCGACATGGCCCGGCAGCACAACGTCCGCCCGGCCCAACTCGCGTTAGCTTGGCTGCTCCGACGCTCGCCGGCGATGCTGCCGATCCCCGGCACCTCTTCCACCCGCCACGTGGAAGAGAACATCGCGGCTACCGAAATCACACTCAGTGAAGCGGACTTCCATACCTTGGCCGATCTTGCCAGATGACGCGGTAAACCGGCGCTCCGCTTCTCCAGAGCAGCTCATCCGCTTCGCTCCTTCGTGAACGAGCGTACTCGCGCGCTGCTGAAGGAAGCCTGCCCTGGCAAGCCGCCTCCTGAGTGGCCCGATTGATTGCTCGGCAACCCAAATAGCCCATGAAAAATGGCCTATATGCCCGATATCGCCGGGCTCGTTCGAAATAACCAGTGAAAACACTGGTTATTGGCCTCAGATCACCTTCAAATAGGCCTTTCAAGCGAAATAGCCAGTGAAATCACTGGCTATTTCGAATGGACGGCCCGTTTTTGGCGAAATAGGCAAGAAAACAGGGCCTATTCTGCAGGGAGTTAGTTACTTGCTAGGCGCTTACGAGCGTTTTTCCACTGTCGTTGACGATCACCACGGCATAACCGTTCGGAACGTTCAACCGGTAGACCAAAGTATCATCGCTGCGGGCTTCCCATTGCAGCGCGATTACTTCATTTCCCGCAGGAATGGCCCCTTCGCATTGCTGCAAGCCGTTGTTTTCGAACCGGATGACGATTTGCCGGGTATGATGGTTGACCTCGTGCAGCCCGAGAGCACTCCGGTACAGCCAATGCACGACATGCGAAGCAAAGCCGTGATCGCAGCTGGCCTGGGCGCCCGTATTTTCCCACAAGGTTCCCGTTCTTTCGGCCATATGCGCAAAATAGCCTTCCATCTCGCTGAGCAATTGGCTCCCTTTTCCACAATCGGAGAACAAGTCGAGACGCATGTAGTTTCCGACAAAGGCGTTGGCCACGTGGACGTCGGGATAAGCGCCCGTCGTTCCCCGGTCAGGCCCGAACCGCTCCGCCAGCACCTGCCATAACGACGGATAAGTCTCTGGCGTGGCGACTCCGAAAAAGAACGCATAGTACTGGCATACTTCCGTCGTATGCTCAGTAGTAACCAACCTACCTTCCACTCTTACGGCATTGTCGACGAAAAACGCCCCGTTGAACGATTGCGCCGCTATCGTCTCCCGTATTTGCGCCGCCTGCTCGAGTAGCGTTGGATCTCCGTAGAGCCGTCCGGCAGCCGACAATGCGCCGGCATACAGCATATTGCTCGGATAATTCACATCCTGCGTATAGTCGTTCGCTTTGGACCACTCGACGAAAACCCAGCTTTTCAACTTTTCCAAAAGTCCGTCTTCGTTCAGGAAGGGAGCGAAATAGGCGAACAAGGCGTAGACCTTCGCTTTCACCTTCGCAACGAGCGCTGCGTCTCCCGTTCGGGCCGCATACTCTTCGAGCTGCAAGACGAACCACAAGGCCCAGTTCGGAATGAATACCCCGTCGTCGTGATCGGCCGGATAACACATGGGCAGCATGCCGGGCGGAAGCGCGGCGAACTGCTCCGGCAGCGCATAATTGCCCAGAAAGTTCCGCTCCATCGCCGCGTCGCCGGTTAGCCAATAGGCCGTCCGCGAGATGAAGTAGCTGTCGCAAAGCCAGCCGGCCCGCTCCCTGGACGGACAATCCATGAACAAGTCGGACGCGTTCTGACGAAAGGTTTCCGCCGCGGCGTCGAACAGCCGGTTCAACCCGCCCCTGTCACAGCGGAACGTCGCCCGGTCCGCGTCCGGATTGACATACTCCCGGATGTACAAATCCTCTATGCGGCACGCCCCTCTGGCCACAATGAGCTTCGCATAGCGCAGCGTATACGGCTCGAAGCTCTCCAATTCGTAGACGCCGGGCTCCAGCTCGTACCCGATCCCGTTGACGCAATCCAACCGTTTGAAATCGACGTCTCCGTCCTCAGTCAAGATTTCATCGAATGCCAAATAGAGCTTGGCCGCTTCCGCGCAATGAATGGTGGCGCCGATGAACCCGGTTCGGTTGATGCCGAAATCGACGATCCGATAGGTTAGAGGTTCCAAATCGAATGCG
This sequence comes from Paenibacillus cymbidii, assembly GCF_004764705.1. Taxonomy (GTDB): domain Bacteria; phylum Bacillota; class Bacilli; order Paenibacillales; family NBRC-103111; genus Paenibacillus_AN; species Paenibacillus_AN cymbidii. The sequence continues at coordinate 78,171 of NZ_SHLX01000018.1, read as the reverse complement.
CTTTCATCCGTGTAAGCGACAGGCTGCTCCTTGTGCGAGCCGGTGCGAAGCTGCTGCAGTTCCTTGGACATCTCGACCTGCAGCTCGTTCTCTGTGTACCCTCTCAGCGTCCGACCGATGTTGGTCAGCGACCGGTCTTTCCAATACGTTGCACGGTCCAGATCGAGCGAAATGCCGCCCCCGGCAAGCAGGCGGACAGGGCTTCTCTTCTGGAAAGTGGAATAGGAGATGCCCCGCGGGATAATGGTCTTCGCTTCCAACTCTTCGCATTTTTCCGCAGTTTCAATGCTTCCGGTTTCGACACGCCACCGGGTGCTCTCGGGACGAAGGCGGTAATATTCGGCGAAAGGCCGTTGGAAGCTGTATCGCTGTACCTTCTGCACGCGCTCTTCCAGCACGATGGCCTGAAAACCGCCGTCCGTCGCCGACGTTGCCGCCTCGACCGCTCCATTCACCAACACTTCCGCTTGTACGAACGAGGGCTGGTTCAGCAGATAATAGCTATTGACGTTATAACCGGCGACTTCGATTGCGATCACGTTGTCTCCGCCGCGCAGCAGGCCGGCGATGTCCCATTCGTCCAAGCGGTAATAACCGTGTGGTCCTCTTGCCGGACCATGCCCGCCAAACGTTCCGTTCACATAAAAGCGATAGAGGCTGGAAGCCGTAATTCGAAGTGTTGCGCTCTGTGCCGCATCGGTTGCGATGACGGCCTTGAATCCTGCCGTTACGTTCATTTCCCGGCTTCTGCCGGCCGGCCAGACAGGCCTGGCCCGATCGAATTTCTCCATTGAGTTGTTCTCCCTTCGCCAATCGGCAAACCTCTCTTGTGATTATAGCAGAACTTTCGGACGAGGATTGAACAAAGGGAAGCAAGCTGATATGGTGAAACAAAGGGCCGGCAAATACAGAACAGAGTATAACTCGCCACTGCCCATAACGGTACAATCAACGGATCGCGAAGGATGGTTGAATCGATGTCCGCACCCATCATGGCCACCAAATTTTATATCCCTGCGTCTCGGCCGCAGGCGGTTCTTCGTCCACGATTGACCGAAAGGCTCAGCAAAGGTTTGTACCGCAAGTTTACCCTCATTTCCGCCCCCGCCGGCTATGGAAAAACGACTTTGGTTTGTGAATGGCTCCGTCACTGCGACCGGCCGGCCGCATGGCTGTCGTTAGACGAAGGAGACAGCGAACTTATCCGCTTTTTAACCTGTATGATCTCGGCGCTGCAGACAATTGAGGCAAATATGGGGGCAGGGGTGCTCGCAGCATTTCAAACGCCGCAACTGCCGCCGATTGAGCTGCTCCTGACGGCGCTGCTTAATGAAATCGCGGCTGTCCCGACACCTTTTATACTTGTGCTTGACGATTATCACGCGGTAAATTCGAAACCGGTCGACGATGCCGTGTTCTACCTTCTGGACCATCTTCCCGCCCAGATGCACCTTGTCATGACGACCCGCGAGGATCCGCGTATTCCGCTGGCTCGATTGCGGGCTCGGGATCAAATGACCGAAATACGAGTAGCCGACATGAGATTTACTCTCTCCGAATCCGGACACTTTTTGAACCGCATGATGGGCCTTGAGCTGTCCACGGATACAATCGCTTCGCTGGAATCGCGCACGGAAGGCTGGGTTGCGGGGTTGCAATTGGCTGCCATTTCCATTCAAGGAGATCGCGATGCCGATCGGCTCCTACCGTCTTTCACCGGCAACCATCATTTCGTCCTGGATTATCTGGTAGAAGAGGTTCTGCAGCGGCAACCCGAAGCGGTTCAAACCTTTTTGCTGCAGACATCGATCCTTGACCGGCTGTGCGGCCCTCTTTGCGATGGGGTTGTGCTCGATCCCGCAGTTTCCGGCCAGACAACGTTAATCGATCTTGAGCGGAGGAATGTATTCGTCATCCCCTTGGACAACGAACGACGGTGGTATCGCTATCACCATTTGTTTGCCGATCTGCTCCGCAAAAGGCTGCAAACAATCGTAGACGGAAGCGATATCGCGGAATTGCATAAACGGGCAAGCGACTGGTATGAAAACCATGAATTCGAAGAGGAAGCGTTTCGCCATGCCGTAGCGTCCAATGACATCGATCGGGCCGCACGTCTGCTGGAGGGGAAAGGAATCCCGTTGCATCTTCGCGGGGCTGCAGGCATCTCGCTGAATTGGCTGGCAACATTGCCTGTCGCGGAACTGGATGCCAGACCGGCTCTGTGGGTGATGTATGGTTCAGCCTTGCTGATTGCAGGCAAGCTGACGGGTGTTGAACACAAGCTGCAAGCGGCAGAGGCGGCACTGTCGGGCGCTGTACAGGACGTCCGCGTCAAGGATTTGATCGGATTAATCGCCGCGACCCGGGCCACATTGGCATCCTTGGTTTTGACTAGCCATCCTGACGGTGCGGAGCGAAACCTGCAGATTGCCGAAGCAGGCATGCAAAACGGAGAGCTTGACGACAAGACGGAAGAACTTGTCGGACTGATTGCCCCTGCAAGCGATGCGGAAGCAAGCGGAAATCAGGAAATCGAGAAGGTTATCGTCCAGTCGCGGCGTGCGCTCGCGTATTTGCGACCGGAGAATATTCCCGTTCGGACAGCCGCCGCCTGGATGCTGGGCGTTGCTTGTCAGCGCCGCGGAGATTATGCCGCCGCTCGCGAGGCCTATAACGAAGTCATATCGAATTCCCTGATGGTGGGGCATCCACTGATGGCTGTAATGGCCATGATTGGACAAGGTCAAATCGACGAAGCGGAAGATCGAACCGGTTCGGCGGCGGATTGTTACCAAGCGGCTCTTCGTCTGGGCGGCGATCTGCCGCTTCCCGCTCTCCGCGAAGCGCAATTCGGTTTGGAACGTGTGCGCAATCGCGAAAAGAAAGGCAGCTTGGTCGAACCGCTAAGCCAGCGGGAAATCGAGTTGCTTGCGCTCATCGCCAAGGGGCTCTCGAACAGGGAAATCGGGGAGAAGCTCTTTCTGGCGTTGGACACGGTCAAAGGCCACAATCGCAGGATTTTTGAAAAGCTCCAGGTGCAAAGACGCACGGAAGCGATCGCCCGTGCCAGAGAGTGGAATCTGTTCCCGAACACCCGCAAACCACACTAAAGTGTCTACAGCCCCCACTCCTTCTCGCGCTATACTGCCTTATAAAGTAGCCGAAGGGAGATCGACATGGATAAATTTCCAAGAGTGGCAGGGGCGCTGTTTCTGGTATCGACGGGAGCATACATGTTCGGAAACGGACTTCTGGATCCGATGCTAAGTCGCGCGGATTTTCTCGCCAACCTGTATCCGGACCGAACAACGGTGTTTTCGGGAACGTTGCTGGTGTTGATTAACGCTATGGCGGTGGCGGCGATTGCCATGCTGCTGTTCCCCATTCTTAAGAAGCATAACGAAGCGTTTGCGCTGGGGTACTTTGGATCCCGGATCATGGAGTCGGCCTTACTTACGATAAGCGCAATCATCCCGCTTGTCCTGATCACACTTGGCAAAAATTATATCTCCGCTGGTGCCGCCCAAGATTCATTTTACGAAATGACCGGAAAGTTGCTGCTTGAAGCGCATGCTTTACTCTTTCAAATGAGCATGATCGTGCTGAGTTTGGGCAGTTTGTTGCTTTGTCACGTCCTTTATCGATCAAGGCTGGTTCCACGATTTTTGTCGATCATCGGGTTTATCGGATATTCGGCATTGTTGGCAAACAGTTGTCTGGCAATCCTCGGCCGGGAAATCGGCTCTGTTCTGTACGTGCCGGGTGCCATATTCGAGATTATGTTTCCGGTATGGATTATTGTGAAGGGGTTTAATTTCCAACATAGGAGTCGAGACTAGTAACACCTGTCTATGGAGGTGTTACCAGGATGACGGTTGTTTGTCCATCATGCAATAAGGAAGTAAAAATTAAAAAAAACGGGAACGGCAGATGCGCATGCGGAGCCCATATTAAAGTGTTGAATGATTTTATATAGCCTAATACTACTATGCTTCTATATACAAAAATAGCGACATTTTTTAAATTAGAACTAGACATTTCACTTGTTACGTGTAATTATTCTCCATATAGTGAGAAATGAGGTGTCTAGGGTTGAGATACATTTACAAACTATACCAGGAACAATCCCTCAGTAAATTTAATGAAATATTCCAACAGAGGTTTCATTTTGATTCGACCGTTCATTTAGGATTGAATATAAAACCATTGAGTCAACCTCATACGTATGAGCTATATTACGTACCGACAAATGAAATGTTGAAGATGGCAAGTAAAATTCACGTTGTTTCCGATGCGTTTCATCATACGTTCAATAAACTTCCAACCGTTGCTCAGAATCAATTTATTAATGAGTGTTTAGTTGAAGAACTATATCATACCAATCAATTAGAGGGAATAAGAAGTACCAGGGAAGAAATAGCGAAAAGTACAAAAGAATTAAAGTTAAATAGAAAAGCGAAAACAAGATTCGATAGCATGATCAAGTCTTACATGAGCCTGCTGGGGGATGAGATTGAATTACCCAAGAAGCCGGAAGATCTAAGGAAGATTTATGACGATATTACAAATGGGGAGATCGATCCGGAGAAGCTTCCTGATGGGGAAGTATTCCGAAAAGACGCCACGTATGTATTAAAAAAATCGGATACGGGCAAGATCATTCATCAAGGAGTAACGCCAGAAAGGGAAGTCCTTGAGTTCGCCAAGCAGTTGTTAACCTTTATGAACGATCCTGACGAGATCCCCCCGTTAATTAAGGTGGCAGTCGGCCATTATTATTTTGGATATATTCATCCCTTCTACGATGGAAACGGAAGAACCTCCAGATTTATTAGCAGTTTATATTTAACCAAGACGTTGGGTGACATCTCCTCATTATCGTTATCCAGGGGATGCAATAAATATAAACATAAATACTTGGAAGCCTTTGATTTTACCAATAGTATCAAGACCAGAGGAGAAATGAATTTTTTTATTGAAACTTTTTTGGCTAATATTTTAGAGGCGCTTGTTGAAATGAATGCCGAGTTAAAAGAAAAAAGCGAGTTGCTGGGTATTGCAGCAAACAAGTTGAAAAATGAACCAATACTAGTTGGTAGGGAAGACTTTTATAGAGACGTACTGTTTATCCTGGCGCAAAATCACTTCTTTGATTCCAATAGCGGACTTACGATTAAAGAACTGTCAACCATTCTTGATAAATCGGGAGCGACGATCAGAAAAATAGTGAAGGAGTTGCTGGATCTCTCATTAATTAACCAGAAGGGTGAAAGACCGGCATATTTCTATATGCAACAAAATTATTTTGAGATCTAGCCACACGGGACAATATTAAATTGTTCATCTACGGCTCGCCCTGGGAAGCGGGCTTTTTTTCGTGATGTTATACTTTGTTTATCGTTTGTCGCGAATTTGGCAACAGTGGGACTTTACAATGGAAAGGTGGGATTTGGAGCTAATAATAAGGTTGGGGTGGAGCCGTTTATGAAGATTCGCAAGAGCTGGTGGGCGCTGGTCATTGTCGCTTTCGGAGTGATGCTTCCGTTCGCGGTTCCGTACTTCTAGATGAATCCGGACGACAGCCGCATGAGCATTGTGCCGGGTACGGCGCAGTATTCGGTGTTGGTCGCGCATATTGCGTTTGCTTTTGTGGCGATGGCGACGGGTTTTCTGCAATTTGTCGATCGTTTGTGCGTTCAACGTCCCGCCATGCACCGCATGGTCGGCCGGGTATACGTCGGCGCTGTGTTCGTTAGTGGGCTGCTCGCATTTCTGCTGATTTTCTATATCGCGGATTACGGCAGAGCGTTGTCATTTCTCGTGTTGGCGTTGGCGTGGCTGTGGACCTGTTGGAAAGGCTACCGAGCGGCTGTACGGGGAAAATATGACGAACATCGCGCCTGGATGATTCGCAGCTTCGGCATCACGCTTGTGGCGGTGAGCGCGCGGCTGCTGGTGCCGGTCTTGTTGATCACGTATCTGGCTCTGCACGGGTTTTCCCTGCCGGACGGAAGAGAAGGAATGGTGGAGCAGGTATTGAATGTCAACGTATGGGCGGGAATTGTCGTGGATGTGATGATCGTGGAGTGGGTGGTGCTGCGAAAGAATAAATAAGTCGAGGGCGCAAGTAAGCGGCGAGTCATCCCGAACGAACGGGACGGCTCTTCCAATGCTGACCGCGGCATCGGTTTTTGTTACAATAGGGAAACAAGGGAAGTGATTAGGGAATGGGACGGAAACAAGCGTACACGCAAGCGGAACTGCTCGACACGACGAAACGGCTGCTGCTGGAACACGGCTATGACGGCTTTCATCTGAAGCTGCTGTCCCGACACTTGCACGGAGCACGGAGCACCATTTATCAGTATTACAGCAATAAAGAACAAATTGTCGCGGCCTGCATGAAGCGCGTCATGATGAACATGCTGGACAGCGCGTCCCTGGTAGACGAATCGGATTGCATGAAGGCGCTGGAGCAGATTCTGCACATCTATATCCAGGAATCCGCGTTGCATCGGCTTCTTGGGGATATGCACAAAATCAATACGGTGGCGGCCTCGTCCGCGGCGGAAGATCTGGCGTTCGTGGAGCAGTCGCATGTCACGCTGAAAGACCAGCTCAGCCGCTTGTTCGCCCGTGCGCAGCAGCAAGGCGCGCTTCGCAGGGATGTTCCGCTTCCCATTCTGATCGGCGTCTTCTTTAATCTCATCAACACGCCCAATATGCTGAGCATTCCGACCGCACAGTGGAGCAAGCATTTATTCGACGTCTGGCTGAATGGCGCACGAGAATAAGGCTGCTTTTTTCCGCTTTATTTGACACGGTTGTCATTTAAGTGGTTTAATAGGGGAAGCGCACGCTGCGCAGCGTGGACAGATATCAAATTCGACACGAGTGTCAATTAATTCGCAAGGGGAGGGAAAGGAATGTTTTTGGCGATCAGGGAACTTATGCATAATAAAACAAGGTTCCTCATGCTGGCGATCATTTTCGTGCTGATTTCTTGGCTGGTCTTCATCTTATCCGGATTGGGAAACGGCCTGGCTTCGCTTGCCGCTTCCACGATCAAGCATATGAAGGTCGAATACGTCGTCTTCGAACAAGGCTCGCAGTCTTCGTTGAGCAAATCGCTGCTGTCGGAGCAGCTGGTTGACGCGGCTGCGCGGCAGCCGAACGTCAAAGCCGCCGCGCCGCTCGGCGCCACGATGGCGACTGCGCTCAAGGGTCAGAGCGAGAAGGATGAGGATAAGCTCGACATTGCCATTATCGGGATCGTTCCCGGCAGTTTTTTGGAGCCAAAGGTTGTCGAAGGGGGAGGACTGTCCGGCGATAAGCCAACCGGTGTGCTGGTCAATATTTCGATGAAGGACGAAGGGTTCGCGATTGGCGATACGTTCAAGCTGGACGGGTCTACGGAGTCGCTTACTATTGTCGGGTATGTGAAGGGAGAAACGTATAACCACGTTGCTTCCGTGTTTACTCCGATCGAGGAATGGCGCAAAATCGCATACGCCGCCCCGGGATCGGACAACGGCGTTGCGAAGCCGATAAATGCGGTGATGCTGCAAGGGGAAGGTATTCATCCGCGCGAATTGAACGAGAAGCTGCCGAACACGAATACGGTTGATCGCAAGGCGGCCATTCAAGGAATGCCGGGGTATAAGGAAGAGAGCGGCTCCATTACGATGATGCTCGCCTTCCTGCTGACCATCTCCGCCTTCGTGCTTGGCGTGTTCTTCTACGTGCTGACGCTGCAGAAGTCGAATCAGTTCGGCATCATGAAGGCGATCGGGGCGAGAAACGGGTTTTTGGCGAAAGCGATCGTTTCCCAGGTGCTGCTGCTTTCCGTCGGAAGCATCATCATTGGCGTTCTCCTGACGTATGCGGCGGCAGCCGTGTTGCCTCGAGCGATGCCGTTTATTCTGAGCACGAAGCTGGTCGTGATTTATGCCATCGTGCTGGTTATTATTGCATTGCTCAGTTCGCTCGTATCGGTTCGGAAAATAACGAATGTGGATCCGCTCAAGGCGCTGGGGAGGGTGGAGTAATGACGACAGGATTGCACATGAGCAACGTGACGAAATATTATGCGGAAGGAAGCAACAGAATTGCCGCTCTGGATCAAGTGTCCATTACAGTAAGCCCCGGGGAGTTCGTCGCTGTCGTGGGACCTTCCGGCTCCGGAAAAAGCACGTTCCTGTCGGTTGCAGGCGCGCTGCTGAAAGCTTCCGAGGGGGAAGTGAAGCTGAGCGGGCAAGAGCTCTCGAGGCTCTCCGACCGGGAGCTATCCACGATCCGCCTGAACGAGATCGGCTTTATTATGCAGTCGTCCAACCTCGTTCCTTATTTGAACGTGCTGGATCAGCTATTGGTCGTGAAGCGGATGTCGGGAAGAGTGAAAGCGGCGGATAAAGAGGCGGCGAAGAAGCTGTTGGAGGAATTGGGGCTTGGCGGGAAGCTGAAGAGTTTCCCCGAGGCGCTGTCCGGAGGAGAGAAACAACGGACGGCGATCGCTCGCGCGTTGATCAACGATCCGAACGTCATTTTGGCGGACGAGCCGACGGCCAGCCTGGATACGAAACGCGCGCACGAAGTCGTGAGCTTGATCGCGCAAGAGGTGAAATCGCGGAAAAAAGCGGCGATCATGGTCACCCACGACGAGCGGATGCTGGAGTACTGCGATAAGGTTTACCGGATGGAAGACGGCAAATTAACGGCCGTTTCGCCCGGTTAAGCGAGACAAGATCTTTTCAAGAGTAGTTCTCCATCATTTGATGCAAATAATTCCGAAACTCTTCCACGTAGGTTTGGGGCCCTATGATGGTAAGATTGGTGCCAAAGGACAACAAAAATTGGAATCCCGTACTGTTTCGCGGGACATCGACGGTTGCCAGAAAAAACTCGTCATTATAGAGTTCAATACTCTTTCGACCGAACCTTTCCATGAATTGATCTTTGACGCCAGGCGATATCAATGCTCGAATCGTGACGAGTTGCGGTTGATAACGCGCTTGGCGTTCTTGTTCCGGCCAATCGTCTCTCGGGTGGAACGTCTGTTCATCCATCCTGAGATGATCGATCCGGGATAATTTAAACGTTCGATATCCCTGACGATGCAAACAGTATCCGATCAAGTACCAGCTCGTTTCGCTATAATGAAGCTCATAAGGCTCGACCGCTCTGTTCGTCTTCGCGCCGTTTTTATCCAAATAGTCGAAGGAAACGAGCTTCCTTTTTCCTATGGATTCGTGACATGTCATTAAGGCGGCAATAATCTCGGACCGACCCTCCCAATCGTAGAACGACAAATGAATCGAGCGTTTCAGAGGCAATGGGCCGACCATTGCTTCTATTTTTTTGATCGTCCTTTCCACTTCCTCGCTCATGAGAATTTGCCCCAGGCCGCCGAGCGCAGTCAGTATATTTTCCAGGTCGGAGTTGCTCAATAGACGTTTATCCACCTTGTATTCATGCAAGATGCCGTAGCCGCCATTCACTCCATTGACGGAATAGATCGGAATATTGGATAAACCCAGCGTTTCCATATCGCGAAGGATCGTCCTTTTGGAAACGTGGAATAATTGCGCGAATTCTCTTGTTGGAACGACTTCTTTTTTCAGCAAAATCATGATAATCGATATGAGCCGCTCAACCTTGTCCATATTCGCCCTCTTCTTTTTTACTTGATCGCCGAATGGTGACAGCTAGTTGTCATCATTATTCCATTATACTACATATATCTCAAAAAGGAGGTTTGTATGATGGCGGCTATTGCCTATTTAAACTTTGAAGGGATTGCAGAACAAGCGATTGCATTTTACGCGGAGGCTTTGCATGCGACTGAAGTGAAGAAGGTTACATTCAGGGATTTCCCGCAGGATCCGAACTACCCGCTGCCGGAAAATGAGTTGGATTTGATCATGGAGTCTTCGATCGCATTCGCGGGCGGGAAAATCATGATGTCGGATCTTCTGCCTTCCATGAAGCGGGCAACAGGCGAGTTGGCGAAAGGAAACAACGTATGGATTAGTCTGGTCCTCGAGGATAAATCGGAATTGGAAGCTTGCTTCAATCAATTGTCTGTTGGGGGGCATGTGATCATGCCGTTGTCCGAAACTCCGTGGTCTTCCTGCTTCGGCATGCTGGTGGATAAATTCGGGGTGTGCTGGAAATTTAATCGTGATGCGGATAAGTTTCTTGACCAAATGATTGCCGCCAATAGAAAGCGGGAATGACAGGTTCAAGCACGGCAGGTCTGAAGCGAGGGCACCCCACGGGGCGCCCTTTGCTGTGTGGGAGTCTACGAAGTCGCCTCCGCCTGTTTCTCCTTCAACTCCGCCAGCAGCGCGTGGAGCTGTTCGGTGGCAAGCCCGTGCAGCACGAGACGGAAGCCGGCGCGCAAGGTCGTCAGCGGCACCATCGGATGCTTGTTGTTGATGAGCGCGAGACGGTCGTTGCTGCCGATAATTTTCGAAGCGAGAATCCCGATGGTTTCGTCCAGCTGCAAGGAGTTGGTCGCCCGCCAGAAATCCTTGTCCGTCAGGAACAACTGATAGACCGGGGTGAACAGCTCGATCGCCGTCGTCAAGTCCAGGAAGTTCGTCCAGCGGGCGGGCATCGGCTCGATCGGAATCCGGCTGGTGGTAATCGCCGCGAGGTTGAGCGGGTGCTGCCGGGTGACTTCCACCTGTTTCGCCTGCAGCTCGCGGTTGAGCGCAATGATGAAGTTATACAAATTCAAATCGTGGATCAGGAACAGATCGTCCTTCACCGGCTCCAGGTTCGTCGGTTTCAGCGGATTCAGCGGCACTTCCACGCCGGGGATATTGTCCCGGATAAACTGCAGGATTTCCGATCCGAGATAGAAGTGGCGCAAAATCATGCTGTTCGCTTCCGGGCTGACGAACGTGCGCATGCCCCGGTACAGGACGCGATGCAGCAGGCGCGACGAGGTGAACGCTTTGGGGAAGACGATCTTGTAGAGCTGAAACAGGATGATGAACAGTCTGGAAAAAGGCCGCAGCACCGGCAGCAGAAACTGCCGGGACCGGCTGGAGCAATCCTTCAGGTAAGTCGCCTTGGCCTCCGGGTTGAAGGGGATGCCCCGATCCAGGTAGACGGCCAAAAACGGGTCCGGGTCGTTCCGGTCATGCGGCATTTGTTCGTAATAGTCGGCTACGCGTTTGCTCATACGTTCCCCAACTCCTCCAATTGCAGCAGATACAGCCTTGCCGTCGTTTTGGCCGTTTTGACAATGCGGTCGGCGATGCTTGCGGTCAGCATCGGATGCTGAATGCCGGCTTCCAGCCTTTCAAAATGCTTCTCGTCCGAATCGCTATGGTAAAGCAGGAAGGCTACCTGCTCGTCGTTCAGGCCGAGTTGGTCGCGGATCATTTCGCCCCAGTAGCGCGCCATTCGGCACCCGAGCCCTTCAATAATCCACATGGCCCCCATCAGATCGAACGGATTTTCCCGGCTGGCCCGCTGGAACAAATAGGCGGACAGCGCTTCGCTGCCGATATTTTTTTCGCCGGACTGGATGTCGGCCAGCTTGCCGCCAACCGATACGTAGTTGCGCTCCAGGATTTGAAAATCGCGGTGCTCATCCCGGGCATGAGAGATAAACAGGGAGCGCAGCTCGATATGCTCGATAGCGATGTAGGAAGCGGCGCGCGCAATCCATTGCGAGCCGTCGATCACCTGCTGGCGAATGTTCTCCATCAGTAGCTTGTAATCCTCCAGGGTGAACTTGCCCTGGTACAGCTTGCGAATGATCGGCGTCTGGCCGAGCCGCTGCTCGAAATCGATCCACACGTTCACCAACTGGCGGATCAGCTGCTGCTGAACGGGATTGGAAGTGTCGTAAGCGAGGTCGGGCGCTTCCGGTTGACGTTCGACGGCGGCGATCCGCCGCGGCGCGGAGCGCTCCTCCGAACCGACAACAGTCAGCAGCATAAACGACGTTTGGAAACGGCCGCTCTCCGGCACCATGCACAACACTTGTTCGCCGGGCTTCAAGCAGCCGTTGTGAAACAGCTCCTCCAGCATAATGTAAATCGACGCCGCGCCGGTGTTGCCTTTTGTGTAGAGGTTGGTGAACCATTTGTCCGCCGGGATGGTCATCCCGCCGAGCTGCATAAGCCGGAATATCTCATCGCGGAAAAAATGGGAGGAATAGTGGCACACCATCCAATCAATCTGCTCGGGATTTACTTTGCCTTCCTCAACCAGCTCGAAAAACCGTTTGACGCCGACTTTCGGCATCTCGTTGACCAGTCGAATGTCCTGCTTCAGGTTGACGGCCCCGCAGTCGGCGGCTTCGTGAATCGAAGCGTAATCCAGCCAACTGGCGACTCCTTCGCGGTTGGCCCGTTTGTCCGTGCCGGCATACATGCAGACATCGTACAGATGAGCGTATGACTTGTTGTCGATCCACTCGATGCGCAGCGACAGTCCGCGATCGCTCGGGGCGGGCTGCAGCACGGCGGCGCCTGCGCCATCGGACAGCATGAACCGCAGAAAGTCGGTGTCGAACGGAATCGCCTGGTTCATGAACGCCGCTTGCGCTTCGAAGCGGGTATGCTTGAAGACGCGGCTCGGGAACTCGCTGGCGCAAGCGATTGCCGCCTGATGTTGGCCGGACGCCACCTGCAGGAAGGCGTTCTTCATCGCCTGCATGCCGCTTCCGCACACGCCGTGATGCGTGGCGATTTCCAGCTCGGGCAGCCCGCTTTCGGCATGGACCATGCTGGCGAAGCCGGGAACGAGCAAGTCGCCTTGCGTCGTGCCGGCAGCGAGAAAGCCGATTTGGCCGGAAAGCTCCTCCTCGCACCGTCCGAGCGCTTCGCGGATGGCCAGAGCGGCCATTTCCGCGTTGGTGTATAAACTGTTCTGCGTTTTATCGATCGCATAATGACGGTAACGAATGCGGTTCTGTTCGAGGATGCGCCGCATCGATTTGGACGGTTTGCCGCCGATTCGGCCCAGATAGTGTTCGATTTCGTCATTGCCGACAGGCGGGCCGGGCAAAAAGGCGCCGATACTCGTGATATAAACGGGATTCATCTCGTACCCTCCTGATCCGGTTTCCGGATGGACGCGCTCATCAACCGGTACCCTTATCGTAACGGAGAGAAACGGTTGTTCCTAGTACTATTTTCGACTGGTACCTGTCGTCATCGCCAGCTCAAGCCGAGGGAATGGGGAAATAGGCCGTCGACACAAAATAGCCAGCGATTTCGCTGGCTATTCGCGTCAATCAACCCGGATTCGAGGCATTCGGTGGAAATAACCAGTGTTTTCACTGGTTATTTCCGCCGATATGAGTGAAATGAGGCAAATAAGCCAGTTTTCATGGCTTATTTTGCCATGCCGACAAGCGCAATTCTCACACCAAACCGCCATACCTTCCCGGGTCGATCGGCGTATCGTCCAGGAACAGGTCCGGCTCGACGCGCAGCATTGCGCTGAGCAGTGTTGTCATCTGTGCCGCATCGCATACGCGCGTCTCCGCGTGGCCGAAGCGGCCGAGACGCATGACGCTCTTCCGCTGCAGCAGCTCGTCCACTTTGCCGTAATGCTCCCATACCGGCGTCGTATGACCGCGCACCGGCGCAGCAATCCTTGCGCCATCGGGCGCAATCGTGTACAGCTGCTTCGGCTCGTCCGCCAGCCGGTTCGGGATATCCGCCCACTCCTCGATGCCGTGAATGAACGTATTGCGCGTCAGGTCGACGCCGATCAGCAGGATCGTCGCCTGACGGTCGAGCAGCCGGCCCCAGGCGGAGCCGCGCGCGCAAGGCGTCGGGAAACGTTCGTCACCGGCGACGAACGACTCCGCGTCGCGCCCGAGCGCGGCGACGGAATGGGTCGGATGCCACGAGCGAAACACGCCCGGACGCTTGCGGAAGCGTTCGGTCAGCAAACCCACGCATGTCAGCGAATCCGCCACGCGGAACTCGGCGCCGTCCTTGTTCACGTAAGCCCACGTATGCGTCGGAAGCACGAGCAGGCCATCCCGCATATAGTCGGCGAGCGCATCGAGCACCGCATCCGGACCGCCGCAGGCAGGGCCGATGCTCTTCATCGAGGAATGCACCAGCAGCGTCCCCGCCCGGTCGATCGCCAGCCGCTTCAAGTCCTGCAGCAGCGTTTCCTTCGTGATGGACTCGGCGCTGCGATGTTCTTCAGCCATGCGAGATCGGCCTCCCCTTATACAGCAACGAATTTCAGCAACATGACCGCATGCTGCGGAATCAACAGCGACATCCGGCCTGACGCGATCGGCGGCAAGGGCTCCGGCTGCAGGTTGCGCTCCCGATCGAGCACATACAGCTCGCCGCGCAGTCCCGTTGCAAGCCCGTTCAACGCCAGTTCGTACATGCGCGTCCCGGTGCCGTAGTTGCTGATGAGCACGGCCGCTTCTCCGTCGTCATTGACGGCGGCGCAGCAGTACAGTCCCTGCGCTCCTTCGCACGGCGCCGCCTCGACGCGATGCGGAAATTGCGCCAGCCGGTTGAACGCGTCGAAGGCGTAGTATGCTTTTTGCGGAACGCCATAGTAGTCGAACAGCCCGCAGAACAGCGCATGCGGCTGCGCATCGTAGTAGTTCGCCTGATCGACCGGACACTCCTGCAGCATCGTCAGAACGGCCGCGGCGAAGGAAGCGCCTTCGACCCCTTTGCTCCGCTCGAACATCTCTTTCCGCATATATTCGCTGCCCGGCTCGAAAATAACCGACCACAGGCTGCTGTCCATATAATTCCACTCGTCAAAAACGCTTTCCGTCGCAGCAAAGCCAAACGCATCCAACTGGTGGCGAACGTACGAAGCCATCTGGCGAATGCGCTCCGGATCGATCGTATACACATGCCACGAAAAAAAATCCAGCGGCAGTTGGCGGTCCCGGCACATCTGCAAGAAAGCCTGCGCCAGCTCCGAATCGGCGGCTGCAGCCGCCGGCCCGCCCACCTTCAAGGCAGGATCAAGCTGCTTGATGGCCCGCGCCGTTACGCGGTACAGCTCGAAATACTGCTCCATCGTGCCGGACCACATACGCGCGTTCGAAACATCCGGTTCGTTCCAGACTTCCCAATACGCGATGTTATAGTGAAAGCCGTCCGCCCAGCCGAAATTGTAGTGGCGGATAATGCCGACACAGATTTGCGCCCATCGCTCGAAATCGGCCGGCGGGTGCACGTAATATTTGTGCGGCGTATGTTCGATGCTTTCGCCCAGGCGAAACAGGATTTGTGCGCCAGTGGCAAGTATTTTCCCGATATAGGTATCCGAACGCGTGAAATCGTAGCTGTCCGGGTCCGCCGGGTCCTTCGCGAAATCGGGGAAAATCGTATGGATATCGACCTCCCAGGCATGCGGCCAATTCGGATCGTGCAAGCGGACCAGCGGGAACTGCGCCTGCTTGTAGTAATGCGATACGTCTACCAGCGCGCCGTACCCTTCGGGCCCGTTGTTTACGCCATGCAGACGTTTCAGCGGGCCGATGCGGCTGTCAAAATGAACGGTAATATCGGTCACGGGATCCCACCCACCTATGGTTGAATTGATTCTGTCCATAACGAGGCGATTGCCTCGAGCGTATGCTCGACCAGCAATTGCCCGCCCTCCGGGCCGACCAGTCCGCTGAACAACTGGGTGCTGTACCCGCCGGAGGCTACCGCATCCGCCGTCGGCAAGTAGCCGCCGGCATCGCAGGTCAGCTGCGAGACGAGCGTCATCCGCGCCGCACTGCGCGCCTTGATCTGCAGGCCGTACGCGGTGAACAACTCGAACGGGTTCGTCGCCAGCGCCGCCTCGCCGATCCGCAGCGCATGCATTTCGAAGGTATAGAACTTCGAGCGCTTCAACTGCCGATAGCGGTTCACAACACTCCAATACTGGAAAATATCGCTCTGCCGATCAAAGCCGAGGGAGTCGAAATAGGCATTCGGTTCCTCGTGCGATTCGTAGATGCGGCGGAACCGCTCCCACTCCTGCGCCGCGAATTCCGCTTCCGACTTGAGCGCCATGCGCAGCGGCAATTCCACGCTCCTGACCGCATGCCGGAAAACAGGAGCGTCGTCCATCTGCCGCCGTGCCTGCTCCAGCGCCTCCTCCATGGCGCCGACCAGCCTGCGCGCGGCCGTCAGCAGCTGCTCGTCGATGCTCGGCCGGCCGTGCTTGAACCGGACCAGATCGCGCGGGGACTGGTCGCCGGCCGCGCCGATCATGCCCAGCACGCGAACGCCGGCACCCCATTTTTCCGCGACCAGCTCGCGTACTTCATGCAGGAAGTCGGCGGACACACGCGTATCGTTTTCATTGATCTGCGCGGTGCAGGCGACGTTCGCGACGATGCCCGTCAGCTCGCGCGCCTCGTTCCAGGTGTAGAGCAGCTCCACGCGGTGATCCTCCGGACCGTCGAAGCTCTGAAAGTGATCGTTATCCAGGTGCCCGTACATGCGGGCGGTGCCATCGTCGTACCGCACCCTGCGGTTGAACCCGATGGCCGCGTACCCTTCTCCGCGCCCGACCGCGCCGGGACGACGACTGCGCCACGCCTCGGCAATCGCTTCGGCGATGCGTCCGATCGCGAAGCTTGTATATTCCGCTGGCGTCATGACACCTGACGGCTCGCGCTTCGTGAACAGCGGGACCCATTCCGACGAGTCGTAAGTGAATGGCCCCGTGTGCGTATGCGTCGCATTCAGGATGACCGCGTCAGGGTCGAGCTCCGGCACCAGCTGCCGGACGCGTCCGCGCACCCCGACCTGCACATGTTTCTGGATGGCGATCAAATCGCAGCCGACCAGCACCGCCTGTGTGCCGTCCGCTCCTTCCATCGCCAGCGCGGTTGCCATAATCGGGTCGCGAGCCTCCGCAGCGATCCGCTCATGATACTGTCCAACCAGCGCAACAGGCTTGTCCGGCGTTATATTCGCCATGCCCCATCCGATCTTCATCGCGGTTGCCTCCTTGTTGACTGTCCTTCAAGCGCCAATTTCACCGTCTTGCTTGCCGTGCGGCCTGCTTCCGCGCGGCTTTGTGCTACAATGGACAATAACCAACCCATGTCCCGGAGGTACACCATGCTTGACTTGCCGCACGAAACCAGAGCGATGTGGCTGCATCGTCCGACCCCGCTGGAGAAGCTGTGGGGCATCTGGCCCCTCAGCATGGGGCTGACGATTACCAAGCCGACCTACCGGATGGCTTCGCCTGCCGTTTCCGGCTACGGGCTTGTTTATATCGACGGGGGAGTCGCTCATTTTACCGATAGCAAGGGCCGCGAGCGGCTGCTCGGCAAAAATACGCTCTTCTGCCTCATCCCCGGCGTCATGCACCAGTACAGCCATGCGGAGGCCGAACAGCCGCTGCGCATGTACTGGATTGCCTTCAACGGCAAGCAGTCGCTCCAGATGCTCCATCGCATCGGCTTCTCGGAGGACAACCCCTTCATCGCCGGTTGGGACGAGTCCCGGCTGCTGCCGATCTGGCAATCGATGGAGCAGGTGTTTGCCTCCGAGGAGACGACCGACCGGCTGAGCTTCGTGCTGCTGCTGATCCGCTGGTTCGACGAGCTGCTGGAGCAAGCGCGGCAGCGCGGCTACGAGCAGCTCCCGAGCACGGATCTGCTGCTCGGCAGCATCGAGTTTATGAATCACCACTTTGCCAGCGGCATTCGCATTCAGGATGTCGCGAAGCACGCCGGCATGACCCGATCCCACTACACCAAAGTATTCACGGAGCGAATGGGCTGTTCGCCGAAAGCCTACCTGCAGCGGCTGCGCATGGAGAAGGCGATGCAGTACCTGAAGGAAACACGCTTCTCGCTCGCGGAAATCGCACTGGCGATCTCCTATCCCGATGCGTACGCCTTCAGTCGGGCGTTCAGCCAGTACTACGGGTATCCCCCTTCCCGCATTCGGAGCACGGATTGAAACCGTTTGCCGCCGGTTAAACCCATCTTAGCAACGGCTCATGCAAGGAACAATGGAATTATGTCGCGGGATTGGGATGGCATTTTGTGCGGTTGTCTACTCCTTTCGGTCAATAGATGAGGAGTGCGGTTCCTTGTATAGTAAAAAGGACGTTCCTGTCGAACGACTGATGAAGCGAGCTGTTTCGCTCGACTGCGCAAGGAGGATTCAGACAACATGAGAAAGATCGTCTTGCTGGTATTGGCAGGTTTGCTTGGGGCCGGCTCTTGGTTGGGGACGTATCCTGCAACTGTACAAGCCGCAGACCCCTATTCATTTTCCGCTGGACACGGTTTGCCGGGGGATCCTTATGTGGTGCTGACGGCTGAGGATATGGATCATGTGCGGGATGAACTTGGCGCGGACTACATACTGGGGGCGGATATCGATTTATCCGGCTATGCCGCCGGATCGGGATGGCAGCCGATCGGCACGTACGACGCCACACCTGCACTGAGCCATCCGTTTACGGGCACCTTTGATGGCAACCAGTTTACCATTACAGGGCTGTTCATCAATTTGCCAAGCGATCGGATCGGTTTATTCGGTTTTGTGGAAGATGCGGTTCTCAGAAATATTCGCTTGGAGAATGTAAATGTTACGGGAGCGGGTGGTGTTGGCGGACTTGCAGGTCTGGCACGCAGTACCAAGATTACCAATAGCTCGGTGTCCGGTTCGTTAAATGCGACCAGTAATGATGTCGGGGGATTGGTAGGGTATATGGCGCGTGCCGGCGCCGGTATTCAAGATAGCTATAGCGCAGCAGATGTCACAGGCAATACTGGCGTCGGTGGTCTGGTGGGTATGGTCGATGCCAGTACTGACGGGATCGAGCGAAGTTACGCATCCGGGAATGTGAGTGGGGTAATGAATGTGGGCGGTTTAATCGGATCCAGCTATGGCCCCATTCTCAACAGTTATGCAGCGGGAAATGTACATGCTTCCGGCACTTCTGGCGAACGTGCCGGGGGGATAGCGGCGTATTTGCAAGGCAATCTCTTTAACAGCTTTCAAACGGGGACTGTGACGGGCTCATTGCTGGCCAGCCTGGTATATCGGCGTGATGGCGGGAGTATCGCGAATTCCTTTTATAACACGAGTTCGTCGGCCTGGCCTGCTGTGCGAAACGGAGATCCCGGCTCGGGTTACCTGGGCTTGTCGGATGCCGATATGAAGAAGGCATCGAAGTACGGAGCAGGCTTGGACTTCGCTGCGATTTGGGGGATTCAAGAAAACCTTTCCTATCCGTATCTGCGCCATTTCAAACCGATTGTTCGGTTGGATGTTACGGCCACGACATACGGCTCCATTAACCCGCTGACCGTGAGCGGTTCCGTGATTGACGGCAGTATGGGGGAGCCTGTCCAGGTTACCTATGAAATACGGGACAGTTCCAATCAATTAATAGTCACCGATACACAGCCGTTTGCTGCCGCCACGGGGGTTAATCAAAGGTACAGCTTCGAAGAGACATTGGATAACGCAAGGTTTCCGGAAGGTGCCGTTTACACCGTAAAAGTGATGGCAAGGGATGATGAGGGGCATGATGCGCCGGTAAGATCGGCCACTTTCATTGCCGACTATACTCCGCCGGTCATCACGCTGGATGGAGCAAACCCGATGGTTGTGGAGCGGGGAGATCCCTATGTCGAACCAGGCGCTACGGCGTTGGACGCCATTGATGGCGACGTGACGGGAAAAATGACGATAAGCGGAGCGGTGGATACGAATCGGGTCGGCAGCTATACCCGCACCTATGAGGTAGTGGATGGGGCGGGAAATCGGGCAACAGAGGTTCGTACCGTCAATGTCGTCGATACGGTTGCGCCTGTGATTGCGCTTAACGGCGCGAACCCGATACAGATAACGGCGGGAAGCGCGTTTGTTGATCCTTGGGCAACGGCCCAGGACGCGGTCGATGGCGACTTGACGGTGCGAATCTCCGTAAGCGGGACAGTGGATGCGAACCAGGCGGGCAGCTACTCGCTCACCTACAACGTTCAGGACAACTCCGGCAATGCCGCCGCGAGCGTGGTTCGGACTGTTATTGTCGTCCGTTCGGACAGCGATGACGGCGACAGCGGCGGCAGCCCGCCGATCGTTCAACAGCGATCGGGCAACGCCGAACTGGCTCAGCTCACGCTGCGTATGGGAGGCACCGAACAGGAGCTGACGCCGGCATTCGCCCCTGGCATAACCGAATATGCGATGGAGACCGATGCCGCGCAGGTGGAGCTTCAGTTGGCCGTGGCCGATCCGAAGGCGAAGGTGAAGCTGCAGAATGAGCCTGTAGGCGACACCACCCGCATTCCGTTGATCGAGGGAACACAGACGATCGAAATGACGGTGCAGGCGGAAGACGGCACCGTGAAGGTTTACAGGCTGACGATTACGCGTCGCGCCGTCGATAACAACGAAAGCGTGCCTTCGCCTGCTTCACCTCCTGCTTGTCCGTTTACCGATATCGAGGGCCACTGGGCAGAGGCGGATATATGCGAAGCAGCCGGCTTGAAGATCGTGGAGGGCGTAAGCGCGAACCTGTTTGTTCCCGACCAGGCCGTAACGCGGGCCGAGTTTGCCGTTATGCTGCTGCGGACACTGCAAATCCCAATCGTTCCGCAATCGGACATCAACCCTTTCACCGATAGCGGGAGCATCCCCGAGTGGGCGCAATCGGCCATTTACACAGGGGCAGTTGCAGGGGTGCTCCAAGGGTATCCGGATGGAACCTTTCAGCCGCAGCGGCAAATCAATCGGGCGGAAATGGCTACGATGCTGGCAAGAGCGATGAAGTGGGAGACGAATGGCGAATCGGATCTGCCTTACTCCGATGGCGCCAACATTCCGGTCTGGGCGCAAGATTATGTAAAAGCCGTTCATGCGAACGGGCTGGTGCAAGGTCGGGAGAACAACCAATTCGTACCGAACGGAATGACGACCAGAGCGGAAGCGGCCGTAGTGATGCTGCGGCTCTCGAAGCTGCGGGATCATCCCCCGCAGGATCTGTAAGCCACCCGCCAGTTGTCTGCCATCCAATTCACCTATATAATGGGACACATTCCCGTTATATAGGTTTTTTGTGTGGAAAGGCGGAACCGCTGATGAAAGTGCTGATCGTGGATGATGAGCCGGCCATGCTGCTCGCTTTGAAGCGCATGCTGTCCGGAATCGACGGCGTCGAATTGGTCGGAAGCTTCCGAAGCGCGGCAGAGACATTGGACTTCGTTCGGAGGGGGAACGTCGATCTTGCCATACTGGACATCATGATCGCCGCGGATGACGGATTGGCGTTGGCCCGCAGCTTGCGTTCGATTCGGGCCGAGCTTGACATCGTGTTTACCACCTCCCATGCCGAATTTGCCCTGCCCGCTTACGATGTTTATCCGCTGGACTATATCGTAAAGCCGATTTCCGCCGTGAGGCTGGCCCAGTCGATCGCCAGAGCGGTTAACAGACGCAGTTCATCTTCCGCTCCCGAACAGCCTGCAGCAAATGAAGAAGCGTTGAGCACGCCGCTGACATCGCGGGAGAAAGACGTGCTCCGCGGCATTGCCGCCGGATGGTCGAACGAAGAAATCGCCGAACAGCTCCAAATCAGCTTGAGCACTGTCAAGGTTCATACCAGGCACGTATTCGCCAAGCTCGAGGTGCATAATCGCGTGAGCGCCGTTACCCGGGCGCAGCGCCTTTCCCTGCTTGATGAAGACGGCACCGGGCAGCAGTAAGGATATATTTTGGGCGGAGGTCACGGTATGGCCTACACAATCGCAATTTGCGACGATGAGCAGGTGGAGCTCCACTATTTGACCAAGCTCGTTAACCAATGGGCGTCAATCAACAAGCACGTCGCGATTACGGAATCTTTCGCATCCGCGGAAGCCTTTCTATTCCGATATGCCGAAAACAAGGGCTATGACATCCTGCTGCTCGACATCGAGATGGGGGCCATGAACGGCGTGGAGCTGGCGAAGGAGATTCGCCGCGCCAACGAATCGATGCAGATCGTGTTTATTACCGGCTTTCCCGATTATATCGCCCAGGGATACGAGGTTACGGCCCTGCATTATCTCATGAAGCCGGTGAGCGAGGCGAAGTTGTTCGCCGTGCTGGACAAGGCGTGCAAACAGCTGAACAAATCCGAACGGGCCATCTTGCTGGACATTGGCGGGGAATGCGTCCGGATTTCGGTAAACGCGATCCTCTGCGTCGAGGCTTTTGCCCATTCCGTGGCAATTACGACGACAGCAGGGCAATACGTTGCGAAACAGTCCATCAGCGAGATCCAGAGCCTGCTGGGAGAAGGATTTATTCGCTGCCATCGCTCCTATCTCGTCGGGCTGAAGTATATCAAGCGGATGGGCAAAACCGATATCATTCTCGATAACGATGCCGCAATTCCGCTGTCGCGCCGCTTGTATCACGAGGCGAATCAAGCATTTATCCGTTTTTATAAGGTGGAATAAGGATGGGGCTTGTCCATTTTCTGTTCGGTCGAATGATGGACCGCCGTATTTCCGCTTATCAGAACGACCTCATCGCCCAGCATTACGACGAGGTGCAGCATATATACAAACAGATGCGCGGATGGCGGCACGATTATCACAATCACATTCAGACGCTGAAGGCGCACCTTGCGCTCGGTCAGCTAGCGGAGCTTGACGACTATCTAAGCCAGCTCGATACGGACCTGGCCGCCGTCGATACGGTAATCCAGACCGGCAATATCATGATTGACGCGATCCTGAACAGCAAGCTTTCGCTGATGGCATCCAAGAGCATAGGCGTCAATGCCAAGGCGACCGTCCCGGGCAAGCTGCAGATTTCCGAAATCGACCTGTGCATCATCATCGGGAATTTGCTCGATAACGCGATGGAGGCGTGCCTGAGGCAAACGGACCGATCCGAACGGTTTATCCGCGTCTATATCGGGATTTTAAAAGAGCAATTGTATATCTCCGTATCGAATTCGGTCGGTGAAGAATTGATCAGGAGCGACAAGACCTTCCTCTCCACGAAAAACAGGCCCGATCACGGCTTCGGTCTCATGAGGGTCGATCGAATCGCGGCTAAATATAACGGATACGTCAATCGTCAGCACGAAGATAGGGTGTTCGCCACGGAAATTTTGCTTCCGCTGTAACCGTTCGTGTACCGATTACGACCGTTCGTGCAAACACGAACGGCGATGCCCGCGTTAATGCTACCCTATCGTCAGGGAGGTGCGGCGGATGAACACTACCGAAAAAAAGAAGCCGTTATATTCGTTGCCGAGTAATATCCTGTTTTTGCTCCGAAAGTCGTGGCAGATGGACAAACCGTTGTTTTTCGCCATGTTGGCCCGGATCCCCGTTGTTGTGTTGCTCCCGTTGTTGGCAACTTTCTTATCGAAATATGTGGTGGAGCTTGTATCGAACGGGTCCTCCGCCGGAACCTTGATTGCCTATGTGTTGGGTATTTCCGCCGTGATTTTGTCGCTGCACCTGTTGAATACCTTCGTCAGCACAAAAATCCAGTGGAGAGCTTATGGCAACCGGTTTCTATACATCCATTTGTCGATTCGCAAAGTCATGGACACCGATTACGAAAACGTCGAAAGCCCGGACGGGCAAACCAAGATGCAGAAAGCAATCAACTCCATCGGCGGCGATAACTCCGGAACGCAGCAAATTTTTACCCAGCTTGTGAATATTGGCTCCAATGCGATCGGTCTTCTCACCTACTCCGCCCTGATTATTTCGCTCAGCCCATGGATTGTGCTGATTCTGATCGGCATGACGTTAGCCAGCTATTACGTGAATAAAGCCAACAACGATTGGGTGCATCGGAACAAGGATCAATGGGTGCCGATCGAACGGAAGCTGAAGTACATCGCCAATAAGGTGGGAGATTTTGAAGTTGCCAAGGATATGCGCCTTTACGGCATGTCCGACTGGTTTCGGCATGTGTTTGCGAAGCTGCTTGCCGATCGAATCGCCTGGAGCAAAAAAACCGAAACGCGCGGTTTTGCCGTGGACGTCTGGGCGGCTGTCGCGAATGTAATCAGAGACGGTGCCGCTTACGGGTTTTTGCTTTATCAAATCACACAGAACGGGGTTACCGCTGCGGAGTTTGTGTTTTATTTTGCGCTGATTTCCCAGTTCTCGGGCTGGCTGCTCGGGATCATCGACTCCTACAATACGCTGCAGGCGACAAGCCTCTCCTTTTGCGATTTGCGCGAGTTTCTGGATTTGCCCGACCGGTTCAACCGCGGCCAAGGCGCGAAGCTGCCAACCGGTGCGCCCGAAATCGTGTTCGAGCAAGTCTCCTTCCGCTATCCGCAGAGCGACAAGACGACCCTGAAGCGCCTGAGTTTCACCATAAAGCCGGGTGAAAAAATCGCGTTGGTCGGGCTTAACGGCGCCGGGAAAACGACGCTGGTCAAGCTGTTATGCGGCTTGTATCATCCGACCGAAGGGACGATCCGGGTAGGGGATGCTGCGATAATCGATTACAACCGTGACGACTATTATACGATGCTGTCTGTCGTCTTTCAGGATATCCACTTGCTGCCGACTTCGATTGCGAAAAATATCGCCCTCTGTGAAGAACGGCAGATCGGCAGACAGCGGCTTGAACATGTGCTGGAGCTCTCGGGGCTTTACGATAAGGTGCAAAGTCTGCCGGAGCGGGAAAACACCTTGCTGCTCAAAAGTGTTCATGACGATGCAACGGATCTATCCGGTGGAGAGAAACAAAAGCTTGCGCTTGCAAGAGCGCTGTACAAGGGCGGCAATATCATCGTTCTCGACGAACCAACCGCCGCGCTTGATCCGATTGCGGAGCAGGAGATGTATGAGAAATACAATCAATTGACGGCGGACGCCACCTCGATATTCATCTCCCATCGATTATCCAGCACGCGCTTTTGCGACAGGATCCTGTTTCTGGAGAATGGGGAAGTGATCGAAGAAGGCACCCATCACGAGCTCATGATGCTCGGAGGCAAATATGCCGAACTGTTCCATCTCCAAAGCTATTACTACAAGGAGGTTGTGGGGGGATGAGGCGCTTCATCGACGATATGCTCTACATTCTGAAAGGGGTAAAAGAAATCAGCCGCATTCGGCCCTGGCTGCTTACTCATCTGGTCATTCGGGGAATGTTTGAGGCGGTTGCGCCTTTTATCAACATCTATATGTCGGCGCTGATTATCGACGGAATTGCAGAAGGGAAACCGTTGCGGCTTCTAATCGAATACGCTTCCATTACCATCTCGTTAAACTTGGCGGTTGTTCTGCTTGCACGATTGGTATCCAGATCCAGTCAGGTTCTGAAGGATGAGCTTGCCCATCGGTATGAAATGATTTTGAGTCGGAAAATCATGGATCTGGATTACGAAAGCGTCGAAAATCCGGAAACCCACCGTTTGAAAGCGAAGTTTAACGAGATGCGCAATATGAACAGCGGGGGAATCTGGCTGCTGATGAATTCGTTCCAAGCGCTGATGAAAAGCTTCTTTACGATTGCCCTCTCGGTTGCGCTGACCTTCTCGTTATTTACGTTAAACGGCGGCGACGGGGTTGCGGGGATTTACCGCTTTGTGGCATCGCCGATTTTTTCGCTCATTTTGGGAATAGGTATTCTTGCGAATGTTATGGTAAGCATGTATGCCAATGCCACCGTGACCACAAAAATGCACCAGCTTCAGAACGGGATTATCCCGTTGAACCGGATTTTCGGCTATTATCTTAACAACTATATCTCCACCTATCACGCGGGCAAAGATATTCGCATCTACAACCAGAAAGGCTTGATCGACAGCGAATGGATGGCGATGTTCTACGGCGCTCATGCCACGTTGAACAAGCTGTCCAACCAACAAATGAAGTATTACAGCATGGCCACGATCTCCACAATCGCGATTACTACTTTGATCTACCTGTTCGTCGGGTTAAAGGCGTTGGCGGGGTTGTTCGGTGTCGGCGCGATTGTCCAATATGTCGGGAGTATCAATGAGTTCACCGGCGCGTTTACGAATTTCATGAACCAGCTTGCCAAGCTTCGCGCCAATAATGAGAATATGAAGCTTTATTTCGAATTTCTCGGGATTCCCTCACGAATGTATCAGGGGACGCTCCCCGTCGAGAAACGGGCGTTGTGTCAGGGCGGCGACAACGATTACGAAATCGAGTTCCGCAATGTTTCGTTTCAATATCCGTCCTCTGAATCCCATTCGCTGCGCAACGTATCGTTAACGTTTAAAGTCGGCGGACGGCTTGCGGTTGTCGGGATGAACGGAAGCGGCAAGACGACCTTCATCAAGCTGCTCTGCCGCCTGTACGATCCTACCGAAGGGGAAATTTTACTCAACGGCATCGACATTAAGAAGTACAATTACAGTGAATATATGTCGATCTTTTCGGTTGTTTTTCAGGATTTCAAGCTGTTTTCATTCGGCTTGGGTCAGAATGTCGCTGTCCAGGCGGCTTATGACAAGGCCAAGGTGGAGGCGTGTCTGGAGGAAGCGGGCTTCGGCGCGAGATACCGCGAGATGCCGGATGGAGCCGAAACTTGCCTTTACCAGGATTTTGATGAAAAAGGGGTGGAAATCTCGGGAGGAGAGGCGCAAAAAATTGCGCTGGCCCGCGCGCTTTACAAGGATGCGCCGTTTATTATTCTGGACGAACCGACCGCTGCGCTCGACCCGGTTGCCGAGTTCGACATTTACTCGAAATTCAACGGCATCGTCGGCAACAAAACCGCCATCTACATCTCGCACCGCCTGTCCAGCTGCCGCTTCTGCGACGATATTGCCGTGTTTCACGAAGGCCGGCTGATCCAGAGAGGCAGCCATGACGATCTTGTCTCCGATGAGCGCGGCAAGTACCACGAGCTTTGGCACGCACAAGCGAAGTATTATGCGGGGGCTTCCGGTTAGGGAAGGGCGTGTTGACGGCACCTTTATTATACAGTCAATTGTACTCTAACAGATGAGGAATTCGTCTAACCATTTTTTAACATTTAAGATGACAAATTAACAAATTGATGCTGAAGCAGGGAGTGTGGAGTTAGGACCATACCAAAAAACAGCGGAAACCCTTCACAAGAAGGGTTTTTTGATTGAAAATAGAAGTTGTACCGCATAGGTTTTTTGAGAATAATTAAAGCGCATACAACGAAGATGCTCCGAAAGTGCAAAAAAGCGCAGCCTCGGAAGAAAGGACGGTGAGTGCTATTGAAACGGTCGAAACAAACGATTTTCCTCAATTTTCTCGTTTCCTATATCATCATTTTTATGATCCCGCTTTTCATTTTAGGTTTTTTCGTCTACAACCACTTTGTGTCCGCTTTGCAGCAGGAGGTGGAGCGGAGCAATCAGAATATGCTTGTCCATAGCAAGGACAATCTGGACAAGACGATGCGGCAGATGAAGGAGATTGCGATTCAAATTTCGAACAACCCGGAGCTGACCCCCTATGCGCTAGGCAATAATCCGTATCAAGCCATGCTCGCCAAAAACATGCTGAATTATTCTGTCGTGCAAGATTTTATCCGCGAAGTGCTGCTGTATGTCAGGGGCAGGGATATGCTTTATTCCGCATTCAGCACGTACGAGCTGGATCGCTTTCATAAGGATATTTACCCTTACAAGAATTGGCCGCTGGAACAAATGAGGCAGGATTTGAACAGGCTGTCGGAGCCATTGCTCAGACCGGCCGAGGAACTTGCGGGGAAAGACCCTTCGGCCTCTCGTTTGCTTACCTATATGATCCCGATTCCCGTGAACAGTGTGAAGCCGTATGGAACGGCCGTTTTTATCATCGACGAACAATCGATTCAAACCATGCTGGGCACGCTGGAGCAAGGAAGCAAAGGGTTTACGTCCATTTACGACGAACGCGGTCAATTGATTACAACCACCGGCAAAGCGGCGGTTGCCGGATCGATCGATCCTGGCGTATACGTGCAGCCCGGCGACTCCGGGTTTCGCACCATCCAAGTGAAGCACGAGGGAAGCGAGTACCTGATATCTATCGTTACATCCGATTATACCGGCTGGACCTATTGCACGGTCGTTCCTCTCCAGCAGGTAATGTCGGCTGTAACCGGTGCCAAGAACAGAGCGTTGGCCGGATTGACTTTTGTGATCGTCTGCGGAATTGTCGTCATCTATATGATCATGCATGTGAATTACAACCCGCTGCGCAAGATCATTCACGCCGTGGAAGGATACGCGGGCAAAGGAATCCGCAATTTCAGCGAGATGCGGCAGGGCATTGCGATGCTCGCTGAATCGAACGATATGCTAGCGATGGAGGTCAATCAAAGCAGGCCTGCCGTCAGGCAATATTTTCTGTTCCAAGTATTGAAGGGCGGATTCTCCAGTCGAGAGGAATTTGTCAGGCAAGCGGAAGTGGTTGGAGTCGGAATAGCCGCGGAGCGCTGCTCCTTCTGCGTCGTTGCGATTCTGACGCCGGACGGCGTTTTGCCGGATCCCGAGGAGCAGCGAAGGCTGCTGGAAGAACTGGACGATCATATGCATCAGGTTTTCCGCGGGTATCGTGTGCAAGCCCCGATGGAAAATAGGCGGGTTTATCTTTTGTTCATGGACGGAGAAGATGACGTTGCGGTTGACCGACTCGAACAGATGCAGCGGATGCTTTATGATCAGTATGAGCGGGAGATTACAGTCGGAGTCGGCGGAGTCTGCCGCGAACCGGATGCAGTCGGCAAATCATATTTGGAGGCTTCTACGGCTATCGACTACAGGTTGATCAAGGGGACCCACCAAATTATTTATTACCGTGACGTTTCTTCGGAACAGGACCTGTCGGAATGGTATCCGAAACGGGAATTGGAAACGTTTGAGCTGGTGGTTCGACAGGGAGAGCAAGAGAGAATCAAGCAGGTATTGAACGATGTTCTGCATCAGATCGAAGGGAAACGAATTTCGCTGCATACGGCGCGCTGCATTTGTTATGAAATGGTTGGCATCGTGATTCGGCTGGCATATGGGGCCAAACCCAAATCAGCCGATCATGAGGTTCCGGATGTGCTCGGCTTGATGAAGTACAACACGATTCAGGAGCTTGCGGATATGGTTGTCGGCGTCTGCTTTGCTCTATCCCGGGAAGAGTCCCAGAGCGAAGAGGAGCATGTGCGGATTCGAAACGAATTGCTTGCTTTCGTGGAGTCGAACTACGGCGATTGGAATTTTTCCGCACAAACGATGGCCGACCGTTTCGGCCTGTCCGCTTCTTACATGAAACGTTACTTCAAAGAATATACCGGTCGTACGATGACCGAGGTGTTGAACGAGGTGCGTATGGAGGAAGCAAAACGGCTGCTCAAGGAAGAAGAGACGCCGCTCAAAACGATTATTCAGACGATCGGATACTACGACACCTCCAGTTTTATCCGCAAATTCAAACAGGAGACCCGACTGACGCCGGGCGAATACCGCAAGCTGCACCGAATGGAAAGGTGATCGTGACCGGCGGGCACTGGCCCGTGAATGCGCAAGAAGTGAAAAGGGTTGGGCAGAGTTCGCACTCTGCTCAACCCTTTATTATTGTTGTGGTGATTCATCCTCCTGGCGAATGTCACATTCGAAGCGGAGAAGATACGGCCAATCGGTTCGAGTATGCTGACACAAGCCCCATGCGATGCCGGGGCCGCTCCCTTCCCGATAATGATCCTCGCGGAAAGGCCCGGGAGCGGAAGGAGGAGCGATCGTTGCGATGACGTCAAACGAAAGTCCATCCGTGCTGATTTGCAGTGTATTGCCTTGCGGCCCGACCGGGGAAACGATCGCTGCGACCCCGTCGCCGTAAGGAAACACGCACACTTCATGACCGCTCGCAATGATCGGATTCAGCGTGTGTTTTACATACGGACCGGTCGGTCCATCGGCGATGGCCAGTCCGGTTTTCGTATCCGCGGGGCCGAAGCCTTTTTTCCGGCCTTTGTAATACAGCCAGTACTTCCCTTCCCGCACGATGAGACAAGCGTCGTCCACCCGATGGCTGTCGAAGTCGTCGGGATTGCAACTCGGTGTAATCAACGGATTGCCGGCGAACTTGTGCCAAGGGCCTTGCGGATGATCGGCAACGGCGACGCCGATTCCGGTAGGAGTTGCGTTCGAACCGCCGTTGTCATTCGTAAACGGCTTCGGCACCGCCGTATAAAACAAGTACCACTTGCCATCCGCAACAAGCGTCGTTGGCGTAAATACGCCGTTCTCATCCCAAGCCCCCGCTCCTCCTTTGGGAATCGCCTCTCCTCGTTCCGTCCATTCGTGCCCGTCCGGCGATGTGGCGTACCAGACGGAGGCGTGATAACCGGAACATCCCTTCTCCGTTCGCGAATACCAGGCATAGTACAGATTGTCGTGCAGAAGTACGGGGCTCGGATCTCTGCGGGTTACCCCTTCCTCGTAACCGATCGCGACGGTGTACGTAAATTCGGGTCGAATCGTTTGTGCTTCCATTCCCTGTTATGCTCCCTCCATGGCGATCTTCTTGCAAACCACGCCTTCATTATGATCGCGCTTTCAGGCAGCGTATATATGCGAGTCGAACTATGCATGTGCCGGAAGGATGATGGCGCCGATTCGCCCGTTTCGCATACGGATGGCACGATTCACCGATATCGCAGGGCACTGCCGTTCTGTATAGTGAAGCCAGGGCAGTCAGGAATGCGCTTACAAAAATGAACCAAGCTTTTCGGAGCAGGAAAGAAGGGAAGCGGCCAGCATGAGAAGCGGCATCGGCAAAAGAATCAAAAAGAATTATGAATTGTACTTGTTTATCTTCCCGACCTTATCTTACTTCATTCTGTTTCACTATGTACCGATGTACGGGGTGCAAATCGCATTCAAGAACTATCTCGCTTTCAAAGGCATTTCGGGAAGCCCTTGGACCGGATTCGACCATTTCGAACGATTTTTTCGATCCTACCAATTCGGCATCGTAATCAAAAACACACTCCTCATCAATGCCTACGAGCTGCTCGTGGCGTTCCCTATTCCGATCGTGCTGGCGCTGCTTATCAATCAGGTCGCAAACAAGCATTTTCGCAAACTGATCCAGACGGTTACGTATATGCCGCATTTCATTTCCGTGGTCGTCATTGCCGGTATGTTGTACTTGTTTCTTTCTCCGCGCCACGGACTAATCAATCAGCTTATCGTGTTTTTCGGCGGGGAACCTTATTTCTTCTTGGCCAGCCCGGAATGGTTTAAAACGATTTATGTATTTTCCGGCATCTGGCAAAATGCAGGCTGGGCTACGATCATTTATTTGGCCGCCCTGGCGGGGGTTAGTCCGGAGCTGCACGAAGCGGCGGTTATGGACGGGGCGACCAAGATGCAGCGGATCAGGCATATCGATCTGCCTTCGATTATGCCGACCGTCGTCATTTTGTTCATTCTCAATATTGGTCAGTTCATGAATGTCGGCTTCGAAAAAGTATATTTGATGCAAAATCAATTGAACCTGGACGCTTCGGAAGTGATCCAAACCTACGTCTACAAATCCGGTTTGCTTGGCGCGCAATACAGCTATTCGGCGGCTATCGGATTGTTTAATTCGATGATCAATTTTGTGCTGCTGCTCACGGTCAATAAAGCCGCCAAACGGTTGAATCAATCCAGTCTGTGGTAATGGGGGAAAGCACAAATGAAAGCAAACCGATCCGACCGATTGTTCGACGTCATGAACGCGGCGCTGATGATCTGCTTGATTTTACTGGTATTGTATCCGCTTTACTTTATCGTGATCGCGTCCTTCAGCAATCCCGATCAGGTCAATGCCGGCCATACATGGTTCTATCCGCGTGATATTACGTGGGAAGGATATACCCGCCTGTTTTCGTATTCCAGCTTGTGGCAAGGGTATGCCAACACGATTCTCTATACGATTGTGGGCACGGTGATTAACGTTTCCTTGACGTTGACGGCCGGATACGCGCTGTCCCGTCAGGACCTCGACGGCCGCAGGATCATCATGATGATCATCGCGTTTACGATGTTTTTTTCGGGTGGGCTGATTCCGACTTATTTGTTGGTAAAAAGCCTCGGCATGGTCAATACGGCGTGGGCGTTGTGGCTGCCGGGTGCGGTGTCCGCCTTCCATATCATCATTTCGCGAACCTTTTTCCAGACGACGATTCCACACGAGCTGCTGGAAGCGGCCGAGATGGACGGCTGCTCCAATACGCGCTTCTTCGGGCGCATCGTGCTGCCGCTCTCCATGCCGATTGTGGCCGTTATCGTTTTGTTTTGCGCCGTGTCGCATTGGAATTCCTATTTTCCGGCGTTGATTTACCTGCGCAACGAGAAGCTGTATCCACTGCAAATCATCCTCCGCGATATTCTGATCGCGAACGAATCGCAGTCCGATCTTGTCGGGGATATCGCCGATGTGGCGGCAAAAACGCGAATCGCCGATATGATGAAATTTGGCGTGATCATCGTATCGAGTTTGCCGGTGCTGATCTTGTATCCGTTCCTGCAGAAGTATTTTATGAAAGGTGTCATGATCGGTTCCTTGAAAGGGTAGCCGACTGGTACAATATAAGGAAAAGGGGTTTGAGCATGAGGAGATCAGGGGTAACTGCCATTCTTGTTGCCGCCATGGCCGTTGGCGCGATCGGCTGCAGCGGCGGGGGCACGTCGGACACAGCGGCCACCAATGGGCCGCAGGCTTCCGGCGTACCGCCGGCGACCGCGAAAGACAGGCAAATGGTCGGCAATATGTACACGACTGGGTTGCCGATCGTCAAGGACAAAGTGACGCTGAAAGGCGTGATGTCCAAAGCGTCGACACAAGCCAAATCGATCGAGCAATTGAAGGTGGTTCAGGACGCGGAGGCTCGTACGAATGTCAAAATCGCGTGGGAGCAAATTCCGGCGGCATCCTTTAAGGAGAAGAAAAACTTGATCCTGGCCAGCGGCGATTTACCCGACTTCTTCGCCGGCGGGCTGGAGGACGTGGATATTGCCACTTATGGCTCGCAAGGCATGCTCGTACCGCTTGAGCAACTGATCGACAAGTATGCGCCGAACGTCAAGAAGGTGCTGGAGGCCAGACCCGAGTACAAAAAAGGGGTAACGGCGTCGGATGGGCACATTTATACGCTGCCACTCGTGGAGGAACAGGAGTTTCTCAAGTTTTACGATGGACTGATGATCAATACCAAATGGCTTGCCAAGCTGAATCTGAAAATGCCGACCACGCCGGATGAGCTTGTGCAGGTGCTGAGGGCCTTTAAGGACAAGGATCCGAACGGCAATGGCAAACAGGATGAAATCCCGTACAGCTTCATTTACGGCATGGCGCCATACGGCATTTATTCGATGTTCGGCGCATTCGGACTTACGGACAATACGAATCATCTGGTCGTAAAAAATGGCAAGCTTGTCTTTACCGCCGTGCAGCCGGAGTATAAAGAAGCGGTCAAGTGGTATGCGCAATTGCACAAAGAAGGATTGATTGACAAGGAATCGCTTACCCAGGACGACAAAGTGTTTTTCTCGAAAGGAAGAGAAGGCATTCTCGGCGTATTCTCCGGCGTCAGCGAAAACAACATGATTGCGGAGAAAGATTTTGGCACTTATGCGGCCGTGCCGCCGCTCAAAGGTCCTTCGGGCGAACAAGTGTGGAGCCGTCAGTATCCCGGTTTCTCCAGGTCCGGGTTCGCCATTACGAAAGCCAACAAAAATCCGGAGATTACAATGCGCTGGATCGATGCGATGTATACGGATAAAATCGGCCTGGAATGGAGAATGGGTCCGATCGGCATCAATCTGAAGGAAAACGGTGACGGTTCCTTCGAATACATGGAAACGCCCCAAGGAATGGCGTACGGCGAATTCCGGCACAGCGAAGCGCCGGGTTCTGTTTCGCCGGTGGCTGTCCTGAGCGAAACGTTCAATAAATTGAAAATGCAAACGGCGCAGCAAATACGTCAAAACAGCTATCTCATCTACAAACCGTTCCTGGAAAAAGAGATTTATCCGATTGCGTTTTTCAGCATCGAGGATTTGACGCGAATTAATACGCTGAAAACCGATATTTACGGGCTGATCAACAAAAAACAAGCGGAATGGATTGCCAAAGGAACAATCGATGCCGAGTGGAACGACTATGTCAGCCAGTTGAACAAGATGGGGCTCGACGAAATGATGAAGCTGTATCAAAAGTATTACGACAAGAGCAAATAACCTGACACTAGACGCTTATTCAATACCCCGCACTTGGCAGAGTTTATGCAAGACGGAGTGACATTTACCCGAGTGGTCACTCCGTCCCCTCTCTGCGCTCCCGCGCAGGCCTGTCTCGCCTCAGATCAGGCGTATGATCGGGACGCCCGCATTGATCTTCATCGGTGCGGTCCCACGAACGCTTATTGGTAAGCGGAAGCAACATCTTTCAAGTAGAGACGGGAGATGAGGATGATGACAAGAAAGAAACGGAAGTCCGGCAAACTGGCGTTTGCCGCGTGTCTGGGATTGACAGGGGCTGCCCTGTGGGTGTCTAGCGGGGTCCATGCGGCAGCGCCGCCCGCCCCGAACGGCACCAGGCTGGAGGCGTTGGTGGAGGCCAATTATCCGGATTTTGACTTTGGCTTTATGCCCACACAGTTCGTGATCAACGATGACCCGGAGCCGTCTGATTATATCAGGGACATCGTCGAGTTGGACACGACGATGGTCGCGCTGCAGAACACGATGGACAGCATAGCGAACGAAGACGGCACTTACAACTGGACGAAGCCCGACCAATACCGCGATTATGCGCAGTCCATCGGGAAGAAGATGCATCAGTATCATCTTGTCTGGACCTCTGCGGTCCCCGGCTGGCTGAACACGTATTCCCCGACGGACGTCAACACGAGAATGAAGGATTTCATCAATGCGTTCATGACGCACTATAACGGCGATTACAGCGCATACAACGTCGTGAATGAAGCGATCTCGGATTCCGGGACCGCGATGTACAGGGATAATTTCTGGTGGCAAAAGCTGGGGGATGTCTATGTGGAGACCGCCTTCCGCGAGGCGTCCGCTGCGCGGGCCGCAAATGGCGAGACCGATCTCAAGCTGTATTACAACGACTTCAACACGGAGAAGATGGGCCCGAAGTCGGACAAAATGTACAATATGGCCGCAGACTTCCTGTCCCGGGGCGTACCGCTCGACGGGATCGGGTTCCAACTGCACGTCAAGGGAGCCAGCGTGCAAAGCATTGGCGAAAACATGGATCGATTCGGCGCGCTCGGGCTCGAGATGAAGGGGACGGAGCTGGACATCCCGATCGACTCGGCAACGGCTGTCAAGAATGAAGCGGATCAGGCGGCCGCCTACAAGAACTTGCTGGATCTGTTTTTGGATCACCCCCAATCGAAAGGGCTGCTCATTTGGGGCGTGACCGATGGCAGAAGCTGGCTGGGCGCGAATTCCAAACCGCTCCTGTTTGATTACGGCCTGTATCCGAAGGAAGCCTACTACGCCTTGCAGCAGCGTCTCGCCCATGAGCCGGATCATGCGGGCGTGATCGAAGCGGAGCACCTGGAGCTGAAGGGAAGCTCGGATACGGTCGCAGTCGTCGATACGGGAGCGGCGAGCGGCGGCCAGCTCAAGCGAGCCGATCTGGATGAGGTCGACGACTACGTGTCCTACAAAGTCTATGTCAACACGCCGGGAACCTATCCCGTGAAAGTGACGGGACTGACCGGTTCGAACCGTGGCCAGTACCAACTGTCCATCAACGGGACGAACGTCGGGACGGCGGATCTCTACAGTGCGACGTCTGCGGCCGTGGAGACCAACCTCGGCAATTACACCTTCGGCACCAAGGGAACCTATACGTTTACATTTAAGGTAACGGGCAAAAGCGCGAGCAGCACGGGCTACATCCTGTCCTACGACAAATTCAAGCTGGACGGTCTCGCAACCTTCGAGGCGGAGGATGTCACTGCAGATACGAGCGAGAACAACACGACCGTCTTTGACACGCGAGCGTCAAACGGCATGTACATCCGCTCCAACTCGAACAGCGCCGGCGATCATGTGAGCTACACCATCCACGTGCCGACTGCGGGCACGTATGCGCTCCAGGTCACGGGGATCACGGGAGCGGATCGGGGCAAATATCAGCTGTCGGTCAACGGAACGAATGTGGGCAGCGAAATCGATCTGTACGGTACCGCCTGGCAGACGCGGGTCGATTCGGTAGGCAGCTACAACTTTAGCGCACCAGGCGACTACATCGTCAAGCTTCAGGTGACGGGCAAGCATGCAAGCAGCAGCGGCTTCGCCCTCACCTTTGACAGCATCAAGTTGAACGGCTTCACCTCCCCGGCAGCGACGGGAGCTCCTCCTCTACCGACTGCGGATGTAGTCGGAACCATCGGCGACGGCTGGCTGACCGCCAATGTAGAGCAATGGGATACGATCTATCCGAACGTGTATGCCGAGAGCGGCGGCACGTATGCGATCGACTCCTCTCGCGTGGAGCTGGGGGTCCGGTATCAAGGGTTCGATGCCCATGCTTATGTGGCCAAGACACTTACAGGCGACGGAGAAATCGTAGCCAAGGTGGAATCGCTCGGGGGCACCGGCATTGGCGGCAGGGCAGCGTTGCTCATGCGGGAAAGCTTGTATCCGCAGTCCAAAAACGCTATTGTGTTCACGAACAGCTTCTTGTCGGACGCCACCTTCAATACTCGGACGGAAGACGGGGATGTTTTGCCGAAACCTACAAATGTCCTTACCGGTATAGTCGCTCCTTATTGGCTGAAGCTGACCCGCACGGGCAATACGTTTGCCGGCTATGTCTCAAGCGACGGAGTGGCGTGGACGCAGGCCGGGGCGAACCAGACGGTCAACGTGACCTCTACCGTGTACATGGGGATGAGCGTATCCGCCATCAATCAGGTCGGACAGGGGCAGTTCTCCAATGTGGAGCTGCGGCAGTTTACGGACGATGCCCAACTGACCACCTTGACTTACGGGCATGCCGGCGGCGGCAGCGGCGCCTGGTCGCATGTCACCCGGAACGAGTCGTACGGCAAGACGATCTCCTACAGCAGCACCGCGGGCAATTATGTGCGCTACGCCTTCAACGGCAAATCGGTTCAGGCTTATGTGCAAAAAGGAGCGGGCGCGGGTCAGTTTGATGTGTACGTCGACGGGGCGTATGAGACGACGATTGACGGCTACAATGCCACGGCGCTGAATCAAGTGAAGGTATTTGAGAAAACATGGGCC
The DNA here is from genome assembly GCF_004764705.1 of Paenibacillus cymbidii. Taxonomy (GTDB): domain Bacteria; phylum Bacillota; class Bacilli; order Paenibacillales; family NBRC-103111; genus Paenibacillus_AN; species Paenibacillus_AN cymbidii. The sequence continues at coordinate 40,938 of NZ_SHLX01000018.1, read as the reverse complement.
TCCAGCGGCCCACATACGATCGAGCTGCGCAACAAGGGAACCAAAAATGCGGCAGCCACAAACTATTGGCTGAACATGGACTACTTTAAGATTAGTAAATAAGCAGCGAGACGGTCTCGAACAGGAACAAAAGAACCTTCAAAACCACGATAACCGTGGGGTTGAAGGTTCTTTTGTCGGCCAGTTCCGGAGCGGAAGGGAGCGGTCGTGGAGGTGTGAGGCTCTCCCTCACAGGCCTCGCGATTTCCAATTAAATTTGACTGAGTGTTCCTTCCTTAATAAAATATAGATAGGAGATAATTGAAAGGAGTATCTAGATATGCCAACAACCCTGTAATGGTTCTTTCAATGCGCAAGACTGATTTCCTGTCAATTTATTTACAGGATCAGTCTGCTTATTTGGACCTTTACAAGGGATGCGTGTCTAATGCGTGGTATAAAAGGAATCGATTATCTCCCTTACCCCTGTTGATGCAGCTCCCTCCGATTAAAAAGGAGGAATCCACTCTCATGTCTGATTTAACCCAACCTTTCGAAATTTCTACGTTCCATTTGAAATCAATTGTCCGCCAAATGCTTTGTAACGACAAATTGTCGCTTTCCGACTGGTCTTATTACAAACTTACATATAGTGTAATTAGTGCCAACTATATTAAAGATAATTCGTACAGTGATTGATATCAGTATACTGTAATGAACCCAGGATTTGAAAATCCTGCAAGTTGGAACTACTGGAGAAGAGAATACCTTTTCTATACTTCTAATACTATAATAGACAGCTTTTTTAATAATCATTTTGATTTGGTTGTTCCGAAATGTTTTGATGCTGTAGAAAAAGATAGCGACACTATTTGGATATGGCTGGAGGATCTGAGCGATATTGCAGGTCCGGATTGGCCACTATCATGGTTCCTTCCAAGGAAGAATGATTAAAGAAAAAAGGAATCATTCAGAACCATGGTTTACTCAAGAATGGTTAAGATCAAAAGTATTGGAAAATACCGATGGAATGCCCATTATTTTTGATGAAAACGTCTGGAAGGTGGATTTGGTTCTTGAGACGGTACCGACACAAATTAAAGACTCGGCGCGATTAATTTGGAAAAATCGCGAAAAACTATTGAGACTCTTAGATGGAATGTCCAAAACGGTTTGTCATTTTGATATATGGCCACCAAACCTTTTTGCACGCTCAGGTCCAAGCGGACAGGAACAAACGATCATCATTGATTGGTCCAGTGTAGGATGGGGGGTTCCTGGTGAAGACATTGGAAATCTGATCCCCGATTCGATTTTAAGCCCAAATCAAATACGTGTAAGCGATCTGGAACAATTTGAACAGGTAGTTATAGCAGGATATCTGCGTGGTTTACAGGAGTCTGATTGGGAAGGAGATAAAGATTCCGTTTTTGTAGCCTATGTGATTACTACTTTTCTTGCGTGGGGATTACCTTTATTAAAATGGATTCTAGAAATCTCTTCGGATAAAGAAAAATACGAAGAACTGTCAAAGAGATGGGGATTGCTCATACAGGAAATTATTTCTCTACGAGTTATTGTAATCAAATACTTCCTGATCAATGGAATGCGGGTTCTCGATTCCATTTAACACTATTTGTATTTGACATAAAGATAAAGAGATAAGTTTTTTGAGAAGATTCCTTCACAGTTAAGTATCATTAGGCCTATGATCAAACAAGAACATAGGCCGAACCAAGTCCGTGTAAACTGCGGGCTTTTTTTGTTTATCGGATTTCTACGTACTGTTTACGGCAGTATCGTTATAATCAATTACTACCCTCGATTTTGCGTTATAGATACAATATATTGTAAATTAAGTATCTCCATCAGATTTGGAGTTGAGTATATGTCAATTCGCAAAAAAGGATCAAGAAGGATCGTTGTCGGTGAAGAGTCTTACAGATTATATGCGAAAAATCATATATAACGAAGGGTGATACGGCCAATTCCAGCGATTATATGCGAAATTTCATACATAACTTGCGATTTTAGCCTCATTTTCGAAATTATATGCGAAAAATCATCTATAATCTCTGCTCTCTGCATCCATCCGTTCTCGCCAATCGATCCACAGTTAATCGACAGCCTCTAAAGATGGCTTATTACGCCAGTCCCTTGTTGTTCCGCCGAGGTTGCGTGCCTGCGATCCGTTTGAGCTGCCGAGGCACGCCCGGTATAGAAGCTCATCACTGAGGCAGGCTGTAACTTCGGCGATCCGTCCATTCTATAAGTAAGCAGGTGGTAACGTGACATCCGTAAATTATAAGATCCTTGAACGCACTCCATCTGTGGCGGAACATCAATATCTATGGGAGTCTGTCGGATGGGGCAGTATCGATACAGGGAGGTCGAAGGGCTCACTGGACAACTCTCTTTATGGGGTTGTCGTCACCGTTAATGATGAACCGGTAGGAATGGGACGTATTGTCGGCGACGATTGGATGTATTTTTATTTCCAGGATGTAGCTGTACTCCCTTCTTATCAAGGTCTAGGAATCGGAAAAGAAATCCTGAACTATTTGCTGGCTTATATCGAGAAGCGCTGTTCTGGTGGTGGGGTTGCCTTTGTCGGACTGTTTGCATCGGAGGGGAAAGCTTTTTACGAGAAGTTTGGTTTCAGGAATCATTCCCCGCATATGACAGGGATGTTTAGCTTGCTCGAAAAATAGGTTCTCCGGGAAAGAAGGGGTTGTCGTTATTCGGGCAGCCACGAAATGCGCTTGCATAGTGGAGTGGGTTGCTCAACGGTTATCGGTTCGGATGACTCCGTGGGTCTTCTCGAATTCTTCAATATGCTGCTCAATCAAATATTCGATTTGCATGGCGATGGAACGTTTATTTTTATCGGCAATGAATTTGATTTTATCAAAATTGGACTCTTCGAGACGTAAGGTAAAGACCCGTTTATTGGTCGCCATAAGCTGAACTCCTTCAAAGTGATGTCAATAGTATATCACTATGCTTGGAGTATGAGGAGAAGGAACTCGCCCAATTGGTATTATCGATCGAGATAATGTATAAACAAGGCTTGATCGATGGCTGGTATCTTGCACGCAGATTCTCCAATTGAATCAAGAACAAAACCACGCCCCGTCATGTCAGCATGAGCGGGGCGTTGCGCGTTACATCTCCATCTTGCCCATATCGCCTTGGGGCATGGCGACCATCATGGCGCCGCCGTCTTCGCCGGATTCTTTGGCCGGGGAGAGGATCACCGGCGTGCCGAATTTCGGCAAGGAGAAGGGCAGGTGCGTGCGGCCGCGCGCGAGCACTTGCCGCTCGTTCGTGCCGCCCCAAGGCACCCAGGAGCGAGCGTTGCAGTAATGGGTAACATAGGAGCGGCGGTACCGGTCCGCGGTGCGGTTGGCATACGAGCGGTGCAGCAGATGCGAGTGGAAGAACAGCACGTCGCCGGGCTCAAGCACGACAGGGACGGCAGGTCCGTATTTGGCCGCAACCGGCGACAAATTGTTGATTTCGTCGTTCATATGGCTCGCATTCTCGACCGTAAACAGCCCGTCGATGACCGTTTCGGTCGCATGGACGAAATGGCCGCGCGAATGGGGCGGGTAAACCGGCTCATGATGCGAGCCCGGCGCCACCCAGAGGCAGCCGTTCTCTTCATCGGCCCGATCTAGCGCAATCCAGGCGCCGATCAGCGAATCGGGCTGGGTCTGGATGTAGAACGAGTCCTGGTGCCAGCCTTGGCCGCCTTTGCCCGGCGGGTTGAAGAACATCATCGACTGCAGCGCCAGCACGTCCGGGCCGATCAGCGCTTCCAGCACGTCGAGCAGCCGCGGGTGCAGCAGCCCCCACTCGGCCGTCGCATTCTCGAAATGCGGCTGGTGCAGCCGCGCGGAAGAGAGCCGCTCCGGCTTCTTCTCGCCCTGCCACGAATGATCGGCATGCAAATGATCGAGGCTCTTGTCGGCCCCGGTATAAATCCCGTCGGTCCATGCCCGAAGGCGGTTCGTGTCGTCCGCAGAGAGCAGCCCTCTGGCGATTAGAAACCCGTCCCGGCGATACGAAACATATTCGTCAATGCTAACGGAGTAACGCTCTACCTTGTCCTGTGTTGATGCTTCCATCGTATCCCCACTCCTTCACGATCGCTTGCCATATATAGCTCCATTGTGCAGCAACGAACCAGCTGGTACAATGTACGCAATCGGAAAAAAGATGGACGAATTTGATCTTCATTCGGGCGGCAGATCGTGAAACACGACGTAATGATTGAGCGGGTAAAACAGCTCCCACTCCCCAGGAGGAGCCAGCTCGCGCATGCGGATGTCGGTGAACTTGCTCCGGTACATGGCCGCGGTCATCCCCATGACCCGCCGGAACAGCCGGTGAAAGTAGTACTCGTCGGCAAACCCGAGGCGATGGGCGATCTGCTTGACGCTGTCCGTGCGCTGCAGCAGGTGCTGGGCGGCAAGATCGATGCGGCGCTTCGAGATCCACGCTTTCGGCGAATGGCCGACATGACGTTGAAACGTGCGGCTGAAATGTTCGTGCGACCAGCCCGACGTTCGGGCGAGCGCTTCGACGTCGATCGGACCGTCCGCATGGCGTTCGATGTATTGCAGCGCCTCGGCGATCTGTCCGGGCATCTGGACCGCGGCGCCGTCGTTTCCAGTGGCGGATAGAGCGGCTTCCATCTCTTCCAGCACGGTGAGCACGATCGTTTCGGCGAAGGAGTGCCAGCGCGCCGGCCGCTTATGGCACAAAAACAGCAGCTGCTTCATCAGCACCGGGACGAGCGAATGCTCTTGCAGCCGGACGAGCGGGGTGCCGGAAGCAAGCGCGGGGTATCGTCGTTCGAACAGCCATTCGGCAAAGTCGAAATGAAGGAAAAGATGACGAGTCGGCTGCAGCGGGTCGAAGCGGTAAGCATGCGGCTCGAAGGGGCGGGTGAGCAGCACGCAAGGCTGCTGCAGGGAATGCGTCTCTTCCTCCAGCGTATACTCCGTATCGGTGCTCTTCGGAAAATAGACCAACTCGTAGTCCTTGAGCCGGCGAACGCCGAGACGTTGTCCGGCCTTCACCGTCACGTCGGCGGCCGTATGAAACTCCAGAAATGCGGAACTAGCGGCAGTCACAGTCAACAACCTCCCGTCGTTGGCCCCTCGAATTCTCTTGCTTATCGTATCATTGAAAGCCGTGATTGTGTTCATCGCGGCGACACATTTTCCGCCAATAGACGCATGGAACCTGGATCGGAATCGTGATAGAATAAACCCGTTTGAACGTTCTTTCTGAAAAAAAGAGCCTTTCGAATCAATATATCGTGAAAATTTTTCATAGGCATACTACATCTTGTGATCGATTTGGACGTGTGCTATAATTTTCAATAACTTCACAATTCGTTTCGCAAGGTACTGCACGGCAGTTTAATAGGGAAGCTAGTGATAATCTAGCGCTGTCCCCGCAACTGTATCGCTGACGAACGTTCACATCCACTGTGCCGATGCATGGGAAGGGAACGCGAGGAGGAAGCGAAGCCAGGAGACCTGCCTAAGCGAAGCGACGAACCATTTCTCCGGGGACTGGGAAATGAAACGATATCGTACGGAGCCCGTTTTGCAGCAGCGTTTCTTGGTTAAGAAACAGTTGCCTGCCGGGGTCGGATGGTGCATGTCGTTTTGCAGCAGCGCCCTTGGGATGAGGGCGTTTTTTCGTATGCCCAAGACTAACACATGAGGAGAATCATTATGAAACTGTATACAAAAACGGTATGCCCCAAGTGCATGTGGATCAAATCCGAGATCGCGCGAACCGATCTGGCGATTGAAATTATCAATATCGATCACGACGAGGCAGCCCGCGAAAGGCTGATCGAGGTTGGCATGCTCAGCTTGCCGGTCATGGAAGCGGACGGCGAGTTCATCCACGATCCGAACGAGATGATGAAGCGAGTGGAGCAGCTAACCGTATGATCGCTTACGCGAGTCGAACCGGCAATGTTCGATTTATCATTTCGCGGCTGCAGCTTCCGGCAGTCGAAATCGAAGAAGGCCGCACGATCGGGGAACCGTTCCTGTTGTTTACCTATACGGACAATTTGGGCGAAATTCCGCCTCGCGTGAAGGCATTTATGGCGGGCAGCGGCACGTATTGCCGGGGCGTGATCGTGAGCGGCAACAGCAATTTCGGCCACCGGCTGTTCGGGGCGGCTGGAGACGCCATCGCGCGGCAATGGCAAATTCCGCTCGTGCGCAAAATCGATATGAGGGGCTTCGCCGATGATTACGAAGCGATCCGGAGCTATTACGAGCAATGTTTCCGAAAGGAGCTAGTCGGGTGAAGTCGTATTTGAAGCTGAACAACGAAGTGCTGAACCAGTACAGCCGTACGGGAAAGCTGGATCTGGCCAAGGATAAGGAAGCGACGCGGCGTTATTTTCTGGAGCACATCAACGCCAAGCTGCGTTATTTCATCGATACGCAAGAGAAGATTCGTTATCTGGTAGACGAAGGCTACTATGAGTCCGCCTTCCTGGAGAAGTACGAGATTTCGTTCATTGAAAGGCTCTACGAAAAGGCGTATGCCTATAAATTCCGCTTCCCTTCCTTCATGAGCGCAAGCAAATTTTATGAAAGCTATGCGATGAAAAGCCGGAACGGCGAAGAAATTCTCGAGAAATACGAGGACCGCATCGTCATTACGGCGTTGTATTTGGCGCAAGGGGACGAACGGCTGGCGGAGAGCGCGGTGGAAGCGATGATGTCGGCTTACCAGCCGGCGACGCCAACCGCCCTGAACAGCGGCAAAAAAGCCCGCGGAGAGCTTGTCAGCTGCTTCAAGCTGACGATGGACGATTCGATGAGCAGCATTGCCGAGAATATCGGCTATTGTTTGGAGCTGTCCCGCCTGGGCGGCGGCGTCGGGGTCAACGTCACCGATCTCAGACCGCTCGGCGACCCGATCAAAGGCATTCTCAATCGCGCCAGCGGCGTGATGCCGGTCGCAAAGCTGCTGGAGAACTCTTTTTCCTACTCGAACCAATTGGGTCAACGCAACGGCTCCGGCGTTATTTATTTGAACATTTTCCATGCCGACATCGAAAACTTCATTTCGGCCAAGAAGCCGAATGCTGACGATAAAATCAGACTCTCCACCTTGTCCACCGGCATCATCGTGCCGCACATTTTCTTCGAGCTGATGAAGCGGGACAAGGATATGGTGCTGTTCAGCCCGTACGACATTTACAACGAATACGGCAAGCGGATGTCCGAAATCAGTATCAGCGACATGTATTACGAGCTGCTCGACAACCCGAATATTCGCAAAATCAAACGGATCAACGCGCGGAAATTGTATACGGAAGTGAAGAAAGCCCAGTTCGAATCGGGCTATCCGTTCGAGGTGTTCGACGATCACGTGAACGCGAAGCATCCGCTGCGCAATTTGGGCCGGGTGAAGATGTCCAACCTGTGTACGGAAATTTTGCAAGTGCAGGAAACGAGCATCATCAACGACTTCGGGACGGAAAACGAATACGGGCTGGACGTGTCCTGCAACCTGGGTTCGATCGATATTCACAACGCCGTGCGGGTAAACGATTTCGAGCAGCTGGTCGATACGGCGATGCGGCTGCTGACGAACGTTTCGCTGATGACCGATATCCGCAACGTGCCGTCGGTTACGAAAGCGAACCGCTGCATGCATTCCGTCGGCCTCGGCCTGATGAACCTTCACGGACACCTCGTTTCCCAAGGCATTCTGTACGGCTCGGAGGAGTCGGTTGCCTTTATCGACGCGTTCATGGAGGCGGTCAATTATTATTCGCTCTTGGCGTCCATGCGGATTGCGCGGGAGAGAGGGGAAACGTTCCACGGCTTCGCGGAAAGCGATTATGCGACGGGCGTTTATTTTGACTCGTACGTGAACAAAGCAGCTGCGGACTTGCCGCAGGCTGTACGGACAGCGCTCGGGAACGTACCGTCCATCACGCCGGAGATGTGGGCCGAGCTGAAGGAGCAGGTCATGGAGCACGGGTTGTTCAACGCGTATCGCCTGGCGATTGCGCCGACCGGAAGCATCTCGTACATCCGCAACAGTACGGCTTCGGTTTCGCCCTGCACGGAGAAAGTGGAAATTCGCGATTACGCCGACAGCCGGACGATCTATCCGATGCCATTCCTGAGCAACGACAATATGGCCTTGTACAAGGAAGCTTACGAGATCGATCAATACCGCATGATCGATCTGTACGCCGCGGCACAGCGGCATATCGACCAGGGGATCTCGATGACGCTGTATGTCACCGACCAATGGACGACGGAGCAGCTGGCCCGCCTGTATATTTACGCCTGGATGAAAGGCATCAAGACGGTGTATTATGTGCGGCAGCGCCTGCAGACGATTGAGGAGTGTGTTTCATGCTCGGTATAAAAGCGTTTGAAGCGGTCAACTGGAACCGCAATCAGCACGAGTTGACCAAGGTGTTCTGGGATCAGCAGTGGAAGCAGATCTGGTTTCCGGAAGAAATCGCCGTCAGCAAGGACATCAAGCAGTGGCAGGATTTCGTCCACCAGGATACATACAAGAAGGTGCTCGGCGGGCTGACGCTGCTCGATACCATTCAGACGAATATCGGCATGAACGAAATTGCCCGTTACGAGCCGAATTTGCAGGAGAAGGCGCTTTATACGGTGTTCGCTTCTTTCGAGGCGATTCACGCCAAGTCGTATTCGTATATTTTCACGACCTTGTGTACGAACAGCGAAATCGACCAGATTTTCGACTGGGTCAAACGCAACGAGTACCTGCAGTATAAAGCGAAACGAATCAGCGACGTGTATCAGGCGATCGAAGAGGGGGACGAAGTTTCCCTGTGGAAAGCGATGTTCGCCTCGGTCATGCTGGAATCGTTCCTGTTCTACTCCGGCTTCTTCTTCCCGCTGTACCTCGGCGGACAAGGCACGCTGCGGAACAGCGCGGAAGTGATTTCGCTCATCCTGCGCGACGAATCGATTCACGGCGTGGCGATCGGCTATTTTGCCCAGCAGCGGTTCAAGCAGTTTACGGCGGAGCAGAGAGAACAGCTGACGGTGTGGGGCTACGAGTTTCTGCTCGACCTGTACCATAACGAGATGAGCTACACGAACGATCTGTACGCGGAGACGGGATTAAGCCCCGACGTCAAAAACTATGTCCGCTACAACGCCAACAAAGCGCTGATGAACATCGGCTTCGAAGTCATGTTCCCCGACGAGGAAGTGAATCCGATCGTCATGAACGGCATCCGGAACGAAGGGTCGACGTACGATTTCTTTTCCCAGAAGGGTTCGACCTACGCGGTGGCCAAGGTGGCGCCGATCACGGACGACACGTTTCGGTTTTAGCACATCGACATATACTTGACGGGAACGGAGCTTCGCCGGATGGCGGGCTCCGTTCTTTTGTTTAACCCAAGCCGAACCCGAAGTTAAGCTTCAATCTGCGATCAATCTGGTCCATCAGAACATCCAGATTCGTATGCTTGTCCATTTTCTCGACGTGGATAAGCTTGTCTACGTTCAGGATCTTGGTTTCGCCGGCTTGTTTGCCGCCGGCAACAGCGCCGATCTGAGGAGCGAACGGTTTCAGGCGATCCACCAGCGAACCGGAAAGATTGACGGCTGCGAGAATATTGCGGAAGTTATCGGCGCTGAGCACGTATTCTTTCTTATGGAGAACCGCCCATTTGCCGCCTTCAAAATCGCCGGTGTACCCTCCTGTATCCATATAGGCAGGATCGCTGCCGACATTCGCGTTCCGGTCGCGGATTTGCTGCGCATAGCGGTGCGCCGCTTCCGCACTGGCCGTATTGCCCGCTTTCGTGTATTCGTCATACTTCTTTTTGGCGTAAGCGATTTGTGATCTTGCGTATTCATCGTCGTACGATGCCAAATACAGCTTGGCCTGCCAGTCCTCCTGGAAGCCCATGTTCTGCATGATCAATCGTATTCGCTGCTCCGGATTGTCCTGAAGCAGCTTCTGATAGTCGTCTCCCGTGGCGCCGCCGCCGAACCCGACACCGCTCTGCGCCTGATTCGCAGCCGCTACGGCTGTCCCTCGCGCGGTCTGCTCGTTGGCCGTGAAGCCGCTCGCCGTTTGACCCAATTGGTTTAACAGCTTCGTGCCGCTGTCCGCAAGCGGATCGGTCATTTCCTTCTTGATGCTGCTGCCGATCTCGGCAATGACGGATTTAATGCTCCCGCTCAAACTATCAAAGATCGCCGTTACATTTTGCGTATGTCCGGCGAACACATCTTCACTAAGTTTCGTCCATATTTTTTCGTCGTTCAGCGTGGCGTCCAGCTTGTCCTGGATCGCTTTGTGCTTCTCATCCTCGGCGGATTTGGCGTCGTTGACTTCCTTCTCCTTGGCGGCCAAGCGGTCCTGCAAATTGAGCTTGACCACGTCGCGGCTGCGCTGACGCTCGAATTTGGCGATATCGTCGTTCATTTGATCCAGCTGTTGCTGAAGCTCCCGCTTCTCCGCCTTGGCCCCGATCCCGTCGTTCAACGACAGAAGCGCGATTCGTCCGATGAGCGTTTCCCGTTCCTTGAGCTTGGCGGTGCGCTCATCTCCGTAATTTTGGGCGTCATCCTGCCTGTCCATGGCTTCCAGCTCTTGATTGACCGATTGCTCGAAGCGTTCCATCTCCCGATCGAGCTGGTTCATTCGTTCTTCGTGACGCTTCTTCTCCAGATCGGTCAATTGCTCGTACAGTTCCTTGTATTGCTTCTTGACCGACTCCAGGCCGTTCTTCGTTTCGTCGACCCATCGGCCGTGGGATGCGGCGATCCGCTTGTTCGATTCTTCCGCCGCCTTGGCCATCTCTCCCTGAACGCGGGCGATCTCCTTCTCCGCTTCGGTTCGTTCGTCAGAGCCCGCTTCATACCGCTCCTGAACCCGTTTCCAGGCCGCCAGCTCTTCATCCAGCGAAAGCAGCTTCAGCTTCTTCTGTTCTTCGATCCAATGCTTCGAGAAGGCAAAGCTGCTTTCCTGAATCTGCTCATTGGCGCTGACCGCAGCGCTCTCGTAATCCCACCAGGCGCGGGAAAGCTCGGCCAGTTTGGTTTCGTTCTGCTCAAGCTGCTGCAACAGTTTGTTGCGCTGCTCCTGGTCCAATTGTTCGATGTCGAGCCGCTGCCGAATGCCGGCAATTTCGCCGCGAAGCCGATCCGCCTCGTTATGGGCCAACTCCTGTTTTTGCCGCTGAATATCGATCGTCTTCTGCTGCTGATCCCGATAGTCCTGCGAGGTTTTGTCGTACTTCGCAAGCAGCGACTCCGATTCCTTCAGCTGCGTATCCAGGTCGCGCATGGCGCGGGCGTACTCGTCGATCACATACGGATCGACCGGAGCCGAAACCGACCGGTTCGAGCCGCCCGGCGAATCGAGCGTCGGCTTCGGCAGCGGTTTGTTCAACGCTTCCCGCTGCACCTTCAACTCCGCCATTCGCTGTGCCTGCTCGTCCAACGCCTTCTGATCCGATTCCGAAAAAATGTCGCTGCCCATTCCAGTGCCGTCCGGCAGCATATAGCCGATCGTGTTGAAGTAGGCTTCGTAAAGTTTCCGTTTGTTTTCCAGCGACTGCCAAAGTGCGGTGCTGCTCTTCAGTTCATTGTCGACCTCAAGCAGCGCCTGTTCCCGCTGCGCTTCGGCAACCTGCTGCACAATCACGCCTTTTTGCAGCGTAAGATCGTTCGTTTCGTTGATGTATTTGGCGATTTCCGGATAGGTTTGGATCAATTGAATCAACGTTTCGCTCGACAACGATTCTCCCTTGTTCAGCACCTGATAGGCGTTGCCGAGCTGATCCATGCCGCTTTTCCATCGAACGAGCAGATCGGTCTGCTCCTTGAGCGGACCAAGGCCCGCTTTGATGATCGCAATCGACTGCTGCGCGGTGAAGCCTGCGTTCAGCAGCGTTTCGCCCTGGCTTTTCCAGGCATTGCGATTGTCGCCGATCGTCGCATTGAGCTGCTGAAGCACTGCAATCTGATTCGGCGCAAGCTGAAGCAATTGCTCGGATGAGAATGCGGACCCGACATCGCCGAGCTGGTTGCGAAGCGTTATGAGCCTTGCGCTGACTTTATCGATGTTGTCCGATACGTAGGAGAACCTCTTGTTAAACTCCTGCTGATCCGACGCCGTTTTCAGGACGCTGGCTTGCAGCTGCACCTGCTCCTGGATGTATCGCTTATCCGCCTCCGTCAGCTCGCCAACGATACCGCTATGTCTGATGTACGCTTCCGAATTCGCGATAATTGCCTTATTGACCTCTTCGTACCCTTGGGCGATCTCATGTTGATTCGTTTCCAATTTCTTTTCGGCATCGCGGACATATTGGTTCTTTTGCAATTCGGATAAAGGGAAGGCTCTGCCGTTTACAAAGAAAACATCATTCTTTTTGGCTTGTTTGACGTCGTCTTCAAGCTCTTTTGTTTTTCCTTCATTGCCGGTGATGGTTTTATACAGTTTGTCGCGGGCTATGTATGCTTTATCCAGCGTCTCGCGATCTTGAAAATCGCGAAGCTGCTTCAAATGCTCCAGCTCCAGTTTAATACTGTCGACCGTTTTGAGCCGGGCATTGCCTTGCGCGTCTATATAGCTCGTGACGGATGGCATCAGCTTGATAAACTGGTTCTGTACCTCAAGCAGTTGCTTCTGCTGCTCGGAAGCTAGCATGCCCGATGCGGAAAGTTCGGCATACCGGTTGACGAGCGTTTGGAGCTGAGCGCCGTTGTTCGTATACGATTTGATCGCGGCAGCTTCCTTTGCTTCCGCTTCGCGCAATTTGGCGAAATGGCCGATCAATTGTTCGACGCCGAAGTTGACAACCGCGAATGCGGCTCCAACCCCCGTAGCGGCCAGTCCGGACATGCCGATCTTTAGCAGCGAACTGGCAGTGCCGGCTTTACCCAGATTTTGCGCCAGTTTCCCCGCGTTCTCCGCTTGTTCGCCGATTTGCTTGGTTGCATTGGCATCGACTTCAGGCTTCGGAGGCTCGAATCTTTTTTTCACGCTCTCGACAGCCAGCCCGGTTGTTGCCTTCTCCAGTTCGCTCCAGTTTTTCTTCACAACTTCCTGAAGCGATTTTGTCAGATCCTGAAACCATCCGCTGTCTTTTTTGCCCCCGCCTCCGCCCCCTCCCGCGTCAAGTTGAACGGTAAGTTGCAATCCGGCAAGCTTGCCGGACAATTGTTTGATTTGCTCATTCAAGTTGGCGATCGCCCGCGGACTCGTATCAATGGCCGTCTCGACAAGCAGCTTTAATGGTTCGTTTGCCACTTTGACTTCCTCCCTTATATGCGCGCAACGCGGCTTTCTCATTTTGGTCCAAACCGCGGCGTCTGCAAGATGGAAACGCCGCCGTTTGGAACAAAATAGTTCGTCAAGCCGGCAGATCCTGACCCGCAGCAGCATCCGGGGCGGCCTGCGCTTGCGATAATGCCGCGATAATTTCGTTAAATGCGGGCACCTCGTGCCCCTTCAGCTCGATGCGCCCCAGAAAAACAAGCAAATTCTGCAGCTCCTTGTCCGATAAACGGTAAATGTTCATTCGGCTTGCCCTCCTTGATGCGGCACGTCCGCGGATTGGTTGCCAATTGTTTCGACAAGCGCTTGCATTCCTGCGACCAGTTCGGCCGACAGCTTCAGCAATTCCTGTCTATCGAAGGCTTGTTCCCCATTGCCGAACAATTCATTAAGCACGCCGGTGTCATACAGCGCATTCGAAACGGAGATCAGTTGCTCCAGGTTGTCGATTGGCGGCAGCTCAATCGATGTGAAATGCTTGACGATGAGCGCATAGAGCAGGTAGAAGGATTCGCTCGTCGTTTCGCGGTCGGAGGAGTTTGTCCATTGCGGGTCGGCAAGCAGGAGCAAGAACGCTTGCATTAACCGCTGGATCTTGCGCTTGCGGAAGCGCATATCGATATATTCCTCATATTTGCCGAGCAGCAGCACTTTGCGGCGTTGATCGAGCGCTTCGTTCTGCCGGGTCAATTCGTCGGGTGTCAATCGTTTGGCGCGTGGCACGGGGATCGTTTCTCCTTTTTTTTCGTATCATGAAAGCCGGAGCGGAAGACAACTTCCGCTCCCGCAACGGGATGGCTTACGCTAGCAGCGTTTCGTCGTAGACGGTCATCGTCCACATATCGTTGCCGTTGATCGGTTTCAGGATATCGAGTTCGAGATCGAGCATCGTCGGATCGCCCGTGGAGGCCATGCTGAACTTGAAGGAGTCGAGCAGCTTGGCGTTGTTGATCACGATTTGCGCAGCGTAATCCTGCTTCGTATAAGCGTCGCGAACGAGGCAGTCGAGCACGACCTTGAACGAACCGGCAAACTTGTCCGACGAAACGGTGATCGTGCTGGCATCTTCATCCGTTTCCGTTTTGTAATAGGCAACCACTTTGGCGCCGTCGGCGATTTCGTCGGCGAAGAAGCCGAGCGTTTTGCCGGTAACGGTATATTTGCCCGAAGCTGCAGCCGAAGCCGTATAGGCAAGCTCCGACCCGTGCGTGCCGTCCGGGTTCAGCTTGTATACGCTGATCAGGCTGCCGGCTGCAGCCGGAGTGAACTTCAGCGCAGCCGCGTCGGAAGAAACGACGAGCTCGTCGCGTTGGTAAATATTCGCCGAAGCGATGGCGACGTTGTTCGAAGTGAGCATGGCGAGCGCCTCGTTCGTGATCAGCGCATCCTGCAGCTTCACCTTGCCTTCTCGGTTGGACGAGAAGCCGACGATTTTGGCATTGCCGCGGCCGCCGCGGGCGTAGACGGTCTCCGCGCTGTTCTCGAGCCCGGATGTTTTCAAATTTTGCAGCTGAACGCGGGCTTTGCCCGTTTGGATATCGTAAAAGGTAGCGAGCGCAACCTCGCGGACAGCGTACTGTTGTGGCGTTGTCATGAACAATCATCTCCTAATTGATTATGGAATGAGGGTCGTCCAGTGAATACTGGCGAAATTGAGTTGGCTCCCGTCCACAGTGCCGGCGTATAGGCCGGACATCGTGAACTGGTAGTTGTCGATGTGATCGAGCCGGAAGAATCCGTCATACAGCTGATAAATCGTCAAGTCGAAAATGGCGGCGATCGACAGATCCGGCGAGCGCCAAGCCATGCCGGAGACGATGCTGTGCAGGTTCATCTCTTGTTTGCCCGTCGGTTTGCTGCGGCGCGACTTGACGATCCGATCGATCATTTCCTTGGCGCGCGAATTGGCCGGACGAAACTCCGGCCCTTGCGGAAGCTTCATATGGTGAGCCAGCTTGAGAACCGTTTGCATGCGATCGAAGTTGCCGGCATGGATGTGTCCGCTTGCACCGGAAGCGCCTGCGGCAGGATCGCCAAGCACAAAGCGGTTCATTTCCTCCGCCCCCGCCATGGCTGCCTTCGTTTGAAAAAAAAGCGCCAATCCTTCCAGCACGAGCGAGCGGAACGGTTCGTTGCAACGGCAATAAGCGCAGAACAAGTCGAACGGGCTTATGCCATCCGCCTCGACGTCTTCCAGTTGGCTCGCATCAAACAGCAATGCGGCGACGAGCCGATTGTAGTGAGTTTCGCATATTTCGGCGATCAACCGCAGCTTCGGCGCACGCAAAAAACCGGCATCCGCGATAGCGATCGGGATGTCGGCGAGCAAACGCAGCTTGATCGCTTGTTCGTCATCGGGAAGCATCAATAATTTTCACTTCCGAACGTGTAGATCAGCCGATACCCGGCATAACCGCTCGGCGCCGCAATCGAGTTGCCCGAACGAAGAAACGTTCGACCTACCGAAGCCAGATGCTTGCCGAACAGCAGCGCGTTCGCGCGATCGGCCACCCAGGCGCTTCTTCCATCCGTTTCTTCGAACGAATAATGGCAGTAAACGTCGATAGCGATGTCCTGATCGGCGATCAGATGGTTCGACGTTTCCTTTCGCAGCCGCGGATAATAAACGAGCCTGCATTTTTCCTCCGTCGTCAGATCGTCAATATCACGGACGTTGCGGATTACATCCGTGATAATCGTATCTCTTCCTTCCGGCGCCATGGCCAGAATATCGGGCTTTCCGCTGTCCAGCGGATCGTCGCCGGCGTCTGCCGGCTTGTAGTGCAGCAGGCGAAGCAGCGTTTCGTCCGCGACAAGCACGGATCGTACAGCCTGCAGATGTTGACGCAAATTCATGGTACTTCAGCTCCTGTGGCGGATTCGGTCGTGCGCTCCGAATGCTTATTTATTTTATTTCTATTTTGGCCGAAAAAATAGTGCCGCCCTCCGCTGTCGTCATCACTCCCCTCACCATCTCAAATATACTGCGCCATCCCCCATTTTTGTTCCGATCATTGCGTCACATGCTTTCATTGCCGAATTTACCCCACCCCATCGCTTTCCAGCAAGGAGTAAAAATTGTCGCGATCCTCGTCATCGAATTTGCCAAGCGACCGTACGCGGACAAATTCATGTCCCCCGTACAGGTCGATTTCCTCGCCGTATTGATTGTAGAGCGCAACCATGCCGCCCTCCCGATCCGACTCCATGTACCCGTAACAGGCTGTTTCCGGCATTTTGCCATAGAAGAGCGTAAACTTGACTTTATCCAGTCTGTGCATGAGGCGGCTCCTTTCCGTGAATCTGGACAAAATTGTACAGGAACCCGGACGATTTGGAAAAAGCGACCCTGCTCCTTCAACGCGGCTCTTCCTTCGTATCTTTGAAACGTAAAGGGGGCCTCCCGCTCTATCGCACATTCGCGCATGATCTCTTGACGAGACGCGGGTTGGCGTGTATGATAGCGTGCCGGTTAAGAGGCCAGGCAAGGCGCAAAAGTTTTTCTTGCCTCGTTTTGGTATACTATGGGGTAAAGACACGATTCATTGAAGGAGAGATGGAACATGGCGTATGTCGTTGATTTTAAAGAGGTGTCCACGGTAGGGCTGGAGTCTTCGCCTGTCGCGGAAGCGCTGGCGGGCTTGCGCGCCAATGAGGCCCGTTATTTCATGAACAAGTACAAGCATGAATTTACGGTCGTCCCCGCCAGCGAAAGCCAGGAGACGCTCGATTATGTGAACCGGATCCTGAAAGAAGAACGAGGTCTTGTATTTGCGGCCAAGCCGTTGGAAACGTCGCAGTTGCAAGTGGAGAATATTCTCTGGACCTTCGTCTTCTATGAGGATGGGCTCGGGGTCAACGTCTTGTATACGATTGACGATCCGAAGAAACGGGCCGTCGGATTCAAGCTGTCCGAAGGGATGGAGGTGCCGAAGGAACTGGAGGAGAAGAAGTTCAAGTTCGCCAGACAGAAGTCCAAGCTGGCCGGAACGATTCGGGGCACGTTCTTCGTGATTAAAGGGGAGTATTGACACAAGCGTCAACTCCAGCCCGCCAAGAAAAACGAATAACGGAACGTGTGCGCGCGAAACAGGCGATGACAAGGCTGTACAGCGGGACGAGCAGGACGGAAATCGCGAGAACCGGCGGGATTTGCTATAATAGATTGCGAGTCGTATCACATGAGGAGGGACATGACAATGGAAACGGGCAACAACGTAACCATTACCGTCGAAACCGTCGTCAACGCGCCGGTCGCCGAAGTATGGAAGTATTGGACGGAGCCGCAGCATATTACTCAGTGGAGCTTCGCCTCCGACGATTGGCACGCGCCGCGGGCCGAAAACGATTTGCGAACCGGCGGCACTTTCCTGACCCGAATGGAAGCGAAGGACGGCAGCTTCGGTTTCGATTTTGGCGGCGTGTACGATGATGTGAAAACGCACGAATTGATCGCTTACACGCTCGGCGATGGAAGAAAAGTGAGAATCGACTTTATTCCCCAAGGCAACGAAACCAAAATCGTCGAAGCGTTCGAAGCGGAATCGACCAATTCCGTGGAGATGCAGCAAGCCGGCTGGCAGGCGTTTATGAACAACTTCAAAGCCTATAGTGAAGCCTCTAAGGAAGAATAGGGATCACAGCTCGCTTGGCAATGACAAGGCCATTCCATCAGGGATGGCCTTTATGCATTGCCGCTGCAGCAAGCACGGCAGCAGACCATGCGATGCTTTATTGCCGGCTGGCCCTCCTCCCGATCAACCATCCCGGCACCAAAAGGAGGATGGCAAGCGCAAATTCAATTCGGAAAACCTCCTGCAGTCCGGCGACCGTGCTCTGCGCCTGCTCGTACACCGCGGCGGGATTGGGCGATTGGCGCAAATAACGAGCGGCTCCGGACGACATGGTGCCGACGAACCAGGCAATGCCGATCCCTCCTGCCACTTGCTGGAGCGTATTGTAGATGGCGGTGCCATGAGGGACAAGATGCGGCGGCAGCGGGTTCAAACCCGCCGTTTGCGCCGGCATGACGACGAACGAGATGCCCAGGAACAAAAGAATATGGCTGAACAATAGAAACCCTTGCGACGTATCGCTGTCGATGCCGGTCAACAGCCACAACGACATGGCGATCAGGATCAGCCCGGGCATCATGACGAGTCTCGGGCCGAAGGTATCGAACAGCTTGCCCGACACCGGCATCATGATCCCGTTCAG
This sequence comes from Paenibacillus cymbidii, assembly GCF_004764705.1. Lineage (GTDB taxonomy): Bacteria > Bacillota > Bacilli > Paenibacillales > NBRC-103111 > Paenibacillus_AN > Paenibacillus_AN cymbidii. Next base: position 22,386 of record NZ_SHLX01000018.1, on the reverse strand, counting down.
GATACACCCCGGCATCAGAAGCAAGCCCGTTGCGAACGCAGTCATCTGCAGCACATCCTGCATATAAATCGGCAACAAGGTCGTGGTGGCGAACAAAACGATCATCAGGACGACAACGACTGCCGCAACCAGGGAGAAAGCGGGGTACCGGAAAACGGCAAGGTTGAGCAGCGGTTCCCGAATCGCGAGCTGCCGCCATACCAGCAAGAGCACGGCGAGGCCGCCTGCGGCGAGCGATCCGTACCCCGTCGGCGACACCCAGAGACCGGGTTGGCTGAAGCCGTAGGTGACGCAACCGAAACCGACGGTCGAAAGTGCAATGGAGATCAGATCGACCCGGGGCCTGGTCCGTTCGGTCACATTCTTCAGGAACTTGCCGGCATACAGCATCGCCGAACTGGCGACCGGCAGCACCACATAGAACAGCCAGCGCCAGTTCAAGGTATCGAGAATCAGCCCCGACAAGGCCGGCCCGATGACAGGGGAAACCATGATGACCAGGCCCATGAGCCCCATGGCGGCGCCCCGGCGTTCCGGCGGGTAGAGGGCGAGGATGGTATTCATCATTAACGGGACCAACAGACCGGTCCCGCAAGCCTGAACGATTCTGCCCGCCAGCAAGATGACGAATCCCGGGGAAACAGCGCATAATAGGGTGCCGGCCACAAATAACGCCATAGCGGACATAAACATTTGCCGCGTCGTGAACCATTGCTGCAGCAAGGCGGTCGCCGGCACCAATACGCCGATCGCGAGCATGTAGCCCGTTGACAGCCATTGGACGGTCGTGGCGCTTACATTGAATTCCCGCATCAAGCCGGGGAGCGCATTGACCAGCAAATTTTCGTTGAGGAACGCGACGAACGCGCCGATCAGCAGGGCGGCCAACATTGGCCCTCTTTTTGCTTCGTTTACCGCTTGGGCTTGGTTGTTCATCATCCGCCTCCCGACATTCATTTTGTTTCTTGTACGTGCGCCGCTTATCTTTCTTCGGCCTGAACAACATTTTACGGGATGCAGAACGAGTTGAAAAAAGCGAAACGGCTCCTCCTGCCGGGAAATTCGTTCGTATTTTTCACACATTAAGGGGGAGTTCCCTCTGCGTCGCGCATTCGCGCATTATTTCTTGACAGGATGGGAGTTGGGGAGTAAGATAGCGTGCCGTTATGCTCAAGCGATTATTGCTGCATGTGCGATTCATCGAGGAGTGAAGGAAAGTTTCGCTTGACAGGCGGGAGCGAGGCATGGGAAATTACTGGTGTTGATCGACGAAATGAGCGCGGATGCGAGAAAAGGTGAGCACACTGAAAGCGAATCGGATGGAAGCCTTCAGCGATGGCGTGCTGGCGATTATCATCACGATTATGGTTCTGGAGTTCAAAGTGCCGGAAGGCCATGACTGGCATGCGCTGACCGAACTGGGCCCGAAAATTCTCAGCTACATCTTCAGTTTCGTTTATGTCGGCATCTACTGGAACAATCATCATCATCTGCTGCATATGGTTCGCACGATGAACGGGCGGCTGATGTGGCTCAACCTGCTGCTGCTCTTCTGGCTCTCCCTTGTGCCGTTTACGACGGCGTGGATGGGGGAAAGCCATTTTGCCGCAACGCCGACGGCGCTGTACGGGATCATTCTGCTGCTGGCGGCGCTGTCCTACTGGCTGCTCCAGCTTGCCATCATGCGCCAGCATGCCGGCGATTCCTCGTTCGTCGTGTCGATGGGCAAAGACTGGAAAGGAAAGCTTTCGCCCTTCCTCTACTTGATTGCGGTCGCGACCGCGTATGTGAGTCCCTGGATATCCGGCTGCTTCTTCGTGCTCGTTGCCGTCGTCTGGTTCGTGCCGGATCGGCGCATCGAACAGGCGCTGAGAAGCCGCTAAACGAAGCGCTTCGATTCTCGGGTATTGGCGAGGGGCGAAGCGTTTTTTTCGGTAGTGCCGGCAATAAGCCGATGTGGTGCGGCCGGCATGCTGTTTCGTCGCGGGATGATAAATCCGGAGGCGTGTGGTAACATGGTGACATCGAAATTTTTCCAGCGAGGCGCGCCAACTATTGCGAGAGAAGGGGACGAAACAACGTGAACATCGTCGTACTGGATGGATATACGCTTAATCCGGGAGATTTGAGCTGGGAAAGGCTGGGTTCGCTCGGCAGCCTCCAGGTGTACGACCGGACGGCGCCGGAACAAATTGTGGAGCGGGCCGCTCATGCGGAAATGGTTCTGACGAACAAAACGCCGCTATCCGCCGAAACGATCGCCAAGCTGCCTCAGCTTCGCTATATCGGCGTACTCGCAACGGGATACAATGTGGTGGACGTATCCGCGGCGGCGGCAAGGGGCATCCCGGTCACGAATGTGCCGGATTACGGCACCGGGTCCGTGGCGCAATTCGCGTTCGCGCTGCTGCTTGAGCTGTGCCACCGCGTGCAGCGGCATGACGATGCGGTCAGGAACGGAGAGTGGGCGGCCTCCCCGGATTTCTGCTTCGTTCGTGCGCCTCTCATCGAGCTGGAAGGCAAGACGCTTGGCATTGTCGGGTTCGGGCGAATCGGCCAGCAGACGGCGCGAATCGGCGCGGCATTCGGCATGAACGTCTTCGCTTCAGCCCGCTCGCCGAAACAGCTGCCCGGCTTCGAGCATGTACGCTGGGGTTCGACGGAAGAGGTGCTTCGCGCAGCGGATGTCGTCAGCCTGCATTGCCCGCTTACGCCGGAAACGAATCGCCTGATCGATCGCGAGCGGATCGGGTGGATGAAGCCGACGGCGTTTCTCATCAATACGTCGCGGGGAGCGCTCGTGGATGACGAGGCGCTTGCGGAAGCGTTGAACGAAGGTCGGCTCGCCGGAGCCGGGCTCGATGTGCTGACGATGGAGCCTCCCGCTGCCGGCCATGCGCTAATCGGGGCGCGCAATTGCATCGTTACTCCTCACATCGCCTGGGCGACGAAAGAGGCGCGGGCAAGATTGCTGGGGGTCGCGGAAGACAATGTGATCGCGTTTTTGCAAAAATCCCCGGTCAATGTGGTAAACCGGTAGCCGAGGGATTGGAGAAAGAGGTTGACAGGACGCCATTCGGTGTCCTATTGTTAAAAGCGTCACCATTTGGTGTCCAATTCAAGCGCTTGAGGCGGACAGTCGACTGCTTGTATAAGCTTTGCCGGAACTTATAAAACTAGTCGGGAGAGGGTGTTGTGAGCGAGAACCATCCGTTGCGCGATGTATTTGACGCCGTCGCCGACCCGACTCGGCGCCGCTTGATCCAGCTGTTGTCGGAGAAGCAGGAGCTGCCGCTGCATGAATTGACGGAGCCGTTTCAGATGGGCCGCACGGCGGTATCGAAGCATCTGGCCATTCTGAAGGAGGCCGGACTAGTCATCGACCGCAAAGTCGGCCGGGAAACGCGATATCGGCTGAATGCCGCCCCGCTCCGCGAAATTCTGGACTGGGCCGCGTTCTACAGCAAGTTCTGGAGCACGAATATGATGCGTTTGCAACAACTACTCGAGGAGGAAGAACAATGAGCCTGGCATTGTCCATGGATTTCCAATATCAAACGACGATCGAGAAGGCTTGGTCCGCGTTAACCGATTCCAACAAGCTGGCCAAATGGATCATGGCGAACGACTTCAAGCCGGTCGTCGGGCACCAATTCGAGTTCCGCACGGAGCCGTCTCAATACTGGGATGGCATCATTAAGGGCGAGGTGCTGCTCGTAGACGAACCGAACCGGTTGTCCTACACGTTCGCCAACGGCGACGAGAAGCACACGGTCACCTGGACACTGCAGGTTCTCGAGGACGGGAAAGTGAATCTTCATCTCGAACAAACCGGGTTCACGAACAAGCAAGGTCTCGAAGGAGCCCGGTATGGCTGGAGGAACTGGTTCGGCGGGTTCGAACAGGCGTTGGCGTAAGCAAGCGTTGAGCAAGGGGGGGCTGCGAAATAAGCCATTTTGTGGAGCCCCCGTTGCTTCGTATCAGGATTAAACACTATCATTTCGTGATAGACTGGTAGGTAGGAAACCAGCTTCATCATTCCCATGAAGCCACGCAAAGGAGGCTATTATGTCCCGGGAGTACATCGAAATTCGCGGCGCCCGCGAGAACAACCTGAAAGACGTATCGCTCCGCATTCCGAAGCGCAGCATCACCATTTTCACCGGCGTGTCCGGCTCCGGCAAATCGTCGATCGTCTTCGATACGATCGCCGCCGAATCCCAGCGGCTGCTGAACGAAAACTTCAGCATGTTCGTCCGCAACTTCCTGCCGAAATTGCAGCAGCCGGACGCGGACGCGATCGAAAACCTGAGCATGGCGGTCATCGTCGACCAGAAACGGCTCGGCGGCGGCTCGCATTCGACGATGGGCACGATTACCGATATCGCCCCCATCCTGCGGCTGTTGTTCTCGCGCGTCGGCCAGCCTTCCGCCGGCAACGCCAATGCCTTCTCCTTCAACGACCAGCAAGGCATGTGCCCGGAATGCAACGGCCTCGGCCGCAAGCTGGGTGTCGATCTGGAGAAAGCGCTCGATCTGTCCAAATCGCTGAATGAAGGCGCCCTCCTGCTGCCGGACTATGGCGTGGAAAGCTGGGATTGGAACATTCATGTCCAATCGGGGTTGTACGATGTCGACAAGAAGCTGGCCGATTATACCGAGGAAGAGATGGAGCAGCTCCTGTACGGCAAGCCGCAGAAGATTCAGATGCATGTCGGCGGGAAGCCGGTCAATTTTACCCTGGAGGGTGTCATCGAGAAGTTCAGCGGCAAATACATCAAGCGCGATCTCAAAACGATGTCCGAACGCACCCAGCGCACGGTGGAGCCGTTCATCACCATCGGCCCGTGCCATCTCTGCCGTGGCGCCCGCCTCAGCCAAGCGGCGCTCCGCTGCAAAATCAACGGCCGCAATATCGCCGAGCTGTCCTCCATGGAGGTAGGCATGCTGATCGACGTCATCAAGGAAATCGATGAGCAGGCGGCGGCGCCGATGGTGAAGGCGCTGACGGAAAGGCTGCAGCACCTGGTCGACATCGGGTTGGAATACCTCAGCCTCGACCGTGAAACCGACACGTTGTCCGGCGGCGAATCCCAGCGGGTCAAGATGGTCAAACACCTGAGCGGCAGTCTGGTGGATGTGGTGTATATTTTCGACGAGCCGAGTGTTGGCTTGCATCCCCGCGACGTGCACCGGCTGGGCGAGCTGCTGCAGAAGCTGCGCGACAAAGGCAATACGGTCATTGTCGTCGAACACGACCCCGACGTGATTCAAGTCGCCGATCATATCGTCGATGTCGGGCCTTACGCCGGCAGACGCGGCGGCACGATCGTGTACGAAGGCAGCTTCTCCGGTTTGCTGCAGGCCGATACGCTGACGGGCAATCATATGAAGCAGGCGATGCCGATCAAGGAGACGTTCCGTTCGGCTGCGGGCCAACTGTCCATCGCAGGAGCCAAGCTGCACAACTTGAACAACGTGAGCGTCGACATCCCGACGGGTGTGCTGACGGTAGTGACGGGCGTGGCCGGCTCAGGCAAAAGCACATTGGTCAACGAGGTGTTCCTGCAGAAGCATCCCGACGCGATCGTGATCGACCAGTCGGCGGTCGGCGTATCCACCCGTTCGAATCCGGCCACCTACACGGGCATCATGGACGATGTGCGCAAAGCGTTTGCCACCGCCAACAAAGTGAACGCGGGCCTGTTCAGTTTCAATTCCAAGGGCGCCTGCGAGAACTGCCAGGGGCTGGGCGTCGTTTATACGAACCTGGCTTTCCTGGAGGATGTCAAAACGACTTGCGAGGTGTGCGGCGGCAAACGGTTCAAGGAAGAGGTGCTGGCCTACAAGCTGGGCGGCAAATCGATCGCCGACGTGCTGGAGATGACGGTCGAGCAGGCGCTCGCTTTTTTCGAAATCAAAGAGGTGGTGCGCAGGCTGCAAGCGATGAGCGACGTGGGACTCAATTACTTGACGCTCGGCCAGCCGCTCAGCACGCTGTCGGGTGGCGAATGCCAGCGCATCAAGCTGGCCAGCGAGCTGCACAAGCAAGGCAGCATTTATGTGATGGACGAGCCGACGACCGGACTGCATATGTCGGATATCGCTCATTTGCTCGAGATCATGAACCGCCTTGTCGATGCCGGGAACACCGTCATCGTGATCGAACATAACCTCGATGTGATCCGCAACGCCGACTGGATCATCGATATGGGACCGGAAGGCGGCAGCAAGGGCGGGCAAGTTATTTTCGAAGGCACGCCGAAGCAGCTGCTGAGCGCGACGCATTCTTTGACAAGCCGGTATTTGGGCAGGTAAACAACAAGGGAATGGCGAAATAAGCCAAAATGCCCATCCGAAGGAAATTACAAATGAGGCCATCCCGCCAAGGATGGCCTCTTCGTCATCGTCGATGCCGGCGTCACTCCAGCGCATCCAGCGGAAAAATCGGCCGCCGGATGTGGCGGAACGGCAATGCCATCAGGTCGGAGGAGCACGGACCGCGCGTTTTGACCGTGTAGCTGGCTGCGGCGATCTTGTCGTATGCCCGCCGATGGGCGACGGCGGCTTTGACCCCGATGACGGCCAACTGCTCGGGATGGACGCCCTGGCTCCGCCACTGGCCGAGGTCGAACGGCGGCATCCGCAGGGTCGTCAACAGGATCGTCACCCCGCGGTGACGCACGACGGCCGACGGCCCCATCTCGGCATTCACGCCGTGCGCGGACGCATAGTGGCTGTTGCGGTCCTCGAGCGTAAAGCGGCCGTCGCTGCGCGACACGAGCTCGATCTCCAGCTCGACCGGCCCGGGGTCGAGCGGGCTGCCTTTGCCGCCGATCGACAGCGTCGCCGTTGCTCCGATCGGCACGGCCTGCAGCGCCGCAACCGCGGCCGCATCGGCGATGGCGACGGCGCCGCCTTCCACGTCGTGGCGCAGCATCGCCCGCAGCACGTCGGTGCAGTCGCCCGGCGCGCCGCCGCCGATGTTGTCCGCCGGCTCGACGAGCAGCACCGGGCCGCGGGCGACCGGCAAGATCCGTCGCATCACTTCCTCGAGATCATGCTCGTCCGGCAAGCCGGCCTGCCGCAACGACCATGCCTGCTCCGCCAATTCGTCAAGCGCCGCCCGGGCAGGCGCCGGATCGCCTTCGGCGACGATCGAAAACGCCACCCCCGCGTCCGGCACGTCGGCGAACGAGTAGCCCGCCCATACACTGGCAGTCAGCACGCCGGGGACCTCGCGTTCGATGCGCCGCGCGGCCGCTTCCAGCTCCCGCATCGGCGCATCGGCGGTGCCGGTGCCGGTAGGCGGCCAGAGGATCGGCGCCTGCCGCACGTACGTCCGCGGCCGGACGCCGCTCTTCAGGCAGCGCGCCAGCAGCTCTGCCGTATGGACGGCGCGTTCGCAGGCGTCGATGTGCGGATTCTCGCGGTAGCAGACGAGGCAGTCGGCATGTTCGCCCATGGCGGCCGACAGATTGCCGTGCAGGTCGAGCACGGCATACAGCGGCAGCGCCTCCGCTCCCGGCGTCGCGCGGATGCGGCGCATCAGCTCTCCTTCGGGATCGGGATGCTCCGTCGTCACCATCGCCCCGTGGAGGACGAGGAAGATGGCGTCGAGCCCGTCCGGGATCGCGCGGGCCAGCAGCGTCGCCAGCTCCTCCCAGAACAGCTCGAACACCGCATGATCGGCGGTGCCCGAAGCTCCCGCGTCGTAGAAGCTGCCCGCCACGACATCCCAGCCTTCGCGCGCGGCTACCGACAGGAAGCCGTCGACCATCGAGCCGTCGCCCGCTTTGGCCAGCAGCTCGTCCCCGCGGGAAATGCGAAAACCGGCAATCCCCGTCACACCGCCGGTAAAACTGTGCGATTCGTTAAAAATACCCGCCAACAACACCTTCATGTACAACGCTCCTCGGAAGTAAAGTCAAGCGGGAACCGAACGGGCGCGTCTGCATCGGCAAGCACGCCGCGTCCGTTGCCGGCTTGTTTGGCATGAAACGGTTCCGTTGCATCCAGCTTACCATGCTTGCCGCGCCATCCATAAGAGCAAAGTTGTCAGAATCGAGGAAAAATCGTCAGTCGCGCCATGAGGCAGCAAACAGCAGGCGATTGTCGCCGCTTTTACGCGAGATTAATAGATGGAAAAGCGAGGAAAGGCATGCTACCATGAATGTGGCAGTTCCCATTTTCGAGATGACCATGAACCTGCAACGCGGCAACGATGCGGAGGAGCAAACGCGATGAAACGATGGAGTTTGATAGGATGGATCGTTCTGCTTGCAGCGGCTGTCGTCCCTCTGGGCGCTTCGGCTAACGGCGGCGGAACGCTGACCAATCTGGCGCTGAACAAAACGGCGCGAACGGCAGCGCATGGACAACCGTTGTCGACATGACGAATAATAGGGTCGATATCGTTACCAGCTCCATTGCTCCGATACAGGCGCGTTACGTGAAACTGAATGTGATTGCACCGACGAAAGGCGGCGAAGGAGCGATTCGAATCCAGGAGTTTGCCGTAAACGGCGACCCGCAGCCGCAGCTTCCCGCGCCGGCGAATGTGACGGCCGTCGCAGGCGACGGTCAGGTGACGCTCCAGTGGGATGCCGTGTCCGGTGCCGATACATACGCGATTTATAAAGGAACGGCCCCCGGCAGCTACGACGCGAATCCGCTCGACCAAGTGAACATGCCGGGCACCTCGTACATGGCAACCGGGTTGACCAACGGTACCACTTACTACTTCGCGGTTACGGCCGGCAACGCGGTGTCGGGAGCCAGCGGCTATTCCAACGAAGCGAGCGCGATGCCCCGTTCCGGCAATGCGGATTTGAGCGGGTTGTCGATACCGTTCGCGACGCTCGATCCTTCGTTCTCCGCCGCAACGTATAGTTATACGGCAAGCGTGCCGAACAGCGTGGGTAAAATCATTGTGACGCCGACGGCAGCGGATTCGAACGCCACAGTTACGGTGAACGGGAGTTCTGCTCCCTCCGCGGTCAATCTGGAGGTAGGCGCCAACACCATCAATATCCTGGTAACGGCGGAAGACGGCATCTCGTACGAAGTCTACACGGTGACCGTCACCCGAACCTCCGATGTCACGCTGGTCTCCGCGCGATCGGACGGGGACGGACGAACGGTGCTTACGTTCAGCGAACCGCTCAAGCCGGAATCGCTCGTACCCGAAGCGTTCCTGCTTCGCATCGGCGAGCGGCCGGTTGCGGTGACGCAAGTGTTCTGCGACCCCGTATGCGGCGATACGGTCAAACTGGTCGCAAGCGAACCGCTGTTCAAGTGGGACCGCATCTCCCTGGACGTGGCCGGCAGCCTGCTGCAGAGCGTGCATGGCTCCTGGCTCGCCGCGATCGAATCGCGCAGCGTGCAGACAGACACGGGCGCCTTGAGCCCGGACTTCCTCCTCTCCGGCGGTGTTCATCTCGACGGCATCATGTCCTACCTGCAGCGCCGCCAGTTCGATATCGACGCCAACGGGGACGGAAGCTTCGACCGCGCCGACATCGAAGCGATGCTGGCGCACATTGAACCGTAAAATAGGCGGAACGGCGCTGACGGGACTCCCCTACTTGCACCGTAGACATGCCACGCCCGAACGAACCGTCAGGCTGATCTTTTCCTGGCGGTTTCTTTGCGGGCGATATCGTTTTTCGCGGTTCGCGAAGCGGGTGTGTTATACTGTATGCGGGATAGACAGTTAGGAAACAGGACGATAGACAGGAGACCGCAAGGCATGGAGCACAACGAAAAGAAGGATGAAGCGGTCCTGCAGCAATTGCCGCCGGGGGTGGCGCTTAGCTGGGGGATCGTCAGGCAGCCGAAGCGCGGGCCGAAGGGCGAGCTGAGCGTGGGCAAAATCGTTGACGCGGCCATCGTCATCGCCGACCGGGACGGCCTGGCGGCCGTCTCGATGAGCCGGGTGGCGCAGTCGCTTGGCTTCACGACAATGTCGTTGTACCGCTATTTGAAAAGCAAGGATGAATTGCTGGTGCTGATGCACGACGCCGCATGCCATATCCCGATTCCGCCGGAGGATCCGGGCCAAACGTGGCGCGACGAAATGAAAGCGTACGTGTGGGCATGCATCGGCATTTTCCGGAAGCATCCGTGGTTCGGCGAGATCCCGATTGCCAGCGTGCCGCTCAGCCCGGGCAACTTGCAGGTGATCGATTGGGCGCTTCGCATCATGCGCGATTTCCCGGCCAACGATTTCGAGAAGATGTCGTTCATGCTGCTGCTCAGCAGCTATGCGCGGGCGTGCGGCTTGATCGCGCGGGACATGGACCGGGCCGTCCGCGAAGGCGCCGAAGCCGATTCCTTCAACGGGTCCCGTTACGGGGACGCGCTCAGGCGGCTGGTTACGCCCGAGCGTTTCCCGTATCTTCACCCGGTGCTGATGGCCGGCGCTTATACCGACGAAGCCGACAATCCGATCGGCGACGATCTGGCGTTTGGGCTGGAGCGGATTCTGGACGGCATCGAGCAGTACCTGCATGCGGGCCGAAAATAAGGCCGAAAGCGAGCCGGCGGAGCCGCTCCGGCCCGGTTAGCGACGGCCGGCTTGGCGGCGGAAGGCGATGCCGCACCAGACCAGCGCGACGGCCAGAATCGCCGCGCACCAGGCAAGCGCCTGCCAGCCGTAGCCGCCGACCGGCGTGCCGGTCAACAGGCCGCGAATCGTTTCGATCACCGGCGTGATCGGCTGATGGCCGGCAAAGCCTTGCAGCCACGACGGCATGGTGGCGATCGGCACGAATGCGCTGGACAGGTAGGGCAGGAACAGCAGCACGAAGCCGTAGCCGCTGGCGGCGGAAGGGCTGCCGGTAACGAGGCCGATGGCGGCGAACAGCCAGGTGAACGTCAGGATGAACAGGACGATGACGCCGAGCGCGCCCAGCCACTCGATGGCGGAAGCGGTCGGACGGAATCCGACGAGCCAGGCGACGCCGATGACGATGCCCGTGGCGAGCAGGTTGCGCGCGAGGCTGGCGGCGACATGGCCGGTGACGACGCTCAGGCTGCGGATCGGCATCGTGCGGAAGCGGTCGATGATGCCGTTCGACATGTCGGTGGCGACGTCGACGGCGGTGCTCGACGAGCCGAACCCGGCGCACAGCAGGATGATGCCCGGCACCACGTAGTTGACGTAGTCGCCGCCCGGAGCGATGGCGCCGCCGAATACATAGGTGAACAGCAGCATCAGCATAATCGGCAGCATGATCGCCATGAGCAGCGATTCGACGTTGCGCAGGCTGTGGCGGATGCTGCGGCCGATGAAGACGGCGTTCGTCGCCGCGAAGGTTGCGGGTTTGACAGCGAGCGAGTCCTTATTCATGCGAAAAATGCCTCCTTGTCTGGGGATGGATGCGCCGCTTGCGCGGTGAAAGCGAGGAAAACGTCGTCCATGCTCGGCTTGCGAATGACGATCCGCGTATCCGGCGGGTACGCGGCGGCGAGCTCGTTCAGCGTTTGGCGGACGTCCTGCACACGGCCGCTCGTCGGGACGGCGCGAATCAGTTCGTCGTGCCGGTCGCGCAGCTCGATCACTTCGCCGCCGACGCGCGCCTTCAGCGATTCGGGCGTGCCGGCCGCCACAATGCTGCCGCCGCTGAGCACCGCGATTTCATCGGCCAGTTGGTCGGCTTCCTCCAAATACTGCGTCGTCAGGAAAATCGTTCGCCCTTGCTGCTTCAATTGCAGAATCATGTCCCACAGTGCGCGGCGGCTGACCGTGTCCAGCCCGGTGGTCGGCTCGTCGAGGAACAGCACCGGCCGGTTCACGACGAGGCTTACGGCCAGATCGAGCCTGCGGCGCATGCCGCCGGAGTAGGTTTTGACGCGCTTCGCGGCGGCGTCCTCGAGCTCGAACCGCCGGAGCAGCTCCGCCGCCCGCTGGCGCGCGCCGGCCGGCGTCAAGCCGGACAGCCGGGCCATCATCAGGATGTTCTCGCGGCCGGTGAGCACTTCGTCGACTGCCGCGAATTGGCCGGTCAGGCTGATCGATTGCCGGACCGCCTGCCGGTCCGCGACGATGTCATGACCATCGATTCGCGCCGAGCCTCCGTCCGGCACGATCAGCGTAGACAGGATGTGGATCAGCGTTGTTTTGCCGGCGCCGTTCGGTCCGAGCAGGGCGTAGATCGTTCCTTGCGCCACCGACAGGCTAATGCCGTTCAGCACGTTTTGGGCGCCGTATCGTTTGCGCAAGTCGCGGACTTCAATAGCCGATGCGGTTGCGTTCATCAAGATCACTCCTCGTTTAAATTGTCGATCATATAAACAGTATATTTCGTACACAAAAATTTGAATTCCGCCTCCGGACCGATTTCGGAATCGACTTCCGGACCGGTTTTTTGCCGAAAAAAATGGAAATGTTCCGCGTCCCGCACCGGTTGCCGCATCTCCGCAGCAATCGCCGCGCCCTGCACCGCCATCTCAGCTTAAACGCAAAAGTGCATGTAAATAGCCTCTTTCCCGCCCTTTTCGCATGCTTAAATGTATTTATGCATGTAACGCAGGCGAAAAGTCCGGTTTTTCGGCCGAACCCGGAGTTTTACCTGCATTTTTACATTTAAAAGTTCGCAACCGGCCAAACCGGCCACTTTTAAGTGCAAAAATGCATGCAAACTTTCCCCTCCGGCGGCATAAAGTACCGCGCGCGGAAGCAAGCCACCCGCTGACCGCGGCTGAACGCGCACCAGCGCAAAAAAAGCCGCATCGCTTCGCGCGATGCGACTTCCCGATCCAGTCGGCAGAAGGCCGACGATACGCCGCTGCAACGCGCCGCTATCTCCGCGGCTGCGGATAATAGGGCGGTCTCGGCGTCGCCGCCGCCGGCACGAAGTGCTGCTGCGCATACGGCTGCGGAACCGCTGCCATTATCCGATGGCAGTCCTCGTACGGCCCGATATAGGTGGACGGCTTAACGGGCGCAACGGTTTGCTTCCATTGTTGTTCGTCCATGCAGTACGTATGCGCCATAACGTTGGCGGGCGTAAAGCGGAGTATATCCGAGCCGAGAATGACTTCCGGCGTAGGAGCGTCGAATATGGCGAGCAGATGGGTTTGGTCGGACGTGGCGATTTCGTAGTGCCACCAGCCTTGCGGCACATTGGCCACTTGCCCCGGGGCGATCGGGAAATTGAGAATCTGTTTGGTAAACGGGTTCAACAGCGAAACGACGGCGGCGCCCGAAATGCAATAAACGAGCTCGGCGGCGTTCTGGTGATAATGCGGCTCGACGACATTGCCCGAGCTGAGGAAAATGTCCAGCAGCGACGTGTTCTCCAGCGAATTCAATTGCGCGACGCCCAGCACATTGATGTAGTTTTGACTGTTCTTGCGAAACAGCGGGCTCGTGTTGACGTCGAACGTATATTGTATGGCAGGCGACGTGTAATCCAGGTAAGCGGTCATAGCGGCGGTTCACTCCCGTTGGCGAATTCATTCTCCCGTATGGTATGCGGGAAGAACCGGTCAGGTGCCTAGAGTAGAGCGAACGGGCAAACGAAGTCGCGGGCGGAGAAAGCGAAAGCCGCCCGTCGAGCCGGGCGGCCTGTCTGTAGTCCCCTTATGAAGCGATCCGTCAATAAGCCATCCAGCCGGCATCGGCGGCGACGACGGTGCCGTTGACGAAGCTGGCGTCGTCGGAAGCGAGGAACAGCGCCACTCGGGCGATTTCCTCCGGCTCGCCTACGCGAGGGTTGGTGCCGATGCCGGCCATCGCCCTCTCCATGCCGAACGGGTTCGGTGCGGTCATCGAAGCGCCGATGTTCGTGTTGACGCCGCCCGGCGCAATGGCGTTGCAGCGGATGCCAAGCGTGGCGTATTGGTAGCCGACGTTTTTCGTCAAGCCGATCACGGCATGTTTGGAAGCCGTGTACGCGGCGCCCGCGCGGGAGCCCATCAAGCCGCCGGCGGACGCGATGTTGACGATGACGCCGCTCTTCTTCTCCGTGTAGAGCGGCAGCACCTTGCGAATCGTGCGCATCGGCCCGGTCGTATTGACGGCGAAGACGCGTTCCCACAAGTCGTCGGTCAACTCCCCGGCCGGTACGAAGTTGTCCATAATGCCGGCGTTGTTGACCAGAATATCGACGGTGCCGAATGTCGCGACGGCGGTGTCGATCATGTGCTTTGTACACTTATAGTATAATAAAGCGGATGAAACGGAACAATCGGCAAAAAAGCGCCGATTGTCAGCTAACGTACAAATCGGCCGGGTTTGTTGAAGAAAAGGAGCGAGCAAATTGTCCCACCTGGATCGACGCGTTGTCCGCAGCAAGGAGGCGCTCAAGCAAGCGCTGCTTCAGCTCATGCGGCAGAAGGATTTCAGCGCCATCTCGATTACGGAAATCGTGGCGGCGGCGAACTATAATCGCGGCACGTTCTATTCCCATTACGACAGCAAGGAGGCGCTGCTTGCCGAATTCATCGAGGATTTGATTCAGGATTTGCTGATGTCGTTTCGTGCGCCTTACGAGCATGAGGAAATATTCCGCATCGACGAGCTGACGGCGAATTCGGTGCAAATTTTCGAGCATATTCATCAGCATGCCACCGACTACACGATCTTACTCCGCAGCAATGTCATGCCCCAGCTGCGGGAGAAAATGTTCGCCGCGCTCAAGCGCATTTCGCAAGAGGAGCTGGAGTATGCGGAGAACGGTATCGATCGCGAGCTGCTGGCCCATTATTCGATCAACGGTCTGCTGGGGCTGATTTTGTACTGGATCGAGGGAGGCTTCCAGTATACGCCCGCGTATATGCAGGAGCAGTTGATCAAGATGATCCACTGGCATCCGACGGAAGCGAAGACGAGGAAACCGGGCGCGCCGCCGCGGCGGTCCTGATCGGAGCGGGACGCGGTGGCGCGCCCGGATGGATGGCGCGGGAAAAAGCACATGTTAAGGAAGCTGCACCAGGAACGTCGTCGTATCGCCGGGCACGCTGCGGACCGTGATGGTCCCCTGGTGCTGTTCGACGATCGCCTTGGCGATGGCAAGGCCGAGGCCGTAGCCGCCATGCTGGCGCGACCGGGAAGCGTCGGCCCGGTAGAAGCGGTCGAAGATGCGGCCGAGATGCTCCGCCGCGATGCCTTCGCCGGTGTTGGCGACGGTCAGCTGCATGTCGTGCGCGCGCTTCTTCAGCGCGACGTGGATGCTGCCGTTCGGGCCCGAGTATTTGATCGCGTTGTCGAGCAGGATCATGACGATCTGCTTGATCTGCTCGGCGCTGCCGCGCATCGTCAAATTCGGCTCGATGTCGTAGCGGAGCGTCAGCTCTTTCTCGTACGCGACCGCTTCCATCGTCAGAATGACGCTTTCCACGCATTCGCTGACGTTGATAGTCGAGAAGAGCGTATCGCCCCGGGTATCGCCCATGCGGGTCAAATACAGCAGTTCGTTCGTCAGCGTCTTCATTCGTTCCGTTTCCGACTTGATATGGTGCAGCCATTTCGCCTGGCTGCGGACCGTTTCCTCGCCGTTCGCCAGCAGCACATCCGCATGGGTGTCGATGACGGCCAGCGGCGTCTTGAGCTCATGGGAGGCGTCGGCAATGAACTGCTTCTGCTTGTCGAACGCTTCCCGCACGGGGGCAATCGCCCGGTTCGCGAAGAACCGGCTGGTGAAATAAATGACGATCAGCATCGCCAGACCAACCGCAAGGAAGGTATACACCAGGTTGGTGACAAATTTGCGCTGCGCGGTGACGTCCAGGAATACGACGGAATGGCCGTCGCCGTTCGGCAGCGCCAGAAACGCCCAACGGGTGCCGTCCAGGCTGAACTGGCCTTCGCCGGAAGAGGCCGCCGCCGCTTTGGCGAGCGCCGCCTGATAGAAGTCGCTGTCCATATCGAAGCGGGAGTCGGTCGCCGTCAGCTTCCACTGCCCGTCCGCCTGCAAACGGAACGATACCGAGCGCTCCACCGGAGGTTCCGCTTGGTTCATAAAGTCGGGCTGAAGCTTGCCGCCGCCTTTTTTCGGCCCGCCGCCTCCTCCGTCCGGCTTGTGATAGAAGTCTTCGATCCGGTGCAGCTCCATATCGATGTCGTTGCTTACGTTCTGATACGTAATCGTATAGATGGAGACGAAGGCGACCAGCATCATGAACGAGATGATGACCAGATTCAGCACGAGGAACCGGTTCCGCAGCTTCGTGAACATTACGACACGACCTCCAGGCTGTAGCCGACGCCGCGAATCGTATTGATGCGGACCGTGGCGTGCAGGAAGAGCAGCTTTTTGCGCAAAAATGAAATGTAAACCTCCACGTTGTTATGCTCCGCTTCGGAGTCGTAGCCCCACAGCTTTTCGATAATTTGTTCCTTGGAAGTGACCGCGTTCTTCCTCGTCAGCAGCAGCTCCAGCAGCTCGCTCTCCTTCAGGATCAGCTTGATCTCCTTCCCGCCGCACGACAGCTTCAGCGTCGCCGGGTTCAGCTCGATATTGCCGAGCTTGAGCGTGTCCTCCGGCACGACTTCGCCCCGGCGGCGCAGAGCCGCCCGGATGCGCGCGAGCAGCTCGTCGGTCGAGAACGGTTTGGCCACGTAATCGTCGGCGCCGTAGTCGAGACCGGCGATTTTGTCTTCCGTTTCGCCCTTGGCGGTAAGCAAAATCACAGGAGTCGCATACCCCTGCGCCCGCAGCTTCTGCAGGAGGCGGATGCCGTCCAGCTTCGGCAGCATGATATCGAGCAGCAGCAGGTCGTAAATGCCGCTTAGCGCATGATCCAACCCTTCCTGGCCGTCATGGACGGCGTCGACGGAGTAATGCTGCTTCCGCAAAATTTGGGTCAACGCCTCCGCAAGATGCACCTCGTCTTCCACGATCAGGATTCTCATGGCCGTTTCCCCCTTGTCGTCCCGCTATCGTTTCCGGCCGATCGGCCGGGCTTGCTTCTCATTATAGGAACCGAACCTTTAATCAACCTGAAATGCCGATTCGCCCGTTTGGCCCTTCTATCGTAGCATTTCATCCCGTGCAAAAGAAATATCGAGCCGTTCGCGACATTTAAGTTTCGTTAAAGGTTGCGCCGCTAAGATACAGACATGAACCCACCGCATGAAAGGAGACTACCGAGATGGCCATTGAAGTATTCAACCGCTACGAAAACAAGTACGTGATGGACTCGCAGGCATTCGCCGCCATCTATAACCGGTTGCTCGCTTATATGGAGCCGGACGAATACAACCGGAACGACCGCTTCTATTCGATCAGCAACCTCTATTACGATACCGAGCACGACACGCTGATCCGCGCCAGTCTGGCCAAGCCGAAGTACAAGGAGAAGCTGCGCATCCGCGCCTACGGGGTACCGGCAGAGGGCGCCAAAGTATATCTGGAGTTGAAAAAGAAGGTGTTCGGACTGGTGAACAAACGGCGTACGGCGCTGAAGCTGGAGGAGGCGTACGCTTTTGCCGGGACGGGATCGCTGCCGATTCTCCGGGAATACATGAACATCCAGGTGGTTAGGGAAATCGAGTATTTCCTGCAGCGGTACAAGCTGATGCCCAAAGTGTACCTGGCCTACGATCGCATCGCGTTGTTCGCCAAAGAGAATCGCGATCTGCGCGTCACGTTCGATACGAACATCCGGTCGCGACGGTACGATCTCCGGCTGGAGCAGGGCGATTACGGCGAGCAGCTGCTCGGCGACGGGCAATGGCTGATGGAAGTGAAGGCGGAGAAAACGATCCCGATCTGGCTGTCCCGGCTGCTGTCGGAGCTGGGCATGTTCCGCATGAGCTTCTCGAAGTACGGCAACGAATACAGAAGGGCGCTGGCGAACGGCGTTCTGGCAAAGGAGAAGATGCCGGTATGATCGATTCGTTATTTTCCACCGCAATCGAGGCAACGGAGCTGACATGGACCGACGCGCTGCTGACCGTGCTGGTCGCCATCGCCCTTGGCGCGGTCATCAGCTTCACTTATATGAAGACGCAGCCCGCTTTTACGCAAAATTTTACGCTGACGATGGTTGTGCTGCCGGCGATTGTGGCGATCATCATCCTGCTGATCGGCAGCAACATCGCCCGCGCCTTCAGCCTGGCCGGGGCGTTCTCGATCATTCGCTTCCGCAGCGCGCCCGGCGATCCGAAGGATATCGCCTTCGTCCTGTTCACGATGGCGGCCGGTCTTGCCTGCGGCGTCGGCTCTTACGGTTACGCGGTGCTGTTCACGGCTGTGCTCTGCGTGCTGATGTTCGTGCTCAAGGCGACGAATTTCGGCGCGAATAAGTCGGCGCAGAAGCTGCTGAAAGTGACGATTCCGGAAAATCTCGGGTACGAGGAAGCGTTCGACGAAATTTTCCGCAAGTTTCATGTCGGCTACGAACTGCGGAAGGTGAAAACGACCGAACTGGGCAGCCTGTACGAGCTGGTGTACGCGGTGCAGATCGACCATTTGGCCAACCAGAAGGAATTTCTCGATGCGATCCGGTGCCGGAACGGCAACCTCGACATTACGTTGACGATGAATCCTCCCGCCGCGGCGGACTACTAAACCAATGAAAGGATGAGAAGCGATGAAACACAACTGGAGGGCAAAAGAAATCGGATTGCTGCTGCTTTGCGCCGCAATGATGACGGCGTGCACCGATACCGGAAGCAAGGACCCGGAAACGGCCGCTGCGGCGGCAACCGGGGTGAAAACAAGCGCGTCGGCGAAGCCGGCGGGCAGCGCCGCGGCGGTTCAGACAACCGCCGTCAAGTACGACGACGACGACGCCTACACGGACTGGAGCGCGGGCAGCTCGACCGCGATCAAGCTGAACGGCGCCGGCGCCGCTGTCGATGGGGCGGGAGCCAAAGCGGCGGGCGGCATCATTACGATTACCGCCGCCGGAACATATGCGATCAGCGGGAAGCTGAACAACGGCCAACTTGTGGTCGACGTGCCGGACAAAGGCACGGTTCGGCTCGTGCTGAACGGCGCGGAGCTTCATAACGAAACGTCGGCGGCGATCTACGTCAAGGAGGCGGGCAAAGTGATTCTGTCGCTGCCCGAAGGGACGACGAATCTGGTGTCCGACGGCGCCAGCTATACGTTCCCGGACGCGTCCACGGACGAGCCGAACGCGGCGATTTTCAGCAAGGACGACTTGACGATCAACGGCAGCGGCAAGCTGACGGTGCAAGGCAACTACAACAACGGCATCGCCAGCAAGGATGACCTGAAAATAACCGGCGGCACGCTCGCCATTCAAGCGAAAGACGACGGGCTGATGGGCCGTGACCTCGTTGCCGTGAAGGCGGGCGACCTGACGATTCAGGCGGCCGGGCACGGGATCAAGACGACAAACGACACGGAAGGCGAAGAAGGCGACATCGTCATCGCAGGCGGCACGCTCCGCATCGAATCCGGCGAAGACGCCCTGCACAGCAAGGGCGGCATTACGATTGCCGGCGGGGAGCTGAACCTCTCGGCGGGAGACGACGGCATCAATGCGGACATCTCCATCGCCATCGACGGCGGCACGATCGACATCGTCAAGAGCAATGAGGGCATAGAGGCACCGTCCATCGTGATTTCGGGCGGCACGACGAGCCTGGTTTCTTCCGACGACGGCGTCAACGTTTCGTCGGGCAGCGGCGAAAGCGCCAAAGCGGGACCGCGCGGCGGCGGTGGCGGTAATCCGCCGGCAGCTGGCGGAGACTCGAGCTTGAAGCTGACGATAGGCGGCGGCTATCTGTTCGTCGAAGCGCAAGGCGACGGGCTGGATTCCAACGGCTCGATCGAAATGAACGGCGGCACCGTCATCGTCAATGGGCCGACGGCGAACAATAATGGCCCGTTGGACTACGACGGCACCTTCGTTATGACGGGCGGCTTCCTCGTCGCCGCCGGCAGCTCGGGCATGGCGCAGGCGACAGCCGACCAGTCGACGCAAGCGGGCATCCTGATGACGTACTCCCAGTCGCAGAAAGCGGGAACGCTGGTGCATCTGGAGGACAGCGCGGGCAAAAACCTGCTGACCTTCTTGCCGTCGAAGGCGTATCAGTCCCTATTCGTCAGCTCGCCCGACTTGAAGAAGGACGGCCAGTATACCCTGTTCTCCGGCGGTTCTTCGAGCGGCAAGGCGACGAACGGTCTTTACGAGGGCGGCGCTTATCAGGGCGGAAGCAAGGTCGTCGCGTTTACACAGGCGAGTACCGTTACCTGGCTGAACGAGTCGGGCGTTACGACGAGCCGCAGCGGCATGATGGGCGGCATGGGCGGCCGCGGTCAAGGCGGCGGAGGCGGCCAAGGTGGTGGTATGGGCGGTCAAGGAGGCCAAGGCGGCATGGGCGGCGGACGGATGCCCCAGCAGGGAGGAGGAGGCCAGCCGGCGCAGTGACGGCGGAGAAAGACCCTCCTGACGGATTACAAATCGGCTTCTTGACGTAATAATAGGCGAAGGGTACGCTAGCTTTACCTGAACCATCACTCATGTCAGGAGGTCGGTGTCGATGCTCGCAGAGTTGCAACGACTCCCGCACGGCGGCTGCACGGCCCGGTTCGACCGGGTCGTGGCGCACCCCGCTGCGGAAGTATGGGCGTATTTGACCGAGGACGGCAAGCTGCAGCGCTGGTTTCCCGAACTGTCGGTCGCGGAATTGCGGGAAGGCGGCTCCATCCGGTTCGATATGGGGGACGGCACCTTCGAGGAGATGCGGATTACTGAGATGGAGCCGTCAGCCGTGCTCGCTTACACGTGGGCCGACGACCACGTCCGGTTCGAGCTGAAGCCGGTGCCGGGCGGATGCCGCCTCACGCTGATCGAAACGATTCGCCGCATCACCCCGCATACCCCGAAGGATCTTGCCGGCTGGGACGTGTGTCTCGACGCCGTGCAGGCGCTGCTCGACGGCCGGACGCTGGACCGCAAGAGCGAGTGGGAGCAGCGGTACGAGAAGTACAAGCAGGCGATTGACGCGCTCGCCGCCGAGTAAAGGCAACGAAGAAGACCCCTGCCGATCGGCAAGGGGCCTTCTTCGTTCGTGCCGGTTCGTCCGGGGCTTAGCCGGAATTCCCGATTCGTTCGTTTCTTTCTTCGAGCAGCAGCAGCTTCAGCTCCCGCACTTCCTTGCGCAGCAAGGCGAGCTCGGTCGCTTCCGCCTTATGCGTCTGGGCTTCTTCCAGACTGGCGACCTTCTCTTCTTCGTCGTTCGGAATATTGGCGGCGTTGTTGACGATTTCGCCGACGACCAGGTTCAGCATGCCGAACACGACGATGAAGATGAACGACACGAAATAGAGCAGCGAAAGCGGGCTTTCTTCGGCGATTGGCCGGTAAATGTTCGCCCAGTCATCGAAGGTGGCGATTTGGAACAGTGTAATCAGCGACTTGGACAAGTCGCCGAAATAGTCCGGCGAAGCTTCGCTGAAGAAGGTGGCGCCGACAACGCCATAGATGAACAGGACGATCACCATCAGCAGCGAAATGCTGCCGATCGCAGGCACGGCCATGAAGAGCGAGGTGATGATCCGCCGCAGCGAACGAATCGAAGAAATCGTCTTGAGCACCCGCAGCACCCGCAAAATCCGCAGAACGCTGACGAACGGCGAGCTCATGAACGCAAGGCTTGCCGCCACGACGATAAAGTCGAACAAGTTCCAGCCGTCCTTGAAATAGCTTGTCCGGTAGGCGATCAGCTTCAGCACCACCTCGATCGAAAAGATCGTCAGGAACACGATGTCGAGGTTGTGGAACAAGGTTTTGTATGCTTCGTCGACGCTGGGGTAGCTTTGGAACCCGATTACGATCGCATTCATGAACACAACGGTGAGAATAAAGTTGGTGAAACTTTTGCCGCGAATGAACGCGTTGATTCCCGATACAGGTGCGGTTTCCGCCATGAACTCCTTGTCCTCATTTCTTCGTTGGGCTGTTTGACTTTGGCAACTTTTACATATTCGCTGTCCGGTACGATGTTCCTGTTGGCGGTCGGTTGATTTTTTGTTAAGAAAACAAGCCTTGTATGGTTTGAAAAATTGGCCCTGTTTCATGTTATGGCTGAATGCTCGAGCGAACGGAACTCACCGCCCTTATTTAGGAGATTGCGCCCCTGGTTTTGATGCTAACGGAACAGAGCGCTCTTATTTTCGCATGTTTCGTCTCATTTGGTGTTTTTTCATCCGATAGCGGCTGTTGGTTCCGTTACCTTCGATAAAAGTGGCTCCAGGAGACAAATAAGGGCTGTAGGTTCCGTCCCTCGTATTTAAGGGTATTTCTCACGAATGCTCAGCCATTCGCAGGACTTCATCGATTTTAATGTCAGATACAGCGGTGGAATGGTAGGACGCTGGGCCGTCGGTGGCGCGTTCGGGCATGCGGGAACAGAAGGTACGCCATTGCGTACTTCGCCTGAATGCTCAACGGCACGCT
>NZ_SHLX01000017.1 GCF_004764705.1 Paenibacillus cymbidii | reverse complement strand
CGTTCGTCCTGAGCCAGGATCAAACTCTCCATAAAGGTAGTTCGAACTTGCTCTTCAAAACACTAGCTTACGATCCGAAGATCGCTGTTGCTTGCTCACTCGTTGTTCAGTTTTCAAAGGGCAATGAGGCTTGCTTGTCTTACCGTCTTGCGCGTCAGCCCCAAAGGCGACTTTAATAATATAGCACAGCCCACAAATCGAAGTCAACGTTATTTTTCGCGAAATATCGAGGAATTTTTTTCTCCGTCCAATGGCTGCCTCCTACGATACTAACGTCAGCTTCACCGCCGCCAGCATCAGCAATCCCGGCACGCCCAGAATGCCTACGGATGCCACAGTGACAGCGTTGATCGGAATCTGAAAATCGTACCCCGCCCCCAGCCAATTCACCGCATACAGCAGCAGCGCGGCAAACACTGCATTCATCCCGACATAGGCCAGCCATCTTGCCGAATGTCGCCGCCTGAGCAGCAGCAACACGAGAAACGACGCGGAAACGATAAACATCGCCCACCACAAGGTATGCAACTTTACCCCTCCTTCGTAAATGTGACCTGGACCGGAAGCGGCCTCATCTCGTGATGTTCCCAAGACTCCCATGTATACTGCTTTGCCTGGCGAAGCAGCATTTCGAACCGTTTCTCGGCGGCTTCCAAAGCAAAAATCGCATAGTCGATCTCATCTTGCTGCACCGCCCAATCCAGTCGCTGAAACGCGACTTCCCAATCGGCATGCGCGGCATGGATCTGCTCGTACAGCACGCGTTTCGATTGCGTCGTGTCCCCGCCATCCCGGCGCAATCGCGTCAACCGCCTGAATATGCCCATCGCCAGCCCCGCTCCCGTCTATGAAAAGCATCTTATGCTATACATATAGAGAAGAAGAGCCGTTTAGAACCGGCTTGGCCCGAACAAAAAAACTCAAAGTGGAGATCTGCTTCGAAAGCGGGGCCTCGAAAAACAACAAAGCCCCGGCCCCCCGCATCCGGGGAACCGGGACCTGCTGGACGACGCCAAATTCAACGGCCCGCCCGCATCGCCGCCGCGGCTTCCCGTTCGCGTTGCCGCCGCTGCCGGGCAAGCAGCACGAAAACGAGCAAATAGTACCCCCAATAAAACAGAAACTCCTCTACAGAAGGATTTTGCGTATAGCCGAGAAACGCTCGGAAGAAAATGCCCACCTGCCCATTGATCAGCGGGTGATGGCCCGTATCGCGAATGTACTGGATCTCGTCGACCGGATGCTCGGGCATCAACCAGGTGATGTTGTACACTTCGCCAAATTGACCGCCTGCCGTGCGATACACCGTGCCCATAAGGCCGATATCCTGCATGATGCCGATCGCCTGCACCAGCAAACCGGCCGAAATCATCGTCAGCAAGATGCTTGTCGCTTTGAAGAACGTGCCGAGCTTCACCCGTTTGGTCCCCTTGAAGAACAAAACGCCGATGGCACAGGCCAGCAGCAGCCCGATCAGCGCCCCCCAGCTTTGCAGCGCCTTCCCGATATCCCCGCCGGTAATCGCGGCGAAAAAGAACACCGTCTCCACCCCTTCCCGCACCACGACGAGAAAGGAGTGAACGATCATGTTCAGCACGCCGCCAATCGTCAAAATTTCGGCGATGCGGCTTTGCACCTTGCCCTGCATATCCCGGTTCTGCTTGTTCATGAACAGGATCATATGCGTCAGCAGCCCGGACGAGACGAGCATGATGCCGATTTTCAAATAGTTCTGGCTGCCCATCGCGGCAAAGCCCGTCAGAACGATCTGGAACAACAGCGCCACGCCGTAGCTGGCCGCAATCGCCAGTACCACGCCCGACCAAACCCACTTGTGAAAGCGCGTCTGCTCCACCCGGGTCAGATAAGTTAGAATGACGCCGACGATCAATATTGCTTCCAGCGCTTCGCGAAAAGTAATCAGGAATGCCTGCAGATCCATGCCTCGTTCATCCTTTACCAGGGATCAGATCCATTTCTTGCGACGGGCGAACCATAGCGCTCCGCCGACAACAACGACGGCGCCTACGACGACGACAGTGACCCATGGATTCGTTTTGTTCGTTCGCTCCATGGCGGCGTGGGCAGTCGTTTCATCCACGGCAGCGGCGGAAGGCGCCGTTGCCGGAGCTTGCGTTTGTACCGGGGCTGCGGAAACACTCCCGCTGGCCTGGTACGGAAACAGCGGAACCATCTGACCGTAAATAAAATTGACCTTCTCCTTAAAAATATCGGGTTGGGCCTCTTTTTTGCCGACGCCAAACAGCCCCGGATTGCCAAGCGATTCAAGCGCCGCCTCAAAAGCCTGCTCCACCGTCGCCTTCTTGTCGCCGACATAAGGCGCGAGCGCATCGAAGGTCGCCCTCGCTTTGGCCAGCAGCAGCTTCGTCGCCGCATAGTCGCTGATGCCTTGCAGCGCATAAGTGAACCGGCGATCCAGGTTCATGACGAGCACGGCCTTGAAGTTGGCGACGGTCAGCGCGGCATCCTTTTTCTGAAAATTGGCATCGAGCGTCGCGGCTACCGGCTCGCCGAAGTGCGACGATATTTCCGACCGGCGTTCCTTGTAGGCGTCTTCCGCCGCTTTCCAATTGGGCGAACCGCCCGCCAATGCCGCGTCGATCAGCTTATACGTCTCGGCTACTTCGTCTGTGTTCGCGTCGCCGTAGGAATAAGCAAATACCTGCAGCGGCACTGCACAAACGGCAAATAGCAGAGCGAGCATTCCAATTAATAACGTTTTTCTCATCCAGGCACCTCTGGCAACAAGATCAATGATTCATGAAAAATGATAATGATTATCAAAATGGGCGTCAATCCTTTTTTCATCGCACCTGCATTATCGCTTCCATTCGTAAAGCTCAATCTCGGCATAAGCCGGGTCAAAAAGCGGATCGGCGCTGAACGTCGCCAGCTTCGTCGCATGTTCGCGCCAGTCGACGCCCTGATCGGCAAACCCTTGCAGCACATGGTCGGTTAGCAGCACGCGGCGGGCGGGCTGCGCCTCGACGGCCGCCAGGAAGCGCGCATAGGTATAGATCCGGTCGTGCTCGTAGGCGGCATGCAAATACCCGAGTACGCGCGTTTCTTCCCATGTATAGAGCACGAACGGCTCCGGCAAGCGGCGCAAATAGTCGTGCAGTTGGAATATCGCCGGCTGTTCCACGGCTTGCCGTTTCAGCAGCGCGGCGCCCTGGACGAACTGTACGGCAAGCAGCAGCGGCAGCAGCATGTGCAAGGCGATCGCCATGAAGCGCAAACGAGCTTGCGGCGGCACCTCCCGCAATGCGGCAAACGTGCGCGCGACCGCCGCATACACGAAGAAAAGCAGCGGCCCGACGAGCGGTGCGATGTGGCGCGGCTTTTCGATATTTTGGCCGAGCAGCGCCCACAGGGCGTAGAACAGGACACAAGCGGCCAGCCAGCGGGCGAAGCGGCGATTCGCGGCGCCGCGCGGGTCGTCCGCAAGTGCGGCCGGTTGCGGCTTCAGCCACAGCCGGGCTACGGCCGTCGCCGCGAGGATCAGCACAAGCAGCGCCCCGGCGGCGAAAGAGTGAGCAAGCAGCGCCTGCCAGACAAGATTGTCGCCGAACAAGCGGACCATTCGCTCCGCCAGCGGCATCGGCGTCGACACGACACTGCCGCCCCATTCGGAGAAATGCCCCTGCACGAACGCGAGCGACAGCTTCCAGAATCCCGCAGGCGAACCTTCCGAGGCGGCCAGACCGGCCACCCAGACGAGCTGGAACACGCCGGTCAACGCGATGGAGGCAAGCAGCGCCGACATTTTGCGGCGCTCGCCCCCGAAACGAAAGCGGTCCGCCCACAGCGGCACAAGCGCCAGGCCGAACGGAAAGAACGAAAGCCGGACCCCCATCAGCACGCTGAACAGCAGCAGCGCCGCGGCATGCCGAGCCCACGAACGCGGCTGCTCCATCGCCCGGATTACGCTCCACAGAAACCACCACAAGGCGGCGATGCCGGCGCCTTCGGACATCGGGCGCGCGTCCATCAGCCACAGGTAAGGGGCGGTCAGCGCCAGCGCAGCGAACATCCAGCCTCCGCCCCAGCGGCGTGCCAGCAGCACCATCGGAATTGCCGAGCTAAGCGCGGCGACGGCATTCCATACCGACAGCGCGCGGGCCGGGTCGGCGATCCAGCGATGGACCGCCAGGCCGCCTAGAATGAAGTACGGGTAACCGGGAAAATGCGGCTGCATCGCCAGCAGATCGAACCGCTCCAGCGCCAGCGCAAAATCGACTTCGTCCCAGGTGCGCGCCACGCCGCCGGCGTAACGCAAACTAAAGTAGCCGCAACCGGCGACGGCGGCCAATGCGAGCAGCATCGCCCCCAGCTGCAGAACGTTTCGACCGGTCGGCATGTCCGCCTCCTCCCTTCGTCGTTACGGCTCGCGGCGGCGGCGAACCGGCCGCCGCCTCATTTCGCGATAGATGGCCGGCAGCACAGACGTTACGTACTGTCTGAATTTAATGAACGATTGTCCCTTGGTCCGCACCTGATAGGCGATCGGCACTTCCGCCAAGCGGAACCCTTGCCGCAGCAAATTGATTGTCAGCACTTGCGCGTAATTGTAGTCATGGTTGATTTCCGCACGTTCCATCGCCTCGCGCGAAAACCCGCGCATGCCGGATTGGCCGTCGCTGATCCACTTGCGCAGCAGCAGAACCTGCAGCAGCGTGAACGCGTAATTGCCCAGTCGGCGATGCAGCTTCATGCCGCGAATTCGCCCTTTGAACCGGGAGCCGAACGTGTAGTCCGCCGCGCCGCTCAAGATCGGAGCGAGCACGTCGGGAATTTGCTCCGGCGGGTATTCGTTGTCGGCGTCGATCATCAGCCCGGCGTCCGCTCCCATTCGGCAGCATTCGGCCAGCCCTTCGCGAACGGCGGCGCCCAGGCCGCGATTGCGCGGAAACGATACGACCCGGTCGGCCCCGGCTTCCCATGCCAGCGCTGCGGTGGCATCCCGGGAGCCGTCGTCGATCACCAGCACTTTCACACGAAAATCCGGGTGAAAGAAACGAGGAATCCGGGCGATGACGGCCGCAATATTGTCCGCTTCATTATGCGCCGGGAGGAAAACGACGATGGTGCGCAGATCGGGCGCACCTGTGAGTAATGTGGATGAATCGACACTGCTATTGTCCACATTGTCCACAGTATCCACATCTCCAGCTGCCATTTCCGTGAACATTTTTCTGAAAATATCGCCCGACCCCTCCACACCGCCCACATTACTCACATTTTGATCGCGAAAACTATCCACACCGCCGACAATATCCACACTCTCCTTCTGAAATCTATCCCCGCAATCCGACCTATCCACAGCCGAACTGCTTAAACTACTCACAATATCCACACTATCAACAGGCTGCTGTTGAGAAGTAGCAACAACCGACTCCGTTTGCCGCTTCGCGCTTCTGCGGCTTCTCCCCATCCAGGCCCGCCAATCCGACCGACGGACCGGCATGCGGACCCACGTGACGGCGCCTGCGACATAGGCGAACGCAAACTTGAACAGGTGCGACATCACGGCGGCCGCGTAGGCCGTTTTCCAATCGATGCCGAGCCAGACGAGCGTGCCGCTCAGCGTGCTTTCGTACGTGCCGATGCCGCCCGGCGTCACATGAAACACTTGGCCGGCAATCGTCATGCTGTTCGCCCATACCAGCCAGCCTGCAGGCAAATGCAAGCCGAGCGCACGCATGACGCTATACAGAACGCCGGCTTCCAGCAGCCAGCTTGCCGCCACCAGCAGCGCGATCGCCGCGCCGCTTGGCGAGAGCAGAACGCCGTGCGCATGGGCGAGATGCTTGCGCACGAACGACAGCCGGGAAAGAGCCGGAAGCCTGTAGCCCGCCGCAAGCGCCACGACGGCGGCAGCCAGGACGGCCAGCCACAGCCACGAGGCGGATAACCCGTGCCGCACGATACCAACACCGGCAATTGCGGCAAGAACCAGCATATCGAGCAGCCGCATCGCGCCGACCGAATGAAGCGCCTCGTCCCAGGTGCGGCGCCCGCGCTGCATCAGAAAGCCGACGCGGGCGATGTCGCCGGCTTTAAGCGGCAGCAAATGGTTGACGAGCAGGCTGTAGATGATGCCGTGATAGTAAATGCGGTAGGGGGTGCCGGAGCCGTCGTACATTCGCCAGGCAGCCGCTTTCAGCACGAAGGCGCCCCAATAGGCCGCCGCCATCAGCAGCAGCCACTGCGGATGCGCGACCAGCAAAAGCAGATGCTTCTTCAATTCGGCGAAGTCGAACCAGCGCCAACTCATATACAGAAATCCGATCAGAAGCAGCCCCCCGAGAACGGGGACGATCTGGCGGCGAAATAACGTCATGGGGGATCCTTTTCCCGTGCTGGATTGATCCGGCACAATACGGATGAGAAACGTTCTCATCCCAGTGATGGTATGATTATAGGGCGTTTTCGGGGAGGCGTCAATGGGAAGGCATAAACACCGAAACGCCCCCATGAAGGGGGCGTCGGGGAATAGGCATCACGGAAAACACACGGCCGAAGCTCGCGTCGCGTTATAACTCGCGGCGGCCTTCCAGCGCCTTGGTCAACGTCACTTCGTCGGCGTATTCGAGATCGCCGCCTACCGGCAAGCCGTGCGCGATGCGCGTCACCTTGAGCCCGAACGGCTTGACGAGCCGCGACAAATACATTGCCGTCGCTTCGCCTTCAATGTTCGGATTGGTCGCCAGAATCAGTTCCTGCACTTGCTCGTCGCCCAGCCGCTTGAGCAGCTCGGCGATGTAAATTTCGTCGGGACCGATCCCCTCCATCGGGGAGATGGCTCCGTGCAGCACATGATAATAGCCGTGAAATTCCTTCGTCCGCTCCATTGCCACCAAGTCCTTCGGCTCCTGCACGACGCAGATGACGGCGCCGTCCCGGCTCTTGTCCTGGCATATGCGGCAAGGGTCGATGTCCGTGATGTTGCAGCAGACGGAACAGTAGTGCAAATTGCGCTTCACGTTGACGAGCGACTTGGCGAATTCGAGCACGTCTTCTTCTTTCATGCGGAGGACGTGAAACGCCAGCCTGCCCGCGGTTTTCGGACCGATGCCGGGCAGGCGCGTGAACGAGTCGATCAATTTGGCGATCGGTTCGGGATAGTACAAGCTTGTTGCCTCTTCTCAAATAGTTTAGAACAGCCCCGGCAGCTTCATGCCGCCGGTAAACTTGCCCATGTCTTTGTTCGCGAGCTCGTCGGCTTTCGTAATCGCGTCATTGACCGCTGTCAATACCAGATCCTGCAGCATGTCGACATCGTCCGGGTCGACCGCTTCCGGCTTGATGACGATGCTCATGATCTTTTTGTGCCCGTTCGCCGTGACGGTGACCACGCCGCCGCCCGCGGTGCCTTCGACCGTTTTGCCGCCGAGCTCCTCCTGCGCCTTCAGCATCTGCTCCTGCATCTTCTTCACTTGCTTCATCATCTGGTTCATGTTATTCATCGCATTCGTCTCCTTTGAATGTATATCGATTGACAGCCGCCCGCGCTCTACTCGTCAGTCACCTTGACCAACTGCTCGCCGAACAGCGACAGGGCGCCGGTCACCAACTCGTCAGCGGCGCGGTCCGGCTCATCCGGCGTAGGCTGCAGCACCTCCGGCTCCGCTGCGGACACGGCCGCCGCGTCGTTCCATTCCTTCTGCATCACTGTCGCAAGCTTGGTCGGATGGCCGAATACCGCCGACATGACCTGCTCGATGAGCTGCCGGTTGTCCGGCTTCTCCGTCGTTTCGCGATGGATCGCGTTCTTGAACGCCAGCAGCATCGTGTCGCTGTCGAACGACACGGGCTCGCCGTTCATGAGCCAGGCATGAACGGTCACCTTCTGCTCCTTCACCTGCGCCAGCACCTGGCCCCACTTGCCCATCGCCTGCCGGAACAGCGGGCTGTCCTTGCCCTTGAGGTAGGCGTCCAGCTTCACGCCCGAGCGCCGCAAGGCCGCCGCGGGCGCCGCCGGGGCAGCCGCAGCCCGCGGCGCGGCTGTACCGCCGGCCGCGCCTGCCGCGCCGCCGCCGGACGCTTGCTGCTGCGCCAGCTGCGCGAGCTGCCGCTCCACTTGCTGCAGCCGCTGCTGCAATCGCGCCACTTCGCCGGCATCCGCCGCCGCGGCAACCTGCGCTCCGCCGGCGGGCGTTGGCGCGCGTACGGCATCGGCCGCGGCCGGCGCCGCTTCTTCGCTGGCGCTGCAAATTTTCATCACGGCCACTTCGAACAACGTCTGCGGCTGTGCCGCATATTTCATTTCGACCTGATACTTATTGAGCGTGTCGATCAATGCGAACAACTCGTCGTTGGCGAACGCAGCCGTAATGCCGGCAAAGCCGGACACATCGAGGATGCGGTCCGTTACCGCCTGCGAATTCGGCACCAACTTGATCAGCAGCAAGTCGCGGAAAAACAGGATCAAGCTTTCCATGCACTTGTCCGCGCTTTTGCCTTCCTGCATCAGTTCGTCGATCAGCTGCAGCGCCCGGCCGACGTCCTTGTCCTTGATCGCCTCGGCCAGCTTGGCGAACTGGTCGGCCGCCATGCCGCCCGTCATCGACACGACGTCGGCGTAAGCGATGCGGCCGCCCGCGAACGCAGCCGTCTGGTCGAGCAGGCTGATCGCGTCGCGCATGCCGCCGTCCGACAGCCGCGCGATCAGCTGCAGCGCGTCGCGATCGGCGTCGACGCCTTCCTCGCGGCAGATCAGCGCCAGCCGCTCGACCTGCTCCTCCAACGCGACGCGGCGGAAATCGAAGCGCTGGCAGCGCGATATGATCGTCGCCGGCAGCTTGTGCGGCTCGGTCGTCGCCAGCACGAACATCACGTGCGCCGGCGGCTCCTCGAGCGTCTTCAGCAGTGCGTTGAACGCTTCCGTCGTCAGCATGTGCACTTCGTCGATGATATACACCTTCTGCCGGACTTCCGTCGGCGCGTACTTCACCTTGTCGCGGATGTCGCGAATCTCTTCGACGCCGCGGTTGGACGCCGCATCGATTTCGACCACGTCCATGACGGAGCCTTCGGTGATCCGCAAGCACGCCGAACATTCGTTGCAAGGCTCTGCCGCCGGTCCGTTCAGGCAGTTGACCGCTTTGGCCAATATTTTGGCGGCGCTCGTCTTGCCCGTGCCCCGCGGCCCGCTGAACAGGTAAGCGTGCGCCAACCGCTGCTCCTTCAAGGCGTTCTGCAGCGTCTGTATAATATGCTGTTGTCCGACCATCTCCCGGAACGCCTGCGAGCGCCAAGAGCGGTACCATGCAATGTGCGCCATATTGTCCCCTCTGCGGCTTTCGCCGATCTTGCCCATCCTG
Organism: Paenibacillus cymbidii; assembly: GCF_004764705.1. Classification (GTDB taxonomy): domain Bacteria; phylum Bacillota; class Bacilli; order Paenibacillales; family NBRC-103111; genus Paenibacillus_AN; species Paenibacillus_AN cymbidii. Next base: position 215,688 of record NZ_SHLX01000017.1, on the reverse strand, counting down.
TGGTTCTCCTCATTATACTATAAGCGGCCCCGCCGTTGAAGGGCGGCGGGACAATCGGCGCAGGCTCCTGCACGCGGGTGAGGTCCGGAGAGAGGCAGCAAGAAGGGAGAACCCGGCGGATTCTCCCTTGTCGCCTTCCTATGGGGCACTTACGGGAACGGAATGCACACCGCGAAAGTCGTGCCGAACCCTTTGGACGATACGCGAATATTCCCTCCCATATCATGGACGATGCGCTGACATACCGACAAGCCGAGGCCGGTGCCGTTTTCTTTGGTCGTGAAGAAAGGGTCGAAAATTTTGTCGATGACGAAGTTCGGGATCCCCGGCCCGGTGTCGTGGATTTCCACGTGCACCTTGCGCTCCTCGTAATCGACTTTTTCGCAGATGGTCAGTTTGCCGCCGGACACCATCGCTTCGATGCCGTTTTTGCAAATATTAAGGAACACTTGCTTGAGCAGCTTGCGGTCGGCGATCACTTTCGGCATCGCGTGCACCGAATCGTCGTAATGCACGGTGACGTTGTGCAGAATCGCCTCATTTTCGATAATCGGCAAAATTTCCTTGAGCACGTGGGAGATGTGCACTTCGTCGAAGGTAACGATTTTGCGCTTGGAAAGAAGCAGAAACTCGCTGACCAGCTCGTTGATCCGATCGATCTCGGTCAGCATGATTTCGGTATAGCTGTGCTCCTTGTCCATCTCCTTCTCGTGGAACGTATTTTTGAGCACCTGGAGAAAGCCTTTGATCGACGTAAGCGGGTTGCGGATTTCGTGCGCCGTGCCCGCCGCAATCTGGCCGATCATGGCCAGCCTGTCGCTGCGCTGCACTTGCTCCTCCAGCGAGCGAAGGTTGCTGACATCCTTGAAAATCAAGTAGGCGCCCACGATGCGGCCTTCCTCGTCGCGCAACACATTCGTGTCGAGCAACAAATCGTAGCGCTCCTCCTGGTTGTTCATCCAGGAAATCGCATGATTGCGCAAAACGACGCCGTCCAGAATCGTTCGCTGCACGAGCCGGTATTCGAGCGGCACGGCGGCGAATACGTCCTCCATCGGCTTGCGGATGATATCCTCGCGCTTGAAGCCAAGCACCCGGCACGCCATCTCGTTGATATCGACCAGCGTGAACCCGGTGTCGAGCAGCATGACGCCCATGCTCAAATCCTGCATGAACGTTCCGGCGAAACGCTGCAGCAGGTGGGGGCCCCGCAGCGTGCCGTCTTCCAGGACAACAATCAAATAATACGGCGTATCGTGGCCCTTCAGTTCGTACGGCACGATGAAGATCGGGCCGGAAAGCGACGCCCCGTTCGACGCCAACAGCGTGATGACCGGGCCGGGTATATTATCGGCAACCGCCTGCGTACAGCGGGAAGCAAGCAGGTCCATCTCTTCCTGCACTCCAAAAGCATCTCTTACGGTTCGACCGGCAATCTCGTCATCCCGGAGACCAAGCCTGCGATTCAATTCGGCATTGCACAAGGTAATGCGTCCATTCGAATCGACGACCAGAATGGCAGACGGACACATATTTATGTATGCATTTAATTGTTCCAGAGAGAAGCGCAGCAGAATGGTAACTATGTTCGGGACTGACAATCCGGTTTCCCTCCCAGTTGAAAAAGTGTCGGAGTTTACAAATATAAACATTCTCCCTTTATTGGGCTTTTCCTTCCCATTCTGCGCAAAAACTTGCGTTTCCCGCCTTTCCGCCGCTGTCGATGTGATAGAATATCACACCCTACCCGGATTGGAGAAAACGCATACATGTTGTCCTGTCCCTAAAACAAAAAAACGTCCCAACCTCAATAATGGTTCGAGACGTCACTATTAATTCGAGCAGGAACCGTGCACCTGCTATTGATCGTTGCGATCCAAGCGGCACCCCTGCCGTTTAGCTCGAGCCAGGCTGCCCCCCGGCACATGAAACATCTTGCTTACGGCTGCTTCCTTCCGGACCTGACCGGGTTCACAAGGTTTCATTGCGAAGGACCCGACTGTCAACACTGCGTACAGATACCAGACCTCACATCAACAAGACCTCTAGCAGGAATTCAACCCCGCTATAGCGGATTGCAGGTTACAGGGCACCGCTACCTCCCCGTCTAGCACGGCAAAACTAAGTATAGCCGATCACCAGGCAAATAGCAACCGACGGCAGGCTTTGGCAACCCGCCGTCGGACCGTCACCGCTGAAAGATGCCGGACTTGTTTACCCTTACCTTGACATTGTAACGCGGCATCATGCGGCTTACCTGCTGCTGCGCGTCGGCCTTGATCCGCATCGCTTCCTCGATCGGCGTCGCGTCCTCCAAATCCAGCGTCACGAAGACATTCGGCCCGTTAAGCACGATGGTCGACTTGCGAATGCCGGAGATGCGGGCCAGCGTGTCCTTGATCAGCTGGGTATCCGCCGTATACGTGTGGTACGTTTCGTTAGTCGGCAAGTTCGGGTTCGATTGCGAGGTGCCGAGCATGCCGTCGTTGGCATACGCCTTGGTCTTGCCGGGGCTTGCATTCGGCGCGGAAGACGAGGAATGGCCGCAGGCAGCCAGCGAGACGAGCAGCGCGGCAGCGGCAACTATGGCGGCAATACGCTTGGCGAACATAAAAAATCCCCCCTTAGGCCATTAATGTGGCCCAAGAGAGGATTTCGTATTCGCTTCGCTTAGATGCCGTACTTCTTCTTGAACTTATCGACACGGCCGCCAGCATCGATGAATTTCTGTTTGCCGGTGAAGAACGGATGGCAAGCCGAGCAAATTTCGACGCGCAGGTTCGGTTTAACCGAGCCCGATTCAAACGTATTGCCGCAAGCGCAAGTCACGGTTGCCACATGATATTTCGGTTGGATTGCAGTTTTCATTTCTTTCACCTCTCTCCGCCCTGGTCAGTTCGTCGACCAGAGTTAAATGGACACGTGATGGCATTATATCACCTTAACCGCGTCTGATGCAACCTGCAATTTATCGGCGGTTATGGGCGGCTATCGGCGGTCGCTGCCGACGATGTCGGACGGCACATGGGTATACGAACCGATCACGACATGGGGCAGCTCCTCGCGGAAAATGTCGATCATTTGGCCCATGCCCAGAATGTCGCCTTGCGCCTTCGGGATGATGTTCAGATACGCTTCCGGATCGATGTTCAGATTGCGCATCTGAATCAGCTTCAGGTCGGTGCGCCGCGCGAACTCGATCATCGCCTCGATCTCCTCTTCTCGGTCGGTGACGCCGGGGAAGATGAGGTAGTTGATCGACGTAACGACACCTTTGTCGGCGGCATACCGCAACGACCTCTCGACATTCTTCAGCGTATAGCCGCGCGGCCTGTAATACGCGTTGTAATGGTCGTCTAGCGCGCTGATCGTGCTGACCCGCATCAGGTTCAGTCCCGCATCGACGATGCCGCGGATATGATCGGTCAGCCCCGCGTTCGTATTGATATTGATGAAGCCTACGTCGGTGATCTCGCGCACCTTCCGCATCGCCGGCACGATCAGCGCCGCCTGCGTGGACGGTTCGCCTTCGCAGCCTTGGCCGAAGCTGATGATGCTGTCCGGTCCGCGCAAATGCTCCAGCATGATCTCGACGATTTCGTCTACCTTCGGCTTGAAATTCATGCGCGTCTGCGGCGCAGGGAAGCCGCTGTCGTCGGGCTGCTCCGAGATGCAGCCGAAGCAGCCGGCGTTGCACGAATATGATACCGGCACGGCGCCTTCCCACCGCTGCAGGAACGTGTTCGACGCCGTCAGGCATTCGTAGCCGAGCGCGCAGTTGCTGAGGTGCTGGTACAGCCGGTTCTCCGGATACTTGGCGACCAGCCGCTCCACCTGCAGCTCCAGCTCGGCGACGTCGCAATTGCGCGGGTTCCACCGCTCCGGATCGTCGGTCAGCCGCGCCGCCGCATGAAAGCCGCCGTCCTTCCAGACGACCGCGGTGTAGCCGAACAGCGGCAGCGACTTCGTCTTGTCCGCCTTGATGTACCCCGGCAGCAGCAGCCGCGTATACCCTTGCGGAAGCAGCGCGCCCACGGCGGTATACGCGCTGTCGAACGGGCGCATCTCGCCGCTGTCCGGGTCGAGGTAGACGGCGCGCGTATCCGGCAGGCTGACGAGCGTCGCTCCTTCCGGCAGCGGGATCAACTCGTCCTCCAGCAGCTCCGTAATCATGTCCGCGCTGCGCCCAAGCGCCAGATAGTCGGGATGGTCGTAAACGTTGCCTTCCTTGTCGGCATAAACGAAATTCATGGTTCCTGCTCCCTGCGATCCGTCAGGAGACGGAACTGCTCTTCACCCGCTTGTTGCTGTTGTTGCCGTTAAGGTTCGTTTCCAGCGTCTCCAGAAACTCCACGTTCGTTTTCGATTCGGCAAATTTGCGGATGAAGGCGTCGGTGAACTCATGCGATTCCTGCATGTTTTTGCGCACCGCCCACAGCTTGTCGAGCTCTTCCTTCGTCAGCAGCATTTCTTCGCGGCGCGTGCCCGAGCGGCGAATGTCGATCGCCGGGAAGATGCGGCGCTCCGCCAGCCGGCGGTCCAGATGCAGCTCGAGATTGCCGGTGCCTTTGAACTCTTCGTAAATAACGTCGTCCATCCGCGAACCGGTTTCGATCAGCGCCGTCGCCAGAATCGTCAGGCTGCCGCCTTCTTCGATATTCCGCGCCGCGCCGAAAAACCGCTTCGGCCGGTGGAACGCCGCCGGATCGATCCCGCCCGACAACGTGCGTCCCGACGGCGGGATAACCAGATTGTACGCCCGTGCCAGACGCGTGATCGAGTCGAGCAAAATAACGACGTCCTTCTTGTGCTCCACAAGCCGCATGGCCCGCTCCAGCACAAGCTCGGCCACCTTGATGTGGTTCTCCGGCAATTCGTCGAACGTCGACGCGACGACTTCCCCTTTGACCGAACGCTGCATGTCCGTCACTTCTTCGGGACGTTCGTCGATCAATAGCACGAACAGCTCGACATCCGGATAATTGGCCGCGATGCTATTGGCGATTTCCTTGAGGAGCAGCGTTTTGCCCGCTTTGGGAGGAGCGACGATCAAGCCGCGTTGGCCGAAGCCGACCGGGCTGAGCAAGTCCATGATGCGCGTTGCCAAATGGGTTGGGACATTCTCGAGTACGATCTTCTTCTGCGGAAAGAGAGGGGTGAGAGCCGGGAAGTGAAGCCGTTCGGCGGCCGTCTCCGGCTTCTCGCCGTTGACCGCTTCCACCTGCAGCAGGCCGAAATAGCGCTCGTTCTCTTTGGGCGGCCGGCATTTGCCGGAGACGACATCGCCCGATCGCAAATCGAATTTGCGAATCTGCGACGCCGAGATGTAAATGTCTTCGGAGCTGGGCAAATAATTGATCGGCCGCAGGAAGCCGAAGCCTTCCTGCAAAATATCGAGCACGCCCTCCATGAACATGAGCCCGCTCTTCTCTGCCTGGGCACGCAGGATGGCGAACATCAGCTCTTTTTTGTTCATCTTGTTGTAGGCGACGATCTGATAGTTTTTGGCCAGTTTGTATAATTCCGTTAGCTTCTGTGCTTCCAACTGCGCGAGCTGCAAATTTTCCATACGATCTACCACCAGATCATCATATTTTTATTACCTATTCATGCCCGTTCTCTTGCAATCTATTCTTTCTCCCGCCATATTTCCGCGCCGAGCTCCGTCAAATTCGCGACCAGCCGATCGTAGCCGCGATCGATGAACTCCACGCCGGAAATTTCGGTCACGCCGTCAGGCACGGCGAGCCCGGCTACGACCAGCGACGCTCCTGCCCGCAAATCCGTCGCCCTTACCTTTGCTGCGTTCAGCCGACTGCCTTCGATGATCGCCGATCGGCCTTCCACCTTGATTCGCGCGCCCATGCGCTGCAGCTCGGGAATATGGCTGAACCGGTTGCTGTACACATAGTCGGTCAACAGGCTGATGCCGTTCGTTTGCGTCAGCAAGCTGATCATCGGCGATTGAATGTCGGTGGCGAAGCCGGGGTAAACGAGCGCCTTGACGTCGATGCTCTCGTAATCGCGTTGCCCTACGACGCGAATCGATTCGTCCATCTCATAGATATGGACACCCATTTCCTGCAGCTTCGCAGTGACGGCCTCCAAATGCTTCGGGATCACGCAGTCGACCGTCACATCGCCGCGGGTTGCCGCCGCCGCAATCATGTAAGTCGCCGCCTGAATGCGGTCGGGGATAATCGAATGCCGGCAGCCGCTGAGCGAGTCGACGCCTTCGATGCGGATCGTCTCTGTGCCGGCTCCCTTGATTTTGGCGCCCATGGCGTTCAGCAATGTCGCCACATCTATAATCTCAGGCTCTTTGGCCGCATTTTCGATAATGGTGATGCCGCTTGCCCGCGTGGCAGCCAGCATGATGTTAATCGTCGCCCCAACGCTGACGACGTCCAGGTATATCTTCGCGCCCTTCAGCTTGCTCGCGCGAATGTGAATCGCGCCATACTCGTTGCTTACCCTGGCGCCGAGCGCTTCGAATCCTTTGATATGCTGATCGATCGGACGCGGCTCGAAATTGCAGCCGCCCGGCAGCCCGATAACCGCTTCGCCGAAACGGCCGAGCAGCGCGCCCATCAAATAATACGACGCGCGCAGTTTCTTCACGTTGCCGTTCGGCATCGGAGCGGAACGCACCGCGCTCGGGTCGATCGTCATCTGATCCCCCTGGCGGCTTACGACCGCGCCGAGCTCGCCAAGCAGCGTCATATACGTCTCGACGTCGCTAAGCGCCGGCAAATTGTCCAGTATCACCGTCGACTCCGCCAAAATCGCGGCGGGAATGAGCGCAACCGCGCTGTTTTTGGCGCCGCTGATCGGCACGGTGCCTCTGAGCGGCTTTCCGCCTGCTACCAACAGTTTTTCCATGTGTCCCTATTTTCCCCCTACGCTGCAAGAAGAAACGGTTTCGCTTTCCTTATTCCCTGCGAAGACATGGCGACACCGCCGGAAAGGCAACCTCGCAGGAAAGGGAAAGCACCCTCTCCGATGCTTTCCCGCTTGGAGCTTAAACCGCTTGCTTACGCCTGATTGGCGCTGCCGAACAATTCAATTTTGGATTTGACGACATCGACCATGGCTTGACGGGCAGGGGTCAAATATTTGCGAGGATCGTAAACTTTCGCGTCTTTGGCAAGTACGCTGCGGATCGTTTCGGTGCAAGCTACTTGATTTTCCGTGTTGACGTTGATTTTGCCTACGCCGGCCTCAATCGCCTTGCGGATCATCTCGTCCGGCACGCCGGAACCGCCATGCAGCACAACCGGCACCGGGATCGCCGCCGACACTTTTTCGATGATGTCGAAGCGGATGTTCGGCTCGCCGGCATACATGCCGTGTGCGGTGCCGACCGCAATCGCCAGGCAATCTACGCCGGTTTCTTCGTAGAAGCGAATCGCTTCTTCCGGCTTCGCCAGGTTCGCATCCTCTTCGTCGACGCTGATGTCGTCCTCCACGCCGCCGATCGTGCCGAGCTCGCCTTCCACCGATACGCCCATGGCGCGAGCGGCCTTGACGACTTCCTTGGTCAGGCGGATGTTGTCTTCGAAGCCGTGGTGCGAGCCGTCGAACATGACCGAACTGAAGCCGGCGCGGATACATTTCATTGCGACTTCGAAGCTGCTGCCGTGGTCGAGATGAAGCGCGATCGGCAGGCCGGACTTCTTGGCGGCCGCTTCGGCGATCGCAACGGTGAACTCGATGCCCATATACTTAATCGCACCCTCGCTGACACCGTAAATAAACGGCGATTTCAGCTCCAGGGCCGCTTGCATAATTGCTTGCGCGAATTCAAGATTGTTCATGTTGAATTGCCCGACGGCGAACTTCTTGGCCTTCGCCTTCGGTAAAAATTCGTTCATTGAAACTAATGGCATGGCTTCTGATCCTCCCGAATTATGTCTACTCAATCATAACGACTATTACCGCATTGAACCGCTTCTCAGGTTCAATCGGCAATGAAGTTTACCTCTTGCGCCGGGCCTACTTCGCTGATTTGCACCGATCATCACTTCATTATAGCACAAAAAGACGAGCCGCCGCTAACGAAAGCGGCATGCGCTTCCGGCAGCGGCGCCCGTTGTTCCGACTGGAGGGTTAAAACGCGGATGGCGCAGTATGCTTCAGCTGATGGTTGACCGCGATGCGCAGTTCGTCGATATCGAACGGCTTGGTGAAATGCATGAGCGCGCCGAGATCGGTCGCTTCCTTGATCAGATCCAGCTCGCCGTAAGCGGTCATCATGATCACCTTGATCGAAGCATCGATCTGCTTGATATTTTTCAAAATGTCAATGCCGTCCATACCGGGAATTTTCATGTCGAGCAGCACAAGGTCGGGCGATTCCCGGCGTACGATATCGAGTGCGATTTTTCCGTTCGGCGCTTCGAAAGTGCGGTACCCTTCCGTGTTGAAAACTTCGAGCAGCAGAATGCGAATGCCGTTCTGATCGTCCACGATCAATAGCTTCTTGTCCATCGTCATGCGTACCCCTTTCTCATGCTGTCCGGCTGCGGCGGCCGGCAGCTGCGCTTCCGCGATATAGTTGGGTATACATTTCGCTGTCGTTCCCCCTATTCCTGCTCGCTGCCCGCGAAAAATTTCCATCCCCGTCAAAAACAGAAAAACCGCCCTGGCTCATGCCCGGACGGTTGGGATTGGAAAGGATGCATCAAACTAGTGAGTCAGCTGAAACGCCGCCTGCACGAATTCGCGGAACAACGGCTGCGGCCGGTTCGGCCGGGACGTGAATTCCGGATGGAACTGCACGGCCAAAAACCACGGATGCTCGGGCAGTTCGATCATTTCGATCAGGCGCCCGTCCGGCGAAGTGCCGGAGAACACAAGCCCCGCCGCTTCCATCGCTTCGCGGTACTCGTTGTTGAATTCGTACCGGTGGCGATGACGCTCGTAGACGAGCTCGTCCTCATAGCAGCGCATCGCCAGCGTGTCGTCGGCAATTTTGCACGGGTACAGGCCGAGCCGCATCGTGCCGCCGAGATCTTCGATGTCCTTCTGCTCCGGCAGCAGGTCGATAATCGGGTAAGCGGTCGTCGGGTTGATCTCCGAGCTGTTCGCGCCGGCCAGTCCGACGACATTGCGGGCGAATTCCACCACAGCCACCTGCATGCCCAGGCAAATGCCGAAGAACGGAATGTTCTTCTCGCGCGCGTAACGAATCGCGGCGATCTTGCCTTCGATCCCCCGGTCGCCGAAGCCGCCGGGCACCAGAATGCCCTGCACATCGCCGAGCAGATCGTCCACGTTGTGCTCGTAGACGTCTTCGGCGTTGATCCAGCTCAGCTCGATTTCGGTATTGCAGGCGAAACCGGCGTGGGACAACGCTTCGACAATGCTCAGGTAAGCATCGTGCAACGAGACGTATTTGCCGACGATGGCGATCCGCGTCTTGTACTTCAGTTGCTTGATCCGGCCGACCATCGCTTCCCACTCGGTCATATCGAGCGGACCGGCCTTCAGCTTCAGATGATTGACGACATAGTCGTCCAGCCCTTGTGCCCGCAGCATCAGCGGCACGTCATACAGCGTATCGGCATCGCTCGCTTCAATGACCGCATTCGCTTCGATGTCGCAGAACAGGCCGATCTTGCGTTTCATGTCCTCGGACAGCGGATGTTCGGTACGGCACACGATCACATGAGGCTGGATGCCGATGCTGCGCAGTTCCTTGACGCTGTGCTGGGTCGGCTTCGTCTTCACTTCGCCGGCCGCCTTCAGGTACGGGATTAGCGTGACATGAATGTACATGACGTTCTCGCGGCCGATGTCGCTTTTGATTTGGCGGATCGCCTCGAGGAACGGCAAGCTTTCGATGTCGCCGACGGTGCCGCCGATTTCGGTGATGACGACGTCGGAGCCGGCTTCGCGTCCCGCGCGGAAGACGCGGTCCTTGATTTCGTTCGTAATATGCGGGATAACCTGCACCGTGCCGCCCAAGTATTCGCCGCGCCGTTCCTTCGTGATCACGGACGAATAAATTTTGCCTGTCGTGACGTTGTTGTTTTTGGTCAGATTGATGTCGATGAACCGCTCATAGTGCCCCAGGTCGAGATCGGTTTCCGCCCCGTCGTCCGTCACGAACACTTCGCCGTGCTGATAAGGGCTCATCGTGCCCGGATCGACATTGATGTACGGATCGAATTTTTGAATCGTCACTTTGAGTCCGCGATTTTTGAGCAGCCGACCGAGCGAAGCGGCCGTAATTCCTTTGCCGAGCGAAGAAACGACGCCCCCGGTCACGAAAATGTACTTCGTCACAACGATACCTCCTGTATCTGGTAAAAAAAACAAAAAGTGACACCCGTAGAACACGGGGCACTTTGGATTCAAACGCTTATAAAATTATTGTAAATCTAAAGCCCATGCAATAGTTTACTCTGTTCGCAGGGGGGCTGTCAAGCCAAGCCGCCGGCAACGAAAGGCCGCTTCCGGCCTTCGCCGCGGCGGCGCGGCACCTTATTTGTCGTCGTCTTCGTCCTCGTCATCTTCGGCGCTGGCGAAATCGTCTTCTTCGGCGTCTTCTTCCAGTTCCTCGGCGCCTTCTTCCGCGTCTTCCTCCAGATCTTCCTCGTCGAGGTCCTCTTCGAACACTTCTTCTTCCTCTTCTTCCTCGTCAGCCGCAATATCCTCGCGGTCTTCGTCGAAGGTGTCGAAGTCTTCCTCGTCGGAGGCGTACGTTTCTTCTTCCTCCTGGTAATCCTCGTCGTCCAGATCGTCGTCGTCGTCGTTGATGATGCGCGGCCGTTTGGCGCTGCCCATCGCGTCGTCGGACTTGTTGTCGACCGGATACCAGCGTTTCAAGCCCCACAGGTTGTTGCCGACGCAAGCAAACCGTCCGTCCACGTTGATTTCGGTATATACTTGGGCGATGACCTGCATCACCTGTTCGTCGGAAAATCCTTTGATTTTGGCGATTTCGAGCATCAGATCGCGGTAGTAGAACGGCGTATTCGCCGCTTTCAGCAATTCGAAGGCCAGGTCGACCATCGGAATTTCCTGTGCCTGCTCCGCGCTTATCTTAAGCTGGTACTGGCTGCTCATTCCACATACACCCCTTCATCGGCTTCCAAAATGATCTTCATCTAGTAAACCTTATTTTATGTAAAAATGCAACTCGATGCCGTCCTCCCGGGAGCAAACAAAAACCGCGCCATTCGCCATCGTTCGAGCGGCCGGCGCAAACGGGAATAAGCGGAAGCATCGCTGCTTCCGCTTACGACTGTATCCGCTTAAGACGCCGGTCGGCCACCCGCCGCCCTCTTCCGGAAACAAGAGCCGGAATCGGTCTCTCCCTTCATCGTATGTGGGAGCGTGCGCAGTGACACGGGTGTGCGTCTAATTATTTCAAATCAGGCGCCAACCTCATGCCACGGCAACGGTCCCTTCATATCATAACGGAGAACCTGCTAACCCTCGGAACGAAATGGGGATGTGGACGTGAATGACGAACCTCTGCTCCAGGCCATTGTCCGTGAAACGGCCGCCGCATCCGACTCCACGAAACGGTATATCATCCGCTTCGCTTCCGCCGAACACTACGAGCGTTTCGTAAGCGGCATCGGGACGGTTTGTCCGGCGCAAGCGGCGGCCGCTGTCACCCCGCTCCCGCTCATCCACGCCGTCTCGTGCCGGCTGCGGTCCGCCGCTGCCGTGAAGGCAGCCGGCGCCTCCTGCATCGCATATATTGAAGCGGACGATCGGCCCGCTTATGTCAGCATGCTCCACGGGGCGACCGCCAGACGAAAACCTGTCCGCCCACGCACGCCCAAACCGGCCATCCCCTGGGGAGTCGGCCAGATCAGAGCGCCGGAAGCATGGCCCCTCAGCACCGGCAGCCGCGTCAAAGTCGGCGTCATCGACACAGGGATCGACTACCATCATCCCAATCTGCGCGACTCGTTCGAAGGCGGCATCAATTTGGTCCACCCGCATTTGCCGCCGCTTGACGACAACGGTCACGGCACGCACATATCCGGCACGATCGCCGCCGCTGCGAAACGATCGGGCATCGTCGGCGTTGCGCCGCACGCTTCGATTCATGCCGTCAAGGCGTTCGACCATAACGGCAGCGCCTACGTGTCGGATATTGTCAGCGGCATTTATTGGTGCGTACGCAACCGGATCCGCGTCATCAACATGAGCTTCGGCATGAAAAAAAAGAGCGGCGCCCTGGAGGACGCCGTACGCAGCGCTTATCATGCCGGCATGATCGTCGTCGCCTCGTCGGGCAACGACGGCAAGCGCAGCGGCATCGATTTCCCCGCCAGTTGCCCGCTTGCCGTTTCGGTCGGCGCCACGACCAAACGAAGCCGGATCGCTTCGTTCAGCAACCGCGGCCGGGCCATCGACATTTTTGCTCCCGGCGAAAAAATTTACTCCACCTGGCTGAACGGCAACTATCATGTGCTGAGCGGCACTTCGATGGCCACTTCCCATGTCTCCGGCGTCATCGCGCTGATGCTGGCCGCAAAGCCGGAATTGACGCCGCGGCAAATCAAATGGCTGCTCAAGCGGCACGCCTCTCTTATGACCGTACGCAACGAACTGCAGGTCGCTTATGAAGCGAATGCCTACCGCACGCTGCTCGCGCTGTCGCGCATCAAGAGCTAGCGCTACACCCGGTGATGTCCCTTCATCGGCTTCGCCAGCGCTTCCCGCCACAGGGCGCACCATGTTTCGTAGTCGATCGCGCCGTGCTCCGCGGCTTCCTCGCTGCCGCGCACGACGAACGACGGCTGATCGGAGCGGCCGGACGGCGAGCCGGTTTTGTGAAAGCGCAGGTCGAGCGACCAGCGCACGATATCGGAGCGGTTCGACGTGCCCCGGTGCGGCGTGTATTTGTTCATCATTACGATGCCGCCCTTGCGGCACTCGGCCGTTACCGGCTGCTCGCCCGGCATCAGGTCGCCGCGGATCGTCGTGCCGCCTGCGGCCTGGTGGGTCAGGTAGCCGCGACGGAACGAACGCGGGATCACCTGCATGCAGCCCGTACGGGCTGTCGCATCCACCAGCGGAATCCAGAACGTGATAATTTCCGACGCTTCGGAATCTTCGGTCGTGACCGCGGCGTCCTGGTGCCACGGCACATTCTCCATGCCGATCGGCTGTTCGCCTTCGCCTTTCCACGGCGTCTTGAGCCGGATATGCTGAATCGGATTGCACGACACGTCGCGGCCCAGCAAACATTCGGCCACGTCCAAGAGCTTCGGGTTGTGCAGAAACTCGAACATGGCGGGGCCGAGCAAATACATAATATCGAAGCCGCGGCCCACTTCCGTCGATTGCCGCATCAGCGACGCCATGCGCGTTTCGAACGGCTCGCCTTCGCATCGGTCGGTAATTTTGCCTTGCGCGTACAGCTCGTTCGCGCGTTCGTCAATCGCCCGGTTCAGTTCCGCGATGACCGGCGCCAAATCTTCTTCGGCGAATATATCCTCCGCAATCAAATACCCGTTGGTTTGAAAATCGACGATTTGTTCGATCGTAAGCGCCACTGACGTTTCCCCCCGGTTGGAAATTCCCGATTCGCTGCAGCCGATCGGAATTACCCTAAGTATAGGAAAAGGCGCCGCTTGGCAGAAGGCATAATATTGCCCGGGAAGCGGACTATTTTATCCTGTTTTCCGCCACCATTCGCCGGCGGTGCGCTTGAGGCGACTGCCCGTACGTTTCGCGATACACCCGCGCGAAATACGACGGCTCCTCATACCCGAGCCGCTCCGCGATCGCGTAAATCGGCAGATCGGTGTAAGCGAGCAGCTTCTCCGCCTCGCGCATGCGCGCTGTCTGCAAGTAGCCCATCGGCGTATCGCCGGACTGTTCCTTGAACAGCCGGCACAAGTAATTGGGCGTAACATGGGCGAAGTCGGCGGCTTCCTTCAGCTTGACGGGGCGGTGACGGTTCGCAAGCAGGAATCGTTTGACGCTGGCGACCGTGTCGTCCGTCATTTCGATCATGCCGCCTTCTTGCAGCATCGTCCGCAGCACCGTTTCGATCCGCGCCCACAGGTCCGCCACCATGATGTCCGCATGCTGCTGCAGGCGGGGACTCGTGAAAGCGTCGATCACATGCTCGAAGCCTTCGCTCAGCATCGGCTTGAAGCGGGCGGGCACGGCGTACGGCGTATGGCGGCCTTCTTCGGTTACCGCAAACCCGCACTCGTCGAAGAAGTCGACGACGGCCGCTTTGCCGGTGTCGTCCGTCAGGCGGAACGTGCACTCCAGGTTGGTCAGCGGGCCGTCGCTGCCGAAATAAAACTTGTGCGGCACGTCCGGGTTCACGATATAGAGCATGCCAGGCTTCGCATCGGTCGTATAGCCGCCGACCGTAAACACCCCGCTGCCTTCAAGAATATACATAAAATGGAAGACCGGATGAGAGTGAAGGTCGCCCCGCCTGTCGAGCCGATCCTTCATTAAATTGGTCGTCAAATGGTCGATCGTCAAATAACGGTCGCCCAACTTGATCCGGATCTCCATGATGGTTCCCTCCGTTTCGTCCGCATGCCGTGCCCGGCTGCGGTCAGGACGTTTGCCCTTCCCCATTCGATCCGTAGGACAGCCGCAGGGTGAACATGCCCGCCGGGTCTCCGGAAACGGACAGTTCGTACCGCCACTGCACGTCGCCGCCCGTTTCCTCCAGGCGCATGTGCAGCTCGCGGGTCGACGTTGCCAACTCCACCTTGCCGTGCGCCGTTTCGTAATAGCCGCGATGCGTTTCGCCGGCCGAGAACGTTTGCTCCGAGCGCACGTCGCCGTGGCGAATGATGCGCACGCCGTCCGGACCGAGGCGCACCGTTGTCGTCGTGCGGCCCATCTCCTCTTCCAGTTCGGAATAACGCAAATACACATGTTGCCCTTTCCGGTATAAATCCGCCTGCGTTCGGCGTTCGATCCGATCGTCTTCGCTGCCGCCGGCAATCGTCAGCGGCACTTGTACGGCTTCCGTCATGGTTATCCCACTTCCTGCTTCGCTGAATAGCATCGATCTGAAAAATCATTATATCATATCGTACAGATTTGCCGCTTTACTCGCACAAATCTTTCCTCTCGCTGCGATCGCATAACCCGATGCTGGATACGAACAAATACTTTTGGACCGGGGTCGTCTTCCTGCTCCCGATTTCCGCCATGATGCTGACGTTTCTGGTCGTACCATCGATGCAAACGATTGCGCTGAGCTTGACGAGTTGGACGGGAATCGGGCGCATCACCTATGTCGGCCTGGAAAATTACCGCATCATTATGGATGACGCCTCATTCCTGCGCGCTTTGAAGCGCACGCTGTTCATGGGCTTCAGCATCGCGCTGCTGACCAATCTGTTCGGGTTGACGCTGGCGCTGGCGCTCGATCGCGCCTTCCGTACGCAGAAGGCGCTGCGGGCGCTCTTCTTCATCCCGAAACTGATTCCGATCGTCGTCGCCGCCTTCATCTGGAAATACATGCTCGACGCCAACAACGGCATGATTAACAAAGTGCTGAGCGAATTGCTCGGCCGCGACGTCAAGCTGCTGTTGATCGATACACCGGGCAACGTCGTTTGGACCGTGATCGGCATCGCCGTTTGGCAAATCGTCGGACCGGTCATGCTTGTTTACTTGGCAGCCTTGCAGACGGTGCCGCACGAGCTCAAGGAGGCCGGACTGATTGACGGCGCGAATGCCTGGCAGCGGTTTCGCAGCATCGTGCTTCCGCTTATCGCCCCGGGCATCACCATCAACGTGTTGATCGGGTTGGCAAACGGGCTTAAACTGTTCGACCTGCCGTTCGCATTGACCGGCGGCGGTCCGGCCAATGCAAGTGAAACGCTGGCCATCCGCATTTACAGCAACGCCTTCCAGAGCTCCGAGCTCGGCTACGGTATGGCCGGCGCTTTTGTACTTACGGGTGTCGTTCTTGTGATTACGTTCGTTTTTGTGTTTCTGTCCAAAAAGTACGAAGGGACGGTGCACGGATGAACAACCGCAACCATCGCAATTTCGGCTTGATCGTTGGCGAGGCTGTGTTCCTGCTGTTCGCGCTGCTTTACAGCGTTCCGCTCTATACCGTGCTGATCAATGCGTTCAAGAAGCAGGAAGAAATCGGCCGCAATCCGCTTGCGTTCCCGAGCTTCGAAGCCGGCTTCGACAATCTCGTTCACGCCTTCGAGCGAATGGAGCTGCTGCGGACATATGGCGTAACCGTCGCTATTGCCGCGATGAGCGTCGGCTACAGCGTGTTTTTCTCCGCGCTGGCCGCTTATGCGATCGCACGGCTGCGCGGTCGTTTCTTCGACGGCATGTTTTGGCTGTATACGTCCTTTATTTTGCTGCCGATCCAGTCGGCTTTTATCCCGCTGATCTTCGTATTGAAGCGGTTCGAGCTGTACAACAACATCTTCGGCTTGTCCATGGTGTATGTCGCAGTAACCGCACCGTTCGCCATCTTCATGTATACCGGGTTCATCAAGAGCATTTCCCGCGAAATGGAGGAGTCGGCTGTCATGGACGGCAGTTCGCCGCTGCGGACATTCGCCGTCATTTTGCTGCCGCTGTTGAAGCCGGTAACCGCCACCGTCGCCATTTTCCAAATCATTTACATTTGGGACGATTTGTTGCTGCCGCTCGTCATTCTCAACTCAAGCGACTATCCGACGATCACGCTGATGTTGTATAAATTTTTCTCGACCGAGGGCATGACCGATCTCGGTTTGTTGTTCGGCGGCTTCTTTCTGGTCTTGCTGCCGCTCGTTGTGCTGTTCCTGTTCTTTCAACAATATTTTGTCAAAGGGCTTACGGCCGGTTCGGTCAAAGGATAAACAGACGGAGGTTTATGCAGATGAAGCTCAAATACAATACCGCCTGGCTGCGCGATGCGAACAATCCGGTGTTGCCGCCGCTGCCGGGGAGCGCTTATGACAGCACTTGCTGCATGAACCCGTGGGCGGTCGTTCGCGAGGATGGCCGCTACGACCTGTATTATGCGGGCGCCGATAACGAAGGGCGCCGCCGCATTTGCCTGGCGGAGGCCGGCGAAGACAATATCGCCGCTTGGGAGCGGCATGGCGTCCAGTTGAGCAACGGGACGCCGGGGAGCATCGATGCCAACTGGTGCGTGCTGCCTCACATCGTAGATATGGTCGACAGCCTGCGCCGGCTTTACTACACGGCGAACAGCGGCGTGGGCAAAGGTTTGTCCGCGTTCCCGGGCATTTGCGTGGCGGAATCACGCGACGGCGGCCCTTGGGTGAAGCTTGATACGGGACCGTTGCTGGCGCGCACGAAAGTAGAAGGCGATCCCGATTGCCAAGGCATCGCCGGCGGCTCGGTGCTGCGTGTGACCGATGTGGACGGCCGCTTGCAATGGCGGTTTTACTATACGGGGTGTCCGACGCTGGGCGACGATGTCTTCCTCGACCAGCAGAAGCGCATTTGCCTGGCCGTTTCCGACGACGGCCTCCATTGGATCAAGCGTGGCGCCGTTATGCTCCGCAACCCGCAGCACGACTACGAAAACATCGCCGTCGCCGGGCCAGTCGTACGCCGCTTGTTGGACGGCACCTATCAGATGTGGTATTCGGCAATCGGCACCCGCTGGGGCTACTATTCGATCTGTTACGCCGAATCGGCGGACGGTCTGACGTGGAACCGGGGTACTCATTACGGCGACAACCTGCAGCTTGGCCCGAGAGGCAGCGGTTGGGCGGCAAACGACTGGGAGAACAAAATGGTCGAATATCCGTCCGTCGTTACACGAGAAGACGGTTCATATCGGCTGTTCTACACCGGCAACGGTTACGGCGAAGGCGGCATTGGCACTGCGGTATCGACGCCGTTGCGGGCGACGATCGACGACAATGGCGCCCACCTTGCCGCAAGCGACGGGCGCGGCGAGTGGAAGCTCACCTTCCCGTCGCTGGATCGCCAGTCGGCTGTGCGTTGGCTGGGGCCGGACCCTGACGGCTCGCTCTGGTTCGAAACGACGCTGCCCGACGGCATCGCGATCCGCCTGCGGCTTGTTCACCAAGAGGATGGACTCGTCGTACGCGTGACCGTTATGAACGCTGCGGATCGCGTCGCCCGCGAAGCCGCTTTGACAGCCATGTTGACGCCCGTTCGTGAAACAACGTTGCCTTCCGACGTCATTGTCAATGGCAGGAGTGCGCGCGAAAGTGAGAGTGCGAATGCGGGCGATAGTCAGAGCGTTCGTGAAGGCGGTTGCCGATGGAGCCCGGCGCCTGGAGACGATGTGACCATCCAGGAAGACGGGGGCTTGATGCACACCTTCGTATTCACCGGCCTCGACAGCGGCGCCACTGTCACGGCTGTGGCACTTATCTGCATCAAGTAGTGACTCGTTACTCGTTATTAGTCATTCGTTACTCGGCAGCCCCTTTTGCCCGTTATCCCGTCGGCTCAAATACATCGGTTACCGGTTAGCGAAGCAGGAGATTCCCTGCATTGAGGGAGGGATGTTATTTGATCTGGCAGCCCCATTTGTCCATTATCCCGTTGGCTCAATTTTTTGCTCCTGGAACTTGGCCGGCGGTAGCTGAACAGACGATCTCGGCAAGTCGGATGTTCTGGCAATGAGGTGGGATGCTTCTGGCAATCAGGTGAGATGCTTCTGACATTCAGATGGGATGCTTCTGACATTCAGGTGGGATGCTTCTGACATTCAGGTGAGATGCTTCTGGCAATCAAGTAGCTTGGGAGGGTCCGGCGAAGCGGGCAAATCGGATAATATTGGCGAATCGGTAGACGCAGTCAGTCGAGTGACGCAAACAATTGAATGGCGCAGACTAGTCGAGTGGTGTAACTTAATCGGATGAAGCCGGTTAATCAGAGATGAGGATTAGTCGATTGATCGGGTTCGTCCGGTAAATCAGGCAAAACCCAAATGATGCAAGTAAACTCCGTCATATTGGAATGTCAAGCAACTATGGCAGCGTACGGAAACGGTGTCGTAGTGGCACAAAGTCGTACGAATGACGAAAAGCACGATTTGCCTCGATGGACCGCACACAAGCGAAAGCAAACTTCATCAAGGTATACTTGCAAATGTTTTTTGCCGATGCCACCGTATGTCGTATGCACCCATTGAAGTGCACGCTCAAAGTGAGGAAGCAGCAGTTTGTTTCTTCGGGCCGTAAATCGTGCTGTCACACTCCGCACGAACGAGCCCGCGGTGACATGGCGCTCCGTAAAAGCGGCGGTACCTTCCGGCAGCACCCGCTTCTCCTCCATATGAGGCAAGGGAACGAGCTTGATCTTCAGACGATGGAGTCTCCCCGACTCATGGAAAGTAGCCCCAATCAGCACGGGGGCATCACGACGGTTTCTCTGGTTGGAATAGCAGTCGCGCTCGGAAGCGAAGGCAGAGTTGACCGTCACTGCACCTGTAAGCGGGTGCCGTGCATCGCTTGCCGCAATAGCTTGCCGCAGCTTCATAAGAATCAGCCACGCGGTCTTGTATGTGACGGAAGCTGCACGGCTGATCGCTGCGGCGTTCATGCGAAACGCCGATTGCGAGGACAAAAAGCAAATCAGAAACCAGACCCGCAGTGAAGTACTACTGCGCTCCATTACGGTTCCGACGATGGGAGAAGCCTGATAATGACAGTCCCGGCATACAAATAGAGGCAACCGGCGAGAACGGAGACAACCGGTATTCCCCGAACCGCAGCGCAAACAACTATATCCTTCCGGCCAACGGAGCTTAATCAAATAATCCGCACAAGCTTCCTCGGTTGCAAATTGGCTATCGAACTGCTCCCGCGACATGGCACCATCCAATCGCAACGAAATGGGCATACAAGCTTGCATCGCCAATATCCTCCCCAAAGTCCCGAAATCTCAACAGCCAAAATTCTGAAGTCCTGAAGTCCTGAAGTTCCGAAAAGCCAATCCAAGTCAAGAACACTTGTTCCTTTTTTTGTATTTTATCAAACATACGTTCGTATTTCAAGCGCTTTTTGGTTAATGTTTTTGCGAAGTAACGATCCCCGCACGCCGTGAAAGTTGCGAGCACCCACTCGGACCCGGCTCGTTCAGCATTGCCCTTCTCTCCAAGAGGGGTACTATCAGGAATTTGAGTCAATGGGATAACCGACAAAAAGAGTTGACGACAGAGATACTTTCGGAGGAATTGAGTTAATGGGATACCCGGCAAAAGGAGTTGACGACAGAGATACTTTCGGTGGGAATTGAGTTAATGGGATAATCGACAAAAGGAGTTGGCGGCTGGGGTAACGTGCTCGATGAGTCGACAGCAAGTTTGGAGCAGCACAACGGAAACATACGGCGACCGGGGAGGATTCGGTTGTGGAGGGGCCAACTGAGATGGATCGGTTGAGATGGGCGGTTGAGATGGGCAACCGAAATATCGACGCGAAGGAATAACATTCGAACTGGAGAAGCGGAACTAAGACGTTTGGAATTGAGGGACTTGGAGTTGGGAGTCGGCGATGTACGAAACATGACGGACTGCGAATAAGAAGTGTACGTCAGGAAACAAATACCGCTCCCCCACAAGAGGAGGAGCGGCTGGCGAAATTATTTGACCAGGTCGGCCACGAAGCGAGGCAGCGCGAACGCCGCTCGATGCAGTTCTGGCGTGTAATAGCGAGTCGGAATGTCCGGAATCGCATTCGGATCGACGGCGAGCGGGTCATGGGTTTTGCTGCCCATTGTGAATGTCCACAAGCCGCTTGGATACGTTGGGATGTTGGCGCAATACACGCGCACGATCGGGAAAATTTCTTTGACGTCGCGATTGACGCTTTGGATCAAATCCGCTTTGAACCACGGGTTGTCCGTCTGAGCAACGAAAATGCCGTCCTCGCGCAACGCCTCGTAAATCCCCTGATAGAAACCGCGGGAAAATAGCTCCACCGCCGGTCCCACCGGTTCGGTAGAGTCAACCATGATAACGTCGTATTCGTTCTTGTGGTCATGGATGTGCATATAACCGTCGTTAACGATGACTTCAACGCGCGGGTTTTCAAGTTCGCCGGCGATTTCCGGCAAAAACTGCTTCGAGTATTCGATGACTTTGCCGTCGATGTCGACTAGCACCGCTTTTTTCACTTTTGGGTGTTTCATGATTTCGCGGATGACGCCGCCGTCGCCGCCGCCTACAACGAGCACGCGTTCCGGGTTGGGATGCGTGAATAGCGCCGGGTGCGCCACCATCTCATGATACACAAACTCGTCCTTTACGGTCGTCATGACCATGCCGTCCAGCACGAGCATGCGTCCGAATTCCATCGTATCGATAATCGCGAGGTCCTGGAAATCGGTTTTTTCCGTTACCAGCGTTTCGCGTATTTTGGCTGTGATGCCGAATGTTTCCGTCTGTTTCTCCGTGTACCACAATTCCATGATCTTCGCCTCTTTCCTCATCGTAATCAGGCCTGTCCGCCGGGTCGTTCCCGTCCTGTCATGCACCTCATTGTATTATAGTGGAACACCCCAAAATTGCAAGGAAGGAACGAAGGCGCTGCCCCTCTTTTACAAAAAAATAATACGCGGCTTGTTAGCGCTGGTATAGTGTTTGCCGACTTTTTCCATACTAAGGAGTGACCCGATCCTATCCGCCCAAAAAGGAGCTGGCGCCGCCATGCCCGAACAGCACCGCAAACCCGCCGCCCCAAGCCGCCTGCTGCGCCGTCTGCGCAAGCTTGCGTCGCTCTTCGCCTCGTTGTCCGTCATCACGCTGGCGGGCCTGTTTCTGCTGCTGCTCTATTGGCGTTCGCAGGCACTGCCGGCCGCAACGGTGGCGCAAACGTCGATGCTTTACGACGCTCGCGGCGAAGTGATCGACGCGATGTACGAAGGGCAGAACCGCTCGGTGGTGCCGCTGGCCGACGTGTCGCCATGGCTGGTCAAGGCGGTGCTGGCGATCGAGGATCACCGCTTCTACGAGCATTACGGCATCGACCCGCAAGGAGTGGCGCGGGCGCTCATGACCGACTTGCGCACGATGTCGATGGAGCAGGGAGCCAGCACGATCACCCAGCAGCTCGCCCGCAACTTGTACCTCGACCACGAGCGCACCTGGTCGCGCAAAATCAAGGAAGCCGTTTACACCATGCGGCTCGAACTGCAGCTGTCGAAAAATCAAATTTTGGAGCAATATTTGAATCAAATTTATTTCGGCCATGCGACATACGGCATTCAAGCCGCGTCGCAGCTGTTTCTGCACAAGGACGCCAAGGATTTGACGCTGGCCGAAAGCGCCCTGCTCGCAGGTATTCCGAAGGGGCCAAAGTTTTATTCGCCCTTCTTGAATATGGCCAATACAAAAGACAGGCAGAAGCTCATTCTGGATGCCATGGCCAAATTCGGCGACATCACGCAGGAAGAAGCGGACGAGGCTTATGCCGAGCCGATCGACATTGTACCGCAGCAGCAAAATCAGGCCGCAATAGCTCCGTACTTCCGCGATTACGTCCGGCAAGTGGCGACGGAGCAGCTCGGCATCGACGAGGCGCTGTTCGACTCGGGCGGCATCAAGGTGTATACGACGCTCGATCTGGATATGCAAAAAGCGGCCGAAGCCGCGGTCGCACAGGAGTTGCCCGACAGCGGCGAGCTGCAAGCCGCGCTGGTGGCGATCGACCCGCGCACAGGCTACATCAAGGCGATGGTAGGCGGCCGCAATTATGCCGACAACCAGTTCAACCGAGCATTCGCCACAACGCGGCAACCAGGGTCTTCGTTCAAGCCGATCGTCTATTTGACGGCGTTGGAGAACGGCTTTACGCCGCTCACTCAGTTCCGCAGCGAACCGACGACGTTCACGTACGACGACGGCCGACAAACGTATACGCCGAGCAATTACGGCGGCCTCTACGAGAACGGGCCGATCGACATGCGGACGGCGATAGCGAAGTCGGACAATATTTACGCCGTCAACACGATCGTCGGCGTCGGCGCCGACAAAGTGATCGAGGGTGCACGCAAGCTCGGCATTACGAGCCCGCTTTCGCCGCTGCCGTCGCTGGCGCTGGGCACGTATCCGGTGAGCCCGTTCGAAATGGCCGCCGCCTTCAGCGTCATCGCAAACGGCGGCGAAAAAGCCGAGCCAACGGCCATTCTGCGCATCGAGGACCCATCGGGCAAGGTGCTATATGAAGCGAATCCTGCACGCAAGGTCGTCTTCGCTCCTGCTTACGCTTACGTGCTGACGAATTTGATGCAAAGCGTCTTCGAGGAAGGCGGCACCGGCTACCGAGTGGCAGACACGCTCAAACGCCCGGTCGCGGGCAAAACCGGTACAACCAACACGGACGCGTGGATGGTCGGGTTTACGCCCGAGCTGGCCACGGCGGTGTGGGTCGGCTACGACAAGGCACGCAGCATCAGCGCGGTGGAATCTCATTTGGCGGCGCCGATTTTTGCCTCGTTTACGGAGAACGCGCTTGCGGCCGTGCCGCCGAAGCTGTTTGCCATACCGGACGGCGTCGTAACCGCCTATATCGACCCGGCCAGCGGCAAACTGGCGAATGCGGCTTGCTCGGACGGCTCTCGGCTGGAAACGTTCGTCGCCGGCACCGAACCAACCGCTTACTGCGCCGATACGGGCGGCGACAGGGAAGAAACAGGCAGCGGCAAGGAAAGCCGCGACTCCGGCTCCTGGTGGAGCGATCTGAAGCGCTGGTGGCGCGACTAACCCGACCTCTTCCGGTCGCGGGCAACACAAAAAAGCAGACCGAGGTCTGCTTTTTTGCTGTCCTAGTATATGGCGGTGCATACACTTTCCCTAGTATAATCCGCACGCCATACGGCGACAACCGCTGACACACAATTGCCATAAATGGACCCCGGCCGTGCCGTCAGCTTAACGCTTCCTTCAACGCACTGTCCGAGCGCTCCCACCATTCCGGGTTGTGCCCGATCAAAAAGGCCTTCAATCCGGCTTTCTCCTCGTCGTCCAGCACATCCAGCAGGAAATGCCGCTTCATCGCCTTATCCATCCGGTTGACGTGGTCGGCGAGAATTTTCCAGCCGCGGCGGGCTTCCGTGTCGATCAGCATCTCGCACGCCGCCGCGCCGCCGTAGCTCGCCCCTTCCGCGCCGCGGTCGATCGCGATCCAGACGATCCAGCACTTGCGCCCGTTCGGCACGTCGTCCTTGTTCGGGGAAAATTTGATCCCCTTCTCGATCTTGCTCTTCGCATGCAGCGTGCCGTCGTCGAGATATACTTCGTCGCCGTCGATAATGATGCCGGATACGTTGCTCAGGTCGATCGACCCGGCGCCGAACCCTTTATGCTGCACTTTGCTGCTGACGATGTTGAGCGCCAGCGGTTTTTTGCCTTTATCGTTCAATTCCAAGAGGGAACACCGTCCTTGCTTGTCGTAAGTACGCTGCGTTTCTGTTGCACATTATCACAATACAGCATGTGGCGCCATTTTGCCACCGAAGCGGCTTGTGCGATTATTCGGCGGATTTCGGTTCGCCGGGGCCGCCCGCATCAAACCGTTCCCGTTTCTCCTGCCGCAGCAGGAACGTGTAATACCCCGCATAATACGCCAGCATTACGAAAAATACAGCCGCCGTCCACGGATCGCCCGCCCACATCTGCGTCGGGTCGTTGGCGGCCGCAGGATCGTCGGCAGTCGGCATGCCGTTCTGGACAAACGCGAAGCGATAAACGATGCGGATAACCAACAGCGCGATGACAAGCATCTGGATGCCGGTATGCGTCCGGTAATACAAGCCATTCTCGCGCCGCTCGAATTCGGAGTGGCGAATGGCGTAATAGGCCAGCACCGCGCCGCAAAGAATGCCGCCGGCATCGGCGAGGTAACGCATCGGATGCGTGTAACCGGTCGCCAGCAGCAGCAAACCGACGAGCGCAAGCATCCCGACGCGAAACTTCAGCCGCCCGGCGCGGAACTGCTGGAAGCCGATCGAGCGGCGAATGCGGCGGTACATGACGAACGCGATCACCAGCGTCGGGATCGCGACTTGTCCGAGGTGGTTCATGGCGGAGCCTCCAGTCCGGCAATATAGAGTGCTTCTATTGTAGCAAACATCGGCCGGCAGACGAAAGCGCAAAAAAACCGCCGTTCCGCCAGAAATAATCCCCGGCTTGCCCACATATACATGCTGTAGACGCTTGTCAACGGGGTGAAAATGGATGAATCGAATGATAGCCCGCCGTACGTGGCAATGGACCTTGGCTCTCGCCTTCGCGTTTACCGTGACGACAATCGCATACCCGCAAATCCATCCGCAGCCGCCGCACCAGTCGGCCGCCGCGCGGCTGGACAACCTGCCGGCCGGCAGCGATACCGTGCTGCAGGGCACGCCGACGACGCCGGAGCAGAATACGGCCGCCCCGCTCAGCAAACGGCTCGTGGAGTATCACATTTCCGTCGCGCTGAACACGGACAACCGGTCGCTGCAAGGCCTCGAAACGGTCACCTGGACCAACCCCGGCAAACAGCCGGTGCGCGAGCTGTATTGGCATTTGTACCCGAATGCTTTCGAGTCGAAGAAAACGACGTTCAATCGCGAATCCGGCGGTCAATTGCGCGGCGACAAAGCGAAGGAAGGCAGCGTCGGCGGCATGAGCGTACAGTCAATCGCCACGGAGCAAGGCGAAGACTTGTCGATGCTGACCAGCTTCGTGCAGCCCGACGACGGCAACAAGGACGACCGCACGCTGATGAAGGTCGTGCTGCCGCATCCGGTCGAGCCCGGCGGCAAAACGACGCTGCGCCTCGGCTTCGCCGTCGCCATGCCGACTGTGTTCGCCCGCATGGGAACCGCCGGCGATTTCTACATGGCCGGGCAATGGTTCCCGAAGCTGGCCGTCTACGAGCCGGCCGGAACGCGCGGCAGGACGGAGGAAGGCTGGAACCTGCACCAGTACCACGGCAACTCGGAATTTTACGCCGATTTCGGCATGTTCGACGTCAAGATCGCCGTGCCGGAAGGCTACACCGTCGCCGCCACCGGTTTTCCCACCCGCCCGGCCACGACAGCCAAGGGCGTGAAGACGTACTATTTTTACGCCGAGGATGTGCATGACTTTGCCTGGGCCGGCTCGCCCCACTTCGTGTATGCGGAAGAGCCCTTCTCGACGCCGAATGTGCCGGGGGTGAAGATCAAGCTGTACCTCGACCCGAAACACGCCGGCTTGAAAACCCGCTACCTGCAGGCCGCCAAAAAAGCGCTCGCCCGCTACAGCGAATGGTATGGCCCGTACCCCTACTCGACGCTGTCGATCGTGGTGCCCCCGGCCGACGGCAACGGCGCGGGAGGCATGGAATACCCGACGCTCGTCACCGCCTGGGGGGCAGCGGACGCACTGCCCGATCTCGACCTAGAGCGCGTCCTCGTGCACGAGATCGGCCATCAATACTGGTACGGCATGGTCGCCACCAACGAATTCGAGGAAGCGTGGCTGGACGAAGGCTTCACTTCGTATGCGGAAGACAAGGTGATGGAGCGCGACTACGGCGTAAAGCCGAACCTGGCGCTGGAAGGCAGCTACGTCACCTCTCCCGAGCCGCTCCGGCAAAACGCTTGGGATTACGGCGATCACAGCCAATATGCCGACAACGTATACATCCGGGGCAAGCTTGTGCTCGGCGCCATCGAACGCGACATCGGCGAACAGGCGATGGCCAAGGTGATGCGCACCTACTTCCAGAAGTGGAAATTCCGCCATCCGTCGACGCAGGATTTTCAGGCGGTGCTGGAGTCGGTGACGAAGAAGCCGTGGAGCGACTTCTTCAACCAGTACGTTTACGGCGGCGAAATGGTGGACGTCTCGGTCGACGCCATTCAGACTCGCAAGCTCGCGCAGAAAGACGAGCAAGGCCGGCAGCTGTACGAGAGCCTGGTACGGCTCAGCAAGCAGGGCGGCAATGTCGCGTCGGTGCCGGTGCGCTTCCACTTCAGCGACGGCACGACGAACGACCAGACTTGGGAAGGCGACGGCCGGGAAGTGCAGTTCCGCCTGACTCACACGGCCCCGGTCGATTGGGCGATGGTCGATCCGTCATACACCATGGTGTTGGAGAACCGTCATATCAACAATTTCCTGCAAAAGGATACCGACCCCGCATTGCGCATCCGCTTGAACGTAGGCGTGGAAAAAATTGTGGAGACCTTGTTCGGCTGGGTCGCCTGGTGAGGTGAAACGTTCGATGCTGCGTTATATGAAGGAAGGCTGGAGCGCCGCGCTGCGGCAGAAGTTTCTGCTGCTGGCGATGGCGGTGTACCGCTTCGGATGGGCGCTTGCGCTGTACGAACTGGCGAGCTCGATCGTCGAGCCGCTGCTGCAGCGGTATCCAGGCGCGGCAGTGTCCTCCGCCCAGTCGCATCTGTTCGCCGCGGAAAGCGAGTTTCGGTTGATCAAAACCGATCTCAGCCACGACTACGTGTGGCTGCTCGGCATCCTGCTGGCCATCCGCATGATCGTCACGCCGCTGCTGAACGCCGGCATTTACTACTCGCTGGCGAACACTCACTTGAACGCCGGCTACCGCTTCATGAAAGGCATTCGCGAGTTGGGCGGCTCGTTTACGCTCTACTACTTGCTGCAGACGGCGCTGGCTTGCGCCCCGCTGGCTTATCTCGCGCCGAAGGCGACGGCGCTCCTCGCGCACGCGTCCAGCTTCGAAGCGCTGCTGCGCGAGCTGCTTCCTTACGCGGCCGGCTGCCTCGCCTGGGGCTTCGCCGTGAAGCTGCTGTTCACGCTGCTGCAGTTCGCCCGCACGGAGCAGCTCTCGCTCGGCCGATCGCTTGCGGTCACGCTGCGCTGCTATGCGCCGATCATCGCGCTGACGCTGCTGCTGCTCGCCGTCTCGCTTGGCGTCGCCGCTGCGGCGATGACCGCCACCTTCGTCTGGGCCGGCTTCTGGACGCTGCTCGCTTATCAGGCGTACCGGCTGCTGCAAACGCTGCTGCGCTTGTGGGAGTTGGCCGCGCAGCATAAGCTGTTCCAGGACAAGGCAGCGGCGTAACCGTGCCGACAATGAGCCAGTTGTGATAGAATGTGGGCAACAACGCGAAAACGCGAAAGTGCGAAAGGAAAGCTGTTGCCATGCAAACGTCGCCCAAACAGCTGCTGGTCGTCGACGACGACCCGGCGATCGTCCAACTGATCGACATTTACCTCGCAAACGAGGGCTACACGGTGTTCAAAGCGGCGGACGGCGAAGAAGCGCTCGACGTGCTGGCGCGCGAGACGGTCCAACTCGTCATTCTCGACGTCATGATGCCGAAGCTGGACGGCATCGAGGTGTGCCGCCGCATCCGGGCCGAACGCGGCATTCCGATTCTGATGCTGAGCGCCAAGGCCGAAGACATGGACAAAATTCTCGGCCTCGCCACCGGCGCCGACGACTATATGGTGAAGCCGTTCAACCCGCTCGAGCTGCTCGCCCGGGTGAAGTCGCTGCTGCGGCGCTCCTACAGCTTGAATCCGCAGCTCCAGCAGGCGGCCGATCCCGGCGTCATTCGCTTGCAGTCGCTCGTCATCGACAAGACGAACCACGCCGTCACCGTCGAAGGCCGCGAAGTTACGCTAACGTCGCTGGAGTTCAACATTTTGTATTTGCTGGCGAGCCACCCCGGGCGCGTGTTCAGCGCCGAAGACATTTACACGCGCGTCTGGGGCGACCCCTATTACCAATCGCACAATACAGTCATGGTCCATATCAGCAAGCTGCGCGACAAGCTGGAGAAAGAAACCGAAGGCGCCAAGCTGATTCAGACGGTGTGGGGGGTCGGCTACAAAATTGATCGCTAAGCTGCTGTTCGGCATCCGCTGGAAAATGCTGCTGTTCTTCGGGATGAGCGTCGCTTCGACGGCCGCCCTGCTTGGCGTGCTGTACGTAGCAGCGGTAATAGCAACCTTCTTCGATATGGGCTTTCTGGAGACGTTCGTCAAATGGGTCTATCGCAGCGTCGGCGTCCCGGCCGCGGTTGCGACGATCGGCGTTCTGTCGTTCGTTGCGTTTTTCCTGCTGCTCAGCCGCTCCATGATCCGCGATATGGCGGTGATTACGCGAGCCGTGCAGCAAATCGCCGACGGAAACCTGCAATCGCGCATCCGGCTCGACACCGAGGACGAGCTTGGCGTGCTCGCCGCCAATATCAACCGCATGGCCGAACGGCTGCACCAGTCGATCGAGGAAGAACGCCGGTCGGAGCGGGCCAAGGCCGAGCTGATCTCGAACGTGTCGCACGACTTGCGTACGCCGCTGACGTCAATCACCGGCTACCTCGGTCTGATCGATCAGGACCGCTACCGCGACGAGCCGGAGCTGCGCTACTACGTCAGTATCGCCTACGACAAGTCGCAGCGCATGCGGCGGCTGATCGACGACCTGTTCGAGTATACGCGCACGAGCGGCGGCATGAAGCTGCATGCGGCGCCGATCGATCTGGGCGAGCTGCTCGGCCAGCTGGCGGCGCATATGCGGCTGGATGCGGAAGCCGCGGGAATGGAGCTGCGGCTGTCCCTCCCCCCTGCCCGCGTCATGGTCATGGCCGACGGGGACAAGCTGGTCCGCATCTTCGAAAATTTGCTGACCAACGCACTGGCCTACGGCCGCGCCGGCCGCTACGCGGATCTGGCGCTGATCGGCGAGAACGGCAGCGCCGTCGCTTCCGTGACCAACTATGGCGATCCCATCCCTTACGGCGACCTGCCCCATCTGTTCGAGCGCTTCTATCGCGTGGACAAGTCGCGGGGCGAACAAGCCGGCGGCTCCGGCCTCGGGCTGGCGATCGCCCGCAACATCACGCTGCTTCACGGCGGCAGCATCCACGCGGCCAGCGACGAAGCGCAGACGCGCTTCGAGGTGCGATTGCCGCTGATTTCCCAGGAGCCCTAGCCTGACGAGGGGCTCTTTTTTTTGCGCTGCAGCAGCGTCCGCCGTCGCATCTTAAGGAAAAGTTAACGAATTCTTATCCTTCTCTTAAACCTTATCCGCTATCGTAGGATTCGAGAAAAGCACAGCGAATAGAGGATGAAGGAAGGCCGATATAGGATGACCAACCGATTCAAACTGACGCTGCTGGCCGTGCTCTCCGGGCTGCTGTTATGGTCGGCCGCCGCTGACGGACGGTTCGCCGCCCTTACGACCCGGCTGCACGGCTGGGCGGCGGACGTCGCAGCCCCCAGCGGCAAGGAGCAAGGCGGCGGCGGACCTTCGGCCGTCGCGGAAGCCGCCGGCGCCGGGAAGAACGCCGGCAAGGCAACGGACGGCACGCCCGCCATCGGCAACCTGGACGCCAAGGCGGCGATCGTGATCGACGCGGCAAGCGGCGACGTGCTGTACCGCGCCGCCGACACGAAGCGAGTGTACCCGGCCAGCACAACCAAAGTGCTGTCGGCGCTCGTTGCGATCGAGCGCGGCAATTTGAACGACATCGTCACCGTCGGCGACGAAGTGAAGCCTGAAGAGGCCGACGAAAGCTCGGCCGGCCTTGTTCCGGGCGAACGGCTGAAGCTCGTCGACCTGATCGGCGCGATGCTGCTGCCTTCCGGCAACGACGCCGCCCGCGCGGTCGCCGTCTACATCGGCCGGCAAAGCGAGAAGTCGCCGTCGCTTAGCGCCGCCAAGGCGACTCGCGCCTTCGTCGCGCTGATGAACGCCCGCGCCAAACAAGCAGGCGCGACCGGCTCCAACTTCGTCAACCCGCACGGCCTGCACAACGCAAACCATTATACGACGGCGCGTGACATGGCGCTGATCGCCCAGGCGGCGATGAAGCTCCCCGCTTTCCAAACCATAGTGGCGAAACGCTCTTACAACGCCCAGTTGCAGGGCGCCGGCGGTTCGCTCCCGCTCGTCAACCGCAACCTGCTGCTGCAGCCGGACAGCGGTTACTACGTGCAAGGCGTCTCCGGCGTCAAAACCGGTTTCACCGATCAAGCCGGTTACTGCCTGGTCTCCTCCGCGACGCGCGGCGGCAGCAGCATCATCGCCGTGGCGATGCATTCGACCAGCGTTGGCGTGTGGACCGACTCTGCACAACTGCTCGCGTACGGCTTCAACACCATCAAGTCCAAAGAGAGATGATCGGCATGCCTACCGAAACGACGCAGCTTCATACAAGGACGGCCGTCCTCCGTTCGCTCGAAACGGAATGCTACCGCGTCTGCTACGCCCTGCTCGGCAACGAGCGGCAGTCGCTGCTGGCGGCCGAAAGCACCTTGCGCGAACTGTTTCGCGACAACGGCTTCTACCGGTTGGACGCGTCCCAGCAATCGCGCCATATGCGCAAGCTGGCGATGCGCGCCGCCATCCGCCAGCACGGAGCTTCCGCGGCCCCCCATTAAACGCTGTCGAAATGTATCGAAACAGCATCTGATCCAAATCTTGTCTTCGACATCCCCGCATATTCGTCCACACAAAAAAATTCCGCCAAAATCGGGAATTTTTTTGTCCCGTTGGGAGGAATTCTGACAAGCCTGCAGAATATATTAAGTTATTGCAAAATGATTGCAAAAAAAAATAATAGAAATTTGCCGAATTCCCGCATTTCGGGAAACGGGGGAACCAATTTCTGGGTGAATTGATCTCGAAAGCAAGGGATCATAGGGAACCTTCAACCGAACCCTCAGCTAACCTCGTAGGCATCCGGAAGGAGCCGTCTTTGTTGAAAAAGGCATTTCTGTTTGTTTTTGCAGCAGTGGCGCTTTTTTGTTTTTCGGCGGGAACCGTTTTTGCGGATTCCAAGCTGGACCGAATGGTAGACGCCGTATCCGATTCGCCTTATCGTTGGGCAGGCACGACGCCGAAGGGCTTCGATTGCTCCGGATTCACCGCCTACATCTTCTCCCAGTTCAACATGGACCTGCCGCACAGCTCGAAAGCGCAAAACTCCGAAGGCTACTGGGTCTCCAAAAGCGATCTTCGCAAAGGCGATCTCGTATTCTTCAACACCGACGGTTCGGGCATCTCCCACGTCGGCATCTACTGGGGCAACGGTGAATTCGTTCATTCCGCCACGAATATCGGCGTGACGATCGACCGGCTCGACAGCAAGTACTATTCGACCCGTTACGTTTCCGCCCGACGCGTGCTGTGGGACGACCTCTACAACGACTTGACGAAAGAGATCGAGGAAGCGCAGTAACACCCATATTCCCAAAAGCCCTGGC
Source organism: Paenibacillus cymbidii (assembly GCF_004764705.1). Lineage (GTDB taxonomy): Bacteria > Bacillota > Bacilli > Paenibacillales > NBRC-103111 > Paenibacillus_AN > Paenibacillus_AN cymbidii. The sequence continues at coordinate 183,536 of NZ_SHLX01000017.1, read as the reverse complement.
TGCGGCAGACCTTCCGGTCCAAACGCGGTTGGGGCTTTTTCCATGCCTCCTGCCGCTCTTACCCTCTTATACCCCGTTCCTTCGCCTATGAAACAGCGGTTAAATCCGCCGCTTCCCAGACAAACTAAACCAACCTTTCGTTCATACCCTTATTGACGTTTCGAACGTCATGGAAGTTTCATCGCACCGAAAAAATATTTTTCCGGGCAATATCGCCAGTTTGCGTCAAGCGCAGGACGTGTAAATTCATCTTGACCCCAATTCAAAACTCAAAGAAGCCCAAAAGGAGGCATCGCAATCATGTCCAAACGATTGAACGGCAAAGCGGCGCTTGTCACCGGCGGCGGCTCGGGCATCGGCCGCGGCGCGGCGCTTGCTTTTGCCCGCCACGGCGCGTCGGTGTGCATCGTAGAGCGCGATAAAGCGCGCGCCGAAGAGACGCGGCACGCAATCGAGCGGGAAGGCGCCGCATGCTTCATTGCGCTGACGGACGTCGCCGACCCGACCGGCGTCGAGGCGGCGTTCGAGCAAGCGAACCGGCAGTTCGGCCGGCTCGATATCGTGTTCGCCAACGCCGGCATCAACGGCGTGCTGGCGCCGATCGAAGAGATGGAGCCCGAGGAATGGAGCCGGACGATCGACATCAACCTGAAAGGCACCTTCCTCACCGTCAAATACGCCGTCCCGCTGCTCAAACAGCAAGGCGGCAGCATCATCGTCACCAGCTCGGTGAACGGCAACCGCATCTTCTCGAACTTCGGCTTCTCGGCCTACAGCACAAGCAAAGCCGGACAAGTCGCGTTTATGAAGATGGCGGCGCTCGAGCTGGCACGGTACCGCATTCGCGTCAACGCTATCTGTCCCGGTGCAATCCGTACGCATATCGACGAGAGCACGCACCCGACGCCGGAAGTGGAGGAAATCCGCATTCCGGTGCAATTCCCGGACGGCGGCGACATACCGCTGACGCATAAGCCCGGGTCGCCCGAGCAGGTAGCCGAGTTGGCGCTGTTCCTCGCCGGCGACGAGTCGTCGCACATCACCGGCACGGAAATTTACATCGACGGCGCCGAATCGTTGATTCGCGGCTGAACCGCCGGCGACCGCAGCGCAAAAAACCGCCCCTCTCGCCGCGGCAGTGCGGGATGGGGCGGTTTTTCATTGCAGCCGCGGCGGCCTATACCGGCGGGCGGTTGACGTCGACTTGCACGACGTTCGACTGCGCAAGCTGCACATTTTTCGAGTTCAATTGTTTCACTTGAATCGATAAACTGTCCTGCTTTTTGAGCAGATCCTTCGTCACCGAAATGACCATCGTGTCGGACGACAAGCTGTCCGGCGCCACCTTCTTGCCGTTTACGACCGCATAAGCGCCGTCGTAGAAGTTTTTGCCGGAGATGGTCAGCTCGATTTCGCCGGAAGCCAGTTCTTTCTGCTCGATACTGGTGATCGCAACGTCCGTAAACTCTTCGTTGTAGCCTTGCACCGGATAGTTGACCAGGAAGTTTTCGTTCGTGATCTGCTGCAGGAACTGTTTCCCAAACAGCGTATCGTATTGCAGATCGCGGTATTGGTTCACTTCGTTCTGGAACGTTTCCGGCACTTGGGCGTGCAGTTCGCCGTCTGCGCCGACGACCAGATTTTTCAGCAGACCGGGCATTTTCGTATATAGATCGTAGTTGAACGCGAACTGCGCCGGCTGCTGCATGCCGAGACGGTCCAGCACGTACGAGCCGAGGAACGAGCTGCTGACCGCCGGCAGCTTCTCCGTCTCCATCGGGAAGTTCGACCACATGACGAGCGGCGTGCTGTGCATCTTCCGGGTTTCTTCAAGCGACCATTCCGCCGAATTGGCGGAGCCGACAAAACCGCCCTGACGGTAAATTTCGTAATCGTAGCCGAGCATCGGCAGGTGATCGCCGTAAAAAACGATGACCGTCGGCTCGTCGGATAAAGAGAAGTGGTCGATCAGCTTCTGCAAGCTTTGATCCGCTTCGTGCGCGCCGTGCGTGTACATCTCCAGCATCGATTTGGAATCGGCCGTCAATTTGTCGCCCGTTGCCGTAATCGGGTTGGTCGAGTAGCGCTCCATGTCGTACGGCCCATGGTTCTGCATCGTGACGCTGTAGATGAACATCGGCTTATCCGTACTGTCGACTTGTTTGATCACGGCGTTCGCCATCTCGTCGTCGGAGATGAAGCCGCCGCTGTAAGATGGATTCGAGAAGTATTCCTTGCTCATGAAGCTTTGGAAGCCGAGATTCTTGTACACGGTGTTGCGGTTCCAGAACCAGCCTTCGTACGTGTGAATCCCCATGCTTTTATACCCTTGATCGCCAAAATAGCTGGCCAGGCTCGGCGTCGGACGGCCGATGTATTGCTGGTACGGAATCGAACCTGCCGGCAGCAGGCTCATCGATTCGCCCGTCAGCACCTCGAACTCGACGTTGGCCGTACCCCCGCCAAACTGGGGCGACAGCAGATAGCCGGACGTTGTCGTTTGCTGCAGCTTGTGGATCGTCGGCAGCGGGTCCTCGCTGAACGTAATGTCGGGAAGCAACGTCGGATCCCAGAACGACTCGCTCATGATGAAGATGACGTTCGGCTGCAAGCCGCCGGATTTGGCCACGGCCACGTCCTCGCGGCCGGCAGTCAGGCTGGCCGGCAGCGCCGCGGCGATCGTCTCCACCGCTGCCTGGTTGTAGCCGGGCGGCTTCGGCACGACCGCGTTTTTCACGTTCATGGCGAAGCCGAGGGTAACGCCGTTGACGTCGTAATTTTGCGCCTGGTTCCAGTTGATGTCCTGGATGCCCAGCTTGTTCGCGACATCGCCCGTCCAGACAGGTTTGAAGCTAAGCGAATACAGCATGAAGCAGGCGACCAGCGCCGCAAGCCCGCGATAGACGATCGGCAGCTTCAGCTTCGGCAGGAACAGCCGGAACAGCATGACAGCCAGCGCAATCGCCACGACATACGCCAGCTTGAGCATGGCGGAGGTGCCGGTTACGAGCGGAATAATGTCCATGCCCTCTTTCTTGAGAAACAGGTCCCAGGGCATAAACGGGTCGCCGATGAGCTTCGTTTTATAATAACTGACGAGCGAAACGACGAATAATAAAAGCGCGGTCAACGACAGGCCAAGGAATAACGAGCCGACGAGACAATAAATCAGCAGCAGGACAAAAAAGTCGATCCCCGCATTCATGTAGTAGGAGTGGCGGTTTCCGTCGATCCACGTCCATACCGCATGCGCCGAACCGCGTTGGATCAGCTCCACGCCGGCGGCGAGCAGCAGCGCCCCCGCAACGAGCAGCACGGCTCCGAACAGCAGCGACAACGGACGATGCGCGGCAAAAAACGCCGTGGTGCGTTTCCTGATTTTTTTGACTACAGTCACAAGAGGTTCTCTCCCTTCTTTCTTTCTCTCGCTTGACGCGCGGCAGCAAACAAGCAGTCCCAAACAACTCGTTATGGGCAGTATAGGGAGATTTTATTAATGCTTCATTAGAGTTTCCTTACATTTCCATATCTAGATTCAGGAAAACGATGCAGCAACTTCCACCTCCGCGGGGCCGCGCCGAATAAGCCGGCGCACGCGGCAACCGGCTTTGTCGTCTTTTGATTAGTAACCTTAACGCGAAGCAATGAAACGTTTTTAATGAAACTTTAATGTTCGCGGCGCGAGTTCGTTTACGGCTCCAGCATGACTTTCAGCACAGAGGGGTCGCGTTTTTCGATCAGGCGCAGCGCGGCTTCGTATTCGGACAACGCAAAATGATGCGTGATCAGATCGGTAACCGGCAAAGAGGTCGATTCCATCCAGTCAACGACGGCGTCCCAGACGCCCGGGCTGCTGAGCGAGCCGTGAATGACCATGTCGTTGTCGACGATTTTGTTGGCGTCGATGCGCGGCAGCTTTTCGCCGTAAGTGCCGAGCAGCAGTACCTTGCTGCCGGGGCCGACGATGGAAAATAGCTGCTCGCACGCTTCGGCGTTGCCCGACGCTTCGACCACCGCGCTGAACAAGTCGCCGTTCGTCGCTTCAAGCGCCCGCTCTGCGTACGATTCCCTGCTCAAATCGATGATTTCGTCCGCGCCGAGCTTGAGGCCGAGCTGCAGCCGGCTTTCCTGAAAGCCGACCAGCACGACCTTGCGCACGCCGCGATGTTTGGCAGCCGCTACCGTCAGCAGCCCGATCGTGCCGGGCCCGATGACGGCCAGCGTATCCTGCTGCGACAGGCCGAGCTTCTCCAGGCCGCGGAACGCGACCGCCGACGGTTCGATCAGGCACGCCTGGTCGTAGCTGAGCCGGCTGTCGAACCGGTGCATGCCGTGAACCGGGAACGCCATGTACTCGCAGGCGGCGCCGTTTTTGCCGAAGATGCCGTTCTCGGACAGCCGCTCGCACATGTTGTAAGCGCCGCTCCGGCACCTGCGGCAGCGGCCGCAGGAAATCGTCGTTTCGCCGACGACCCGGTCGCCGATGCGGTAGCCGCTTACTGCGCCGCCGAGCTCGACGATTTCGCCGGCCCATTCGTGACCGGGGATAATCGGGAATTTAGCCTTGTGGATATGCCCGTGAAACATCTCCACATCCGTGCCGCAAATGCCGATCCGCCGGATGCGGACGATCACTTCGTCCGGGCCGCAAACCGGACGCTCCACCTGGCGGTAGGCCAGTTGCCCGGGCGCTTCAAAAACGATGGCGTTCATCCTGTTATCGTTCATCTTCATATAGCCTCCTCTGTGTCATCTGTGTGTCGCCGTCAAGCGGGCGAGCAGCGGGTTGCCGGCCACCTCCGCCGCCAATCGCTCCTTCACCAGCGCCGCCGCCCCGATCGCTTCCAGTTCGGGAATCGGGTTCTGCAACACCGTCAGCCCGCCGCCCCGCAGCCAGGCCGACTTGGCGTACACCCCGTCAACCAATTCGGCGAACAACTCCGGAAAATGAGGCAGCCAGTCGTTCTGCACAATCATCAACTCGGGATCGTACGCCTTGACCGCAATATCGAGCGCAAGGCCAACGAACGCGGCGGTTTCGCGGAAAATGCGTTGCGCCGTGCGATCGCCTTCGCGCGCCAGCGCCACATAGTCGGCAAGCTGCCTTGGAGCGGCGGCTCCCGCTTGCGGCAGAGCGGCTTGCAGCCTGGCCAGCACGGCGCGGTTCGAAGCGACGGTTTCGATGCAGCCGCGGCCGCCGCAATTGCACGGCGCGCCGTTGTAATCGACGGTCATATGGCCGATTTCGCCGACGTTCGCATGTTTGCCGCGCACGACCTTCCCTTGCGCCATGACCCCCGTGCCGACACCGTCGCCGATGGACAGGTAAACGGCGTCCGCCCGCTCTTTCATCAGCCCCAGCCATTTGGCCGCAAGAATCGTGCCGCAGTTGTCGTTGTCGGGAATAACGTCGACGCCAAGCCGTTCCTCCAGCAGCCGCTTCAGCGGGATGCCGCGCCAATGCGGCACGTTGGTCAGGTTGAGCACCGTGCCGCCCGCGTAATCGACCTGACCCGGCAGCGATATGCCGACGGCGAGCACTTGCTCTGCGCCGACTCCGCTGTCGCGGACGGCGGCTTCGATCTCCGCCGCCAGCCGTTCGATGACGGACGGGTTGTAGACGAGGTCGGCATCGCAGCGGCGTCCGTGCAGCAGCGTCAGCCGCAAATCGTAGACGCCGACATGAAAGCCGCGAATGCCGACGTGAACGCCGACGATCGAGCCGAATGCGGCGTTCATCCGGTAGAGCGCCGCTTTCCTGCCGCCGTTCGAACGAGCGGCGCCCTGCTCGACGACGAAGCCTGCGGCGAGCCATTCATTCACCGCATGGTGCACGGTGACCCCGGTCAGTTCGGTCCGTTCGGCGAGCTCCGGCTTCGTAAACGACTCCTTGCGCCAAATCGCATTAATCAGCTCAAGCAAATTGCCGCGTTTCAGTTCTGCTGCGCTGGCCATCGTGCCTCCACTCTTTATTAATTTATTTAATAAAGTCCTTATGGAAATTATTTTAGTCTCCGGCCGGCGGTGCCGTCAACTGATTTTAGAGGCTGAGGTGCGCCCTCCTCCAGTTCGGTTTTGGACAAGGAGGGAGCTTCAATGTAAACAGGTTAACGCGGCACAATAAGGGAATGGCGAAAATAAGCCACTTTTTATGGCCTATTTCATCAATAATAGACAGTCACCTCAAAATAGCCAGTGATTTCACTGGTTATTCGTGTCCATCTGCCCGAATTGAGGCTGTTTGACCGAAATAACCAGTGTTTTCACTGGCTATTTTCGATGAGACCTCCGAAATGGGGGCAATAAGCCATTTAATATGGCCTATTTTGCCCCAAGCCGCCCAAGCCGAGCGATGAGGTGGTCAGAAACGCTCCAGTGACGCAAATGAGGGCTTGAAATGGCATGGGACGTTGTCGCTTGAGCCCATGCTCGAGCCAGGCCCCCCCCTTCCTCTGGAGCGGAGCAACCAGTATATGGATCAGCAATCGATTAACCCGAAAACATTCGGAGCTTCTTCCTCTCAACAACCCTTTACAGACCGACGGTCGGTATGCTATATTGATTTCACAACAAACCGACGGTCGGTTTACAAATAACGAGGAGGATATCCCCATGACAGCTCCCAATGCCAGCTTCCAGTCGATTATGGAGGCAGCAGAAGCGCTTATTCAGGAGAAAGGCTGCCGCCAGACGACGCTGCAGGACATCATCGGGCGCACCGGCTTGTCCAAGGGCGCCATCTACCATTACGTCTCGGGCAAGGACGAACTGTTCGGCCTGGTGCTGAAAGCGCGCGTCGAACAGCTCAACGCCCGTTTCGCCGCCACAGTTGCGAGTCCACAAACGAACGGACTGGACAACCCGCTTCGGCTGATCGCCGAAAGCATGGTCCGTTCCGCGAGTCATGAGGATGTCGGCAACAAAATTTTTCTCTACATGCTGAGCCAGACCGACCAGCCGAAAATTGCCGCCATGGTGCGGGAAGTGTATGAATATACGCTGCAAACGTGCGCGAGCTGGATCGACGTGGGCAAAATGCATGGCGCGATCCCGGCCGCCGTCGACAGCGCCAGAATCGCAGAATCGCTGATGACGTTCGTGTACGGCATGAGGGTGCAAAATACGATTCTGCAGGAGCCAAGCCGGATGACCGTGCAGGATTTGATGGCGTTCATGGCGCGCACGCTGCAGTGAGGGAGCCGGAACATCAATGCTGAACAAAAAATGGTTGCTGCCCGTCATTTACATCGCCGCCTATTTGCTCACCCTATATGTGGTCATCCAATACGTCGTTTACAAACCCGAACAAGCCGCCATGGTGTCAGCCAAGCTTGCGGACGCTTCGTTCCCTTATGCGATGTGGAAGCTTTTCTTCTACCCGCACATCGCGCTCGGCGTCGCAGCGCTGTTGATCGGCGCCTGGCAGCTGACGCAGCGGAGCCGCCGCAATCCGAAGCGGCACAAGCAGCTGGGGCGAATATATGGAGCAGCGATTCTGCTCAATGTGCTGGCCGTGCCTTACATCGCTTTGTTTGCCACCGGCGGAACGCCAGCCACGATCGCTTTCCTGTTCCTCGATCTTGTCTGGTTCGGAACGACGGCGATCGGCATTCGCCACATCGTCCGCGGCCGTGTCGCCGCCCATCGGCAATGGATGCTGCGCAGCTATGCGGTCACCTTCGTCTTCGTCACGTTCCGCATCGTACTGGGGATCGCGGAGCTGTCGTTCGACGCGCCGCAAAGCGTTACGTTCCCGTTGTCCGTCTATCTTTCGATCGCCCTGAACCTGATCGTGACCGAACTGTATCTGCGAAAAGCGCAACCGAAACGCGCCATTTCCACTATTGAAGGAGCTATCTGACCATGTCCAGACCGATGTACATCATTGTTACCTTGCTGATTAATGGCGTTGTTCCCTGGTTGCTGTACATGTGGCTGTCCGAATATATGAACGGGCTCGGCGCACTGACGATCGCCACCCTCGTTCCGTTGTTCGACAACATCGTTCACCTGATCCGGCATCACAAGCTGGACGCCTTCGGCGCTTTGATGCTGTCCACCTTCATCCTGACGTTCGTGCTGGTATTGATCGGCGGCAGCGAAAAGCTGCTGCTCGTCCGCGAATCGCTTGTCACCGCCGCGGTCGGACTCGCGTTCCTCGCATCCCTGCTGTTCCGCCGGCCGTTGATGTATTATTTGGCGCTGCGTTTTGTCGGCAACAACGATTTTCCGGCCAGTTGGCAATATGGCTATTTCCGCTTCGTGATGCGGCTGATGACGTTCGTCTGGGGGATCATGCTTACCGGGGAAGCGGCCGTTCGCATCGCGATGGTGTATCGGATGGATACGGAACGTTATCTCGCCTTGTCGAATTTCGTGCTGTACGGATTCATTGGCGCCGCCGTGCTGTGGACGCTCGTTTACCGCCGCCACTCCGCCGCGAAATTCAAACGCATCAAGCTGCGGGTCGCGTAACGGCGTCGAGCACAAGCGAAAGGAGGAGATGGCACCATGTCGGCCATCCTGCAATTGACCGAACAGGACTTGCCGGACCTGCGAGCCTTGTATCGATCCGTGGCGGCGGTTCTGCGCGCGAACGGCGTCCGCCAGTGGGACCGGTTCTACCCGAACCGGTTCGTAATCCGCGGCGACTTGAAGCGGGAAACCGCATTTGGCGCTTGCGACGGCAACGGCCGCATCGTCGGCGCCGTTGTCGTCGATCGCCGCCAGACGGGCCGGTACAGCGGCCTGCCGTGGTCCGACCGCGCCGGAGAACCGGCATGCATCCACCGGCTGGCGGTGCATCCGGAGCACCAGGGACGGGGCATCGGCAAAAGGCTGCTGCAATTCGCCGAGCAGCGGGCGCGGGAGACGGGAGGCACGAGCATCCGGCTCGACGTCTATACCGGCAATCCCGGAGCGGTCGAGCTGTACCGCCGGGCCGGGTATGCCGAAGTCGGCACGATCCGCTTCCCGCTGCGCAAGGAGCCGTATTTATGCATGGAGAAGCGTCTGTAATGCAACGGCCCGTACTTCCCGCACAGGCAGCGCTAATTCAGCACGATACGTTCCCCTTCCGGCCCGAAACGGTACGCTTCGAACAGCTTGGCGATTTCCAGCGACGCGTCCAGCGTTCCTTTCACCGGCGGCGTGTCCGCCAGCACGCTTTCGCAGAAGTGAACGATCTCCGGCACGTAACCGAGGTAGAAGATGTTCTTGTTGTACAGCTGGCCAAGCGAAAATTCCGGCTCCCAGACGAGCGGGGCGGTTTCGTCCGGCACGATGTACGAGGCGCTGCGGCCGTAAGCGGGGCGGTTTGCCTTGCGATAATAAGTCAGCTTCACCCCGTTGTCGACCACGACATTGGCGTTCTCGCCGACAATTTCCAGCCGCTCGAGCGGGCTGGACCCCGAGATGCCCGCCGTCAGATGCATCGTGCCGACAGCGCCGGACTCGAATCGCAGGTTGGTAACGGAGCCTCCGTTGAACGGCTCGCGATCGTAGACCAGGCTGGAAACCCGCCCCATCAAATAGTGAAGGATCGCCCCGGGATGATAGATGTGGTCGAGGAAGCTTGTCATCTTTTTCAACACGGCGCGATCCTCGGCCGCAGGCAGCGCTTGCGGATAACGGACGTAAATCGAAGCCGGCCGGCCGAATTCCGGCGAGGAAATGAGCTGTTTCGTTTTTTCGATGGCGGGGAAAAACACTTTCTTCAATCCGGTCATCACAAATTTGTTCGCGGCGCGCCCGGCCTCCCGCAGCGCCTCGATTTCTTCGACGCTGGCCGCTGTCGGTTTCTCCATCCACACGTGCACGCCGCGGCGCAAAGCGTCAAGGGCCAGATCGGTCGCTTGCACGCGCCCGTCCGGGTGATAGGCGGTGACGATGAACACGGCGTCCGGCTGTTCCTTCTCCAGCATCTCGTTTGCATCGCTGTAGTGGCGAAGCGCGCCGAACTGCCTGGCGTAATCCGCCGCCCGCTGCTCATTCTGGTCGCAGATGGCCACAAGGTCGACCGGCGCATACGGAAACGCGGCGTACACATTGCGGAACGAATGCCCGCCGGCACCGATAAAGCAGGCTTTGATCTTGCGTTCGAATTCGAAATTGTACTTCACATGAAACTGATGCATGCCAACCCCTCCAATGGATGAGCCGAGCCGCGCCCCGCCTGGAACACGCTCGGCCGAGATGGAACTGCAAGCCGACCAGATTCGGCATCTGGCTGTAAGCGATCGTTTCAACAAGGGGAATTATAGTTCAACTCGGTTGAATTAGTCAACTACGGTTTTTTTGCCGCGGCGGCCTTCAAAATTGGAGCTTGACAAAACAGCCATCGTTTTTTATTGTTTTAGTTAGTTAGGATTACTTAGTAATAGAAGCTTCTATCGAAGCACTTCGAAGAAGTTGGCCCGGCTTTAGCGTTAACTTTTCATGCCGAATCAGGAAGTTCCGCTCCGAAGCTTATCCTTTCTGATTCTGTAATGAAGAAGCGTCCCGGACCCCATTTTAGCGCAGAGGAAGAATGATTTATGGAACGAGGCACTCCCCAAACGATATCGCGCATGAACAAAAAACTGATCGTTCGCAGCCTGCTCCAGCACGGCCCGACTTCGCGCGCGGACTTGGTCAAGCGGCTGAACATGAGCTTCCCTTCGCTGTCGGCCAATGTCCGGGAGCTGCTCGCACACGGCTTGCTCTACGAAGGAAGCGCCGGCAACACGAACAGCATCGGCCGCAATTCCACCTTGGTGTGCGTCAACGAGCATTTTCGTTATGCGGCGGGAATCAACGCGGAGCTGGGCCATTTTCAGGTGGCGGTGGCCGATTTTGCCGGAACGATCATTCATTACGAAGAAGTCCCGTCCAAGCAAACCGGCAGCATGATGGAAATCGCCCGGGAAATCGTCGCGATTCTGGGCGGCATCGACGGGCGCTTCCCCGGATTTCTCGAACGATTGGCCGCGGTAGCGCTCGGCATGCACGGCGTCAAGAGCGAAGCAAGAGCCAAAAACTACTTGCACTTGAAAAACGATCCGACCGATATCGAAGCGGAATTGACGAAACGGCTGTCCGCCCGCGTCATCGTCGACAACGATGTGAATATGGCGGTGCTCGGGGAAAAATGGAACCATCTCGGCGACCGCTACGAGCATATCGTGTTCGTCAATATCGACGACGGCATCGGCGCCGGCATCATCCTCGGCAACGAGCTGTTCCGCGGCAGCCAGAACGCGGCCGGCGAGCTCGGCAACATGCTGCTCGATCCGGCTCAATGCCTGATGGAGTTTAAAGAGGAAGGCGCGCTGGAAACGCTCGTCTTCGGCCGCGACGACGGCGACGAACCGAACGGCGACTTGCTGTCGCCGCGCCGCATCGCCTACATCGCGATGATGCTCGTCAACCTGATCTGCATGCTGAATCCGCAGCTTGTGATCATCGGCGGGCGGCACGCCGCATCGGTCATGCGGCATCGCGCCGAGCTCGAGCGCATTCTGGAGAAGCATACGCCGGTCGAGCCTCCGCCGCTGATCGAATCGCAGGCCGGCCGCAAAGCCGCCGTTTACGGCGCCCTCAGCGTGGCGCTCGAGCAAGCGCGCGGCGATGCGCTCAATCAATTGTAGCGGCAGCGGGCCGCAAACGCGAAGAACGAAGAAAGCGGGGAAACGCGTCCATGCACCAGTCCATTCGCAAGCTGTATGTCAACGCCACGATTTATTTGCCCGAGGGGCCGGTCCGGGGAGGGAAACTGCTGGTCGGTCCGACCGGCCGGATTGAAGGCGTCGGCGATGCCGACTGGCAGCCGCCGCCGGACGAACCGGCGCCAATCGTGGACGCCGGCGGTTTCGGCATCATGCCCGGCTTGATCGACGTGCATGTTCACGGCGGCGGCGGCTTCCAGATGATGGACGCCACTTTTGAAAGCGTTAACGGCATGAGCCGGTTTCACGCCGCCCACGGCACGACGGCTTTTCTCGCCACGACCGGAACTGCCTCCGTCGCCGACACGCGGAGCGCGGTGCGGAACGCGGTCGCCGCGATGGCCGCCGGTACGGACGGAGCCGAATTGCTCGGCATCCATCTCGAAGGGCCGTTCCTGAATGCCGTGCGGGCCGGAGCGCAGAATAAGGCGCACCTCCGCCCGGCAACGATCGCGGAGCTGGAGCTGTATGCGGCGGACGCCCCCGGCGCAATCCGGCAAATGACGATCGCCCCGGAAATCGAAGGGGCGGCGGAAGCGATCCGCTGGCTGCTCGAACGGGGCATCGCCGTGTCGCTCGGCCACTCCGACGCCACTTACGCGCAGGCCGAAGAAGCCGTGCGTCTGGGCGCGACGATGACGACCCACCATTTTAACGGCATGCGGCCGCTGCACCACCGCGAACCCGGCCTGACCGGAGCCGGACTGGCGCTGCCGCAGCTCACAACCGAGCTGATAGCCGACGGCATCCACGTCCATCCCGCGGTAGTCAAGCTGCTGTTCGACCTGAAGACCGCTGACGGCGTATGCGCCATTACCGATGCCGTCTCCTGCGCCGGTCTGCCGGACGGCGAATACGGGCACAAGGTGATGACGAACGGCGCGATTTACCTGAAGGACGGCTCCAGCCTCGCCGGCAGCTCGCTGACGATGATCGCCGCCCTGCGCAACGCGTTGCGTTTCACCGGGTATGCGCCGGAGCGGGTGCTGCCTTCCTTCACCACAGTACCCGCCCGGCTGACCGGTGCGCAGCATCGCAAAGGAGCGCTGGCGGTCGGTATGGACGCCGATTTTATCGTGGTCGATGCCGATTTGCAGCTGCAGGCCACTTACGTGAAAGGGCGGCAAGTGTATGGACGCTGACCAAATACTTGTCGGGGTCGATATCGGCGGCACGAACACGGTGATCGGCGTGCTCGACGACACGCTGACCGTGCTCGGCACATGCCGGATCGACACGGCCGCCTTTCCCGGCGCGGCGGCGCCCGGCCATCCGGCCCCGTTCCTCGACCGGCTGGCCGGCGCGATCCGCGAGCTGGCCGCGGCAACCGGCGACGGCCGGCGCATCGGCCGTGTCGGCCTCGGCGTGCCGGGCCGCGTCGACTCGGAATGCGGCGTTGTGCTCGGCGCCTCCAATCTGGGCTGGCGCAATGTCCCGCTGGCGGCGGAGATGGCCCGGCGCCTCGACAGGCCGGTCGCCATCGACAACGATGTGCGCCTGTACTTGCTCGGCGAAGCGATTGCCGGGGCCGGCCGGGGCTACCGCAACATCGTGTGCCTGACGCTCGGCACCGGCATGGCGATGAGCCTGATGCTGGACGGCAGGCTGATCCGCGGGCACAACTACAACGCCGGGGAGATCGGCCACGATCCGGTCGAAGGCAACGAATGGCGCTGCAATTGCGGCCAGATCGGCTGCCTGGAGACGATCGCTTCGGCAACCGGCATCGCTCGTCTCGCCCGCGCCAAAGTGCGGGAAGGCGCGGCAACGCTGCTCGCGCGGCTGCCGGAGCCGCAGCGCCTCTCCTCCCACGACGTCTACCAGGCGTGCCTGCAAGGAGACGAAGTGGCGCGAAGCGTCTTCGCCTTTGTCGGCGCGACGCTCGGCAAGAAGCTGCTGACCGCCATCTGCCTGCTCGATCCGGAAATTGTCATTGTCGGCGGCGGCGCGGCCGCAGCCGGTCCGTTCCTGCTCGACCCGCTGCGCTCGTTCATCGCCGGCCATTACTTCCAGCGGGAGCGGCCGCCGAAGCTGTGCGCCGGACAGCTCGGCGACGAAGCCGGCGTCGTGGGCGCCGCCTATTTTGCCGCCGTTCACGGGCGGCAGGCGGAACAGGAGCTTTTGCCCGGAAAGGAAGGATTTCGTTTGCCCATCGGCCCTCTTTAGTTAGTAATGCTAAGTAACAATCTCGACGTTAGCCCGCCTTATTTTCCGGACCATGCTCGACTTGCCAACCAAACTGCCATGAAAGGGGTGCGTCTTTCGTGATCCGCAGGCTCGGTCTGTCCCGCAGCGGCGCCTGGAAGCACCGGTACTTGTTCCTGCTGATGCTGCCCGGACTCGTCTATTTTCTCGTCTTCAAGTACGCGCCGCTGTGGGGAGTGCTCATCTCGTTCCAGGACTACTCCCCTTACCGCGGCTTCTGGCACAGCGACTGGGTGGGGTTCAAGCATTTTGCCCGCTTCTTCTCCCATCCCGACTTCTACCTGCTGCTGCGCAACACGGTGGCGATCAACCTGTTCAACCTTGTGTTTTTCTTCCCGCTGCCGATCATCCTTTCGCTGCTGCTCAATGAGCTGCGGTCGGAGCTTTACAAACGGGTGCTGCAATCGATCGTCTATTTGCCGCACTTTCTGTCCTGGGTCATCATTTTCGGGATGACGTACTTGTTCCTGTCGCAGCAGAACGGCTTGGTCAACCAGCTCATCGCCCACTTCGGCGGGGAAACCGTCGGCTTCATGACCGACTCCCGCCTGTTCTGGCCGCTCCTGACGCTGCAGAGCATCTGGAAGGAAGCCGGCTGGGGCACGGTCATTTTCCTTGCGGCGATCGCCGGCGTCGACACGCAGCAGTACGAAGCGGCGGTGATGGACGGCGCGAACCGGTTTCGCCAGATGTGGCACATCACGCTGCCGGCGATCCGCAACGTTGTCGTCATCCTGCTGATTCTGCGCATGGGCAACATTATGGACGCCGGCTTCGAGCAGGTGTTCCTGATGATGAACGGCGCCGTCTCGCAAGTGGCGGACATTATCGATACTTACGTGTACCGCGCCGGCATCCAGCAAGGAGAATTCAGCTACAGCACCGCCGTCGGGCTGTTCAAATCGCTGATCGGCTTCGTCATGGCGCTATCTGCGAACCGGCTGGCCAAACGCTTCGGCGACGGCGGCATTTATTAAATGAGAGGGGCGACAGTCATCATGCTTGCGCAGCATCGAAACGTCTGGGCCTACGGAGCCGTCGTCGGCGCGCTCACCGTCGTCGGGTTGGCGGCGCTGTTCCCGTTCTACTACGTCGTCATCATGTCGTTTACGGCGCCGTCGGCGTTTACGACCACGCAGTTGTCCCTGTTCCCGAGCGAATGGTCGCTCGACTCCTACCGCTACTTGTTTGCGGTGCGCACGTTCCTGCGCTCGATGGGCATCAGCGCCTTTCTCGCTGTCGTCGGCACGCTGCTCAGCCTGCTGGTGACCTCGTCGCTCTCCTACGGCCTGTCGCGCAAGCGCACGCCCGGACGCAAGCCGCTCATGCTGGCGATTTTGCTGACGATCCTGCTCAGCCCCGGCATCATTCCGCCGTATCTGGTCGTGCGCGAGCTCGGCCTGATCAACAGCGTCTGGTCGCTCATCCTGCCGGTGCTCACCAGCGGCTGGTTCGTGCTGCTGATGAACGGCTTCTTCGAAAGCTTGCCGGATTCGCTCGAGGAAGCGGCGGTCATGGACGGCTGCAACGAAGTCCGCGCCTGGTTCAGCATCGTCCTGCCGTTGTCGCTGCCGGCCATGGCGGCGTTCGGCCTGTTCTTCGCGGTAGGCTACTGGAACACGTTCTTTTCCGCGATTCTGTATATCAACGATTTTGAAAAGTGGCCGCTGCAGCTCGTGCTGCGCAACCTGTTCGTGGAGCAATCCGCGCTTGGTGGCGGGGACGTGGCGGCGGCGATGCTCGTCGGCGGCGAAACGATTCCGCTGGAAGCGATCAAGATGGCGGCGGTCGTATGCGCCACGGTTCCCGTATTGCTGGTCTACCCATTCCTGCAGAAGCATTTTGCCAAAGGCGCCATGGTGGGCTCTGTCAAGGGATGAGCAGATAAACGCACGACCATGTACGACCATGCATGACCAATCGAAAGGGAGGTTTTACAAATGAAGCGAGGGTACTTGGGATCTGCGGCGCTGCTGCTGGCGACGGCGACGGTGCTGGCCGCCTGCGGCGGCGGAAAGGATTCGGGCAGCGGCTCGAGCGGCGGGGCAAGCGGTCAGCCGGGCAACAGCACACCGGGCAAGGAAGCGCCGACCGCGATTTCGATTCTGGTGACGTTCAATACGACAGAGCCTCCGGGCGCCGACAACGTGGTGGTGAAGGAAGTCGAGAAACGGACCAACACCGCGCTCAAAATCAACTGGGTATCGGGCAACAGCTACGGCGACAAGCTGAATGTCACGCTCGCTTCCGGCGACATTCCCGACTTGACGCTGGTCATCGACCCGTTTGCCTCCAACATCCAGCAGCTGATCAAGGACGGCGCTATCTGGGATTTGACCCCCTACATCAAAGATTACAAAAACCTGAACGCCATCCCGGCGCAAGTGTGGGACGGTCTGAAGATGGGCGGCAAGTCGTACGGCATTCCGCGCGTGCGGCCGCTCATGAACGGCGGCTTGCTCATCCGCAAGGACTGGATCGCCAAGCTCGGCTTGCCGGTTCCGGAGGACATGGACCAATTGTTCACGACACTGAAAGCGTTTGCGGAAAAAGACCCCGACGGCAACGGCAAAAACGATACGTTCGGCATTTCCGAAACCGGCACCGGCTTCGTTTCGCTGGCGCATAACGTGTTCAACGGCTCGAACGGCCAATGGAAACTGAAAGACGGCAAGCTGGTCGACACCGAGCTGGAGCCGGGCACGAAGCTGGCGATCGAATGGCTGAAAAAGGTGTACGACGCGAAGCTGATTCCCCCGGATTTTGCCGTGATGCAGGGGTCGCAGTCGGAGGACGTGGTGCGCAGCGGCGGCGCCGGCGCCATCGGCGGCAACTACATGGGCTCCTGGCTGATCGGGGAAAAACAATACAAGTCGGTCAAGGCCGATCTGTCGGCACTGCCTTATTTGAAAAGCCCCGATGGCACCAAAGTCGCGCTGCCCGGCTCAGGCTCCTACGGCATGTTCGTCATTCCCAAATCGGTGCCGGAGGCGAAGCTGAAAAAAGTGCTCGCCTTCATGGACTATGGCGCTTCCCAGGAAGGTTCCGATCTGGGCAATTACGGCTTCGAAGGTGTGCATTACAACGTTGTCGACGGCTTCAAGGTAGCGACGGAGCAAGCGACCAAGGATATCGTCGCGCAGCAGGCGTTCGGTCAAATTTACGCTTATTATGACAAATACTTGAAAGCTTACGCCACCGGCATTCCGGGCGACATGTATCAGAACAACAAAAAAATTATCGACGAAGCGGCCAAATATGCGATTTCCGATCCGAAATTCGGGCTTGTGTCGCCGACGGAGCTGCAGGTCGGGGGCGATTACAAGAAAAAAATCAGCGATCTGAAAATCCAGATCATCATGGGCAAACAGCCGCTGTCGGCCTGGGACGACATGGTGGCGAAGCTGAAGGCCGACGCGCAATACCAGAAAATCATTGCCGAAGTGAACGACGCCTACAAGGCGAAGATGGGCAAATAACCCGGTTCGACAGGAGGAGGATGCGCCGTGATCTATACGATGAAAACGCTCCGCAGCCGCTCCGCCACGGCGGAGAACCGCGATGCGCTGCCCGGCCGGGGCGGCATGAGCGGAGGCGGCGTCAAAGGGTCGCCGGCGATCAAGGATTTTCGCGCAGGCACGACGGAGACGCTGCTTGCGGCCGAGGGGCCAGGCGTCGTGCGGCGCATGTGGATGACGTCCCACGCGCGCGAGCCGCAGCATATGCGCAACCTCATTCTGCGCATGTACTGGGACGGCTGCGCGGTGCCGAGCGTGGAGGCGCCGCTGGGCGACTTTTTCGGCGTCGCCCACGGGGCGTCCGTGCCGATGTACGCCAAGTACGTCAGCATGCAGGAAGGCCGCGGGCTGAATTGCTTCATCCCGATGCCCTTTGCGGCGTCGGCGCGCATCACCGTGACGAACGAATCGGATACGGATATCGACTGGTTTTTTTACCAGATCGACTTTACGCTTGGCGACGAGGTTACGGAGGAGCACGGCCGGTTCCACGCGTCGTTCCGGCGGGACAATCCGTGCCCGCTGGGCCGCGACTTTACGATCGCCGACGTGCGCGGGGCGCGCGGCGTTTTCCTCGGCTGCGTGATCGGCGTCCGCCCGCTCACCCCCGGCTGGTGGGGCGAAGGCGAAGTCAAGCTGTATCTGGACGATGACGGCGATTATCCGACCTTGTGCGGCACCGGCATGGAGGATTATGTCGGCTCCGCCTGGGGGCTCGGCGAAATTTGCACGCCAACGCAAGGAGCGCCGCTGGTTCGGGGAGGCTTCGCCTCCCTGTACCGGTTCCACGACGCGGATCCGATCTTTTTTCAGCAACGGTTGACCGTTACTGTGCAGCAGATGGGCTGCGGAATGAAGCAGGAGCTTGCGGCGCAATACGGGGACCGGCTCATATTCCAGCCGAAGCTCCACCCCCGGCGCGATCCGGAGGACGGCTTCTACTTGCGTTCCGACGATCTGTGCGCTACTTCCTACTGGTACCAGTATCCGCTAGCGCAGTCGCGGGAGCCGCTTCCCGGCAAAAGCGAGCGGTCGGCCGATTTGTTCGCGGGGGCGGCTGCTGCGGAGACATCGGGCACAGCGGACGAAGCGCCGCTATGAGATGGCGGGGAAAGCGATGCGAACTGCACAATAGCGCATGAAAGAGGGGGATCCACGATGCATAGCGGAATGACGGCGCTGGACCGATTGGCGCAGCTCGGCACAGGCGTCGCCAGCCGGCGCCTGTCTTCTTACGACCGGACCGGCGGCAACCGCGATTATTGGCCGGTTCGGGCCGGCGAAACAGTCGTGCTCGGCGAGATGCAAGGGGCGGGTATCGTCAAACATATCTGGATGACGACGACAGAAGAACAGCACAACTTGCGCGGGCTGGTGCTGCGCATGTACTGGGACGGCGAAACGACGCCTTCGGTGCTTTGCCCGCTCGGCGATTTTTTTGGCCTGGGCCATGGGCGGGCCAACTACTGGGAGTCGCTGCCGCTGCAGGCGTCGCATCTGGGCATGAACAGCTGGTTTTCGATGCCGTATGCGGACGGCGCCACGATCACGCTTACGAATGAAGCGGAGCGCGATTCGTTCATCTACTTCTACATCGACTACCAGGAGACGACGCGGATCGCCGACGATCTTGGCCGGTTCCACGCCTGCTGGCGGCGGGAGCTTGTCGTGGCCAAGGACGCGGAGACGGGACCGAACGCCGGCGGCGTCGTGCAGCGCCTGAACAAGACGGGCGAACACAACTATGTCGTGCTAGACGCCCGCGGCAAAGGCCATTATGTCGGCTGCGTGCTGCATCTCGATACGAACAGGCCCAAATGGTGGGGCGAAGGCGACGACATGATTTTCATCGACGACGAGCCGTGGCCGCCCCGGCTGCACGGTACGGGCACCGAAGACTATTTTTGCGGCGCCTGGAATTACAACCATCTGAAACGGACCCATTGCACGCCGTATTACGGCTATTCGTTCAAGGGCAATGGCGACTATACGGGCAAACATTCCCAATACCGCTTCCACATCGAGGACCCGGTTTACTTCGAGCGCGCGCTCACGTTCAGCATCGAGCACGGCCATGCGAACGACATGCGCGGCGACTGGTCGAGCAGCGCGTATTGGTACCAGATCGGGCGCAGCCAGCCGCTGCCGGACGTAGGCCGTTTCGAGGACCGCGTCCCGTTCTCGCACGGCGGCTTCGAAAACCTCGACGGCCTCGACCGCAGGCCGCTGTCGGAGCCGTAAGGAGCGGCGTCATGCTCAGACACGAAGCAACATTCGTGTCGGAACGAAAATAGGCCATGAAAAATGGCCTATTTCGCCGCCCCCTCCTTCGGCTCGAGCCGGCGGCAGACAAAGGAGCGCCTCCGCCGTCTACAGCACGGCGATTTCCGCCCAGGTGAGCGTCAGCTCGCGGCCCGCGGGCTTGATTTCCACGTATTGAAAACCATCCTTCAGCGCTTCCTCCGGCACCTCGAACGCGTGCAGCGGCTCCTCCGGCAGCGGCTTCTCCGGAAGGAACGACTCCGCCCGCTTGCAAAGCCGCCCGTTGACGAGCACTTCGCCGCCGAAGGCAGTGTCCGCTTCCTGCTCCCGCCAGGCGAAACATATATAGGCGCGCTGCCCGCCGGCCGGTTTCTCGCCGATGTGGATCCGCAGGCCGGTATGGCGTTCGGCCGGACATACGCGCGGCAGCAAATGGGCCTTTGGCGTGCCGGGCGCCCACGTATCGGCGTAGGCGACGACATGGCGCCGCGGCCCGCCGCGCATCGTCGCGACGTCGCCGACTTCCTGCAGCAGGCGCGGATACTGCGACAAATCGTCGATAGCCGTCATCGCGTCCATGTAGTTGAACAGATAAATCCGGTCCGCGCCGCGATGCAAGTACGACATCGCCATCCCCCGCACGGTTTCGATCGTGTTCTTTTGCCGCAACGGCGACTGCGGATAGGCGCGGATCAGCAGCTCCAGCCCGGCCGCCAGCGTGACCGGCGTCCCGCGCAGCAGCTGCTTCCATGCTTCGATCGGCATGTCCGTCTCCGCGGTTTCCCAGAACGGAGTCACAACCAGCTGATCGACCAGCCTTTGCGCCGCCCATTCGCACGCGTCGAGCCCAAGGTCGAACGCCGCGTCGGGGCGGGACGGGACGCGTGCGGACAGCTTGATGCGATGGCCCCGCCGCTGCTCCCATTCGTCCAGCAGCCGGCGAACGGATGCGGTAAACGCGGTCAGCAGCGGCGCCCCCTCGCGCTCGAAGCCGGGGCGGAAATGAAAGCCGAAGCGCATCCAATCCAGCTCGATGCCGTCGAAGTCGTACCGCTCCGCCAGCTCCCTGATTAGTGCGAAGTGATAGTCGCGCACTTCCTGTTTGCCATAGTCGAACGCGCGATCCGTCCACGCCTCGAACCGGTCCTGCTGCCGACGCAAATCGGGACGCTCCCGCCAAAGCTGATTGTGCAAGTAATGCGCTTCGTCGTCGACATTGTGCACGTCGTTCATCCGCACCGAAATCCACGGGGAGATGCCCGCCTCCCGGCTGCGGCGAATCCACCGCTCGTAAGGGTCGATGCCGTCGCGGTGCAGTTGAAGGGCGGTGCGCATCCAGTTCAGCCCCGCGCGTTTTTCGCCCGGGCCGGCCGAAGCAAACAGCGGCTGCTCCTCACCCCGCTGCGGATCGAAGCCTTGCCAGATCGGCTCCCATACGCCGCTGGCGTAACTGGTTCGCATGGCATTGACGCAGAACAACAGTTCGCCGACTTGCGTACCTGCGTATTGATCGACGAAGGCATCCACCTCCGTCTCCGTCAAACGCCGATCGCAACGGGTGAAAAAATAATGGCTGTTGTCTTCATTCAGCACGATGTGTCGGCCCACATCCGTTCCCTCCAGTCGATTGGTTCTCTGGTATGACTCGAAATTTTACATTATATTCCATTTTATATCAGACGCGCGGAAGCAAAATAGCCCATGAAAAATGGCTTATTCGCTCTATTTTACTTGCTTCGGCGAAAATAGCCAGCGAAAACACTGGCTATCTCAACCCTGAAACCCCAAAATCGGACTTTCACTCCAAATAACCAGCGAAAACACTGGCTATTTTATTGAAGTCGGCCATTTTTGCCGAAATAGCCAATTAAACATGGCTTATTTCTCCACCGGTCAGCCCCGTGGCACAATCATGCGGAAGAGAGCCCCCAAAGGGGCTCTCCGTTCACGCACACACACTCGCATCCGCGTGTTTCCACGCACTCCCGCCCACTCTCACGCCGTCGGCACGCCGAGCGATGCCAAATCGCGCACCGCACGGCCGTACGTTTCGCGCAGCGCATGCACGTCGGCGCCGATATTAAGGAACCGGTAGCCTTCGGCGACGACGTCGCGAATGATGTCCGGCGTCGTAATCGTGCCGAGGAACCGCCCGTGCTTCTTCGCGCAATCCGCCACTTTTTTGCGGGCCGCCGCCACCTCCGGGTGGTTGATTTGCCCCGGAATGCCGTACGCCTGCGACAAGTCGCCCGGACCGAAGAAGATCATGTCGATCCCGTCGACGGAGCAGATGTCCTCGATCGCATCCACGCCTTCCGGATTTTCGATCTGCACGATGACCAGCTTTTCGCTGTTCGAGTAGCGCATGTATTCGTCCGACCCGATCGCGCAAAACTTGCCGTCCGCATTGCCGCCGTCCCACGCCCGCATGCCCAGCGGGTAGAAACGCGTGTTGCGCACGATGTTCGCCGCCTCCTCGCCCGAGCGCACATGCGGCACCATGATGCCGGTAGCGTCCAGCTCAAGCGGCTTGATCAGGTCGCTGTAGCTGCCTTTCTCCACCCGCACGATCAGATCGCAGTCGTACAGCTTGGCGACAACGCTCGAGCGTTCGACGATATCCCAGTCGCCCGGCACGTGCTCCCGGCACAACCAGATGGCGTCGGTTCCCGACATGGCGGCGATTTCGAACGCGGCCTGGTTGGAGACGTTCAGTTTCAGGCAGCCGGCCAGTTGATTGGCGAGCAGCTTGCGCTTAATGACGCTTTTCTTCAAATACTTCGATATGGATTCCATCTCCGCACCTGCCGTTGTATGTCGTGTATAAGCCATCCGCTAGAATAATTCCTCCCGCCGCCACAGCGCCTGACCGACAAAATAGCGCTCGTGAAACGGCACGCCGCTCGCATAATAGTGCGTCAGCAGTTGACCGTCGTCCAACTGGACGGTGGCCGGGTAACCGCCGTCGCTCATGTGGCCGAAGTTGCAGATGGCGGCCAGCCTGCTCCAGCTCGCGCCCCCGTCCTTGCTGACGGCGGCGGCGATGCCCCACAAGTTGCGGATCCGCACGCCGCACGTCATCAGCAGATCGCCGCCCTGCAGCTGCGTGATATGAGCGGGATGGATGCCGGCGCAGGTGACCATTTGCTGAAACGTCCACGTTTTGCCCCCGTCGGAGGTGACGAACTGGTCGAGATGGTCGGTCGCGTTCTGCCGGCACAGCGCGATGCCGTTCAATGAATCGTGGAACCAAAGCGCCGTTTCGTGATGGTTGCGCTCGGAGATCACGCCATGGTCGGTCCACGTGCGCCCGTCGTCGTCGCTGAATACGACGTAGGACTGGGTATGCTTCATGTCCTTTGTTACCGTGTAGCAAGCGCATGCCAGCCGATTGCCGCCCAGGACGAAAATATCGCCGTAGGGGACAAGCACATGCTCGTTGCCCGGGATGCTGTAAGCGAAGTCGCTGACCGCGAACGTTGCGCCGCCATCGGCAGACCGGCAGATGACGGCAGGCAACCGGTTGCATTCGCGGTATGGCAGCGCGTCTTCTTTCCGCTTCGGCCGGTTGTCCCAGCCTCCGGCGATCACGAGGTAATCGCCGTTTGCCGTCAGCCCGCAGGCGACGTTCATCCGGTTCCTCGTCGGCTCGTGAACGGCCGGCGTGCCCCGGTAGCGCCATGTCGCGCCGCCGTCATCGCTGCGGTATACATCCACTTCCGCTTCCGCCAAGCCATGGCTCGGATGATTGAATACGGCGGACAGCAACCCGCCGTCCGGCAGCTTGGTCAAGTTCGGCCATCCGCATACATGGTCGACTGCAATCGTTTTTATCACGCGCCTGCGCCTCCGATCATTTGCCTTCGCTATACATCTTCGTGTACTCCGCCAGAATGTCGCTCAACCCGGCCTTGTTGGCCGAATCGACGTATTTGTCCCATGTGGCGTCGATGTCGACTTTACCCGTAATGGCGTTGAAATAGTACTCGTCGACGATCTTCATCATGTCAGCGCCCTTCGTGTTCAGCGACTTGTTCGTGCCGCTGACGGCGAAGTCCCGGCCGTTAAACGTTTTCGGCTGCTCGATCGACATCGCGTGGAACTGCTTGTCGCGATCGTTCATCGTTTTGCTCATCCAGTCCATCGTGATCGGCATCAGCGCAAACGTTTGTGCAATCCCGGCTTTCGTGATCGCTTCGGCGTTCAGCTTCGGCGACACCGTAATTTTGCCGGACGCTTCCGTCGTGTAATCCGTGCCTTCCACGCCGTAGTACATGCGCTTATACAAATCCCAATCGGTCGCGAGCGCTTCCTTGATCTCCATCATTTTGGCCACGACCTGGTCGGACGCGTTTTTGCCGAAATAGATCGCGCCGTCGCCACGCAGCGAAGGGAAGTCGACGAACGAGCCGGACTTGCCCGTCGGCCCTTTGAACGGGGACATGAACTGGAATTCGACCTTCGGATTTTTTGCCTCCACCATCGCCAGCACGCCGCTTTCCCCGCGCACCGAATCCATCCAGAACGCGTTGTCGGCGAGAATGCCGAACTTGCCTTCGCTCCACTTGTTGCGCTGCTTCGTGCGGTCGTCCGTAATGAACTCCGGATCGATGTAGCCCGCCTTGTACCATTTGGCGATCAGCTTCAGCGCATCCTTGTACTCGGGCAAAATGCTCGTATACGTCACTTTGCCGTTCTGCAGCGTATACGTCTTCGGCATGAAGCCGTACGCGCCCCAGACATAGTTGAAGCTGTAGCGTTGGCCGCCGTGGATGCCGTAGGTGTCTTTTTTGCCGTTTTTGTCCGGATCGCCTTCGGTGAACGCTTTCAGCATCTGCTCGAACTCGTCGAGAGTGGTCGGAGACTTGGTAATGCCGACGTTAGTCATCCAGTCCTTGCGTGCGATCATGATGCCGCTTTCCATCAGCGGGCCGTGGGTGAACGGAATCGAGTACACTTTGCCGTTGTACGTGAGCAGCTTCTTCGTCAACGCCGGGTCGCCCACGAGGCTGTCGACTTTTTTCATCCAGTTCGGCATTTTGCTGTACAGGTCATCCATTTTGATTTCGCGGAACAGGCCCTGGTCAAGCAGCGGATCGATTTCCGCGCGCCCGGTCAGCATGACGTCGGTCGTGCCGCCCTGCGCGAAGTACAGGTTGAATTTCTCCGGAGTGGAGATGTCGACCGACAGCACGTTGAGCTTGACGTTGAACTTCTGCTCCAGCACCTTCTGCGCTTCCGAACCGTTGACCGGCGTAAAACCGGCCTGAGGATACGCAATCACGTTGATCGCCAGCGGCTCTTTCGACTCGTTCGGCTTCGCCGACGGACTGCCGGCTGCGGACGACACCGGCGACGGGCTGCTGCTTGAACCCGTTGCCCCCTTGTCGCTGGTGCTGCAAGCGGCAAGCGCTACGGAGCTCGCCAATACGAGCGCCATGCCGCCGAATGCGGTTTTCTTGCGGAGCGGAAACCGTGTTCTCATTTCTTGTGACCTCCTGTAAATTCGTTATGTGGATGCAAGATCGGCTTGGCGCATCGATCGAACTGCTCAACCTTTGACCGCGCCGACCATAATCCCTTTCGTAAAATGCCGCTGCAGGAACGGATACACGCAGATGATCGGCAGAATCGCCACAATGATCGTCGCCGCTTTGATCGTATCGCCTGTCGTTGCGGCCAAGGTCGACTGCATGATGCTCGTTTCCGCCTGCGTGTCGATCAGCAGCCGCCGCAGGACAAGCTGGAGCACGATATTTTTGCCCCCGTTCGTATAGATTAGCGCGTCGAACCAGGCATTCCAATGCCCGACCGATGACCAGATGGTGATGACGGCGATGATCGGCATGGAAATCGGGAACATGACGAGGAACGCGATCTTCAGCGGATGCGCGCCGTCTACCAGCGCCGCCTCCTCCAGCTCCTTGTTGATCGAAGCCACGTAGTTGCGGGTAATCAGAATATTCCAGGCGGACGTCGTCATCGGCAAAATAAGCGCCATCAGCGTGCCGACCAGGCCGTAGCTTTTCATCACGAGAAAGGTCGGGATCAGCCCGCCGGAGAAAAACATCGTCACCACGATCAGAAACGTGATCGAACGTTTATACGGCAGCGTCTCGCGGGACAAGGCGTACGCCGCACAGTAGGTCACGACGACGGTCAGGCAAGTTCCGACGATCGTGCGGATCAGCGTATTGGCGTAACCGACGTAAATACTTTCCGTCTTGAACACGACCTTGTAAGCATCGAGCGTCATCGCTCCGGGAAACAGCCGAATGCCCACCTTGGTCGCCACGTCCGGCGTCGAGAAGCTCAATACGACCGTTTGCCAGAACGGGTAGAAGAACACGAAGGCGGCCGCCGTCAGGAACACGACATTCACGATGTCGAACGTATGCCATCTGCGATTGCGGTTTACCACAGCTTGTATTCACCGCCCCTTACCCGGCTTGTGATGAAGTTGGCCAGCACGACAAGTCCGAAGCCGACCGTGTTCTTGAACAGCCCGACCGCCGTCGTATAGTCGTATTCCATCGAAACCATGCCGGTGCGATACACATACGTATCGATAATATCGGACACCTTGTAGACCGACGGATTGTACAGGTTAAAAATCTGGTCGAAGCCGGCGTTCATGATCCCGCCCAGCTGCAGAATGAACAAGATCATCACCGTGGGCAAAATGGACGGCAGCGTAATCCGCGTCACCATCGCCCAGCGCGAGGCGCCGTCGATCGATGCCGATTCGTACTGGTCGGGACTGATGCCGGCGATGGCGGACAAGTAGATGATGCTGCCCCAGCCGACCGACTGCCAGATGTCGGTGACAATCAGCACGGCCCGGAAGTAATCCGGCTCGGCGAGAAAATAAATCGGTTCGCCGCCGAACAGCTGGATCACGTAGTTGACGATGCCACGCGACGGCGACAGCAGCTCGCGGATGATGCCGCCAAGCACGACCCAAGAGATAAAATGCGGCAAGTACGAAATCGTCTGCACCGAACGTTTGAAGCCGTTCTTCTTCACTTCGTTCAGCAGCAGCGCAAACACGATTGGCGCAACGAAGACGAAGACGAGCCGATACAGGCTGATGACAATCGTGTTCGTCAGCACTTCATGGAAGGAAGCGCTTTCAAACAGCCGTCGGAAGTGTTCGGTTCCGACCCAAGCGCTGCCGAAAATGCCTTTGGCAATCGTAAACTTCTTGAATGCGAGCACGACGCCCGCCATCGGCACATAATGGAACATCACAAAATAAACTAATGCAGGCAATAATAGGAAGTAATAGTAACGATGCTTCCACACGCCTCTGGCCGAACCGCTGCGGTTGCGGTTCGCGACGGCGGCCCCACGCACACTCGAAATGGCGCCCAGCCCCTTTCCTTGCTTGTCGTATATATCGGTTGCCTGCCGGCGGGTCTCCGCCCCGTATCGGCCCCCCTTTCTTGATCGGGCGGACCGCGCCGGCAAGCTGCCTTGCGCTGGAAGCTACGTTTCCCGGATGATCAGGTCCGGCACGAAGTTGCGGACAACCTTGCCCGCGCCAATCGCGCCTTCCATGCGAGCCATCACCGTCTGCACCGCGTGCAGGCCAATCTGCTCGACGGGAAAACAAATCGACGTCAGCGGCGGCGAAAAATAGTGCGCCACCACGTTATTGATGCCGACAATCGACAGTTGGTCGGGAATTTGCCGGCCCGCACCGCGGATAATGCCTTGCAGCGAGCACAGCAGATGATCGGAGCCGATGATCGCATCGATTTCGTGCAGTACGGCCCCCAGCTTGCTTCCCATGCGCTCCGCGTTCTCGTCGTGGTCGAAGACGTATTTGGGGTTCATCTCGAGGCCGTATTTGCGGCAGGATTGCTCGAAGCCGGCCAACTCCTCGTCGATAAACTTCTGGCTGTCGTGTTTAATCAGGCAAATCTGCTTCTTCCCGATCGAATGAAGGTACGTCATCGCCTTCTGGATGCCTTTGTTCAGATCCATCGAGAAGTAATCGGCGGCGATCCCGTCGATATTGCGCACGATAAACGCCAGCGAAACCGAGTCGCCCAGCAAATCGTTCATGTAGTCGACTTCGCTCTTCGTCGGGGTATAAAATTTCGGCGGAATGGCGACGATGCCCTTGACCCCCCCCGCTACCAGATCGGCGATCTTCTTCTCGAACACCTTGTAGTTCTGCGATGTATCGTGAAGGGAAAGGAAGTAGCCTTCCTTGATGTTCTTCTGGATATGGCCGAGAATCTCCGTGTCGACACGCATGGGCGACTGGACATCGAACAGCAGGACGGCGATCTGCTTGGGCTCCGTCTTCGGCTCCAGCACGAAGGCGCCTTTGCCGGCTTCGGTCTTGATCAGCCCCTCGCTGGCCAGCTTGGCAAGCACGGTGACAACGGTGCTCTTGTTGACGTTGTACATCGTCGACAAATCGCGGACGGACGGCAGCTTCTCGCCGCGGGCGTATTTGTTGCCGGCAAGGTCTTGTTTCAGAAGGTCGTGCAAATGGTTGGCCTTGTTGGTGGAACTGACGCTCATTCGTTTATGCTCCTCGTACGATCAACTGTACCATACAGTTATCATAATCGTTGCTCTTTTCTGTGTCAACACAAAAATATTCGCCGGTATAGCGCTTTATTTGCGCAAATTGTATCGGGCAGTTTGCCGGTTTCAGTCTCCGCACGAAGAAATGCCGCCACTTTCTGTCGATTGGTTCCGATTTTCTGCGAAGCGTACCGGACGCCCTGCATTATCTTTTGACAACCGTACCGTACAGCCATAAAAACCTGCCGCCAAGAAAATGCAACGATTCGACAGGAATCGTTGCCATGAATGTCGAATTTTCGGGAATGAGACCTTCGACCAAAACAACCCTTGGCTATATTGCCGCGATGCTGCTCTTCCTGGGTGTTCTCTTCGCCATGCGGATGGCGTGGACGGCCATTTTCCCCGTCTCGGCGCATCCGAAGCCGGTTCAGGGCATTCTCGATCTGCGCGGCATCGATCTGGAGAAGCTGACTGCCATTCCGCTCGACGGCGAATGGCAGCTGTATCCGGGTGAGCTGGTGTCCCGCCTGCAGTCTCAGCCGCCGCAAGACGGCTGGCGCACGGTTCGCATACCCGGAAACTGGAAAACCGCACAGGCGGAAGCCAGCGCGGCGTCCCCTTACGGGTACGGCACCTACCGGCTGCTCATCCTGGTCGAGCCGTTGAAGCATCCGGTTTCGCTGTGGGTGCAGAACATCCAGGCCGCCTCGGAAATCGAGATCAACGGGCAAGCTTCCGGCGGGTCGGGCACTGTCGCGGCGCTGGCGGAAGACTATCGGCCGGAGAACATCTCCTACGCCGTATCCTATTCGGGGGAAGGCGTGCAGGAGCTCGAGCTCCTGATTCGCGTCGCCAATTTCGACGAACCGCTCGCCGGCGGCATGGTACGCAGCATCCAGTTCGGTTCCCAGGCGGCCGTCGATCACATCCGCTGGTATTCGATCGGCTTCCAGCTGCTGATTTTTGTGATTCTGCTGCTGCACGGCCTGTACATCTGGATCATCTACTTGTTCAATCCGATCAATCGCAAGGAGAGGTCGCTGTATACGACGGGGCTGCTGATGCTGGCGGTCGGGTTCGCGGTGCTGATCGGCCACGACAATCTGCTCTTGATCTGGCTGCCGTTCAATTACACGTGGACGATCAAGCTCCGCCTGATTTTCCTGCTGTGGCAAAACTTGTTCCTGCTGCGCATCTACCGCCACTTCGCCTCCGCGCCGCCGGACAACGTGTGGCTGCGGCTGTATACCGCCCTGCTGGCGGCGATTACCGTCGCCCTGATGGCGACGCCCGTTTCCTGGGTCAACGTACTTTCCGGCAGCGGCGCGTTCCTCGCCGTGTATGGGGTATCGTTCGGTTGGTTTCTTTATACGATCGGCACGATGATCGCCCGGAAGCGCGACGACCCGGACCTGATCTACCTGCTGCTGACGGCGGCCGGCATCGTCTCCAACCTGTCCTGGAGCATCGCGGAATCGAACGCGGACGTCACGATCGTTTATTACCCGATCGATCTGATGATCGCCCTGGTCGGTTTCTCGACATACTGGTTCAAGAAGTATATCCGTCATTCCAACGCCAATGTCCGGCTCAACGCGCAGCTGCTGGAGGCGGACAAACGCAAGGACCAGTTTCTCACGAACACGTCGCACGAGCTGCGGACGCCGCTGCACGGCATCATCAACATCGCGCAGTCCGTCGCCGCCAAAGAGAAGGACCGCCTCGACGCGGGCAGCCTGAAAGATATCGAGCTGCTGGTCACCGTGGGTCGGCACATGTCGCACATGGTGAACGACTTGCTCGACGCCGCGCGGCTGCGGGAGCAGCGCATCGTACTGCAGCGCGAGTCGGCCCGGCTGCAGGCGATCGTCCCCGGCGTCATCGGCATGCTTCGCTTCATTAAGGAAGGAAAGCCGATTCAGCTCCGCGCGGACATCCCGGCGTCGCTCCCGCCGGTATTCGCCGACGAAAAACGGCTGGTGCAAGTCCTCTACAACCTGCTGCACAATGCGCTCAAGTATACGGAGGAAGGCTCCGTCACCGTGCACGCCGAGACGCAAGGCGGACGCGCCTTCATTCGCGTGGCCGATACCGGCGTCGGTATGGACGAGGAGACGCGGGCGCGGGTGTTTCTCCCATACGAACAAGGGAACCACGGCATCAACGACGGCCGGGGCATCGGGCTTGGGCTCAGCATCTGCAAACAGTTGGTCGAATTGCATGGCGGCGAGTTGTCCGTCGCTTCCGAACCGGGCAAAGGCTCCGTCTTCCGCTTCGACTTGCCGCTGGCCGATGCGCCGTCTCTCGCCCAGGCAGCGGGACCGCGCGAGCTGGCTCCATCCGGCGGCGAAGCGAACGAATTGCCGCTCGAATGGACTGAGCCCGTTGCCGCAAACGGCGAAGCGGCTGCAGCCGCCCAGCTTGCGACGACGCCGCCGCTTCTGCAGGATCGAACGGTGCACATTCTCGCCGTCGACGACAATCCGGTCAACTTGAGCGTGTTGACCCGCATTTTGGCAGCCGAGTCCTATGCCGTCACTACCGCGGGTTCGGGGCGCGAGGCGTTGGAGCTGCTGGCCGCGCGGCAATGGGACCTGCTGATCGTCGATGTGATGATGCCGCACATGTCCGGCTACGAGCTGACGCAGCGGGTCCGGGAAACGTACGCCGTTTCGGAGCTGCCGGTGCTGCTGCTGACCGCCCGCAGCCAGCCGGCCGATATTTACGCCGGCTTCCTGTCGGGGGCGAGCGACTATGTCGCCAAGCCGGTCGACGCGCTGGAGCTGCGTTACCGGATTCGCGCGCTGACGGCGCTGAAGATGTCGGTCGATCAGCGGCTGCGGATGGAGGCGGCGTACTTGCAGGCGCAAATTCACCCGCATTTCCTGTTCAACACGCTGAATTCGATCATGGCGCTGAGCGAAATCGACACCGAACAGATGCGCCGGCTGGGCAATGCGTTCGCTTCCTATTTGCGCATCGGCTTCGACTTTTTGAATACGGGAGAGTTGGTCGACTTGTCCCGCGAGCTGGAGCTGGCCGAAATGTACTTGTACATCGAAAAAGCGCGGTTCGGCGAAAGGCTGGCCATCGTCTGGGAGATCGACCCCGTCGCAAGCTTGCGGCTGCCGCCGCTGACCATCCAGCCGCTGGTCGAAAACGCGGTCAAACACGGACTGATGAGCTTGCGCCAGGGCGGCACCTTGACGATTCGCGTCAGGCGCCAGGAACGCGGCATCGGGATCGAAGTGTGCGACAACGGCAAAGGCATGGAGCAGGAACAGGCGGACCGGCTGCTGAGCCATCCCGTAAGCGGAGGCGGCGGGATCGGACTCGCCAATACGAACCGGCGGCTGACGCAGCACTACGGACGCGGCCTGTCCATCCGCAGCGCCCCGCATGAAGGGACGGTCGTTTCTTTCTTCATTCCCGACCGGCCGCAGGAGCAATGAGGGCGCGCCCCGTGGTGCCGCAGCAAAACCCGCCTTATTCGATCGACTGCAAGTACGCCACCAGCTCATCCAGCTCCTCTTCCGTCAGCTTCGACGTGCTGCCGTGCTTGTCGCCGGCGCCCCGCGCCGGATCGACAACATCGCGCAGCGTAGCGGCGCTGCCGTCGTGCAAGTACGGCGCCGTCGCCCACACCCCGCGCAGCGTCGGCACGTCGAAGTGACTGGCGTCGCGCGGGTTGGCGAACTGCGCCCGGGCGTCGCCGCCGGGAGCGCCGACATCGCTTGCGCTCGCCGTGCCGACGTCGTACAGCTGCCGCGTGTTCTCCGTCGTCAGCTTGCCGTCCGCGCCCGTCGCCCTGACGCTGTCGGTCAGCGCCGCCCCCGCGTGACAGGCGATGCAGCCGGCTTTGCCGCCGAACAGCTCCAGCCCTTGCTGCGCTTTCACCGTCATGCTGCCGTCCGCGTTGCGGTACGGGCTCTTCGGCACCGGGAAAGCGCCGGGGGATTTCATGAACGCCTCGAGCGCGCTCAGCACCTCGTCGGTGTCCGCCGGCAGCGGCTTCGCCGGGTCGACGCCGAGCATGCCGCCCATTTCCCCCTGCACGGTCAAAATATAGTCGTGGAAATCGTCGCGGCTGCCGTCCCACATGAACAGTCCGGTCTCCATCGCCAGCACGTTGCTCGGCGTCTGGCGCGGCCCTTTGGCCGTGGTGAACGTCAGCCCGTTCGTTTCGCCGCCGGCGTGGCAGGACACGCAGCTCATCCAGTTTTTGTTCGTGATCGGGTACTTGTCGCTGTTCGCGCTGTAGAAAATCGTCTTTCCCTTTCGCACCTCCGGCGGCAGCGGGTCGGCGCCGATCAGTTTGACGTTGTCGCCGTTCACGCGCGCCTGCGCATAACCGTCGTCGCCTGCGCCGCGGCCGGTGTCGACGAACGACACGTCATGGCTCATCGTGTTGTGCACGAACAGCGTTTTGCCGTCGGGCGACAGCGCCATCCCGGCCGGATGATCGCCCGGCACGCGATGCACAATTTGCGCCGCCTTGCCGCCGCGGTCCAGATCGAACACGACAAGGTCTTCGCTGCCCGCCATCAGCGCATACGCCTTGCGGCCGTCATCCGAAAACACCACGTCGGCCGGATCGGACACGATGATCGTTTCGTTCAGCGAATTGCGCACGTCGATGCTTTGGAACAGCTCCTTGCGCGCCGACGTCTTCTCTTCGTCCTTCTTCAGATCGAGCACCGACAGCGCGGGGAAAATCGTTTCGTCAAACTGGATCGGCGTGTCGACGTTGGTCAGCAGATGCGGCACCCAGGCGGTCGCCCCGTCCGGCGCGATGCGAATTTGCTGCAGCGTGTTCGGGATGCCCTGGCTTTTCTTGCGATCGTCCTTGTCGGGCGAGGCGGCAAGCGCGATCGATTTCGCTACCTTGTAAGTGGTCGTGTCGATGACGCTCACCTTGCCGGACAAAAAATGCGTCACATACAGTTTCCCGCCGTCCGCCGTCAACGCCAGCGTATGCGGCCGCTCGTCGACGGGGATCGTCTGCACCGTCTTCAGCGTCGCCGCATCGACGACCGACACCGTGGACGAACGGTCGTTGGCCACATAGATCCGTTTGCCGTCGCCGCTTGCCACAACGCCGTACGGCTCGATGCCGGTCGGCACCGAGGCGGCAACCGCCAGCTTTTTCACATCGACGACTTCGAGCGAATTCGTATACTTGCTCGCCACGTACAGCTTCTTCCCGTTCGGGGAGAGCGCGAGCTGCTGCGGCTCCCGGCCGACGGCGATTTCGCCGACCGTCCGGCGCTTCTTCACGTCGACGACCGACACCGTGTTCGTGTCGCCGTTGGCCGTGTACAGCCGACTGCCGGCGGCGTCGACGACGATATTGTCGCTTGCGAGCGACGTCGCGGCGTTTCTGCTCTGCCCCGGCAGCCCGCTGCAAGCGGCAAAAGCACCCAGCAATAGGGTGCTTGCGGCTGCCGCCTTCCATAAACGGCGCATCATTTCGGTTTCACCTCGACCGACAGCAGAACCGGCGCAATGCCGTTCGTGCCGTGCCCGGCCTGCGGCTGCGGAACGGTGTCTTTATCGGTATTGCCTTTCTTGTCGCCTTCCTTGTACACGTCGCCCGTATCCCAGAACTCGCTGGCCTGCATGCCGTGGCCGAGCTCCGGTCCGTTCACGACCTGGCGATAAAAGTCGGTGTAGCGCTTCTTCGCCATGGACACGTCGAGCGCCTTCGGCTTCGATTTGTCGGCGTCGGCGTTGGCCAGCGTGGTCAGGCCGAGACGAAGCATCGCCGAAACGCCGCCTGCCGTGAACGCGTCATAGACATAGGTTTTGGCGAGCGAATCGCCGGATGTTTTGTATGCTTTGGCCTTCGCATCCCAGAAGCGGTCGTCCGTCGCCTGGTACACTTTGCGCGCGGCGTCGCGGTACTTCTCGTCCTTCGTCGCCAGATAAGCGGCGGTCAGTCCGCGGATCGCGCCCAGTTGCGCCTTCAGCGTCGGCGCGCTGCCGTCAAGCCCTTTGCCGACCGTCCAGCCGTTTGCCGCGAGCCCTTTGGCATCGATCATTTTGTCCGCGATCGTGTCCGCCTGCTTCCTGATCATCGCCAGCGCTTCTTTGCCTTCGGCGGTGTTCAGCCCTTCGGCGTCTTCCCCGTTCGCATAACCAACCGGCAGCCCGTCGATCGCCCGCTCAAAAATGCGCAGCGCCTCCAGCGTATACCCCGCCTCGAACGTATCCATTTTGTCGCCTTGCTTCGCGCCGTCGTTTTCCGTGACGAACACGCCTTCCGCTTCGTTCCAGTGCATCGCCTTGACGTTGCGGAACAGCTGCATCAGCACGTCATAGTTGACCGAGTACGGATCGTCGGCACGCACGTCGTTGGCCGGGTTCGCATCCGTATTCGCCGCCGGCGCCGCCGGGAACGGCGTGCCGTCGAACGCGGCGCGGAACGCCGGGTTCGTGTGCGTATTGGCCGCGCGCTGGTCCGTCGTGCCGAGAAACTCCGCCGCCGGCCACAGCATCAGCCACTGGTCCTGCAGCAAGCTGCGGGCGTCGCTGACTTCGAGCTTCTGCGGGCCGTAGAACTCGCCTTCGGACGCGCTCTCCGTTACTTTGACCGCATGCGGCAAATAGACGAAGCCGTTCTGCGGGTTGTAGCCGCCGCCCTGGCCGGCCGTCAGCTGCTTCGACTTGGCGTCGTAGAACAGGCCGTCGCGCACGTAGAGCAGTTTGTTCCAAATTTCGGCTGCGAGAATCATGCCTTGCATGCCGTCGGTCGAGCTGACGCCGAGGCGAATGTTTTTGTCCTTGTCGTCGGAGGATGTTTTGCCTTCGAGCTCTTCGTCTTTATCCACCGTGTGGTAGTTGCCGAGAAAATCGCCCGCCCACAGCGCCTGCTTCAGGAACGTGCCGCCGTAAGCGGCGGGGACGAGCGTTTTGTCCATCTTGGCTCGGTCCCAGCGCAGCGAGGAGAAGTCGACCTGGTATTTCGGAATGTAGGCGCCGTCTTCGCCTTCGGCGAACTTGGCCGTATCGATCGGCTTCAGGTAGTGCGGATCCCCTTTGGCGAATTCGATGAAGGTCGGGAACATGTTCTGATGGATCTCTTCCGGCTTGTAGCCGACCGCTTCGGCCAGCTTGACGAATTGCGCGGCCAGCGCCTCGTTCGCCTTGGCGCCGCTCGTCTGCGCCTGCTTGCGCGTCGCCGGGCCGTTCACAAGATGAAGGCCGAGACCCGACTTCTCCACCACCTCGTACATGGCTTCTTCCGAGTATTCGTACGATTCGATGCCGGCGACGTAGTCGAACTTGCTCGGCTTGTCGATCGCGCCCGCGTCCAGCACGTCAAGATCGAGCCCGAGCGTTTCCGCCAGCGGCTCGCCGGACAGCTCGAATTCCGCGTAAGCGAACATGTTGCCGGCGGTGTCGAACGTGTAGTCGGTCACATCTACCGACGCGCCGCCGTTCGTGCAGCCCGTCGCCGCAATCAGCGCCGCTGCCGCGCTTCCCGCAAGCGCGGCTTTCCATTTGTTGCGTTTCCCCATTCTGTTGTTCCTCCCCCGAAAATCCCGCTCCATCCCGTCCGACAAGCAATCCGCCAGTTGCGCTTTTTGCGCAGGCGGAAGCATGCGGGCCTGTGAATATCCAAGGAGAATGATAATTGTTCTCATTTGTGTTGTCAATGATTTTTTTCACACGTACTTTGCTTTCATGTGCGCCATTCCCCATCCGCCAACTCCCCCCATTCCAAATAGGCCCTATTTTCTTGCTTATTTCGCCAAAAACGGGCCGTCCAAGCGAAATAGCCAGTGATTTCACTGGCTATTTCGCTTGAAGTGCCGATTGGAAGGCGATCTGGGGCAAATAGCCAGTGTTTTCACTGGCTATTGCAGGCGGGCCGGGCGATAGCGGGCAAATAGGCCATTTTTCATGGGCTATTTTGTTTGCGCCAACATTCTCAGCAGCACCGTTACTGACTCTGCCCTTGTCGTTTTATCGCCCGGAGCAAATGCATTCGCGTCTTTGCCTTCGATAATGCTCCGCTTTTTCATCGCCCCAACTGCACCCTTCGCCCAGTCCGGAATGTCCTTGTCGTCCGCGAAGCCTGTTGCCGTTGTTGCTTCCACTGACTGTCCCAGCGCTCTTGCGATCATCACGGCCATCTCTGAACGTGTTATTTCGGCGTCCGGTCGGAAAGTGCCGTCTTCATAGCCGGCAACGATGCCTGCTTGTACCGCTTGCGCGACAGCTTTCCGCGCCCACGCGCCAATCTCCGCCTGATCCGCGAACGCCAGCGCCGCTCCTTCTCCTTGCGGTTGGAGTGCATTCATCAGCATCACCGCAAATTCCGCGCGCGTTACGGTACGGTTCGGATGGAACGCACCGTCCGGATAGCCGCCGACGATGCCGCCGCTTGCCGCTTGCTTGATGCTCGCCTCGGCCCAGTGTCCGGCGATATCGCTGAAGTTGAGCGGCTGCTCAACCGGCTGCTCCGTGACTGCCGCCGGATCTTCGCCTTGGCCTGCTGCGAATACCGCATACTTCGTAAAGTGGTTCACTTTTACAATGATCGTAGATCGTTCTCCTCCATTTGGTTCTCTTCGTACAGCGCCGCCCAATGACCGAAAATCAGGAAAAGAGCTCTCTACTCCCGAGCACTACTCTCGTCAGAATCGCGGGGTATTCACAGTACCGCTTGGCGCCTGTCGGATGAACCTCCCACGTCTGAAGCGGCTGGTATCTCTCGAACCAGTACCCGTTATGACGCGCTCCCATGTCACACACGAGCTCAACCGATTTGATCAGCCTCTCCGTATCTTTCATGCGCAGGCACGCCATCGCCTCCAAGTACCAGACCCTGCCCATGGCAGCCACATCGTGAAGCTCACCCATATTTATATCCTGAAACGGCATCCGTTCGCCGATCTCCCACTCTTGGAACAAATAAGCGACGGAAAGGGCCTGCGTAGGAAAATTGCCCCTCCAAAATCGGGGTTCGCCCGTCATTTTGCGCCAAACAAGCTTCGCTTGATCTTCATCCGCAATGCCGAAGGCAACCGCCGCCCAGTTTACATCGGACAATCCGTGAAAGTCTACCAGCCCATGCTCGGGATGTACGTATTCCCCATAATGGTCCCCGCGCCAAAAATGCTGCCGGAAGCTCTTCTCAAGTTCGCTTGCATGAAACTCCCAATCGGAGGCGGAGCGCTCATCGGAGAGCAATCGGTGCAGGCCGGCCAACCGGCGAAACGCATGAATCGCATAGCATTGCGTGACGCCGTCCCACTTATGGCGAGCATGCATCTCCGTATAGAAACCGGCACCGTCGATTAAACCATTTTCACACCTGCGGGACAAAATATAGGTACCGGCCTTGTCAAGCGAGCCGATCTTATCGAGCAGCCAATTCACATCGTTCGTAAAGGAAACGATCTCGTAAGCAGTCAGCAAATAAGTGACCGGGGCAAGTACGCCGAGCGGGTTGTTCGGCACCCAATGCTCGAATAACCCGATCCAGGGGCGGGGGGTCAAATTCGAATACGGCTCTTGCCCTTCCCTTTGGGCGGGGGTATAAATAAAAACATCCTCGGGGTATTTGATATTTCGGATAGCGCCTTCCGCTATCAACGGCTTATCTGCCGGAAGGACGGCAAACGGGATATGGCCGTCGGCTCGCTGGGAAGCTTGGACAAAATCGAAATAATCCAATACCGCCCTCGTTTTGCCCATCAGCAAATAGGCGCCGGCTATTTCCCAGCCATCCAATCCCGGAAAGACCCATTGATCGCCGAAATGGCCGCCATCCGCCTCTACCAGAAAGTGTCCGGGAAAAAGCTGCTCTCTAAGGGCGGGAAGCAGCGTTTTTTGTATTGCGTCCTGTACGCCTGTGCGAATGTTTTCCTTGCGAATCCATTTCATTTCGTTCATGTTCGTTCCCTCTTTCTTGATTGTGGTACGACCTCGCTGCTATCATCCTGATTCGCTTTCCTATCTATTCGCGGCGGCATCAAAGTATCCTTCCTTTCCTCGACGAACAAGAGCAGGTCGCCGCGGCGCCTGCTATACAGCGAGTTTGGATAGCGGTACATTGGCGGTAAGCGAACGGTAGAGTCGCGAGTGCCCGAGCGGGCGGAAAGAGGGATGCGTCGTGATGTTCGCCTATATTGCGGTCAAGCTGGTGACCGCGCTGATCGGCCTGTGGATCATGACCCGGCTGCTTGGCAAGAAGGAAATTTCGCAATTGACGGCGTTCGATTTTGTCTCATCGCTCATGCTGAGCGAGCTGGTCGGCAACACCATCTACGATGACGATGTCCGCTGGATTCATCTCGTGTTTGCGCTGGTGCTGTGGACAGTGCTGTCGCTGGCGCTGGAGAAAATTACGCTGCGGCTGCCCAAGCTGTCCAAGGCGCTAAGCGGCGTTCCGGAAATCGTCATCCGGGACGGCCGCATCGACGAGCGGGCGATGAAGCGCAACAGCCTCGACATTTCGCAGCTTGGCATGCTGTTGCGCGAGCAAGGCGTGTTTTCGACGCGCGAGGTGGCGTATGCGATCTTCGAAACGAACGGCAATTTGAGCGTGCTGCGCAAGTCCAGGCTCGAACCGGCTACGCGCGAAGAGCTGAACGTTGCCGCGCCGCAGGAGGAGCTGCCGGTCGTGCTGATCGAGCTAGGCGACGTGCAGAAACGCGAGCTGGCCCGCATCGGGCGCGACGAAGCATGGCTGCTCGGCGAGCTGCGCAAGCTTGGAGCGGCGGGGCCGCGCGACGTGCTGTTCGCCGAGTGGACGGAGCAGGACGGGCTGTACGCGCAGCTGCGCTAGCGGCCGGCGCCGTTCAACGCGGCGCGGACCCAGGCCGCAAACGCTTGGGCAACCGGCGCCGGCTCATCATCTGTGCGCGTACACAGGTAGATGGCGTTTACGGCGCGCACTTCCGGCACGATCACGCGGCCGAGCTGGCCCCGCTCCACTTCCTCGCGCACTTCCAGCGCGGAGGCGAAGGCGGCGCCGTAACCGGACTTGAGCGCTTGCGCCGTTTCCGGCCAGCCGCTGAGCTGCAAGCCGACGCGCGGCTGCCGCAAGCCACGGCCGACGAACAGCGCCATCAGCCGCTCCCGCGCCCGGCTGCCCGGCTCGCGCACGAGGAACGGCTCGTCCGCCAGCCGCTCCAGGCTCGCCTGTTTCCCGGCGAGCGGGTGCACGCCCGGGACGACAAACCAAAACTCATCTTCCAGCAGCCATTCCTGCCGAACGCCGTCGTGCGCCTGAATTCCCTCGCTTCCGCCGAGCTTACCCGCTCCTTCGCTGCCTCCTCCCCCGCCGCCGATCAGCGCCACGTCCGCTTCGTACCGCAGCAGCGCCTGCCGGGCGAACGACGCGTTGCCGGTCGCCAGCTCGATTTCCACGCCGTCGCGCTCGCGCTTGAAGCCGGCCAGCCAGCCCGGCAGCAGCGCCCGCGCAGGCAACGAGGTCGCGGCGATGCGCAGCCTGCCGCCTCGCCCAAGCCGCAGCGCCGCCATCTCCTCCTCGATGGCCCGCTCCAGCCGGAACAGCCGCTTCGCCTGCTCCGCCAGCTTCGTTCCCGCATCCGTCAGCGCGATGCCGCGCCCGTGCGGCTGCAGCAGCGCAAGCCCCAGCTCGCGCTCCAGGTTGCGCAGCTGCGCCGTCACCGCCGGCTGGCTGAGCAGCAGCGCCGCCGCCGCTTGCGTCACGCTGCCGGCTTCCGCCACCGCATGAAAAATCCGCATCGCATGCAGGTTCATCCCTCATCCACCCTTCTTTGCATAATTACATCAATTATTTTGATGATTATACCTGAATTATATATTAGTTTTATGAAAAGAAAACGGGTATCGTAGAGCCATCGGAACCCTACAGAACCGACGGGGAAGAAAGCGAGGAAACCCACCATGAAGCTGATCTGTTTCGATTGCGGCGGCGAGCCGCCGGCAGCCGAACGCGGCAAAGCCGCAGCGGGCACCGTAATGTGCGCTTGCGGCGGGCTTTTCGACATTGTGCGCGATCATCGCGCAACCGATGCCGAGCGGCTGAAACGGACGTTCGACGCCCGTCTGGCCGAGCGGCTCAGCCCCTACGCCAGCGGCGTATGGCGGTACAAGGAGTTGATTTACCCGGAGCTGCCGGAGGCGAGCATTGTGACCAAATACGAAGGGAACACCGGCCTGTACCGGCCGGACAACGTGAGAAGTTATGCGGGGGTGCGGGAGCTGTGGCTGAAAGCGTTAAGCGAAAACCCGAGCGGCTCGTTCAAAGACAACGGCATGACCGTCGCCGTCTCCCATGGCCACGCGCACGGCCATCGCGCTTTCGCTTGCGCGTCGACCGGCAATACGGCCGCGTCGCTGGCCATGTACGGCGCGCTGATCGACGCGCAAACGTACGTGTATTTGCCGGAGGAGGGCGTCTCCCGCGACAAGCTGCTCCAGGCGCTCGCTTACGGCGCCCGCCTCGTGCCGCTGGCCGGCGGAAACTACGACGCGGGCATCCGCCTGCTCGGAGCAAACGGCGGCAGCCCGGACTTGTACGTGTGCAATTCGATCAACCCGTACCGGATCGAGGGGCAAAAAAGCATCGTGTTCGAAATCGCCCACACGCTGCAGTGGCGGCTGCCGGACTGGATCGTGCTTCCCGGCGGTGCGCTCAGCAACGCGACGGCGGCCGGCAAGGCGCTGCGCGAGCTGTATGCGCTCGGCTTCATCGACCGGCTGCCGCGGATCGCGATCATCCAGGCCGAAGGCGCCGCCCCCTTCCATCGTTTGGTGGAGCAAGGCACCGCACAGCTGACGCCCGAGCCTCGGCCACGCACCGCCGCTTCGGCGCTCAACATCGGCAACCCGCCCAGCTGGAAAAAGGCGCTGCGCCTGGCCATCGAAGCGACGAACGGCGTGACGGCGGCGGTCAGCGACGATGAGATCATGGACGCCAAAGCCGTCGTCGACCGCTGCGGCATCGGCTGCGAACCGGCCGCCGCCGCTTCGCTGGCGGGGCTGCGCAAGCTTGTCGCCGCTGGAGTCGTCGGCGCGGAGGAAACCGCCGTCTGCCTGCTGACCGGCCACCTGCTGAAAGACACCGCTGCCCTGCAGCGCGCCTACGGCTGACCTAACCGCCGGGCGGCAAAATCAGTCCCGCGCGGCTACCGGATAGCGCAGGATCGTCTTCATCGCCTCCGGCTTCGACCGCTTCGGGTCGGACAAGTAAATTTCGTGGTGGTTCCCGTTGTAGACCAAACCCGCTTCCGCTATATAATGCTCCAGCTTCGCCAGCGTCTCCGGCTCCGTTGCGTACGGACCGACATGCATGATCTGCACGCAGCGGCCTTCATGCAGCGTTTCGTATGCAACGGCGCCGATCGGCGCCAGCTCCGGCTTCTTCGCGGCGGCGGCGGTCCGGGCGTCTTCCGCCGTCTCGCGGGAGACAAAATCGGGCATCCGAATGAGCAGCTTGTACTGCCATAATTCCCGCGCAACCTTCAGCCCGTCGCCGCCGCCTTCCACCCACCACAGCCCTTCCAGCTTCGGCACCGTAAAATCGCGCCCCATCCGCTTCGCCGCCGCCTTAACCGTATAGGCCACGGTGTACAGCGCTTCGGCCGCGGCGGCAAACGCCGGCCCGTTCGGGTCGCCCGCCCCCGCAACAGCCAAATACGGCCGCTCGCCAAATGTCGCTTCCTGCGGCTGCGTCGGCGCCGAATAGTAGGTCTTGTCCGTTTTAGCCAAATCGAGCTTTTCCATAATCGTCATGATTTGTATCCCCTTTCGTCTTTACCTTCTACCTTATCTTCCACTTTTTCTTTCACCTTCTACCCTCTACCTTCACTCCCTACCTTCACTCTCTACCTTCACTCTCTACCTTCTACCTTCACTCCCTACCTTCACCCTTTACCTTTACCTCTACCTCAACCTTTACCTCTCCCCTCACTCTCACCTCCTACCTTCACCCTAAAGGCAAACATGCGCTTAACCTCGCCACATTCCCCAATAACTCGCTTGATCCGACGAAATTAACTGCATATTTGCGCTTAAATACTTAAACTACGTAACCCGCCAGTTGATCCTCAAACCAGTATGTTGAGCAGCAGTCGCTAATCTGAAACCATTGACGCCGCCCTCTTCCCCTATGCACCTGCCTCCTTATGCGCCGCCTGCTTCTTCTGCATGCTATCCCCTTGACTCAATCGCAAACATCCACAACTTTTATCCCCTTTCAAGAAAAGTACCCCCTGCAATGCAGTGACACCGTTCAGATACATGTCAAACTCGATACAACCAAACGCCAACTTGAGCCAATGGAATAACCCGCAGAAGTGAACTGCTGCCGACTATAAGCACATTCGCCGCCGCGCCGGCTTGAGCCAATGGGATAACCAGCAGACACGTCCTTCCGTTGACCACTTGAGCACGGCGTAGCATATCAGCGAACGAAGGCCGATTTCAGCCTTCTGGCTATTTGTGGAGAAAGCCCACTTTTAACGAAATAAGCCGGAAAAGGTGGCCTATTTTTGCAATTCATTGTACTACAGTTACCCTGACAGCAACTGTCAGCCTTTT
Organism: Paenibacillus cymbidii; assembly: GCF_004764705.1. Taxonomy (GTDB): domain Bacteria; phylum Bacillota; class Bacilli; order Paenibacillales; family NBRC-103111; genus Paenibacillus_AN; species Paenibacillus_AN cymbidii. Next base: position 140,755 of record NZ_SHLX01000017.1, on the reverse strand, counting down.
GCACACCCCACAAAATGAATACCCCGCCCCAGATGCGGAATAGCGCTGCCCTTTTTCCCGCCTGCCGCCGTTTTCCCCACTTCGCGATTATCGACCTGAATCGGCTTCGCCCTTATGCTGGGGAAGCACTGGGAAGCAACCGACCGATCGTCAGCACCCTGCCCAAAATAATGACTCCACGCACAAGGAGCGTTGACGCGATGCGCTATCATTTGAACGATTTTGCTTTCGACCTGCGGGCGAACGTGGCGCCGGACCATCACCTGTGGGTATGCAGCGGCTACGCCACCGTCGCCCCGCTGGCGAATACGGCCGCCGGCGTCCGAGGCCTGTTCTCGCCGCCGTTCGCGGCGCCCGAGCTGCAGCTGAACATGATGCTGGAAGCGGACGGCCACCCGATCGCCGACACCGGCAGCCGCGGCAAAGGCGATTGCGGCCTGCTGTACGCAGGCGGCGAATGGCGGCCGGACCGGATTGAACGGAAAGGCACCTATCATTATGAAGTCGGCGGCGGCATTCTGTCGCTTGCCGTTCGCAGCCGCCTGCTGCCGCTGGCGGATCGCGCCGGCTTCGTGCTGACCGTGCGGGTCGGCAACCGCAACGAACGAAGCATCGCCTTGAGCGCATGGCCGCAACTCGCGCCGGGCCGGCTCAATCTCGTCCCGCTGGACGATTGGGATTATTCGCACCCGCCGCTCGGCGAACCGGCGCAAGCCGTCGGCCCGGACATTTGGGAAACGGACCGGGTACGCCTGACGCTGCTGCAAGAACTGCCGCAGCTAACCGGTATCGAGCCGGGCGAAGAAGCCGTCTTCCGGCTGGCCGTGCTGCTGACGCGCCATGGCGAGCCATGCGCCGACACCGACCTCGTCTCCCTGGAACAACGAACGGAGTCGATTTGGGAAGAGCGGATCGCACGCACAATGGCGTCCATTCCGACGCTGACCAGCGACATTCCCGGACTGGAGGCGTACTACCGCCGCTCGATCGTCAGCGGGCTCGTCAGCCTGTGGGAGCATCCCGATTTTGCCATGCGGCCGTTCCCTGCCGTGTCCGGCATCGAAGGAGCAGGCATCTGCTGCTACCCGTGGGACACCGGCGGCTACGCCGGCCGTACGCTGGCGCTCCTGCTCGGCCCGCCCGCCATGAACGAGCTGGCCGAGCTGATGGCGGCAAGCGGCATCGGGCGCCATTCGCGCTTCGCGCCAAGCGGGCTGGGCCGGGACGTCCCTTACTCGCACAGCTTATGGTCCTATTTTAACCTGGTCTGGAGCAATATCGAGCAGCACGGAGAAGGCGAAGCCGCAGGCGCAGACGCAGGAATGCCGCTTTACGAAACGCTGCGCGATTTGCTGCTTGCCGACGAACAGCGGCTTCCCGCCTGTGGCGAGCTGCTCGACTACGGCAAGCAGCACAATTTGCTGGAGATGCGCAGCGCGGCGCACGAGCACGTCGTCTCCAGCCCGAACGCCGAACGCGCCTGGTGCTGCGATCGGCTGGCCGACTTGGCCGAGCGGCAGGGGCTGTCCGCCGAAGCGGCAGCATGGCGGCAGAAGGCGGCGCGCATCCGCAGCGCCATTCGCGAGCTGCTGTGGGACGACGAGACGGGCTGGTTCCGCTGTCGGTACCCGGACGGCCACATGGAGCTCGTCTACACGATTCAGGCGTACGACACGCTGCGAATGGGCGTCTGCACCGAAGCGATGGAGGCGGCGCTGCTGTCCCATCTGCGCGACGGCGCGTTTCTGGCGCCGTACGGCGTCAGCAGCATTTCGGCGGAAGACGCGCTCCATTACGAACTGAACGATCCGGACTGGTCCGGAGGCGGCAGCTACACCGGCGAATGCACGATGCTGGCGCTGACGCTGTGGGAGATCGGCCGGCCGGAGCAAGCATGGGACGTGCTGCGGCGGCTGCTCTGGATGGGCAGGCACCTGCCATATTTGCCGCAGGAGCATTACTGCGACCGCCCGGCGGTGCCCGCGCACAAGCGGGCCAACGTCATCGCCGGCCTGTCCGGCGCCGAAGCGATCCTGTTCGGCATGGCCGGCCTGAAGCCGCACCCGGACGGCACGCTGATCGTTCATCCGCAGCCGCCGCGGGAAGGCAGCGTCACGATCGCCGGCTACCCGTTCCGGGGGCGCACGATCGACATCCGCCTGTCGCCGGGCCATTGCGAAATCGTCTGCGACGGCGCCGTCGTTTACCGCGGCGTTCCGGCCGCCTGCGCCATCCCGTAAAGCCGGCAGATACGGAATACCGCACGGCAGATCGCGAATATCCGGCCAACAAGGCACATGCGGAATATAGACGGAAACGGCGGCCTGCCGCTACGATGAGGCGGCAGCGTCTTCCGCAAAGGATGTGACAACCACCATGAATTCATCGCTCGTGCAGGACGGCCCGGGAGCAAGCGCAGCCTCCTCCCCGCAGCCGGTCAAACGCGGCTACGCCGTCCGCCTGCTTCGGGACTTGCGCAAAGACAAATGGCTGTACGGGATGCTCGTCCCGGGCGTGCTCTTCTTCCTGCTGTTCAAATATTTGCCGATGCTGGGCTCCGTCATAGCCTTCCAGGATTACCAGCCGTTCGCCGGCATCATGCACAGCCACTGGGTCGGGCTGAAGCATTTCGACCGTTTTTTCGGCGACCCGACGTTCTGGATGCTGTTCCGCAACACGCTCATGCTGGCGGTGTACAACCTCGTTTTCTTTTTCCCGATGCCGATCGTGCTCGCGCTATTGCTTAACGAGGTTAGAAAAGAAGTGTTCAAACGATTCGTGCAGACGATTATTTACATCCCGCACTTTATTTCCTGGGTTGTCGTCGCCGGGCTGACGTACACGATGTTTACGACCGAAGGCGGCATCGTCAACGAAGCGATCGCTTACACCGGAGCGGACAAAATCAATTTTCTGCTTAGCGAAAACTGGTTCCGCACGCTCATCACGTCGCAGGTCATGTGGAAGGAAACCGGCTGGGGCACGATCATTTTTCTCGCCGCGCTGGCGGGTGTCGACCTGCAGCTGTACGAAGCCGCACGCATGGACGGCGCGAACCGGTGGCAGCGGCTGTGGAGCGTGACGATTCCGGCGATTCGCTCGACGATCGTCATTCTGCTGATTTTGCGGCTGGGCAGCTTTCTCGACTCGGGTTTCGAGCAAATTTTCCTGATGCTCAACTCCGGCAACCGCCATGTGGGCGAGGTGTTCGACACTTACGTCTACACGTCGGGTTTGCTGGGGGCGCAGTTCAGCTACAGCACGGCGGTCGGCCTGTTCAAATCGGTCATCAGCCTGATTCTCGTCGTGGCGGCGAACCGCGCGGCGAAAGCGATCGGCGAAGAGGGGGTGTACTAGCATGAACAAACGCACCTGGGGAACGGCGCTGTTCGACGCAGGCAACTATGCGCTGCTGACCGTCGTGGCGGTCGTCACCGTGCTGCCGTTTCTGTACGTGTTGTCCGGTTCGCTGGTCGGTTCGGAGGAACTGCTGGCCAAGAAAATCGTGCTCGTTCCGACGCATGTGACATGGGATGCCTACGACTACATCTTTTCGACCCGGACGATTCCGCGCAGCTTGCTGATTACCGTCTTCATCACGGTTGCGGGAACGCTGATCAACCTGCTGGCGACGACGCTCATGGCCTACCCCCTGGCGCGCAGAACGCTGCGCGGGCGCAAGCCGCTCATGCTGATGATCGTGTTTACGATGCTGTTCAGCGGCGGGATCATCCCGACCTATCTGGTAGTCAAAAGCGCGGGATTGCTGGACACGTATTGGTCGCTCTGGATCCCGGCGGCGATCAGCGCATTTAATCTGATTTTGCTGAAAAATTTTTTCCAGCAGCTGCCGGACGGCATCGAAGAGTCGGCCAAAATCGACGGCTGCAACGATCTGCAGCTGCTGTACAAAATCGTCGTGCCGCTTTCCTTGCCGGCGATCGCCACCTTCTCGCTATTCTACGCCGTTGGGCACTGGAACTCGTATTTCAGCGCGGTGCTGTACATCAACGACATGAACATGTGGCCGATCCAGGTGTGGCTGCGGCAGATCGTCATGCTGTCCTCGGGCGGCTTCGCCGACGGGGGTTCGCTTTCGGAATTCGTCGTGCCGCCGGAAAGCATCAAATACGCGGTAATCGTCGTCGCGGCGGTGCCGGTGCTGATTTTTTATCCGTTTATGCAGAAGCATTTTGCCAAGGGCGTGCTGCTCGGTTCCGTCAAAGGGTAAAAGGCGGGACGCTTATCCGTGAATTACTCCGCAAGGAGTTTTCAAGCTATAATAAAACGATTATGGAGGGTGTAACATGACACGGACAAAGTGGAACAAAGGGTTGGCCGTTCTCTGCACGACGGCAATCGCGGCATCCGTACTGGCGGCCTGCGGAGACTCGAAAGACGACAAACAAGGCGCCAGCCCGGCGGCAGGCGGCAGCTCGCCTGCGGCGGGAAGCGCGGCCCCGGCCCAGCCGGCCAAATTCAGCATGATGTCGCCGTTCTATTCGGCGCAGCCGCCGGCGGTCGACGACAGCAACGCCGCATTCAAGGCGATCCAGGAGAAAACCAACTCCAAGCTGGAAGTGACATTCGTTCCGGGCACCAACTACAACGACAAGCTGAACGTCACGATCGCCTCCGGCAATTTGCCGCAAGCCATGGTCGTGCTCGACAACAAAAACGCCGCGATCGTGGGCGCGATCCGCTCCGGCGCCTTCTGGGAAATCGGTCCGTACATCAAACAATACCCGAACATCCAGAAGTATTGGAACGACACGATCGCCAACAACATTTCCGTCGACGGCAAAATTTACGGCATTTACCGCGACCGCCCGTTCGCGCGCAAAGGGCTCCTGTTCCGCCAGGACTGGCTGGACAACCTCGGGCTGCAGCAGCCCAAATCGGTCGACGACCTGTACAATGTCGCCAAAGCGTTCACATCGAACGATCCGGACAAAAACGGCAAAACGATACGTACGGCCTCGGCGTCACCGACGATAACCTGATCAACGATACGTTCCCGGTGCTCGTCACAGCGCTCGGCGGCTTCAACCAATTTGGCGTACAGGATGGCAAAATCGTTCCCGACTTTTTGACCACGGAATACATGGACGCGCTCAAGCTGCTGAAAAAAATGTACGACGAGAAGCTGATCAACCAGGACTTCGGCGCGATTAAAGGCACGAAGCTGCACGAGAACATCAATGAAGGCAAAGCGGGCATGTACATCACGAGCATCGACGATATCGCGAACAAGCATGCCGATCTGTATAAGCTGAACCCGAACGCCAAAATGGACTTCGTGCTTGGCCTGAGCGGGCCGAAGGGCGTCAAGCTGCCGGCCAATGCCGGGTATTCGGGCGTGTTCATGTTCCCCAAATCGAGTGTCAAAACGGAAGCCGACCTGAAGCAAATCCTGAACTTTTTCGAAAAAACGCTGGAACCTGACGTGCTGAAGCTGTTTGCGTTCGGAGTCGAAGGGGTACATTACAAGGTGGAAAACGGCAACCCGGTATTTACCAACCAGCAGCTGTGGACCGATCAGGTCGACACGCTCGGGCAGCTGCGCCTTGCTCCTTCCGACTTGACATGGCCGACGGAAACCGACGTCATGAAAAAAGTGAAGAAGCTGTACAAGGAACAAACGCCGAACGCCGTGCCGAACGCAACCGAGCCTTATCTTTCGCCGACGCGGGCGGAACGGGGCGCAGAGCTGGACAAGATCATCAACGATGCGCGCGTCCACTTCATCATGGGGCAGCTTGACGAAGCCGGCTTCAAGAAGGCGACCGACGAATGGAAAACGAAGGGCGGCGACAAGATCATCGCCGAGTACACGGAAGCCTACACGAAAGCGCAAGCCAAATAACGCCGTTGCTTCCCGCATGCAGCGGGAGCCGACGAACGCCGCATCGGCCCGACCGATGCGGCGATTTCGCCGTATGCGGCCTGGATCAAACCAGGCTGGGGAGAACGGATCAAGTATGGATCGGCGGGGGCCAGAAAATGAAATTTCGCGCGTCGTCTTTTTTATCGAAGCTCATCGGGTTTGCGTTGCTGCTGTGCACGTTCCCGGTCATCGCGCTGGGGGTGTTCTCCTATGCCAAATCGACTACAGCCGTGCAGGAGAAAGTGAAGGAAAGCAATCGCCAGCTCCTGCTGCAGACGCAGGCGCAGATCGAGCAGCAGCTGCGGCTCGTCGACTACTCGGCGATTCAATACATGAACCTGCCGCTCGTGACCGCCACGCTGCGGGAACAGCTGAACGGCGCCATGCGCGCCGACGTCACCAAAGTGAAGGATCTGCTCGAATCGATGAGCAAGCTGCAGAGCTACGAGCTCGGGACGATGCACATGGAGCTCGCCAGCCTGGCGAGCTTGTGGCGCATCGACGACAACGGGCTCGGCGCGGTCGATCCCGTCAGGCAGGAGCGGTACGCGATCTGGGTGAAGGACCCGCGCACTTCCTTCTGGTCGGCCGGCACGGGGGACGTGAAGCTGATCAAAAAAATATCGGTTACCGCAGCATCTCCGACACGATCATTCAGATGATCGAAACCGGCTTCGATACCGAGCTGACGCTCGACGACTGCGCGCGGCGGATGAACTACAGCCCCAACTACTTGACCAAGGTGTTCCGCAAGGAAACCGGGGTGACGTTCAGCGACTATTTGGCGACGCACCGGCTGAAGATGGCCAAGATGTGGCTGGTCGAAACGGACATGAAAGTCGCCGAAATCGCCGAGAAGCTGAAGTACAATACGCCGGCCAATTTCATTCGTTATTTCCGCAAAATGGAGGGGACAACGCCGGGGCAATATCGCGAGCAATACTGGAGCAAGTGAACCTTGCGGGCGGACCGGCGCGGCGAACGAGGCGCCGGTCCCGCAAGGCGGACGCGCCCGCGGTTCATTCGCCGCGCGCGTCCCCTTTCCTGACGAACTCGTCCGCGCCCAGCTGCAGGTAGCGCAGCGCCGCCCCTTCCTTGGCGGACACCGCCACCAGCCGCGGCTTCGCCAGCCGGTCGGCCGCCGCCGCCCGGAGCCGCCGGATCCACTCGAACGGGTCGGCCTCCGGCCCGTCCATGTCGACGGCGCACAGATCGTACGGCTCCGCCGCCAGCGCGGCCGCCGCTTCCGCTACGCCGGCGGCGCTGGCCGTGCGCAGCGGCTGCGGGCCGAATGCGGCCAGCGCCGCAAGCGGCACATCGGCGCCGACCAGCAGCACGCGCAGCCCTTCGCCCGCTTCCGGCTCGCCGACGAGGACGCGGCCGCGCCCTTCGTCCTTGGCGCGGTACAGCGCCTGATCGGCGTGGCGCAGCGCGTCCCGCAGCGGTTGGCCGGGCCGCCATTCGGCGATGCCGGCCGAGAACGTCACCGGCTGCGCCACGCCGGGGAACTCTTCCCGCGCCGCGTGTTCGGCCAGGCTGCGCAGCGCCGCTTGCGCTTCCGTCGCCGTCGTCTGCGGGAACAGCAGCACGAATTCTTCGCCGCCGTACCGGACGACGCGGTCGCCGCGGCGCACATGGCGCCGGAACAGGTCCGCCAGCCGGCGCAGCACGCGGTCTCCCGCATCGTGGCCGTACGTGTCGTTGATCGCCTTGAAGCGATCGAGATCGAGCATCGCCAGCGCCAGCGGCAGCTTCAGGCCGGCGGCGCCGCGCGGTCCGCTCAGCCACTCGTCGAGATAACGGCGGTTCCATGCGCCGGTGAGCGGGTCCGTGTACGCGAGCTGCCGCATCTCCTCCGCGCGCTTGGCCGCGGCGCGCAGCCGCTGCACGATGTCCGACTGCGGCAGGCTCGCATCGAGCACGTCGGACGCGCCTTCGTCGCGCCAGCGCTGCGCGTCTTCGGCGCGGGGCCGCCGCAGCGCCAGCACAACGGCCGGCGTCCCGGCCAGCCGCGGCTCCCCGCGCAGCCGGGCCAGCCAGCCGTCGGGCGACGCCGACGCGACCAGCACCAGCCCGCCGGCGTCCATGCCGACGCTGTTCGCCGCTTCATCCCAATCCATGGCGGCGTACACATCCGCCTCGCGCTCCAGCAAGGCGCGAACGGCCGCCCACTCCCGCGACTGCTCGCCTACTACGATCCAGGTGCCGCTCATGCCGCAAGCTCCTCTCTCTTATGGAATGCGCCGATCCGATTGCCGATGCCGGCGCAGCGGGCGTCAGCCCCGCTTGAACAGCTCCAGCAGCTCGCCGTACCCTTCCCGCTCCATCTCTTCCTTCGGGATGAAACGAAGCGCCGCCGAGTTGATGCAGTAGCGCAGACCGCCCGTTTCGGCCGGTCCGTCCTCGAACACATGCCCAAGGTGCGAGTCGCTGCCGGCGCTGCGCACTTCGGTGCGGATCATGCCGTGGGTGAAATCGTGCTTCTCGTCGATCAACTGCTCCGCCAGCGGACGCGTGAAGCTCGGCCAGCCGCAGCCGGAGTCGAACTTATCGAGCGAGCTGAACAGCGGCACGCCGGACACGATGTCGACATACAGCCCTTCGCGCTTGTTGTCCCAGTAGTCGTTGCGGAACGGCGGCTCCGTTGCGCTGTTCTGCGTCACTTCGTATTGCATCGGCGTCAGCCTCGCGCGCAGCTGCTTGTCGTCGGCGTTGTCCCGCCAATGCCGCTTCAGGAACGAGTCGCGTCCCGAGCCGCTGCGGTACAGCTTGTAGCGCAGCGTGTTTTTGCGATGGTAGCCTTGATGATAGTCCTCCGCCGGGTAGAACGGCTTCGCCGGTTCGATCGCCACCACGATCGGCCGCTCGAACCGGCCGCCGGCGTCGAGCTCCCGCTTCGATTGCTCCGCCGCCAGCCGCTGCTCCTCGCTATGATAAAAAATCGCCGGCCGATACGACGAACCGCGATCGTGAAACTGGCCGTCCGCGTCGGTCGGATCGATTTGCTGCCAATAGACTTCCAGCAGCCGCTCGTAAGAGATCGTCTCCGGGTCGAACGTAATTTGTACCGCTTCCGTATGCCCCGTCGTTTCCGAGCACACTTCCTTATAAGTCGGATTGACCGTATGGCCGCCGGTGTAGCCGGAAACGACCTTTTCGATGCCCGGCCATTCCTCGAACGGCTTCACCATGCACCAGAAACACCCTCCGGCAAAAGTCGCCAACTCGCTCATGCTTGGTTCCCTCCTCGACATCGCTTCCTTCTCTTCTTATGATACCAAAATGCGGCGCCTCCGCAAAAAAGACCGGAAGCGCGCGGCGAAAATTGCTGCTCAAACGAAACAAACGCGACCCGAAAGCTTCGGGTCGCGCCAATGGCTTCGCTCAGTCGAACAAGTCGCCGAGCCGGTCGAGCACGCTTTTTTTGCGGTGGGGCGGACGGTAATTGCGGTCGTTCGGCCCGCGCCGCTTGTAATCGTCGTCGTCATCGTCGTCGTCGCGCTCCCGGCGTTTGCCGGGTTCGTCGTAGTACCACTTGTTATAGTCGTCGCGCACTTCCTTGACATCGCTCATCAGCTTGTCCAGTTCGCCGCGATCCAGCCAGACGCCCTTGCAGCTTGGGCAAATGTCGATCATAACGTCGTTCTTCTGCACTTCTCTCATGCGGGTGTCGTGACATACCGGACAGTTCATCCGTCATTCCTCCTCGGGCGCTCGCCGCCGCGAACGCGGATTCGCATCACTCGCAAAAGCTTGACGCTCGCGCAAATCATACGTTCGGAAGCCGCGGCGGTTTCAAAATCAGCCTGCCCCGCCCCCGCCGCGTCTATTCGCCGGCATCCATCCGCCGCGCGGCGAACCCGGTCCACCCCATACCGGCGATGAGCGCCTTCCCGGCATGCACCGCGTAGGTCGCCGCTGCCAGCACGAGGAGCAAGCCGGCCAGCGAAGCGAACACCGACATCGGCACCGTCCAGAACGCTTCCGGCTTGGCGAAATACGGCACGAACGACGCCGCCACGACCGGAGCCGCTTGCAGGCGCAGCTTCTGGATCAGGAACACGACGAGCAGCGCCGTTGCAAAAAACGACCCTACCCCCGGAGAAATAAAATACAGCGTGTTGCCGAACACCACGGCGAGCACCGCTGCCGAGGACACCTTCATCATTTCCCGCTGGGAACGGGCAAGAAACAGAAACCCGAACGCGCCGAGCGTCGGGAAAAAGAGCAGTTGCAATTCGCCAGATTGGTGCGATAGTTCGTATAAGCAAGCCAAATACATACAAAGCACGATCGAGCGCAACAGCATGTCGCGATGTCTTCCTTCCGCAAAGGCAACTTTCGTCCGAAAAGCCAAACGGACTTCATTGTACCTCCGCGACCGTATGGCGGTCAATGACATTTTGCGGCGAGTCGGCGCTTTTGGCGAATTCCGGATCATTTGGTACGATGGAAAGCAAGTACGATTTTTTTTGCACGGAAGGAGCCCGATTCCCGATGACGAAGCCCGTTTCATCCCGGCCGGAAAGCTTCCGCACCGGCTCCGGCGACAGCCCCGCGCCCGGCGGCGTGCTCGGGCCGCGCGCGCTGAACCGCGCTCTGCTGGCGCGCCAGCTGCTGCTAAGCCGCGCCGAGCTGTCCGCCTACGACGCGCTGGAGCAGCTCGCCGGGCTGCAGGCGCAAGCGCCGAACCCGCCCTATTTCGGGCTCTGGACGCGGCTGGCCGACTTCCGCCAGGAGCAGCTGTCGCAGCTCATCCTGGAGCGGCGCGCCGTGCGCATCGCCCTGATGCGGTCGACGATCCACCTCGTCACCGACCGCGATTGTCTGGCGCTGCGCCCCGTGCTGCAGCCGATGCTCGAGCGCGCCTTCCTGCACAGCGCCTCGGGCAAGCTGTTCGCGGGCCTCGATGCGCCCGCGGTGGCCGCCGCCGGGCGCGAGCTGCTCGCGCGGGAGCCGCTGACGGCGAGCGAGCTTGGCGCGCGGCTGGCGGAGCGCTGGCCGGAGCGCGACCCGGCCGCGCTGGCTGCGGCGGTGCGCACGTATGTGCCGCTGGCGCAGGTGCCGCCGCGCGCCATTTGGGGCGCCGGCGGCCAGGCGGCCCATGCCGATGCGGAGCAATGGCTGGGCCGGCCGCTCGCAGCGGATGCCGCGCCGGAAGCGACGATTGTGCGCTATTTGCGCGCATTCGGACCGGCGACGGTGAAGGACATGCAAGTATGGTCCGGCTTGACCCGGCTGCGCGAAGCGGTCGAACGGCTGCGCCCGTTGCTCGTCGTTTTCCGCGACGAGCAAGGCGGCGAGCTGTTCGACTTGCCGGACGCGCCGCGGCCGGATCCGGATACGCCGGCGCCGCCCCGCTTCCTTGCGGAGTTCGACAACATGCTGCTGTCCTACGACGACCGTTCGCGCATCATCAGCGAAGCAAGCCGCGCGCGCGTCTTCACCGTCAACGGCATCATCCGCGCCACCGTGCTGGTCGACGGCTTCGTCCGCGGCATGTGGCGGATCGACCGGAAGCGCGGCGAAGCCGAGCTTGTCGTCGAGCTGTTCGAGCCGATCGACGATGCGGTGCGGGAGGAATTGGCGGCAGAAGGCGAGCGGCTGCTGGCGTTTGCCGCCGAAACGGCCGGGCGGCGCGCCATCCGTTTCGAGGATTCGCGGTGAGCCCGGCGGGCGGCGATTCGCTGCCGAATCCGCCGGGCAAAAACAGCGATATCGTACAGGTAAAGCGACAACATCCTACATGTTCAAGCGCCGGCCGCAGGTGGTATACTCCTAACCAAGTCAGGTGAATTCGTTCACCCGGGCACAAATTCGCCAAGGAGCGTGTATCCCATGTTATCCTTTTCCCAAGTCAGCCAATATGAGCGGGACGGTTATATCGTACTCGAGAATGTGTTCTCTCCCGAAGAAGTCGCCAAGCTGCTGGACGCCGTCGAGCAGGGCGAAAAAGTGTCGCGCATGTCCTATACGGTCAAAGACGGCAGCGGCAAGCTGACCAAGCTGGCGCTCTGGTTCGATCTGGCCGACGATATCTGGTCGGCGGCGTCCACCGTGCCGCGCATCGTCAATCCGGTTCGTATTTTGCTTGGTGAAGACGCTTCCTTTTTTCACGGGAAAGTGATGCTGAAGGAAGCCAAAACGGGCGGAGCCTGGGAATGGCATCAGGATTACGGGTACTGGTATGACCAAGGCTTTATGTACCCGAACTTAATCAGCGCGTTTACGGCGCTCGATCCGGCCACCATCGAGAACGGCTGCCTGCGCGTTCTGAAAGGCTCGCACAAGCTGGGCAGGCTGAGCCACCAGTATGTCGGCACTCAGACCGGCGCCGATCCGGACCGGATGGAGCAAATCCTGTCGCAATTCGAACTGGTGCCGGTCGAGATGAAGCCGGGCTCGGTGTTGTTCTTCCACAGCAACCTGCTGCACAGCTCGGCCGCCAACTTGTCGGATTATCCCCGCCGGTCGTTCATCATGTGCTATAATGCGACTAGCAACCCGGAAATGAAAAAAGGCGAACTGAATTACCGTCCTTCTTGCCCGGTAGGCCCGGACAACGGCATTCTCGCGTGCCCGTAAGTCCCGCCATGGCCGGCTTGCAGCGGACGAGAACGGATCGTGGAGGTTCGAAACGTGACCAAGCTGGTATCATGGAATGTCAACGGACTGCGCTCCTGCGTGAACAAAGGTTTCCTCGACTACGCGAAGCAGGCGGAGGCGGACGTGATTTGCGTCCAGGAGACGAAGCTGCAGGAAGGGCAGATCCAGTTGGCGCTGGACGGCGAGTACAGGCAATATTGGAATTACGCGCAGCAGAAAGGGTATTCGGGCACAGGCGTATTCAGCCGGATCGCCCCGCTCTCCGTCCGCTACGGCATGGAGCAGGACGAGGAGCCGGAAGGCCGGATCATTACGCTCGAGTTCGACCGCTATTATTTGGTTAATGTGTATACGCCGAACGCCAGACGCGACTTGTCGCGACTGGATTTCCGGATGGAGTGGGAGGAGCGCTTCCGCGCCTATTTGCTGGAGCTGGACGCGCGCAAGCCGGTGCTCGCCTGCGGCGACCTCAACGTGGCCCACAACGAAATCGACATCAAAAACTGGCGCAGCAACCGCGGCAATTCCGGTTTCACCGACGAAGAGCGGGGCAAGATGACACAGTTGCTGGAAGCCGGCTTTCTCGATACGTTCCGCCACCTGTACCCGGAACGCGACGACGCCTATACGTGGTGGTCGAACATGCCCAAGGTACGAGAGCGGAACGTCGGCTGGCGCATCGACTATTTCCTCGCTTCCGCCAGGCTGGCGCCGTACATCCGCGACGCGCAGATCGACGCCCATGTGCTCGGCAGCGACCACTGCCCGGTCAGCCTGACGATCGACGAACCCGCCGAAGCGGAGCTGGCCGGCTGAAAGCGGCGTCCCGCTTGATGCATAGAACGTACATCAGGCCGCAACGACCACGACAACCATAACAACCATAACAACCATAACAACCATAACAACCATAACAACACAGCAACTACTACAACACAGCAACTACAGCAACCACTGCCTGAAATAAGCCACTTTTCATGGCCTATTTCGCCAAAAACGGACGACGGTGATGAAATAGCCAGTGAAAATGCTGGTTATTTTGGGGAAATGATCGATTTTGGGGCGTTTGAATGAAAATAGCCAGTGAAAACACTGGCTATTTTCGATGGAGCGAGGCAAAAAAGGCGAATAAGCCATTTTTTGTGGCCTATTTGGGTGAGCGCGATGAGCGGATGCTCGCCTTTCCGTTCGCGCGTGCGTGTTACTGCGGCGGCGTTGCAATCGATTTGACCCGGCCGACTTGCCCGCTGGTCAGCCTTACTTTAATCCCGTGCGGGTGCCGGGGAGAATTGGTCAGGATCGCCTGCACGATCCCGCGCGTCAGCTTGCCCGTCGCCTGGTCCTGCTTCAGCACGATGTCCACTTCGAGGCCGGGCCTGATGTTGGCGCGTAGTTGTCCGTTCATCTGTTCTCCTCTTTCGCTTCTGCCATCCCGCGCTGCCGGCGTTCCGGCGGCGCGGTCGCTTTTTCCCCATTGTACCCGAAACCGGCGCACATCCAAACCGCACGTCAAAAAAAAGCCGGACGCCTCGACCCGCGAGACAATCCGGCCTTTTTCGATTGGCAGCTTTCGCTCATGCCGTGCCCTTGCCCTCTTCCCCTTCTTCTTCGCCCGATCGGTCATCGTCGTCGCCATCGTCGCCGCCCGCGGCCGCGATTGCTCCCGGCCCTTTCATCGCGTCGATTTTGGCGATTTCCGGAGGCAGTCCTTCCGGATTCGGAAGCGGCGGCTTCGGCTTGTCGGCCCCGTACAGGCGCACGTAGATTTCCTCGATTTCATCGCCGGTCAAGTCTTCGCGCGCCAGCAGCTCTTCGGCGATCGCATGGACGAAGTCTGCGTATTCCAGCACGAGCTTTTTTGCTTCTTGCATTTGGTTTTTCAGCAGTTCGTTGATTTTGGGGCGAAGCGATTTCACGGCATCGGTGCGGCCGCCTACCGCCAAATAGCTGAACAGTTCGTCGCCCATGCCGTACATGCCCAGGTAGACGCCGGCCAGTTGGGTCGCTTGCTGCAGATCGGACGTGACGCCGTTCAGCTTCTTTCGCAAAAACTGCTCCTCCACCGCCCTCGCTGCCAAACAAACCTGGATTTCGGCCAAAATTTCGCTGTCGGTATGATTGTAACGCTCATGCACCGGCTTGGTAGCCGCCAACCCGAGCGCCCCGCCCCGGCGGATAATCGTCACCTTCCACACCCGCTCGTGCGGCTTCAGCAGAAACTGGGCCACCGCATGCCCCGCCTCGTGGTACGCCACATTGCGTTTCTCGTCGTCCTTCATCGAACGGAGCGGCTGCTTCAATCCCCATTCGTACGTTTCCATCGCAGCGCGGAAATCTTCGTAGCTCGCTACCGTCGAGCCGCGCTGGTGCGCCATGACGACCGCTTCGTTGACGATATGCCGGATTTGCGCCGGGCTGTAACCGACCGTATCGAGCGCCGCCTTCTCGGATGTGAGGGACTCGTCCCGCCTGATCTTCTGCAAATAGTATTCGAACACGTCCACGCGCCCGTCATGGTCCGGCACATCGACCCACAGCTGCCGGTCGAAGCGGCCGGGCCGCAGCAGCGCCGGATCGAGCACGTCGGGCAAGTTGGTCGCGCCGATCGTCAGCACGGGCAGCCGTTCCGCCTTCTTGTGCCGCAAGCCGAGCGAACGCAGCAGCTTGGCGATCCGCGAGTTGTCCATATTCGGCGGATCCATCTGCAGCAGCAGCTCGTTCAGCAGACCGGAGCCGCCGCCCATGCCGAACATGCCGCCCATCATGCCCCCGCCGCCGCCCTGGCGCCTCATGCCGATTGCGTCGATCTCGTCGATGAAGATGATGCAGGCGCCGTACATTTTGGCCAGCTTGCGCGCTTTGCTGTACAGCCTCATGACCTTCATGTTGCCGACGCCGAAAAACATGTTCTGAAAGCTCGGCGCCGACGCGTAAGCGAAAGGGACTTGCGCCTCGTTGGCAATTACCTGGGCCAGGTACGACTTGCCCGTTCCCGGCGGCCCGCACAGCAGCAGCCCGCGCACCGCTTCGCCGCCCATCTCCTTGAACTCCTTGACGCCTCTCAGCAACGTGACGATGCGTTTGGCGTTGTCGACGATTTCCGGGTTGCCCCGGTAATCGCTCCAGTTCGAGCCGGTCTCTCCGGGCAAAATCCAGTACGTCCGCCCGCGGGCAAGGAACCAGAACAGCGCTACAAATTGAATGATGATAAAAATGACGGCAAACAACAGTTGAAACAACAGGCTGACGATGGACAGCGTGACGTTCCATACCGGCGGCCCTCCCAGCCATATTCCCGCGACGACGACAACGAGAATCGCAAGCCTGAGGAGAATCTTGCGCCACCTGATCCATTGGTAACTCCTCATGGCTCTCCCTTCCTTTGCTCCAGATTGGTTGCATTCCAAGGGGACTGCCTTGCCGTATAATCCGCGCTTGCGCGATCCGGACAGGTTGCCGCTTGACAGCGTTTTCCTGCAGGCGGAATAAGGTCTCCCCCCTCCGAGCTTTCTCCGTAAAATGAGTGATAGTCCTAGCATATACGATCGATATTCGGGCTGGCAATCCCAACTGTCGATGATCCCAATATATTCCGAATCGGTCGTTCAAGAACGAAAACTTGTCTCCGCGGACAAGCTTGCATCCGCCTGGTCAACACAAGAAAATTTGGTATTTCATGCGCTGCAGCACCCGCCATGGCCCACCGCGGCGCGTTTAGCGCATGTTTCCTGCGCTGCAGCACCTTCGTGGGAGTCATTATCCTGCACCCAATGTTGTCAGGTTAAGCGATGGTAGCTGTCCCGGTCTACTGCAAGGCTGAAATCAGCCTTATTTCGTCTGCCGCTCGCCGAAACGACGCTGTAAGGCTGAAATCAGCCTTATTTCGTCTGCCGCTCGCCGAAACGACGCTGTAAGGCTGAAATCAACCTTATTTCGCCGACTGCTCGCCGAAACGCCGCTGTAAGGCTGAAATCAGCCTTATTTCGCCGACTGCTCGTCAAAACGACGCTGCAAGGCTGAAATCAGCCTTATTTCGCCGACTGCTCGCCGAAACGCCGCTGTAAGGCTGAAATCGGCCTTATTTCGCAAACATTCCAAGCAATGCAGACTTCTTTGCCTTATCCTGACAACATTGATCCTGCCCCTCATCCCCAAACGTGTCACTACAAGAAAACTCCGTCTCCCGACGGAGCCGTTCCCCCTGCCGCAGCCGCTTCTGGAACGAAAACGCGCATGGTATGCTGCAATCAGATCACCACAAGTCCGGTTATGTTGACATGGACCGCCCATTTCCCGAAGGAGGCAAATTCGTCATGCAAACGAAAAAACGTTCCGTACCCGTGTGGCTATTCTGGGCGATGGCCGTGCTGGCGATGGCGATCGGCGCTTACGCGCTGGCGTTCTACGGCGACCCGGGCGGAGTCCGGCGTCAGCCGTTCGTCACGGACAAAGGCGCATTGCCCGACCTGTGGTATCGCATGCTGTGGGTGCATGCCGTATCGGCCGGCACGGGGCTGGCGATCGGCTGGCTGCAATTCGGCCGCAACATCCGCCGGAACATGCCGAATGTGCATCGCGCAATCGGCTATGTGTATGCGGCGGCAATCGCGGCCGGCGGCGTCACCGGCCTGTATCTGGCCTGCTACGCAAACGGCGGCTGGGTCTCGCAGCTCGGCTTCGGCCTGCTGTCGGCGCTGTGGCTTTACACGCTCGGCCGCGGCCTGCACAGCATCATTTACGAACGCGATCCGGCCGCTCACGGCCGCTGGATGACGCGAAATTTCGCGTTGTCGTGCGCGGCGATCTCGCTTCGCATCTACACGCCGCTCGCCGATTCGCTGTTCGGCCTGACGGACACGAACGATACGTTTCCCGTCATCGCCTGGCTGTGCTGGGTGCCGAATCTGCTGTTCGCGCAATGGGCCATCGGACGGCGGCGCAGCGCGGCAACGGCAGCCGCGACGAGTCGAACTTCCGGCCGCGTGCTGCATTAGCGCACGCCAAACAGCGCCGCCTCCGGTGTAAAATCACCGGCGGACGGCGCTGCGAACGATTTTGGCCGCCAAATCAGCCGTCGCTCTTCCGTTACGCTACATGACCGGACACGCCTTCGCGATCGATCAGCAGCCGGCTTTCCTCGTTCAGACCGACCATCGTCACGTGTTTGTTCAGCTGCCGGTATTTGTGCGTCACTTTGGCGATGGCCGTTACGGCCGAATGATCCCACACGTGGGACGAGGCAAAATCGATGACGATCCGCTCGGGATCGCTGCGATAATCGAACAGGTCGACGAAATGCATCATCGTGCCGAAGAAGAGCTGTCCGCTGATGCGATACACCTTGGCCCCATGCTTGTCCACGCCGACATGCGCCTTGATGCGGGCGGACTTCCACCCGAACAGCAGTGCGCTCAGCACGACGCCGGACACAACGCCGATCGCCAAATTCGAGGTCGCCACCACGATCGCAACCGTCACGACCATGACCAGCGCGTCGCCGCGCGGGATGCGCGCCAGCGTGCGCAGCGAATGCCAGTCGAACGTGCCGATCGACACCATGAACATGACGCCGACGAGCGCCGCCATCGGAATTTGTTTGACCACGCTGCCGAGCACCAGAATGAGGAACAGCAGAAACACGCCCGAAACGAACGTCGACAGCCGGGCGCGCCCGCCGGATTTGACATTAATGACGGTTTGTCCGATCATCGCGCAGCCGGCCATGCCGCCGAAGAAGCCGGTCACGATGTTGGCGATGCCTTGGCCGCGCACTTCCTTGTTTTTGTCGCTTTTCGTTTCAGTCATTTCGTCGACGATCGTGGCGGTCATCAGCGACTCGGTCATCCCGACCACCGCCAGCGCCAGCGAAAACGGCAGCATCGTGCCAAGCGCGGACAGCGACAGCTCCAAATCGGGCACATGGAAAAAGGGCAGCTGCTGCGTAATTTCGCCCATATCGCCGACCGTGCGAAGGTCGAGGTGAAAGCCGATGGACACCGCCGACATGACGATGATCGCCACCAGCGCCGACGGCACCGCCTTCGTCAGCAGCGGCAGCAAATAAATGATCGCGAGCGTTCCGGCGACCATGGCGTACATGGGCCAACCGGCGTCCTCGAAGTTCGTCAGCTGGGCCATAAAAATGATGATCGCCAGCGCATTAACGAAGCCGGTGACGACCGCGTGCGGGATGAAGGTGATGAATTTGCCGAAGCGCAGCACCCCCATCGCATATTGGATGATGCCGGTCAGCACGGTGGCGGCGAACAAATACTCGATCCCGTATTTGGCGACGATCGGCCCCATCAGCGAGGCCATGGCGCCCGTCGCCGCGGAAATCATGCCCATCCGGCCGCCGACGATCGAAATCGTCACCGCGATGGTGAACGAAGCGTACAAGCCGACCATCGGATCGACGCCCGCCAAAATCGAAAATGCTATCGCCTCCGGAATAAGCGCCAACGCCACGGTCATCCCGGCCAAAATGTCTTTGCGCACGTTGAACAGCCACGCCTCTTTCCACTTTCGGTACAACAACCGCTCCCCACTCCCCCATGGTGCAAATCAAGACCGTTCCATTATACAGGATGGAGCGGAGGACGCTCATCTTTTTAGTGCGTTCCGATCAGATCAGTCCGGTCCGTTCGTCGCGCCCGAGCATCAGGTTCATATTCTGGATGGCGGCGCCGGCCGCGCCTTTGCCCAGGTTGTCGAAACGGGACAAGATCGTGAAACGGTCCGCGCCGCCGAAGACGAACAGCTCGAGCCGGTTCGTATCGTTCAGCGCCATGATCGGAAAATGGCCCTCGTCAAGCTCCGCCGCCGCATCGAACGGCATGACGCGGATGAACGGTTCGCCGTCATAATAGGCGGCAAGCGCCTCATGCGCGTCCTTGGCGGATGCGTTCCGGCCGAGCAAGCGGGACACGAGCGGCACCGCCACCGCCGAGCCTTGCGGGTAATTCGCGATGACCGGCGTAAACGACGGGTCGAACGACAGCCCGGCGTACAGGCGCATCTCGGGAATGTGCTTGTGATCGTGCAGCAGCGCGTAATGGCGGGGCGCCTGCAATTGATGCGCTGCGGCGAAAGCGGGCGACTCGTATTGCGTGATGCGCATCTTGCCGCCGCCGGTGTAGCCGGTAACGGCGTAGCTCGTGACCGGGTAATCGTGCGGCACGATGCCCGCTTCGACCAGCGGCCGGAGAGCGGCGATGAAGCCGGTCGCATGGCAACCGGGCACGGATACCCGCGCGGCCGAGGCGATCCGTTCGCGCTGGCCGTGAAGCTCGGGCAAGCCGTACGCCCAGGCGGGGTCGGTGCGGAACGCCGTGCTGGCGTTCATGATGCGGGTCGCCGGATTGGTCACCAGCGCCACCGATTCCCGCGCAGCCGCATCGGGCAAACACAAGATCGCGATGTCCGCCGCGTTCAACAGCCGGCTGCGCGCGGCAGCATCCTTGCGTAAGGCGGGATCGATCGCCAGCAGTTCCACATCCGCGAAGCCCGATAAATAATGATGGATCTTCAGTCCGGTCGTCCCTTCCCGACCGTCCACGAATATTTTGATGCCCATGCGATCACACTCCAGTGTTAATGTATATTTATACTTTAATAAGTATAAATATACATTTCGTGCAGCCGCTGCGCAATCGTTAACTGCGCCAATATTCTCCGGCGTCGATCATTCGCCCTGTTGCTCCATTAACGCGATACACCCTTGCAGCGCCCGGGACATCCACTTCTTCGGGTGTTTGCACCAGCGCAGCTCCAGCCGCAATTCGGAGTGGCGGAACGGGAGCGCCGCCAGCTCGCCGCGGTGGATCTCCTCCTTCGCCGCCATTTCCGGCAGCAGCGCGATGCCGGCGCCGGCCATGACGCAGCGCTTCACCGCTTCGGGATTGCCCAGCTCCAGACCGATGCGGCACGTTACCCGTTCCGACCGCAGCAGCTTCTCCAGCATGACGCGGTAGTTGCAGCTCGCTTCCGTCATGATCCACTCCTCGCCTTCGAGGTGCTGCAGCTCGACGATCGTCTGCCGCGTCAGCGGGTGGCCGGGCGCAGCAAGCAGCACGAGCGGCTCTTCGCGGATCGTCGTCCACTCCAGCGCCGGATCGGTTGCCGCCTGATCGAGAATAAGCCCGATGTCGATCTCGCCCGCTTTTACCTGGCCGACGATGGTGTCCTCGCTCCCGGGCTGCAGCCGGATGGTCAGCTCGGGATACTGCCGCCGCAGCTGCTGCAGGATGGCGGGCAAAAAATAGGCGGCGATCGAATCGATCGTGCCGATCGTCAGCGTGCCCCCGCTTTGCCGGGCCAACCGTTCTTTCGCTTGCTGGTGCAGCTCGAGCATTTGCGTCGCGAGCACCAGCAGTTCTTCTCCGGCCGATGTCGGCCGCAGCCCGCTGCCGATGCGCTCGAACAAAGGAACGCCGTAGCTTTGCTCCAGCTTCTGAATTTGCGTCGTGACGCTGGACTGCGCGTAGCCGAGCTCCGCCGCGGCCCGGGTGAAGCTGCGGCGGAGCGCCACTTCGCGAAACGTCCGCAGGTAGACGAGGTCCATCGTGCCATCCCCCTTTCCATTTCAAAATTATTGATGATCCCTATCGATTATTATAGATAACGTTGATGATCGGTGCGATGGTAAAGTGATACTATCCGCTTCATGCTCAACATCAATTTGGAGGAGAGTGGTTTCGTTGCTGCAAACAAACGATTTGTGCGGCGTGTTCGTGCCGGTCGTTGCGCCGTTTCTGCCGAACGGTGCGCTTGACCTGGCTTCCTTCCGGCGCTATGTCGCCGGACTGCTCGCGTTTGATATTCAGGGAATTGTCGTCAACGGAACGACCGGCGAATGCCCGACCGTCGCGTGGGAGGAAGCGGCGGCGCTCGTCCGGGCGGCGCAGGAAGTCGCCGCGGCGCAGAAACGGCCGGTTCCGATCGTCGTCGGAACCGGCACGAACGACACCGCCGCCAGCGTGCGGCGGACGGAGCTGGCGGGGCGGCTCGGCGCCAATGCCGCGCTCGTCGTGACGCCGTACTACAGCCGGCCGTCGCAGGAAGGAATCGAAGCGCACTACCGGCGCATCGCCGAAGTCGGCGTTCCGGTCATCGCCTACGAGATTCCGGCGCGCACCGGCGTTCGCCTGACGGCGGACACGATGCGGCGCATCCTCGAGCTGGACGGCGTCATCGGCGTCAAAGACAGCTCCGGCAGCACCGCGCTGCTGGAGGAACTGATGCGGCACAAGACGAAGCCCGTCCTGTGCGGGGACGATGCGCTGCTCTGCGACATGCTCCGGCTCGGCGCCCGCGGCGGCATTCTCGCTTCGGCGAATGTGCGGACGCCGCTGTTCCTCGAGACGTGCCGGCTCGCCGCCACAGGCGACATGGCCGCTGCCGAACAGGCGTTCGCGCCGCTGCGCCCCATCATCGAGCGGCTGTTCCGCGAGCCGAACCCGGCGCCGCTCAAGTGGCTGCTGGCCAGGCACGGCATGATCGCCGAAGGTGCGGTCCGGCTGCCGCTGGCGCCGATCTCGCCGGCGCTCGCACGCGAGCTGGAGCAGGAGCCGGTCAACTGACGGCCGGCGTTTCCTCCAGCAGCACTTCGTCGCCCAGCCGCGCTCGGCCGGGCGTTATGACGGACGCGTAGACGCCGAACGTCAGCGCCATTGTATCGTTGACTGCGCGCAGCAGCGATGCATCGCGCTCGCGCGTGTCCGGGTCGAGCGTAATGACGGTGCAGCGCTCGCAGCTTTCGTCGACGCGCAGCCGCGCGCTGCCTACGGTCAGCCGGCGGCCGAGCCAGTCTTGCGCGCCGCCCGCGCCGGCATCCAGCCGGACCAGCAGATTGGCGCGAAACCGCCGCGGATCGACCGGCTTGCCCCAGGCCGCTTCCAGCCTGCGCAAGTCGGCGTCGGCGATCAGCAGAATGCTCCCCTGATCGACTGCCATTCGCTCCGGCTCCTCCGGTGCCGGCCCGCTCGTCAAGTGCACGCGGCGCCGCGTCTGCGCCTGAAGCTCCTGCGCCAGCGCCGCGTCCCAGCCGAAGCGGCGGCCGTCCGGCGCCGTCACGCGCAAGCCGCCGTCTTCGCCGAGCTGCGCGCGATAACCCAGCATCGCCGGAACGTCCCGGGCGGTGATGTAGCTGTTCCATCCCGCCCCCTGGCCGTCGTGGAACGCGTACAAACGATCGCCGCTCATGCCGTACGGCTCGATGTCGCAAGCCGCAAGCCGCTCGCCCGCAAACGATTTGACCGGGTAACGGCGAATATCCCCGATCGTGCCGATTCTCACCACCGTCCGGCACCTTCCTTTCCGCACGAGAACTGATGATACAAAACGCTTTTCCCCGCCTGGCAGAGAGCGGTTAATAAATCTTTTTCAACATCTCAATCGCTTCATTCAGGGTGAGGCCGAAGGACTTGTAGTAGGAGGCGTCGCTTTCCATTTGCTTCAAGATCATTTCGTTGCGCATTTGCAGCATCTCTTCGGAAGAAAGCTCGGCGACAAAACATCCCTTGCCGGTCACCGTGTTGATCAGACCGCATCGTTCGAGTTCTTCCCAGGCTTTCTTGACCGTGATGACACTCACGCGAAGCTCCTGGGCCGCTTGCCGAATGGGCGGCAATACGTAGCCGCTCGGAAGCTCGCCCCTCATAATCTGGGCGCCGATCTGTTCAAATAGCTGCTGATAAATCGGTTTTTCCGATGTGTGCGAGATCGATACGTTCATAAAATTTCCACTTTGAGGAATCGTTTCACCGCTATCCCGTAAGCAATCAGGGTGAACGCTGCAAAGATGGCGATTCCTGCGATCAGGAGGGTGCCATGAAAAACCCAATGGTCCGCGACGTTAACATTGAACAGTTCGGACCAGGACGAAATCCGGATGCCCAGCCATTGCACGATACCGGCAAAAAGCATAGCGGCTATTACAGCCACGGCCAGCGCCCCGCCATATTTATAAGCCGTCTTGTAGTACATGGGGATGAAGGCGATATTGAAGATGGCCATCATGGCCATGCAAAGTCCCCAGAAACCCATGGTCGGGGCGAAAAAATAGTAGCCGACGTTTATGTTCGCGTACAGAAGATCATGAATCAGACCGAAGATCGCTGCCCAGCCGATGTGCATGATCTCCAGGATGACAATGACGGAAATTCTTGCTTTGACCATATCCTTCTTGGTTACGGGCATCATCGCGGTAAACATCAAGTCATTCTGCGTTTTAAAATTGCTGAACATGTTCGGGATCGTGAGCCAGCAAAAATACAGGGGGACCAGAAAATAAACCCAGCTGGGAATGAGCATCAACAGGCCCAATAATAGAGGGAATACGAAAAAAAACGGCTGAATGCCTAATTTCAAATCCTTCTTCACCAGATTATACATGCGCGGGCTCCTTCTTTGCGAAGTAGATCATGATGTCCTCGAGACTCGGCGTGACCGCTTTAATGCCGGAAGAGGAATGGTAGTCTGCGGAGCGAATCAATCCCGTGAAGCCGAACGAATTGACCTTGTAGGCAATCATCCGTTCTTTCACCAGGCCCAGTTGGGTTTCGTTGCCGTTCAGCAACAGAAAGGATTCCTTGAATTCCTCTTTTTCGGCGCTCTTGACCACTTGCCCGTCCGCGATAAACGTGATGAAATCCGCGCACTTTTCCAGGTCGGAAGTAATATGGGTCGAAAACAGAATGCTGATTTCGCCGTCCGTGACGAGCTCCTGAAAAAGATCGAGCAGATCGTCTCTGGCCACCGGATCGAGCCCGCTTGTCGGTTCGTCGAGGATGAGCAGCTTGGCGCCGTGGGACAAGGCAAGCGCCAAACTGTACTTGACCTTCATGCCCATCGACAATTCGGCGATTTTTTTGTTTTCGTTCAATTTGAATCGGCTCAAGTAGCTTTGATAGGCCGCATCGTCCCATCGGGTGAAAAACTTCTTGATGGTATCGGTCAACGTTTTGATTCGGCTTCTCGTATAGAAATCGATGCCGCCGAATGCGCAGCCGATCTCTTGTTTCAATTCGAGTTCGTGTTCCGCCATGTTTTTGCCCAAAATGTAGACCTCGCCGCCATCGGTATGGATCATGTTCATGATCGATTTGATGGTGGTCGTTTTCCCCGCGCCGTTGGCGCCGATAAAGCCCATAATATAACCCTTTTCCAGCTGGAACGATACATCCCTTAACTGAAAATCGGGGTACCTTTTCGTTATATTTCGAATGTCCAAGGCCAGCATGCCGCGCCTCCTCCACCAAACCAAATTGTGTATATCGTATATGCACAATATAACATGAGGAGGCTTTTAAATCAAATGCTTTTGCGTACGCAACACTTGCCTTGTGCTGGTGTGCAATGCGCCCTATCGCCCCTTTAACAATCATCAAGCAGACAAGCTGCACAAAGCGCGGCATTCTCCCCTCCGCCGACTATCCCATTTGCTTCACTGCCGCGCTCCGATGAAGCATCTTGCAAAATAAGCCATGTTTTATTGCCTATTTCGCCAAAAACGGGCAGTGTCTTCAAAATAACCAGTGAAATCACTGGTTATTTCGGTTAAAATACCTGAATTGGGGGCCTGGTGGAGCAAATAAGCCATGTTTTCACTGGCTATTTCCGACGAGGCAGGCGCAATCGGATAAATAAGCCATTTTTCATTGGCTATTCTGGCTTCCCTCCTATAGCGGAGCAGAAGGTTGCTCCCATTATTCCAGCTGCTCCAGCCTCTGGCATGATTACGACTAACCGCCGCCGCGCCTCACGACAGCTTCTCCCACCGCGCCCACATTTCCCGCGGGTTCAATTCGTAGATCTCCTTCTCGCGATACAGAAACTGATGCATGATGAATTCCCGGCGAATCGTGGCAAAGTCGTCGTGAAACCTTTTGACGAACGCGTTGATTTCTTTTTCGTCGTATTTCCTGCCGACTTCCAGCTGCGACGCCAGATGCTCCATTACGATCAGCTTCTTCTTGAGCTGCGCCGGTAAATGCTTCAACGCGCCGCCCGCCGTAAAGAAGTTTTTCAGCACCGCCTGCCTGACCCGCTCCTGCTCCTCCGCCAACATGTCCGTCCCTCCCTTCTGTTTCCGGTAAATGAGTTCTTCCGTCGCGCCGGCATAATCGCGAATGAACGCATGGTGCAGCGCAAAAAAGATCGTATTCTTCTCCCGCCGCTCACGAATCAGCCCGACTTCCCTCAGCTTGGCGGCGTGATGGGTTACGGTCGCGGGCGTCACCCCCAGCTTCTCGGCCAAGTCCTGGCCGTTGCTTTCGCCTTCGGCGAGCAAAATAAGCAGCCGGATTCGCGTCGGATCGGCCAGCGCCTTGTGGTACTGGACTACTTTTTCCAGTTGCACGGTCGGTTCGCACCTCACTAATTTAATAGTTATCTAATTAGATTATATTTAAAATAGATCATAGCGCCTTGCCGCCGCATTGTCAACCGACCGGTTGCCCGGTTGGGGGCAAACACGGCCTATTTCGCCTTTCCCCTGGCCAGCCCCGCCCCTTTCCCCGAGCCAAAGTATGCAAAGTGGCAAAAAGGTTCGATTTTACCATCCCGATCCTGCGGCAAAGTGCGGTTTTGTGACCGAATTTCCGATTTCGCCCCCGCCGGCCCGGTGCTACGCTGGGATCAATCCGGCGACTACGACGAGACGCCCACTAAACGGAGGAGGTGACGGTGTGGAAAGATGGGGGAGACGGCTCGCCCGCAACGGTCCATTGCTGCTTATGACTTTGCCGGGTTTTGCGCTGCTGATCGCCTTTCATTATTTGCCGATCGGCGGCATCCTGATCGCGTTCAAGAACTTTGGCTATTCCGGCGGCAGTTTCTTCAAGAACTTCGCCAACAGCCCATGGGTCGGGTTGAAAAACTTCGAGTTTTTCATTAAAACCCCGGACGCGTTCATCATCACCCGCAACACGCTGCTGTACAACTTGGTGTTCATCGCCCTTGGCACGTTTGTCGCCGTCATGATGGCGATCGCCCTGAACGAGCTGCGCAGCCGGCGCCTGGCCAAGTGGTACCAAACGACGATGCTGCTGCCGTACTTTCTGTCGTGGATTGCGGTCAGCTATTTGTTCTACGGCTTCCTGAGCGTGGACAAAGGCATTCTTAACACGTCCGTGCTGCCGCTGTTCGGGATCGAACCGGTCGCCTGGTACAGCGAAATGGAGCTGTGGCCGTTCATTCTCGTGTTCGCGAACATTTGGAAATACGCCGGCTACAACTGCATCGTCTATTTGGCCGCAATCACCGGCATCGACAACGATTATTACGAAGCGGCGGCGCTCGACGGCGCCTCGAAATGGCAGCAGGTGCGCCATATTACGATACCGTCGATTTCGCCGGTGATCGTTCTGCTCGTGCTGCTGGCGATCGGGCGGATGTTTTTCGCCGACTTCGGCCTGTTCTACCAGGTGCCGCTCAACTCCGGCGCGCTGTTCGACGCCACCAACGTCATCGACACGTACGTGTACCGCGCCTTGATCAACAGCGGCGATATCAGCTTGTCTTCCGCAGCCAGCACGTTCCAGGCGTTTGTCGGCTTCGTGCTCGTGCTGCTCTCGAACGGAATCGTCCGCCGCATCGACAAGGAGAAGGCGATTTTTTAGCCAGCCGCACAATCGAACCTATCGCACCCGCAAAGGAGGAGCCCGATGAAACCCGGCCGAGCCATCAACGCCATCTCGCCCGCCGCCAACACGACGCTTCACGCGCTGTTTATGCTTATGAGCCTGTCGTGCGTCGTCCCGCTGCTGCTGGTCGTCGCCGTATCCGTCACCAGCGAGTCGAGCGTCGTCGCCGACGGCTACCGGTTCATCCCGAACAAGCTGAGCCTCGAGGCATACCGCTACCTGTGGCAGGAAAACCGCACCATCCTGAGCGCTTACGGCGTCACCGTGTTCACGACGGTCGTCGGCACGCTGCTGAGTCTGCTCGTCATCGGCCTGTTCGCCTACCCGCTGTCGCGCCAGGAATTCGCGTTCCGCCGGCTGTTCCTGTTTCTCGTCGTGTTTACGCTGCTGTTCCAGGGCGGCCTCGTCTCCTGGTACATGGTCACGACCCAGGTGCTGCACCTGAAAAACAATATCTGGGCGCTCATCGTGCCCCACCTGTTCAACGGCTGGTACGTGATGATCATGCGCACGTATTTTTCGACCACGATCCCGGACGCCGTCATCGAATCCGCCAAAATCGACGGCGCCGGCGAGTTCCGCGTCTTCTTCTCGATCGTGGTGCGGCTGTCCTTGCCGGGCCTCGCCACCATCGGGCTGTTCAGCGCCATCGTCTACTGGAACGACTGGTGGCTGCCGCTCATGCTGATGACGAACGACAAGCTGCTGAACATGCAGTATTTGCTGTACAAGGCGCAGAGCCTGGCGGATTACTTGTCCAACCTGAGCGGCGAAAATTACGGCACGATCGCCCAAATCCGGCCGCCGACCTTGACGCTGCGCATGGCGCTGGCCGTCGTCGGCATCGGCCCGATCGTGCTCGCTTACCCTTTTTTCCAGAAATATTTCATCAAAGGCTTGACGATCGGCGCCGTCAAAGGCTAAATCCAGGCAACTGGTTAGCATACATGTTATTATTCATTGGGAGGTTATGAACAATGGCAACTACTGCACGATTCAAACTCTCGCTCGCGGCGGTCGCGCTGTCGCTGTCCGTGGCGGCGGCAGGCTGCGGCGGAAGCGGCGGCGGCAAAGGCTCGGGGGCGACCGGCTCGCCGGCCGCAAGTCCGGGAACGAGCGCGGCGGCAAGCGTCGCGCCGAAACAGGAGCTGACGCCTTACGTCATCGACTGGTATTTGCTGGCCACGGGGCCGCAGGCGGACACCGAGCTGGTCGAAGCCGAAGTCAACAAGATTATCCAGCCGAAAATCAACGCCACGTTAAAAATGCACCTGATTACCTCGTCCGAATACGATACGAAAATGACGGCACTCCTCGCCACGGGCGAAAAAGTCGATCTGATGTTCACCTCTAACGGCAATATGAACTACAGCAATCTGGTCGCCAAAGGCGGTCTCGTCGATTTGACCGACAAGCTCGACAAGCTGGCGCCGGACGCGAAGAAGCTGCTGGCCGACGGCTTCCTGGAGGCAAGCGCGATCAAGGGCCGCACTTACACGCTCGCCGCCTACAAGGAAAAAGGCTCGTGGCTCGGCTTCACCGCGAACAAAACGCTGGTCGACAAATACAAAATCGACATTACGAAGATCAACAGCCTCGAGGATATGGAGCCGTACCTGAAAACGATCAAGGACAACGAGCCGGGCATCACGCCGTTGTTCGCGGTTGGCGCCTCGCGCATCCCGAATGTCAATGCCCGCTACTTGTGGAACGTATCGCCGGTGCAGTCGATCGTCCTGAATCAGGAAGGAACCGCTTACACGCTGGAGCTGGACGAACCGGCGTACATGAGCACGCTGAAGACGCTGAACAAATACTACCAGGCCGGCTACATCCGCAAAGACGCGCCGGTACTGAAGGCGACGAACGACGACAAGTCCAGCGTGCTGTTCACGTTCGGCCAGCTCAAGCCGTACGTCGACGTGCAAGTGTCGAACTTGTTCGGCAAGCCGTTCATTTTCCAGCACTTCGGCAAGCCGATTACGACGACAAACGACCTGGTCGGCTCGATGATGGGCATTCCGACCAACTCGAAAAACCCGGACCGCGTGCTGATGTTCTACAACATGATGTATACCGACGAGAAGCTGATCAACCTGGTCGGACGCGGCATTGAAGGCAAGCATTACGTCAAAACCGGCGACAAGCGGATCGATTACGCCCCGGCCACCGAAGGCGGCAAAAAGTCCGGCTACAACCCGAACACGACGTGGATGTACGGCAACCAATATTTGACGTACCTGATGCCGGGCGAACCGGACGATATTTGGGACCAATTCAAGAAGTTCAACGCCGAATCGGAAATCGTCGTCAATCTCGGCTTCAACTTCGACAGCTCCGAGCTGAAAACGGAAGTGGCCGCGATCAAAAACGTGGAAACGGAATTCCGTCCGATCCTGGAAACCGGCTCGGTCAATCCGGACGAATACGTGCCGAAATTCAAAGAGAAGCTGAAGGCGGCAGGAATCGATAAAGTCATGCAAGAAATGAATAAGCAATACAAGGAATGGCTCGCCGCGAAGAAAAAGTAACCTTGCCGCAGGAGCCTGACGGTTGGCGGTTTGCCCGCCGTCAGGCTTCTTGCCTTTCGCCATGAGGGAGGAACGCATCGATGGGCATTCGCAGCCGCTTGCAAGGGAACCGCTACTTTTCCCGGCTGTTGTTCTTTTTGTCGACCCTTGTATCGGTGCTGATTCTGTCGATTTCCTACTTCCTCTACGTGCAGTTCGTCGGCATCGAAGAGCGCCGCACTTACGAGAACGCCGAAGAATCGCTATCGCAAATCAGCACCACCGCGGACGCGATGCTGGAAAACGCCAAAATGGCGATTTCGCAAGTGCTGCTCGACAAGGAAATCCCGAACATTTTTTACATGGAGCAGACGGACCCCGTCGAACTGAAGCGGATCACCGACCGGATTACGCTGCTCGGCTCGATGCCGTTTCTGCATTCGATTTATTTGTACAACGAGAAGCTGGACGTGTTCTACACGAACAACACCGGCCTCGTCAAAGGCTCGTTGTTTGCCGATCAGGGCATTACGCAGCTGCTGGATCATTTTGACCCGGCCAATAACCTGAAGCCGTTTACGCGCGTCATCCCGAATACGTCCAACAACGCGAACGTCGACTACAGCGTCTACACGTTCGTCTATTACGAGAACCTCGGGCCGGGACGCGGCTACGCGATCGTGCTCAACATTTCCGACGCCTGGATGAAAAAAGCGATCACGTCGATGGACAAGAAGCGCAACGGCAGCATCATCATTATGGACAACAACGGCCTGCTCGTCAGCAGCGTGTACCCCGACCAGATTCTGAGCGACTTGTCGCGGCAGGAATTCACCCAGCGCATCCTCCATTCGGGCAAGGATGCGGATCATTTCATCGGCGACGTCGACGGCGTGCATTCGCTCGTCACCTATGTGTCGTCCGACCTGCTCGGCTGGAAGTTCGTTCGGTATACGCCTTACGCCGATGCGATTCGCGAGGTCGACGGCATGAAGCGGCGCACGATTGTGGTTGCCGTCATTTTGCTTGTTGCGGGACTGACGCTGTCCTACGCCTCGTCGCGCATTCTCAACCGCCCGGTGGCCGACATGTCGCAGAAGCTGCTGCAGCAGAACCGGGCGATCCAGGAGAGCTCGTATACGATCAAGCAGGAATTTTTGCGCCAACTGCTCGCTTCCGGGCACGAGCTGCCGCCGGCCGGCACGCCCGGCAAGCTGGCCGCGTTCGGCATCGCGCTGCAGGCGGGCGCGCCGCTGCGGCTGCTTCTGCTGCGCATCGACCGGTTCAAGCCGTTTACGTCGCAGTACGGCTTCAAGGACCGCGGACTGCTGCGCTTCGCAATGATGAACATCGCCGCCGAGCTCGTATCGGCGCAAGCGCCTTGCGAAGCGGTCGACGCCGGCGACGACCATGTCGCCCTGCTCGTGCAAGGCGCGCCGGAGCTGGCGCTGGAGCCGGTCGCGCGCGACATTCAGCGCAATATCGCGCGGCATTTGAAATTCACTGTAACGGCGGTCGTGACGCCGTCGGACGAAGCCGGGCTGGCGGCGGCGCGCACGCTGTATGCGGAGGCGCTGGCGGCATCGCAATACCGGCTGTTTGCGGGCTGGGAAGCGATCATCGATCTGCGCGAGGCGCTGGAGCTGGACCAGCGCCAGCTGCAATATCCGATTCACCGCGAGGAACAACTGACGGATTCGCTGATGCTTGGCCACATGGACGATGTGCGCGAGACGTGCGCGGCGATTCTCGGATCGCTGGAAGGCCATTCGTACAAAAGCCTGCACCTGACCGTATTCCGCCTGTTTTTTGCGATCAACATGGTCGTCGACACGCTGGAGAAGGCGTCCGGCTACGATTTTGAAATCCGCTTCCACGATCTGTTCGCCCCGCTTGCCGAGCTGGAACGGCTGGACGATATTCGCGACCGCTTCATGGACCTGTTCGACCTGATCGAAGAGAAGCTCGGCGCGAAAAAAAACGCGAAATACGACGAACTGATGCGCATCATCAATCAAATGATCGCCGCCCAGTACATGAAGGAGGACCTCAGCCTCGACGGCATCGCCGAAGCGCTCAACATGTCCCCCGTCTATCTCGGGCGGCTGATCAAAAAATATACGTCGAAGACGCTATCCGACTATATCAACGAATACCGGATCGAACGGGCGCAGGAGCTGCTGCGCGGCAGCGACAAGCTGATTGCGGCGATCGCCGAAGAAACGGGCTTTGCCAGCAACAGCTATTTCGGCAAGGTGTTCAAGAAGTACGTAGGGATCACGCCGAACGAATATCGGCTGCGAAACAAGCATGCGGCGCCGTAGCCGCTCTTGCCGGCTGCGCGGCCGCCGCCGACGAAAGGAATGGCCGACATGAAGCCGCAACACCTGATTTATACGTACGTAAGCATGGCCTCTCATTACGATACGTCGTGGGGGCGCGGGACGCCGGACGAAGGCGTCGACCGGACCGCCCGTACGGCGCACAAGCACGGCATTCCCGTCACCTGGATCGTCAACAGCGGCTCGATCGCCGTGCTCGGAAACCGCATCCGCAAGTGGCATGACGAATACGGCGACGATGTCATCATGCGCTGCCCGAACTTCGCGCGGGACGCCGGCAAGGACAAGACGAAGATGCTGGCGCTGCTCGAAGCGGAATGGCGCACGCTGCAGGAAGCGTTTCCTTGGGCGACAACGAAGATCGCCGGGTCGGGCATCGCCGACGGCGACGCGATTGCCATTCTCGAGGAAGCCGGCTTCGAAGGCATGTGGGGCTATTGCTGGGAGCAGGTCTGGTGGGACGGCTTGACGAACCAGGGCATCCCGTGGGGGTTCTGGTACGTGGACGGGAAGCGATTCAAAGCGCCGCATCCCGGTCGCGGCAGTCTCGTCGCTTGCGAATGGACGGCTCGCGACTTGCATTCCAGTTACCACACCGCCAGCCCGGTCGTATATTCGACCGACCCGAACGACGTGCTGCGCGCCGGGTTATGTACGGGCGATAATATCGAGTATTGGAAGCGGCTGTTCGACGACTACTTGCGCAATACGGACGCCAACGACCAGGTATTTTTCCTGCAGCATCAGGAAGCGCACGAGATGGAAGTGAGCGAACGGTTTGCCGTTTACCCGTTCTCCCACGTGGAGGCGTGCGATGCGATGCAGGACTTGTTCTTTCGGTACATTCGCCAATTCCCGGTCACCGTCACGACGCTGCCGGCGGCGATTCGCGCCTACCGCGAGCGCAATGCGGAGACGGCTCCCGTCTATATGCTGACGAGCGATTCGGCGATTCGCCCGGAACTCAACGACTATACGATGACGCTTGGCGGCATCGGACTCGGTCCTTGGCCGGATACGCTGTTCTACTACGACAAGGAGTGCCAGCTGGCGTTCGTGCGCGGGGAGAACAAGCCGCGCATGATGCGCAATTATGTCGGGAAGTGGAGCATGCAGGAGGAGTTTAGCGAGCCGGTGCCGCCGGTGTTTGTCACGCATTACATGAAAGAGGCGGACCGGATCGAGATCGTCTATGAAATCGGCTATTGGCGGCCGATGCCGTTCGGGCTCGCTTACTGGGACGATCTGACCGGCTTCGCCGTCGAAGATGCCGGTCCCGAAACGATCGAAGCGAAAATCGTCGAAGATCAAGTCGCGCTGTTCCGCTTCAACCTGACGGGCGGCCCGCGGCGAATCCCGATCACGCTGCGCCGGACGAACAACGGAGGGGTGCGGGCATGACGATCTTATTTCCCTTTTCCGCAGGCTCCGTCGTCCTGTTCCAGGGCGACAGCATCACCGATGCCGGGCGCAGCCGCGAGCACGACGCCGATCCCGGGCGCGGCTACGTGCTGATGGCCAGCGCGCTGTATTCCGCGCGTTATCCGGAGAGCGGCGCAACGTTTCTGAACCGCGGTCTCGGCGGCAACACCGTCAAGTCGCTGCGCGACCGCTGGCAGGCAGATTGCCTCGACCTTGCGCCATCGGTAGTTTCGATATTGATCGGCATCAACGACAATGCGATGGCGAAGCTCGAGAACCAGTCGCCGACCGAAGCGGAATTCGAGGCCGTGTACCGCGAGTTGCTGAAGCAGACCACCGAGCGGCTCGGCGCCCGGCTCGTGCTGATCGAACCGTTCCTGCTGCCGAACCGCGAGCAATACGAGCTGTGGCGGCAGGACGTGAACCTGCGCATCGGCGTCGTCCGCCGGCTTGCCCGCGAGTTCCGCGCGGCTTATGTGCCGATGGACGGCCTGCTGGCTGCCGCCTGCGCGCGGGCGGACGCGTCCTTCTGGTCGAAGGACGGCATCCATTTGACGGCCGCCGGTCATGCGCTGCTGGCGGAAGCATGGCTGAAGGCAATCGGCGAGCTCCGCCCCCTCTTGTCCTGAACCCAAGCAAAGGCTGTCCGCCGAGGCGCAAGTGCGACCTCGGCGACAGCCTCTTCTTCGACCGGAGGGACGCATCCTTCCGTTATCTCCCCTTGACTTGTTTGATTTTTCTCCCCATCCTCGCATAACCGTACCCGAGCAAGCCGAACAGTACGGCGTAAATCGTCGCTACCGGTATAACGATGCTCCATAACCGGTCGCCGTATCGCGGGAGCAGGTTGGCCATGTTGAGCAGCAGGATGGCCAAATTGAGCAGCAGCATCGTGCCCATCATGCGGCGAATGGTCCGATAATGCTGGGCGAGCGACTCCCGGTCCGAGTAAAGAGCGAGCGTCTCTCCGGGCTCCCACGGCCGGCGGAAATAATGCCACATGCCCGCGTAAGTCGCAACGTACTCCCAACCGGCTTCCCGGTACAATTCCTTGTATTCCCGCAGCTTGTCGCCCTTCCCGAGCCCCTGCTGAAAATCCAGGCTGTACGTATAGCGATCATCGGCATTGCGCTCGAACGAGCTGCGAAGAAACCCCGCCCGGCGAAATTGCAGTCCTTGCCGCGACCACTCGTTGATCCATTTCACTTCCTTCTCGTAATCCCAGGTCCACCAGTGACGAAACTTCGTTTCCATCGGCGCTGCCATCCGCTATTCCTCCCTCGTCTTCATCGCTTGCCGTCCCGCCGCCAGCAGCCGCTCCAGCCGCTCCATCTCCGCCGCCGCTACCGCCCTGCCGTCTTCCGTGATTGCGTACATCTTCCGCCGCGCATCCGTTCCTTCGGGAACGGGATAATGATCGATCAGCCCTTTGCCCAGCAGCGTATTAAGCGCGGTGTACAGGGTGCCGGCGCCGATTTTCACCCGGCCCTCGCTCATCTTCTCGCTGTACTGCATAATGCCGTACCCGTGAAGCGGTTCGACGCAGAGTGCAATGAGAATGTAGTAGAACGCTTCCGTCAAGGGAAGCATTTCCTCCCATTTGGTCAATTTCCCCACCCCATTATTGCGAATGTCGATATATCGTATGTCGATATATTATCATCAGATATATCGGGTGTCAATATAGTTCAGTCGTTTCAACCGGCAAATAACCGGCGAAACCGGCTCCCGCTGCGCGCGGGGGTTGGTACTCCGATCGCTTCTTGTTTTCCGGATTCTTCGAACGATCAGGCCAAGGGTGAATCCGGAAAACAAAGGCGAACGCTGCCGCTTCTCCATACCAACCCCCGCTCTCCGCTCCCGCCCCCTCGCCTCTGCTTTAACTATCGTCAAGCGCGCCGCCGCCCCCCTTTCCGTGACGACAACTTTGCAAATAGGCCCTGTTTTCTTGCCTATTTCGCTAAAAACGGGGCGCCCCATCAAAATAACCAGTGAAATCACTGGCTATTTCGGCTAAAACACCTGATTCAGAGCCTGGCAGAGCAAATAAGCCATGTTTTCACTGGCTATTTCCGCCGAGGCGCCCCAAATCGGGCAAATAAGCCATTTTTTATGGGCTATTTTCGTTACCCGGCAGCCTACGAGCAGATTTGCTTCACGGTAGTAGCGCAGCGGCAATGAAATCAAAAAAACCGACTGCGCTGGCAGTCGGCATGGTAGTTCGGTCGTACGGCGGTCGGGGTCGCCTTGATAGATTGACGCGCCGCTAATGTTCCTGTTCTTCGCCCAGGCATTTGCTGCGGATGAGCCGCATGGCCAAATACAGCATTTCCAGTTCGTCCTGGCCGAGCTGCTCGAACATCCCGAACATTTCCGCATGATTTTCCGGCACGCAGACCAGCTCCAGCCCCTCTTCGGTCAAATGAATCGTATGGCTGCGGCGGTCCTCCGGATTTTCCACGCGAGTGACAAGTTTTCTCTTCTCCAGGGAATCGACCAGATACGTGATCGAAGCGGCTTTCAATTGCAGCCGGTTCGCCAATTGGATGGACGAACAGCCTTCCTCGTAATGCACGATATTCAGAATCGAATATTGATTCAGCGACAGCTCGCGGCTGCGCAAATGCTCCGCCAGCCGGCGTATCCGCTTGGCCGACATTTGCCGGACCAACTCCGTATAAGCGCCGACGACCATCTCCCGGTCGACACGAAATTCGTTGCCCATCCTCTTCACCCGCTCATTGCTTGATAGCAACCATCGTAAAGCATCTTTTCTCCCGTTGTAAAGCACTTTCGTACATAAACCGATAACAAGTCCCATATTCATACCTTAAGAGCGTGTTTTTCAATTGATTCATATCTTCTAATAAACAAAAGATGAAAACGTGTTGTTTTCAGCATAATCCGGTTTACAACTTAGATAGATTGAACTAATATGAAGCATATCGCCAAGCGGGAACGGAAATCAAGGAAACAAGGATCACGGGGAGAGGAAAGGCATGCGGCAAGCTGCGATGCCTTCTATTGCCGTCTGCCCATGCCATAACGGGAAGGTGAAGCCGGATGAAGGTTGGGATCATGGGAACGGGTTATGTCGGGCTGGTTTACGGAACCGTTCTGGCCGCGCTTGGCCACCGCGTCATTTGCACGGACGTCGATCATGGTAAAATCCAGACGCTGAAGCAAGGACTCGTGCCGATTCACGAGCCCGGTCTGGAGACGGCGGTTCGACAAGCCATGCAGACGGAGATGCTGTTATTTTCGACCGATCTGGAGCATATGATTCGGCAAAGCGAAGTAGTGTTGGTCACGGTGGGGACGCCGCCGCAGGATGACGGGCGGCCAAATGTCGACGCGGTGATGAACGCGGCGGCGATGGTCGGCACAAGCATGAACGGAGACAAAACGCTGGTGCTGAAATCGACGGTGCCGCTCGGCACGACCCGGCAGGTGGAAGCGGCGATTCGGGCGATTTTGCGCGAGCGTGGGGTTCCGTACGAGTGCCATGTCGCGATGAACCCCGAATTTCTCAAGGAAGGCGCCGCGCTGCACGACGCGATGCATCCGAACCGGATCGTCATCGGCGCTTCCGGCGAACCGGCAAGAGCTTCGTTGCTGCGGCTGTATCGGGATTTTGCCGATCGTTCGGTGCCGTTCCTGCAGACCAACCCGGAAACGGCCGAAATGATCAAGTATGCATCCAATGCCTTTCTGGCGCTCAAAATATCGTTTATCAACGAATTTTCCCTGCTGGCGGAGCAGGTGGGGGCGAATGTGGCCGAGCTCGCGCACGGGCTTGGATTGGACGAGCGCATCGGGCCGCATTTTCTGAAAGCGGGGGCGGGCTATGGCGGAAGCTGCTTCCCCAAGGACAACGCCGCCATCCTTGCCGCCGCCCGGGAGCACGGCCAGGAATTGCTGACCGTTCGGGCGTCCGTGGAAGCGAACGAACGGCATAAAAACCGGTTGGTTGCGCGTATTGTTTCCGCCTTCGGTCCGCACGGCGATATGGCCGGCCGGACGATCGGCATCCTCGGCTTGTCCTTCAAGCCGGGCACCGACGATGTGCGGGAAGCGCCCAGCCTGCACATCATTCGCCGCTTGCTGGCGCTCGGCGCCGACATCCAGGCTTATTGCCCGCACGGCATGCCGCAAGCGCGGCGGGCGCTCGGCGCGACGAACGATCGCCTCCGCTACGCGGCCGATGCGTACGAGTGCGCAGCCAATGCCGATGCGGTTGTGCTTGTCACAGAATGGCCGGCGTTTCTGGCCCTCGATCTGGGGCGGCTGCAGACCGCCATGGCGGGCAATCTGCTGTTCGATTTCCGCAATTTGTTCGCCGGCCGCCCGGATGTGCGGCAACTGTTCGACTATCGTCCGATCGGACTTTAAGAAAACACGCAGCAAGGAGGCGTATTCGTTATGGCAACGTATCTGGTTACGGGCGGCGCGGGGTTCATCGGCTCGCATCTGTGCGACAGCCTGCAGGCAAGCGGACATCGCGTGATCAATGTCGACAGCTTCGAAGGCACGTATGATTACCGGTTGAAAGTGCGCCATGTTCGGCCCGATTTTCCGCTGGACGAAGACAAGCCGGCGGTTCTGTCCGCGCTGCAGGAAACCGTCGCCGGCTCGCTGTACCGGCTGGAGATCGCCGATATTCGCGACGCGGCCGCATTGGAGCGCATTTTCCGCTCGGAGCCGATCGATGCGGTCATCCACTTGGCGGCGCTGCCCGGCGTACGGGCGTCGATGGAGCAGCCGCTGCTGTTCGAGGAAGTGAACGTCAGAGGAACGGTGACGCTGCTGGAAGCGATGCGGCAAGCCGGCGTTCGCAAGTGGCTCTGCGCTTCCTCGTCGTCCGTTTACGGCAACAACGCGAAGGTGCCTTTTGCCGAAACGGATGCCGTCGATACGCCGATTTCGCTCTATGCCGCCACCAAAAAAAGCTGCGAACTGCTCGGCTACACGTACCATCATCTGTACGGGATCGACGGGATGATGCTGCGCTTTTTTACGGTATACGGCGAACGGCAGCGGCCGGATCTGGCGATCCGAAAATTTGCCGGGATGATCGGGCGCGGGATGCCGCTTCCCTTCTTTGGCGACGGTTCGACGCAACGGGATTATACGTATATAGCAGATATTGTAAATGGCATTCACCAAGCGCTATACTATGTGGAACAGCATGAATCGGTATACGAGGTGCTCAATCTCGGCAACAGCCGCACCGTTTCCTTGCGGCGCATGGTCGAGACGCTCGAGCGGGCGCTGGGCAAACCGGCCCTGCTGGACAAGCTTCCGCCGCAGCCCGGCGACATGACGAAAACCTACGCCAATATTGACAAAGCGAAGCGGTTGATCGGGTACGAGCCCCGGACGGA
This sequence comes from Paenibacillus cymbidii, assembly GCF_004764705.1. Taxonomy (GTDB): domain Bacteria; phylum Bacillota; class Bacilli; order Paenibacillales; family NBRC-103111; genus Paenibacillus_AN; species Paenibacillus_AN cymbidii. Next base: position 101,959 of record NZ_SHLX01000017.1, on the reverse strand, counting down.
TTTCGAGGAAGGGATTCGCCAATTTGTGGCATGGTATACAAAGGAGGGTTAATATGATCGAGCTGTCGGTAGTCGTGCCCATGTATAATGAGAAGGACAATATTGCCCGGCTTCACATGGCTATTACCCATGCGCTGGCGCATCGCGTGGAGTCGTATGAAATCATTCTGGTGGATGACGGCAGTACGGACGGCAGCGCGGAGCAGCTCGATCAGTTGGCTCTGGCGGATCCGAACGTGCGCATCGTCCATTTTCTGCGCAATTGCGGGCAAAGCGCGGCGATCGCCTCCGGCCTGAAAGCGGCGGAAGGGCGTCTGATCGCGTTGATGGACGGCGATTTGCAGACGTACCCGGAAGACATTTTCGATTTGATGCCGTATATGGCGGATTACGACTTTGCCAACGGAACGCGGGTGCGCCGGCAGGACAACCTGGTGCGCAAAGTGTCGTCCAAGGTCGGAAACGGCATCCGCAACTGGATTACCGGGGATCGGATCAAAGATACCGGCTGCCCGATGAAGCTGTTCAAACGCGAGGTTGCCGGGAGCTTCACGCTGTACACCGGCTTCCACCGTTTCCTGCCGACGCTGGCGAGGATGAACGGCTTCCGCGTAATCGAGGTGCCGGTCCGGCACCGGGAACGGGTGGCAGGGACGTCCAAATACGGAGTGTTCAACCGTGCCTTCGTTGGGCTGATGGATGCGATCGTGATCGGCTGGATGCGCAGGCGGTCGTTTCACTATCAGGTCCGTGAGGAATAGGCGATGAGCATCGGCGCGCGCGAGTGGTGGTGGATCGGTTTCGGTCTGGTCGGGCAAATCATGTTTACCGGCCGTTTCGTGTTGCAATGGATCGCCAGCGAAAGAGCCAAAAAAAGCATCGTCACGCGTTCCTTCTGGACATTCAGCATACTGGGCAGCAGCATCTTGTCGATCTACGCGATTTACCGCCGTGACCCCGTGTTCATTCTGGGGCAGGTTCCCGGCATTTTGATCTATGCGCGGAATTTGATCATCATGAAGAACAGCGACAAAGCCGCGGCGGCCGGGTCGCAGCAGAACAACGTCAACGCACAGGGCTGATGCGTCTGTTCGCCGCGGCGTGTGCCAACGCCATCCATACGCCGGCCGGCATCGTCAACGTTTCATCGCGCGGCGATGCCGGGACCTGCCTGCGGCGGCGGCTTTCAGCCGAGCTGCTTCTTGCAACAGTTGGTCCACCATGTTGTCATCGCGCGGCAGTTGGCCTTTAATCAGATGAACCAGCCAATTCAGAAATTGCCCTTGCAAATCTTCCGGCATGTGCCGAATCGATTCCATCAATTTGCGCAACCGCTCCTGCAATAACGGCTGATCGGCCGATTGATCCAGCAGAAATACGGCGCCGATCGTATTGCCGCTTGGCTGTCCACGGGCGCTCCCCGTTATACAGCACAATGGGAACGATCGCAGGCAAAGCAAACGAATGCCCCGGCCCCTTCTCCTCCCGATTGCGAAGGTAGTACCGCCAAATCTCCACTTGATACAGCAGCAGCCGGTACGGCATCTCCATGTCCACCGTGGATTGAAACTCCATCAGCAAGTAGAAAATGATATCAAACTCAACCATCGATTCCATTATACACCACGAATGTCAAATCGCGGCGTTTTCGTGCGTATTTGTTCCGCGCCGTTCATCTGCCAAAAATGCAAAAAACACCGATGCGCGCAGAAAACGGCTGCGGGCATGGTGCTTCCGTGTCGATTGAAGATTATTTTTAGTTCAGCATAAATTGGGACAAACTTCCACCCTGATCTTGCCGCTGACCCTCGCAAACTTTATCTTTGTTAATGTAAAATAAACTTGACATTATGTATGATTTTAATTACATTATGTTCATCAGACTTTACTAAAATAAGGCTTCATTAGTTAGGAGATGAGCTTCCATGTCGTATCAGGAAACCAAACAGATCGTTTCGTTTATCGGCAGCATCGTCATTTTCGGCCTGTATTGCCTGTACGTATTCCAAAACTATCCGCAAAGCGCGATGGATTCGACCGATGCGTTCAGCTTCTGGGGAGCAGTCATCTTGATCCTGATCCCGGTGTCCGTCATCGCCAAAATCGTGATCCTCATCGGCTTCAGCATCGTTTACCGAATCGTCTCCAAGGAGAAGGAACCCGCCTTTTCCGATGAGCGCGACAAACTGATCGAACTGAAAGCAACCCGCAACTCCCATTATACGTTCGTACTCGGCTTTCTGCTGGCCATGGGATCGCTGGTGCTGGACAAGCCGACTGCGACGATGTTCGTCATTCTGCTGCTGTCCGGCATCGTTTCCGAAATGATCGGCGTCATGACACAACTCGTTTTGTACCGAAGAGGGTTCTGATATGGAGAAGCTGCCCATTGGCAACAATTTGCGCAAATTGCGATTCCATCATGACGAGATGACCCAGCAGCAATTGGCGGATAAGGCGGGGGTTACCCGGCAAACGATCGTCGCCATCGAAAAAGGAAACTATTCCCCTTCCCTGGAGCTGGCGTTTCGCATTGCGCTCGCCTTCGGAACGCCGCTGGAAGACGTATTCTTCCTGGAGGAAAAACAAACTTGAGTTTGTGGAGGTTTGAAGCGATGAAAGCAATCGTGTGCTCCCGTTACGGTTCCCCGGACGCACTTCGGGTAGCCGAAATGCCCCGGCCGATTCCAGGCGACAACGAAATCCGCATCCGCATCCGGGCTGCCGTCGTTACCCCGGCGGACTGCGCTTTTCGCAAGGCCGATCCGTTCTTTATCCGGTTGATGTACGGGCTTGTTCGGCCGCGATATGCCGTGCTGGGCGTGGAATTTGCCGGGGAAGTCGACGCCGTCGGGAAGGAGGTCGCCACCTTTGCCCCGGGCGATCCGGTGATCGGCATCAGCCCCCGCACCTTCGGCACTTACGCCGAGTACAAGTGCTTGCCGGAGGAGTCGCTTGTGGCCCCCAAGCCGGGCAACCTGACGTTCGAGGAAGCGGCCGGACTGTGCGACGGAGCGCTTACGGCGCTCGTTTTCCTTCGCGACAAGGCGAAGCTGCAGCGCGGGCAACACGTGCTGATCAACGGCGCTTCCGGGTCGGTGGGCGCATATGCGGTGCAGCTTGCCAAACATTTCGGAGCGGAAGTGACCGGCGTATGCAGCGCCGCCAATGCGGCGTTCGTGACTTCGCTCGGAGCCGACCGCGTGATCGACTACACCCGGGACGATTTTACGCGAAACGGCCGGACATACGACGTGATTTTCGACGCAGTCGGCAAAAGGACGTTCCCGCAATGCAAACATTCGCTTGCACCTGCGGGTATCTACCTGTCGACCGTCCCGACGCCCGGCATCATGCTGCATATGCTGCGAACGGCGAAAAGCCGCGGCCGTCGGGCGATTTTTGCGGCTACGGGGCTGAAGCAGCGCGTGGAAAATCTTCATTTCCTCCGGAAACTGGCCGAAGCCGGGATCATCAAGCCGGTTATCGACCGGCGCTACCCGCTGGAGCAAATCGCCGAAGCGCACCGCTATGTGGAATCCGGACGGAAGAAGGGAAATGTCGTCCTTGTTCCGTCCGGAGAATGAGCCGCACCCGCAGCCAATTTACGTATACCTCGTCCAGGATTTTACCGTTTGCGCAACGTCCGCTCCGTCCAGAATCATCCTGCGGATATCCTCGTTGATCAGCTGCCGGGAGTTGTTCCACTTCCGGTTGATAAAGAACCCGCTGACGCGAACGCGGTCCAGCTCCGCGATGTACCGGGACCATATCGGATGCCGGGCGATGCCCCGCTGTTCCGCTTGCGAGCGAATGGCCGGCGGCATCCAGGAGTGGCACTCCAGCAAATAATGACGCAAAAATGCCCACGCGATTCTTGGATGAGGCGACTGCCTCGTTATGCCGGCTCCCCCCATATAAACCATGTTGGCTTGCTCCCCGCCGGGCATGTTCGGCAACCCGACAACGCCGAGGCGCGCGTTCGGACGTTCCCGTTGCCAACATTCCGCAGCCCACATGAAACAAAACTTCATCGCACTCTCTTCATGCCAGGAAGAAGCCAAACAAGGTTCATCCGGCTGCCGTACGATACGATGTTCGCGAAACGCGTCAACGACCAGGCGCATCGCCTGAATGGCGGCCGCGCTGTCCACATATCCCCGCGACGTCGACCCGTCCGGCGCAATATAGCTCCCTCCGTTCCGCATCACGAAGGGCTCGAACCATTCGATATCCACCCCGAGCTCGAGGCCGAATTGGGAAGCGACACCGGCTTCATTTCGCACGGTAAGCTTGCGGCCCAGCTCCACCATCTCTTCCCACGTCCACTCCTCGGTCGGATAAGCCAATCCGGCGCGGTCGAACTTGTCTTTGTCGTACACGATCAACGGCGAACTGATTTCAATCGGCAGTCCCGGCAGCGTTCCGCCGTGCTTCGCTACCCGCATCAGCCCCGGGAACAAATCCGCTTCCAGCCCGGCAACATCGGCAACGTATGGACGCAAATCGAGAAAAATGCCGTCCGGATCGCCGACCGGAAACCCGCCCGTTTCGATCAGATCCGGCGGCTCGTCGGACCGAAGGGCTTGCATGATCTCGAACGAATCCTTCGTCTGTTCAATATGGATGCGAACGCCCGGATTGGCTTGCTCGAAGGAGGCTTTGGCCGCCATCACCTGCCGCATATGGTAAGAGATTTCCGTCATCATACGAATGTCGGTCATTCCGATCTTCCTCCTGTCGAATGGGAAACAGCTTTCTCCAAATAGCCGATTGCGGCGGCTTCGAATTCCTTCGCCTTGCCGAGGGATACGGCGCAGGCTTCCCGCGTTTCGGCGGAAAGCATGTCGGACGTCCGGACAAACGGAACCATGCCGCATATCGAACGGAACTCCTCGGCAGCCTGCTCATAGGCTGCAGCAGCCAACAAGCACCATCTCATCGCTTCGGCACGCAGGGGAACACTTTGCAAATAGCGTGCGGCAAAACGTTTGGTTTCCGCATAATAAGCCGCCAGATGGCCCATCCCGTAGCGGTTCGGCAGATGGTAAGGATCCCGCAGAAAACCGATCCACCGGTCGTACGCCGCCAATCCCGACGTATACTGCAAATAAACCGTCGTAGGCCGGTACTCGCATCCGTTCCGCGCATAAGCAACGGCAAACCGGATCGTCATTTCCGCGAACTCCCGGGTTGCGGCTTCCTCCCGACGCCCGGCTGCGGCATCCGGCAGCACTTTCCCGTCGATGCCCGCCAGGAACCGTACCGGATTGTGGACGACGTCGTCGTAAGACAACCATTTTCCTACGGGGAGCATCGGGTCCGTTACCCGGACGGCTCGCCGGTCGTCGTCGTAGCCGTACAGCACCGCCCATTCATGCACATACGGCCGGGAAGCCGACGTATCGAAATAGAGCAGCGGATGCCCGAGCTGGATATACTTGCGGATGAAGGGGAGCACCGACTCCTCGATGGGCAGCACGACCGGAAACCGCTCGACGGCGCCCAGCACCGGCACCGGCGAATTCGCCAACTGACCGCTGAGCACGGTGATGCGATAACCGAGTTTTTCGAAACAATCGTGCAGCTGCCGCTTCCAATCAAAGACGTACATACTGTCCGCAAACGTCGTCCGGTTCGACACTTTCATGCGAAAAGCGGCGGCAGAAATCCCCATCAACTTCACCGGATCCTGCCGATCATCCAGCGCGGCGAGCATCGTGCCGATGCTTTCGACCCACGACGTCATGGGCAGCAGCGACACCGTCCGGTCCGGCAGCTGCAGCAGGCTGCGTTTGTTCATAGCGCCCTCTCCTTGCGAATCGGTTGGCGGGCCGGGGAAGACTCGGGCATGCTGCTTGCCGAGCTTCTGCCGGGTGCGGTAGATGTACGTATACACCGAACCGGTCGACAGTTCATACAGCGATGCGATTTCTTCGGGGCGGAGCTGCCGGAAGAAAAACGCCTGAAAAATGTCCCTCTCCCTCGCCGTCAAACCAAGCAGCAGCGCGTGGATCGTTTCGTATAATTCCTTGCGCAGCAGGCTTTCGGCCGGATCCTGTTCCTCCGCCGCCGCATGCGAGGACCGCCGCGCCAGATGATGCAGCACGCTGTCGAGGTCATCCCAATCGACGCCGGCGTTGCCATGGCCCGGATAGCCCTGCTGCATGGCCGCAAACGGATGCTCCCGGCGATAAGGACCGCCGCGCCGCAGGCGCATGTTCGCCTGATTTTTTGCGATGCGGAACAACCACGGGCGAAACCGGCCCGGATCGGCGAGCGAACCGAGATGCAGGAATGCCTTCACGAATGCATCCTGCACAATATCGTCCGCCATATATCCGTCGCCGGTCATCCGCTCCGCATAACCGCGGAGCCCGTTCCGGTGCTGCTCGAACAATTCGCCGAACGCCTCCGTATCCCCCTGGCGCGCCCGCTCCACCAACGCTTGTTCCGCAACAGCGGGATCCGTTTCCTTTCCGTACGACGCTGCCCCGTGCCTCGATTCCATACCGCCCCTCCTCCCCGGCTTCTCCCGCCTCATCAAGAAAGATGCCTTTCGTTTCCCCGATTTGAACACGATTGGATCTCATTTCTCTTTTTTTTGGCAAATTCCTTTCCTTCGGGAAAGTTACCTGTCGTTTGTCGGACGGATTGTGTTCTCTGCCGCGATGAAGAAAGCCCGCCTCCTTTCCGAACCGGAAGGGAGTCGGGCTTGTTTATGCTCGGCAGAAATATGGGCCGCCGCTACGCGCTGCCATACAGCTCATAGATCTGTTCCGGCTTCTGCGGCTTGGCGTAGAAGTAGCCCTGGGCGATATCGCAGCCCCAGCCTTTCAGCTTATGGGCCTGGAGGTGCGTCTCCATGCCTTCGGCCACCACTTTCATATTCAGGTTGTGCGCGATGCTGATGATCGTCCGCACCAGATTTTCGTCCCGTTCATGCTCCAACATCTGAACGATGAAGGAGCGGTCGATCTTCAGCTTGTCCACGCGCAGCCGGCTGAGATGGCTTAACGAGCTGTATCCCGTGCCAAAATCGTCGATGCTGATCTGCACGCCAAGCGGCCGCAGCTCGTGCAGCACCTGCTCGAGCTTGGGCGTGTCGGACGCGCAGCTTTCCGTAATTTCCAGCTCGAGCAATTCGGCCGGCATGCCGGTTTCCTGCAGCGCGGCAAACACCGACTGGACGAAATCGTTCTCCTGAAACTGCCGCATCGCGATATTGACGGAGATGGTCATGGGCGGCATGCCCATCCCCAGCCACCGCATGTTCTGCCGGCAAGCCTCGAACAGAATCCACCGGCCGATCGGGACGATCAGACCGGTCATTTCGGCGACGGGAATGAACGAGCCGGGAGAAAGCATGCCTTTATCCGGATGCTGCAGCCGAATCAATGCCTCCGTACCGAGCAGCTTCCCCGTTTCCATATGGAACTGCGGCTGATAATGCAGCACAAGCCATCCCTGCCGCAGCGCCTGGTGAATGTCGCTGATGATCGTCAACACATTCATTGAATGCTGCTCCATGTGATGGGAGTACATGATGGCGCAGTTGCGGCTCAGCTTGGCTTGGTGCAAGGCGATGTCCGCCGATTTCAGCAGCTTGTACGACGTCGCGCCGTGCTCCGGCAGCATGGCGATGCCGATGCTGCAGGTCGAATGGAACGGAATCCCCATCAGCTCGAACGGCAAACGAAACTTCTCGAGGATACGCTCGCTGTGGCGGAACGCTTCCTCCTCGCTCCGGATGTCGAGCAGCAGCAGGGCGAACTCGTCCCCGCCCATTCGAATGCAATGCCGGTGCTCTGTCATGTCGTCCAGCAGCCGATTGGAAATTTCCTGCAGCAGCAAATCGCCGAACTGATGGCCGAAGGAATCGTTGACATGCTTGAACATGTCGAAATCGATAAAAAACAGGCAAGCTTGCCGATCGTTCTCCTCCGCATGCTGCAGCAACGAAAACGCGTGCCTTTCGAACCATCTGCGATTGGGCAAGCCGGTCAAGCTGTCATGGTAGGCCAGGTGCTCCATTTCCCGCTGCTGCCGCTTGCGGCCTTGGATGTCGCGAATGATGGTCAGCACAGCGGGAGCACGCTCGTACGTGATGGCGATGCCGGTCACTTCCACTTCCAGCGTCTGGCCCTGCATCGTATTGACTTCAATCTCGACCGGTTCGGTTTGTTTGCCGACGGTGAACATGTACCGGGCCCGCTCCTGGATAAGCGCGTGATACGCGGGAGGGATGAACCGAAGAATCGGCTGGCCGAGCAACTGCTCTCTCGGCGCGCCCATGATACGGACCCCTGTATCGTTGATAAACACGATTTTATAGTCCTGATAAATGACGATCGTGTCGAAAGACATCTCCACCAGCCGCCGATAACAATTCGCATCCTCGATCAGACGTTCGTCCAACTCCATAACCTACGGTTCCGCCCCCTGCCGCTCCAACACATCCCGGCTTGTCTTTGCTTTCGCTATACGATGAAATTCGCTGCCGGTTTCCATTACCCTGCAAAAAACGTGCCGCTTCTGCCAAAAAACACATTTTTTCCGCTCGTTTGCCGATATAATGAAAGAAAGGACGAAGGAGGACAGAAGATGGAAGGGCTCTTCGAGCGGCTGGGAAGAGAAAAATTGTTATTTCGCGTCGTGGACGAATTTTATACGCTGCTTCTGCAGGATGAGCGCGTCAACGGTTTTTTTGCCGGCATCGATATGGTCAGGCTGCGGCAGCATCAGCTCAGCTTCCTCTCTTCGATTCTGGGCGGGCCCGAGCAGTATACCGGACGCTCCATGCGCAACGCCCATAGCGCTTTGCACTTGACCGAAGCCCATTTCGACGCGGTGGCGGAGCATTTGCAAACCGCCCTCCGGCGCTGCAACGTCAGCCCGGCGGACATCGAGGCCGTGATGGAGAAGATCGCATCCTACAAGGAGCAGATCATCTCCTCTTAAGCAAAAAAAGACCGGCGGCCTCTCCCGCGGAAAGGCTTGCCGGCCGAACCCTCTGCCGCGCGCAAGCTTAACCCTGGCTTGCCCCCTCGTACGCTTCCTTCAACCCGTTGATATCCAGTTTGTTCATGCGGAACATCGCCTGCATCGCCCGCCCGGCCTTCTCCGCATCCTTGCTGCCCATCAGCTCGCCCAGCACATCCGGAACGATTTGCCACGATACGCCGAACTTGTCCTTCAGCCAGCCGCATCTGCCTTCTTTTCCGCCGTCAGCCGTCAGCTTCTCCCACAGGTTGTCGATTTCCTCCTGCGTTTCACAACTTACGAAGAACGAAATCGCCTCGGTGAACTGAAAAGCCGGGCCCCCGTTCAAGGCCATGAACCGTTGTCCTTCCAGCTCGAACGTGGCGGACATCAGCGTTCCCGCCGGGAAAGGCGCCCCTTCGCCGAATCGGTTGACGCTCACGATCTTCGAGTGGTTGAAAATCGAAACATACAGCTCGACGGCTTCTTCCGCCTGATGGTCGAACCACAGGGACGGGGAAATCTTTTGGACGCTTTGCATGAACATTCATCTCCTTCCCATTGGTTACCCGATGCTGGCCGCAAACTTGTCGAGCGACTGGCGCATGCCCAGTTCAGCCAAGGTGGACATGTGTCCTTCAGACCAGCCGTGCTCCACGATCGTCAATTCGGTCCGGCCGCCATCCAGCGCTTTGAACGTGATCTCAAGCCTGACTTCGAATGGAAAATCCGCCGGCATGCCGACTTGGGCAGGGTCGATCGGGTTTCCGTCCGGGTCCGACAGGTGCTGCGTAAATTCCAACCGCTCCATGGGAATGATGGTCGAGTAGATGCCGGTGGAGTAAAAATCTTGTCCTCCTTGCTCCTGCGGCGCGCGCATGCAGAACAAATAACGGCCGCCCTCGCGCAAATCGATTTCGCAGGACGGCGACGTATAGTCGGCCGGCCCCCACCATAGCCGGACGAGCTTCGGATCGGTCCAGCCTCTCCACACCATCTCGATCGGAATGTCCAACACGCGAACGATCGTCAAGTCTTTTTTATTTGCGTTTTGCATCAGTCAGTGTCCTCCTGTCGGGCCTGTGCCTCGGCTGTTTTCACCATTTCCGCCTTCAAGACGGCTTCCAATGTATCCAGTCGTTTGCTCCACCGCTGTCTCATGTTGCGGGACCACGCTTCCAACTGCTCCATCGCCTCCGTATTGATGCGGTAGATCCGCTGCTGCGCCCGCTTCTCCACATGGACCAGATTCGCTTCGCGCAAAATCTTCAGATGCTGGGAGATGGCCTGCGGACTGACCGGGAACCGGTGGTGAATTTCCGTTGCCGGAAACTCCTCGCGGTCGGCGAGCATTTCCATTATGCGGCGGCGCGTCGGATCGGCCAGTGCGGAAAAAATGTCGTTCGGCATAGGGCTTCGTCGCTTCACTCCTTTCAGCGTGCAATCGAATCGTCGACCATGAAACTATAATAAATCAAATCCTTTATCAAATAAATACTTAATTAAGAACGATATCGACTCCTTGCTCCAGTTGCCCGCCAGACTGTTTATGCACTATCATAATAGGACGTGTTGAAAACGTTTTCGAAATGGGTGGAGCCGATGCATACCAAATCGCGCCTGCGATTGAAGCTGATCAGTGCGCTGTTGCTTGTCATTATGCCCCTGGTCGCCTATTTGTATTACGTCAACCAATACGGCATGAACGAGGTGCGGGTCAAATCGTCGCAATCCACCTACAACCTGCTCTACATGTTCATGAAGCAGCTCGACCAGACGCTGCTGTCGGCCGACAAACAAGTATACACGTATATATCGAACGATCCCGACCTCAAGACGATCGAACGGTACGGCGCGGGCACGGCCGACTACATGCTGGCCAAATACTATGCCTTCAACCGGCTCGCTTCGAGCATGAGCAATATGGAGAACAAGGCATCCTACTTCATCTACAACCAACCTGCCGGCGATCTGACGGGTTCGCAGCGGTTTCAGACATCGACCGAATCCGGCGATATGCGCCAGGCGGTGACGGCCATTCTCGCGGAGCACGTGCCGACCGAGCAATGGACCGTCGTTGCCGGGCCGGGCGGGCGCGGACTGCTGCGCATGTACGAATCGACGTACAACAGCGGCATTTACGTCGGGGTCTGGTTCCACATCGACGAATTGCTGGCGCCGCTTGCTTCGCTTGCGCTTGGCGACGGCACGGCGGTACTGCTTGCGGACAACGGCCAGTCGCTGCTGAAAGACAGCCCGGAGTTGTCTCCGCGAACGAAGGAAGCGCTGCTTGACTACCCCTTTTCGCTGCAAGCGCCCTATTATACGTTCGACGAAGGGCGAAACTCGTATATCGCCGTCGGCGCCTCCTCCTCGCTGCTGCGGCTGCAATTGCATATCGTTTCCGAAGAGAAGCAGCTGCTGACGTCGCTGCTCGTTTTCCAGCGCACGATTTATTACATCCCGATCGTGCTGGCGGTCATTTTCCTGATCTACATTCTGGTGCTGCAAAAAGTGCTCATCCGTCCCATGGGAGAAGTCATCCGCGGCATGCGGAATATCGGCAGCGGGGACCTGAACACGCGCATGAACGTCGGCTCCTTCGGCGATTTCAAACCGATCGCCCAGACGTTTAATGTCATGGCGCAAGAAATCGAAGCGTTGACGATCGGCGTGTATGAAGGGAAGCTGAAGGCGCAGGAAGCCGAAATGAAGCAGCTGCAAATGCAGATCAACCCCCATTTTCTGATGAATTGCCTTACGATCATTTACAGTTTCGGCGCGCTGAAGGATTACGCCTCGATCCAGAAGATGGCGCTGCACATGGCAGACTACTTCCGCTTCATCATCCAGCAGAACGACAAGCCGGTGCCGCTGCGCGACGAATTGAAGCATATCCGCAACTATTTGGAAATTCAACGCCTGCGTTTCCCTAACGAGCTGCAGTACGAAATCGTTGTTGCCGAACCGTTGGCCGAGGTGCTCGTGCCGCCGCTGTCGATTCAGCCGTTTGTCGAAAATGCGATCGTCCACGGGTTTTCCAAAGTACAGCACCCGTTCCACCTGCGCATCGAAGCCGCATGGGCGGAAGACGGCAACACCCTTGCCATTGCGGTGGCCGATAACGGGCCCGGGCTGACCACCGGGCAGTTGACCCTCTTGAACGCGGCGGACGAGCAAACATACGAACCGCGCGAGCACGTCGGAATCTGGAATGTCAGAAGAAGATTGCGGCTGCATTGGGGGCCGCAGGCGCAGGTGGAATTTGGCCATTCGTCCGGCGGCGGGGCGCTGGTTCGCCTGGTGCTGCCGGCGGCTGCCGACAGAGCACCAAACCTGCGGCGGGAAGTCACCGGCGGCGCTGTTTCGCCCGCAACGGATATGGCATAATAAAGGCGCCGTAAAGGCCGCACGCAGCCGGCCGAAGCCCGGGAGGAAATGCAGATGTATGGAATGCTCGTTGTCGACGATGAGAAGTGGACGGTGCAAAGCATATGCGAGTCGATCGACTGGGCGAGCGCCGACATAACCGGCGTGTACGCCGCCCATAATGTCGAGGAAGCGATCCGCGTGTTCGGCGAGCGCCGGATCGACCTGCTGTTGGCGGATATCGAGATGAGAGGCGGCAGCGGGCTCGATCTGGTCGCGTGGGTCAACGAGCACCGGCCGGACACCGAAACGATCGTGCTGACCGGGCACGCCAACTTCGAATATGCCCAGCGGGCGCTGCAGCTGGATTGTTTCGCCTATATGCTCAAGCCGGTCGACTATGGCGTCCTGTTCGACACGGTCGCCCGCGCCTTGCGCGGGGTGAAGCAGCAGCAGGAATGGAACGCCGATTACGAAGTGCTGCGCACGTACAAGACACTATGGGAGCAGCAAGCGCCCGTCTTGACCGAACGGTTCTGGCAAGATTTGCTCGCGCGGCGCATCGCGGCTTCGCCGGGCGTGCTCGATGAAACGTTGGCGCGCTATCGGCTCCCCCTGACGCATCGCGATGCGGCGATGCCGGTGCTGGTCAGCGTCGAGCATTGGCATATGGAGATGTCGACCCAGGACGAAGCGATTATGGAATTTGCGCTCCGCAAAGCGGCGGAAGAAATCATTCTCGGCGATATGGGCGGCGAAACGGTGCAGGACCGGGGAGGCGCGCTGTGGCTGCTGATCTGGCAGCGGGACGTCGCGACGGACGTAGCCCAGGTCGAGCGGCGCTGCAGGCAGTTTATCGAAGCGGCGCACACGTATTTCCACTGCTCGTTGTCGTGTTATATCGGCCGGGCGACGGCGCTCGGCCAGTTGGCCGACTCGCATCGCCAACTGGTCGAGCTGGAACGCAACAGCGTGCTCAGCTCCCGGGAAGTGATCCGGTTCCCCGCGGAAGCGGAGCAAGACCGGCCGGCCGCCTCCCTGCCGGCCGCCGTTCCCGATTTTATCGAATGGGGCGCGCTGCTGGACAACAGCCAGTTGGAAACGTTCCGCCAACGAATGGCGCACTTGTATGCGCAGTTGGAGGACGAGCTTCACCCTTCGGCCGATTCGCTGCTGCAGATGTACCACGGCCTGGTCTACTTGTTCTCTCGCGCGCTGCACCGGAAAGGCAGCTCGCTCGAAGCGATTCGCACAGTGCTGCTGGATCGCGATACGGCCATGCGGTCGTTGCGGCATCTGCGCGAGTGGACGCACAAGGCATTGGCGCAGCTCGAAACGCTGCTCGACGTGCAATTGACCAGCGACCAGAACGAGTGGATTGAAAAGGTGAAACGGTACATCGACGAACATCTGCACGAAAATGTATCCCGCCAGGAGCTGGCGCAGCACGTGTTTCTCAACCCATCCTACTTGTCGCGCCTGTTCAAGCGGGAAACCGGCGTTTCGATTTCCGACTACATGCTCGAGCGGCGAATGAAGCTGGCCGGCAAACGGCTGGCGGAATCGGACCAACGCATCGGCGACATCGCCGAATCGATCGGCTTCAACCACTTCTCCCACTTCCGCAAAATGTTCAAAAAGACGTTCGGCGTATCGCCTCAGGAGTATCGGCGTCAGTCGTCCAAATAAACCGAATCCGACGCAAATGCGCCGCAGCCGGCTTGCCCACCGGTTGCGGCGTTCTGCGTACCGGCGGGCATGTCCGCGAGCTGCGAGTCACCAAAGCGGCTTCGCCAGGTCACGAGAATGCCTTACCTGACCGGCGGAGCCATGCGACAATAAGAAGCAAGCCGGAAGCGCCCGGACGGAAGCGAAGCGGCAACGGCAATCGGAGGATGGGCATGGGCATGAAACGAATCGCAAGCCACAAATATTTGTACCTGCTGGGTCTCCCCGGCATGCTGTTTTTTATCGTCTTCAAGTATATGCCGCTGTACGGCATCCTCATCGCCTTCGAAGACTATTCTCCTTTCCTCGGCGTGTGGAAGAGCGAATGGATCGGGCTCGAGCACTTCCGCCGCTTGTTCGTCGATCCCGACTTCTGGCTGCTGCTGCGCAATTCGTTTACGATCAGCTTGCTGACGCTGGTGCTGCTGTTTCCGGCGCCGATCGCGCTCGCGCTGCTGCTGAGCGAGTTGCGATGGAAGGTATACAAGCGTGTGGTGCAGAGCGTCGTGTACTTGCCGCATTTCATTTCCTGGGTGCTTGTCGCCAGCCTGACCTATCTGTTCCTCTCTTCGGAACAAGGGCTGGTGAACAAAATCATCCTTCATTTCGGCGGCGAATCCGTCAAATTTCTGTTCGACACCCGCTATTTTTACCCGATCGTCGTGCTGCAGAGCATGTGGAAGGAAATCGGCTGGGGAACGATCATCTATTTGGCGGCGATCGCCGGGGTCGACCCGGCGCTGTACGAGGCGGCGCGCATGGACGGAGCGGGAAAATGGCGGCAAATCCGCCATGTGACGCTGCCCGCGATTGTGCCGACGATCGTTATCCTGTTCCTGCTCAATCTCGGCCATATGCTCGAAGTCAATTTCGAACAGCTGTGGCTGCTGCAAAATCCGTTGAACACCCGGCTGTCGGAAGTGTTCGATACGTATGTGTACAAGATCGGCATTCTAGGCGCCAATTTCAGCTACAGCGCGGCCATCGGCATGTTCAAGTCGGTTGTCGGCCTCGTGCTCGTGCTGCTGTCGAATGCGGTGGTCAAACGCCGGGGACAGGAAGGAATCTGGTAAAAGGAGGGGCGGCCGATGCCCGGTTCGATCAAAGAACATGCGTACCAAACGACGATAGCGATCATCCTGTTTCTCCTGTCGGCAACGATGCTTTACCCGTTCCTGTATGTCGTCATCGTTTCTTTTACCGATCAGACGGCTTATGTGCCGGGGCAGTTGGTTCTGTGGCCGCAGCGCTGGTCGCTGGACGCTTATCGCGTAATCTTGTCCGGCCATGGTTTTACCGACGCGCTCGGCTCCAGCCTGTTCATTACGCTTGTCGGCACGCCGCTGGCCATTGCCGTCAGCGCCATGATGGCTTACATGCTGGCCAAGCCTACGCTTCCCGGGCGCAAGTGGATCCTGAACCTGCTGGTGTTTACCTTGTTGTTCTCTCCGGGACTGATCCCGCTGTACTTGGTCATCCGTTCGCTCGGGCTGATCGATTCGCGTTGGGCGCTGATTTTGCCCGGCGTGGCCAACGCCTGGACTCTGCTCGTGCTCAAGAGCTTCTTTCAATCCTTGCCGAAGGAAGTCGAGGAATCGGCGAAAATCGACGGCAGCAACGATCTCGGCCTCTTCTTCCGGATCGTCGTGCCGCTGTCGAAAGCGCCGCTGGCCGCTTTTACGCTGTTCTTCGCGGTATACTACTGGAATCTGTATTTTCCGGCCATTATGTTCATCAACGATGTGGCCAAATGGCCGCTGCAAGTATTCCTGCAGCTGATGGTGATGGCCGCTTCGATTGAACAGTTCGTCGATGCGACGGCGGTCAGCGACATTATCGGCCGCCAGCGGATGCATCCGGAAATGCTGAAGATGGCGGCGGTCGTTGTCGTGACGGTGCCAATTCTGCTGGTGTATCCGTTCCTGCAGAAGCATTTTGCCAAAGGGGTATTGATCGGTTCGGTGAAAGGGTAGGAAGGGCAAGGCGCACAACGGCACAGGCAGTACCGGAGAACTTGTTCTCCTTACTGATATAAGCAAGACCATACCAGGGAGGTTACAGGCATGAATCGTAAACAAGGATTGGCGGCTGCGCTCGGTTCGGTTCTTCTGTTCGTTACCGCGTGCTCGTCGGGAAGCAAGGATGCTGGGCCGTCACCAAGCGGGAGCTCCGTCAAGCCGTCAACGCCGGCGGCTTCCGCCGCTTCGGCCAAACCGCAGGCGCCGCTGAAAATTTCGATGATGGTCACCACGTCAGGCGATGTGCCGACGGATGACAACATCATTCTGAAGGAACTGGAGAAACGGACGAATACGGACATCACCGTAACCTGGATCCCGACGGCGGAATATACGAACCGCGCCAACGTGACGCTGGCATCGGGCTCCATTCCCGACATTTTCACTTATATCCAGCCTTCCGGGCAGCTGATGTCGGCCAATATCGAACAAGCGATCAAAGGCGGCATGTTCGCCGACCTGTCCCCTTACATCCAGGACCCCAACTTTGCCAAAAACTATCCGAACCTGGCCGCTTATCCGAAAGACCTGTGGGAGTTTTCGAAATACAAAGGGAAAAATTACATCCTCCCTCGCAACTTGAACGATGTGGTGTGGAGCGGCGTGTGGCTGCGGAAAGACATTTTTGAAAAGTCGGGGCTGAAGGTACCGACAACGGTGGACGAATACGCCGACGTGATTACGAAGCTGGCGAATCCGCCCAAGCTGTACGGCCTCAGCTTCCAGGGCAAAAACGCGATGGACGGTTCGGGCATGAAAGCGTTCGCCAACGCGTTTACCGGCGTCAGAGACTGGGGGATCAACGACAAGGGAGAATTCGTCTACTCGGCCTTCATGCCGGAGTACAAAAACTTCCTCGCCTGGGTCAAAAAGCTGTACGACGCCAAAGCGATCGATCCGGAATTCCCGCTGGGCCAGGGCGCATCGGTATTTAACGACGGCAAGGCTGTTGGCGCGAACCATACGTACCAGACGTGGATCCAGTCGCCGGGACGCAATTTTCTCGACAAAGCGGGCCCCGGCGCAACGGCGATGCTGTTGATGCCGCTCAGCGGACCGAAGGCGCATGCGCTCGACTTCTCCCCCGGCTTCGGTTATCCCGGGCTGGTCAGCAGCAAATTTCCGAAGGAGGATTTGCCGCGCCTGCTCAAATTCTGGGACTACGCCGCATCGGACGAATGGTTCGACGTGACGACTTGGGGCCTGGAGAACATCCACTACAAGGTGGAGAACGGCAAAAAAGTGCCGATCCCCGATAAAGTGAAGGCCGATATGGTAGGAGCGTTCGGCAGCCTGACGTGGAACAAGACGCGGAATTTTGCCCAGGAGCATAAAGATTTGGGCGCCTCGCAGGCCGATCTGGACAACATGCAGAAGGTTGTGGAAGCCAGCCAGAAAGCGTTCAAGACCGATTTCAAGAATCCGTTCCTGACGCTTGGCCTCACCTCGGATACGTATGTCTCCAAGTGGGGGCAGTTGACCAAAGATCTGGACGACAATCGCGTCAAAGTAGTCGTCGGCAAGATGACGTTCGACGAATGGGACCAATTTGTGAAAAGCGTGACCGGTTCGGCCGATTACGCCCAGATCGTCAGCGAATTCAAAGCGTCGCAAGCGGCTCAGGCGCAAAAATAGGAGTGCACCATGGACACCAGACATGATGTGGTATGGGAGACGCCGAGCGGCGTCTCCAGCGGTTCGATGCCGCTCGGCAACGGCGACATCGGGCTCAACGTATGGGCCGGACAGGACGGATCGTTGTTCCTGCTGATCGCCAAGACGGACGCATGGGACGAGAACGGCAGCTTGCTCAAGCTGGGCCGCATTCGCATAACGGCTACCCTGGCGGGTAGCCGTCTGCCTGTCGGTCCGCCGGCGGCGTTCCGGCAAACGCTGCGACTGGCGGACGGCGAAATCGCGGTCGCGATCGGCGAAGCCGGCGAACAGATCCGCTACCGGATCTGGGTGGACGCCCACCAGCCGGTCGCCCGGATCGAAGCGGAGGCGGATCGGGAGATCGAGCTTCAGGTCGCGAACGAATCGTGGCGCACGGAGAGACGTCCGCTTGCCGGCAGCGAGCTGCATATGGCTTACGGCCTGAAAGGCGGTGCGGCTCCCATCATCGTGGAAGCCGACACCGTGCACGACGCGAAAGGCGACGAACTCGTCTGGTACCATCGCAATGAAAGATCGGTGTGGGCGGACAATATGCGGCTGCAGGGACTACCTGTCGACGATGAACGCTTCCGGGACCCGCTGCTGCGGCGCACCTTCGGCGTGCTCGCGCGGGGAGACGGCCTGGCGCGCAGCAGCTTGCGGGAGCTTGCGTCGTCGCGTCCGGCGGCGAGCTGGCGGCTTGCCTTGTTCGCCCATTGCGCGCAGACGGAAACCGTCGACGACTGGCTGCGGCAGCTCGAACAAAGCGCCGCCGCCTGCGTCGCGATTCCGCTCGAGACGAGCCGCGAGCGGCACCGGGCGTGGTGGCGCGCCTTCTGGCAGCGGAGCTGGATCGCTTCGGACGACGAACGGGTAACCGGCGTGCTGCAAGGCTATGTTTTACAGCGGTACATGAATGCGTGCGCCGGACGCGGCACGTATCCGATCAAGTTCAACGGTTCGATCTTTACGATGGAGCTTGACCTGGACAGCGAGCATCTGCATCTGGGTCGCGAAAACTACAACCCCGATTATCGCCGCTGGGGCGGACCGTACTGGTTCCAGAACACGCGGCTGATCTACTGGTCGATGCTGGCGGCGGGCGACTTCGATCTGATGCAGCCGTTTTTCAAGCTGTACCGCGACGCTTTGCCTCTGGCACAGCTGCGCACAACATTGTATTATGGGCATGAAGGCGCCTATTTTCCGGAGACGATGAATTTCTGGGGCACCTACGCCAACGACAATTACGGTTGGAACCGCGAAGGCATGGAACCGGGCATTGTCGCGAATGCGTACATTCGCCACTATTTGCAAGGCGGCCTGGAGCTGCTCGCGATCATGCTGGATTACGCATCGTACGCCGACGACGAAGACTTCGTCCGGCACACCTTGCAGCCGATGGCGACGGCTGTTCTCGATTTCTACGATCGGCACTACCCGCGCGACGGCAGCGGCGCGTTGACGATCGAACCGGCCAGTTCGCTGGAGACGTGGCATGAAGCGGTCAATCCGCTGCCGGAAATCGCCGGCCTTCACTTCGTCCTGGACCGGCTGCTTGTCGACGGCCCGATCCGGGATCGCCGGCTGCTGGCCCGTTGGCGACGGCTGTTGGCCAAGCTTCCGCATATTCCGCAGCGGGGCGACGGCGATGAGACGGTGCTTCTGCCGGCGGAGCAAGTGATGGGGCCGATCATGAACTCGGAGAACCCGGAGCTGTACGCGGTGTTCCCTTATCCCTTGTATGCGATCGGCACGCCCGGCGCGGCGATCGGCCGCCGCACGTATGCCGCCCGATTGACGAAACGGACCGGCGGCTGGTCACAGGACGCCATCCAATCGGCCTATCTGGGCCTGGCGGAGGAATCGTTGCGCGATGTCGCAAGCAACTTTCAGGCGACCGACCCCGCCATCCGCTTCCCGGCCTTCTGGGGCCCGTCGTTCGACTGGGTGCCGGATCAGGACACCGGCTCGGTTGCGATGATCGCCCTGCAAGCGATGCTGATTCAGTGCCGTGGCGGGCGAATCCATGTGCTCCTCGCCTGGCCGCAGCACATCGATGTGGCCTTCAGGCTGCACGCGGACAGCGGCACGACCGTGGAAGCCGAGTACCGCAACGGGACGCTGGTGCGCTGCGTCGTCGAACCGCCGTCGCGCGCGGCCGACATAGTGATCGGCTCCGGACCGGACGCTCCCCCGACGGTGCGATAACGCACAGATGGCGGATCGGGCGAACCTTCGCCAATGCGGCGCCCGGTCCCGGACATGCCGCCGGTTGCGATTGACACCATGACAGCAGATCAGAAAAAGCGGAGGAACGATTATGGAAGCATTCGTGAATGCGGCTTCATTCGGATTCGCGCCGGAAGCGACGGGGCTCGACAATGCCCGGGCGCTGCAGAACGCCCTGGACCAAGGCGGCACGATCGTCGTCAGCCGGCCGGGGGTGTACAAGCTGGCAAGGACGGTTTACATCGGCAGCTATACGACCCTGGTGTTCGGCAATGGCATAACGGTGCAGAAGCAAGACGAGGAAGGGCCGTTCTGCCATGTCATCCTGAACAAGGGCGCGCTTACCAAAACGTACGATACCCGCATTGCGATTGAAAATTTGCACATCGTCGTAAACGGGATGGACATTCGCAAGTTCGAAGTGTTCGGCTTGCACGGACAGCTCGCCTTCTTCTACGTCCGCGATTTGCGGATCGAGCGCTTTCGTTGCCTGGACCTCGGCAAGATGCAATATGCCATCCACATCTGCACCTTCGAGGACGTCATCGTGCGCGACGCGATCATCAAGGGCGACAAGGACGGCGTCCATCTCGGCCGGGGGCGGCGGTTCCACATCAGCGAATGCGTCTTCGAGACGTATGACGATGCCGTGGCGCTGAATGCCCACGATTACGACGTCGGCAATCCCGAGCTCGGCTGGATCGAGGACGGGGTCGTCGAAAATTGTCGCGACCTCGCGCGCGATGAGGCGAACGAAGGCGCGGTCGGCTTCTTCTGCCGCATTCTCGCGGGAGGATGGAGCGATTGGCGGCCCGGCATGGAGGTGCAGAAGTCGGACACCGTCGTATCGGCGGGCCGCTTGTACCGGGTCAAGGCGGACCCGGATGCCACGGTCTACGTATCGCATACGCAGCCGGTGCACGAGCATGGCATCGAAGTGCTCGACGGCATCAGTTGGGCGATGGTGCAGGACGATGTGACGTATACGGCGGGCGTGCGCAATGTTACGTTCCGCAACATCAGCCTCGGCAAGGCGCGCATCGGATTTTCCATCCATTTCGACAACGACAAGTACAGCCGCTCCTACTATCCCGGTTCGCCGGTGCCCAGCCAGGAGCAGCTGATGTTCGATCACATCCGCGTGCTGCACGACCACAAGAAGCCGCTGCTGCGGATCAACACCCCGGTCGACGCGCTGCTGGTCACGAGAGCCAGCCTGAAGGACAGCAATATCCTCTTCGAGGGCAACCGGGCGATGGACGATTATTTGCCTACCGCCGTCAGCTTGCTTGGCTGCGTCTTCCGCCACCCGGGCGAGTGGGATGTCGTCGAGAACCGCGTGCCGAACAAGGCGATCACGCTGCAGACGGCGGCCAGCGTCGTCATGGACGCGTCGTTCGTTGCCCGCGTGCAGCCGGGACCCGGCACCATCCGGGCGGCATCCGATCTGCCGGGACTGCAGCCGGTGATGGGGGCGGAGTAATTCGCGGGGTCTGAAAATAGTCAGTGAAAAATGGCTTATTCGTGCCTTTTTGCCTGTCTCGTCGAAAATAGCCAGTGAAATCGCTGGTTATCGCGACCATTTTGTCGCAAAATCGAACGTTTCACGAGAAATAGCCAGTGAAATCACTGGCTATTTCTGCTGCCACAGGCGAAATGCCGCCAATAAGCCATGTTTCACTGGCTATTTCACTTGCACCCGCCACGGGCGCCACCGCTGCGTCGCCGATTCTGCTTCCGGCTCCGCTACTTGTACTCGATCAGCCCGATGCGAATGCCCTGCGGATCGAACAAGTAGGCCAAGTAGAACCCGCCGAAGTCCATTTTGTTTCCGGCAACCGGAAGGTCAAGGGCCGGCCCCCAAAAAAAAGAGCCGCAAGCGACCGTTCGTCGCGTTGCGGCCCGAAAACCCGACAGGCTGCCTACTGTGCCGCCGGCACCGTCGCCGGCTCGGGAAACACATCAAGAATCGTCACGCCGCCGGGCTGAAGCTTGACCTCGAAGCTCGGTTTCGGCGTCTGTTCGCCAGTGTAGTGATGGATCAGCCCTCCCGTCGCCACCTCCTTGTAACGAACGGGCAAAATCGGGAAACTGGAGACGATGCGCGTACCCGCCACGGGTTGTTTCATCGACACGAAAGCCCGTCGGTACTGGGAATCGGTGTTGTTGAACAAATAAAGCCGGCAATGGCCGTTCTTGAGCCGGAACGCGAGATACGGCATGTCGCAGGCGAGCGGACAGTCGGACAAGTCGAGCAGCAGCCGCGCAAGCGCGTCGCGGAAGCCGGTCGTCACCTTGGCGAACGGCAGCGTATCGACCAGGGTGTACGGGAAATCCGCCGCATCGGCCGGGTCCCCTTCCAGGTTCGGTGCGCCGTCGTCACGCGCCAGCAACGCCTCGATCGCCGCAACGGTGCTTTCGGCGGGAGTGGCGCCGAAAGCGAAGGCGGTCAGCGGCCGGTTGCTGAAGCGGTCGGCGAATACGAAGGTCGGCCGGATGCCGTACTGAGCCGGGTTGAAGCCGGGCCGCGCGGTGGCGATCACGGCGCCGCGATCGTAACGCGCGACCGTGCGCTGTTCCTCCGGCGACAGCAGATCGAAGTCGGGAACGAGCAGCGCGCCCGTATACGCGTCCAGGTCGTCCGAACGAACGCAGGCGCCGCAATGGGTGCCGGCTTTCGCCAGCTCGTAGAACAGCTTGAACGGCGTCCAGCGGCGGGTGCGAATGTATTCGGCCAGCATATTTTCGTACGCCGTGTCCGACCAGAGCATGGCCGGCGACAACGTGCGTTCGACGTCGGCGGAGAAGGCGATTTCCATTCGTTCGCGCTCCCAGTCCCAGTCCGCGCGTTTGATGCCGTCGCCGAGACAAAGGAAGTACCCTTCGAGAGCGCGCCGCGATCCTCCTTTCTCCGCAAGCTGGTACGCCATCATCGTGTACAGGTCGCGTTCGTGCAGGCAGGGCATATGCTTCATCATGTCCCATTCTTCGGTGGCGTCCTGCAGGCCGACCATCGAAACGAGCCGGCCGTCGCGAATATGCGCCGCCGTTGTGGGGGCAATGGCCATGTAGCGGTGGAAGAAATATTCCTGGGTATCCCACGGGGACGCCACATAACAGCTCGTCGGCAAAATATTCGCCGTCAAATAATCGACGCCGGCGCGCATGATCCGGGCCATGTCCATGCCGAGGCAGTACTTCGTCTCGAACGGATCGGTGCAGTACATGCCGAGCACCATCACTTCGCAGCCGATGGCGTGCACGCGCGCGCACAGCTTGCGGAAGAAGCTTTCCCAGCGCCAGCACATGAACTCGATCCACTCGGCGCGGGCGCTCGACCAGATCCAGTCGCCGCGGGCGTCCTCCGCTTCCCCCTCGTCGTTCCCGAGCGCGGCCGCGATGCCTTCCGGCAGGACGCAGCCCGTATGGTCGACGAACTGCGTCACCAGGTCGGTCGAGTAGTCGCCGTGATACAGGTTGCCGTTCGGGCAGAAGCCGTCGGCGAGATGAACGCCGCGGAAGCCGTAATCGACCAGCGTGCGGCACAACCGCTCGATGAAGAAGTCCTCGTAGTACGTTCCGTCCTTGAACCGCTTCAGCGCAAAATGCCCCCTGCGCCCGCCGTTCCGCGTATGCCGGTGAATTTCCGGATGGTCGGCAATCCACTCGCGATGAAAGGCGTTGCCGATCGAGCTGCCCATGATGCCGGCGTACAGCCCGGTGCCGGCTTCGCGCAGGTTGCCGGCGAGCGTGCGCACATCGTAGTTCGTCCACGGCTGCCGCTCGCGCTCCGCGTTGCGCGGAATGCCGTAATAGGCGCAATTGTCGGCGTGCAGCTCGTATTCTTCATCCATGCCTCGATGCTGGTGGACAAAATCGGGATGGAACAGCAGCGCACACGCGCCGTCGGGAACAAACCCGGTCTGTTCCAGAAATCGCGCCGCCCCGCGGTCGGGGTCGTTGCGTTCGAAGCCGAGCATTTGCATCCATATGAACACTTTGCCGTTTTTCAGCTTTTCCATCTGTCGTTCGCTCCCTTTCGGTCATTCCGAATAGCCCAGCAAGCCGATATACGCCAAATTCGGCTGGGCGACGTCCATACGGCCGTATTGCACGATGACCTCCACGCTGCTGCGGAAGCGCAGCGAATACTGCATTTGCCGCTCAAGCCGGATGCCGCCGATGTCGTCCGGGCGGTCCATCCGGAAGCATCGGACCCGGCGGGCCGGCACGGCAAGCGCAACCGCCATGTCCGGCTCCCGGTCTTCGTAATAAATGTCCATGAAGATGGCGGCATCCTCGTCATGGCAATTCAGAATCATGATCGCTTCATGGCCTTCGAACGGCTCCGAATCGGCGGCGACTTTTCCCCGATAAGGCAAATAACCGTCGATGACGTACCAGTTTTTGGCCCCTTGTTTGCTCATGACGGCTTTCCTTCCCGCCCGGCCTCGGTCGAAATGACGCCGAATTGCCGCCAATTCGCGCTGAGCGTCCGGACCAGCCGCGACATCGATTCGTAGCCGTCTTCGGTGACGAGCAAGCTTTCCTCGATGCGGTTGGAACCGTGCGGATGGCCGAACAGGCTGACGTCCGTGTTCACCGTCATGCCCGCCCGGAACAACGTTTCCGTCCGTTCGTCGGGATACGGCGATTCGGCTTCCGCCAAGCCGCAGCCGTGCAGCGGCGGGTACAGGTCGTACGCCGTCACGCCCCGATCGGCAAAATACGCCTTCACCGCACGGACCAACTCGCCTTGCGGCACTCCCGGC
Organism: Paenibacillus cymbidii; assembly: GCF_004764705.1. Lineage (GTDB taxonomy): Bacteria > Bacillota > Bacilli > Paenibacillales > NBRC-103111 > Paenibacillus_AN > Paenibacillus_AN cymbidii. The sequence goes on along the minus strand of NZ_SHLX01000017.1, from coordinate 77,202 downwards.
TTCAGCCTGGACAAGGCGATGCTTTCCGCCTCGACAAGCAGCCCGATGAATGCCTTCTGCTCCTCGCTCATCGTGCCGGCGACGAAGGGAAAGCCTACGGTAGCGACATACCCTTCCACCTGCACCGCAATCGCCGCCATGATCATGTCGCCGTCCCGGATGACCTTTCGCGTCGGCCGGCCGATAATCGTGCTCGCCCGGTCGCCGCTCGTCAGCACGCAGAACGGCATGAACTCCGCGCCTTGCCGCGTGCATTCGCCGTAAGCGATCGCCGCAAGCTCCAGTTCGGTCATGCCGGGCTTCGCCTGCTCGATCATCAGCTTGTAGCCCGCATCGGCGATGCGCGCCGCTTCGCGGAGGCAGGCGATTTCGCGCCCGGACTTGGTCATCCGCAGCCGGAACAGCAGATCGCCCGCATCGACGATCTCCATGCCGTCGCGGCAGCGTTCGATCGCGCCGAGCAAGCCGGCCGGCATCGCGTCGAGGCCAACGACGCCGAGCCGCCGCAGCGGCAGCGATTCGGCGATGCCGGCGAAGATCCGGCTCAGGCTCGTGTAGTGCGCCAGCGGATATTCGATCGCGTCCGGAACGGTGACGCACGTAAATTCGGGCAGCAGCCGGATATCCGGCCAGGCGCTCATCTCCCGGCACATGACTTCGCCTTCCGGCGCGGCGATGACGATCGGCTCCCCCGCAAGCGGCACAATGGCGGCCCCGCGCTCGAAGAGCGGCCAATAGTTGCCGATGTACCGCAGGTTTTCTTTGCGATATTCGTCGCCGTAGATCAGGCAGGCTTGCAGATCGTGCTCCCGCATCAACGATTTCAGGCGTTCCGCCCGGGCGGCAAACTCATCCGCCGGGATTGCCGGTGTGGCCGATGTCGCGTTCATGCCCTAATCTCCCCTTCCGTATTCGACTTTGCGAATGCCCATAAAACCGGCGATCAACCCAAGCTCCTCGGTCAAATCCCCGTAAGCGATGATGCAGTGGTGGGCGAACCCTTCCTTGATCAGCGCCTTGAGGAACGATTTGATCGGCTGCCCGAAACGGACGACGGCCGTAATCTCCTCGCACGGAATGTTCGCCTTGACAGGCAGTGCCTCTCCTTTGACGATCAGCATTTTGTAGCCGTCCGCATCGATGATCAGGTGAGCGACGGTGACGACGCCCGCCCGCAGCGTATATTCGAAGCCGAACCCTTTGCCCTGCAGCCCCCATTGCTCGGGGGAACGGTTCACCTTGACCGTCTGCCGGTCCGCCGCGTAATTCGGATTGGCGTACCCGTGATGCACCATCAGAATCGCGTTCAGGCTTTCGTCGTATTCGCCCCATTCGGCATAAGTCGGCATTTGCCCGGATAAACGGCGCATGATGACCATCATGATCAACCCGTGGATATCGCCTTCCGTGTTGACGACATACCGGCCCTCTTCATGCAGAAGCGTGTTGGCCAAATAGGACGTCGTGCCGGTTTTCTCCTCGGTGTAATGCTGGCCGAGCAGCGTCACGGCATCGAGCCGGAAGCGTTCGATCGTGCCGCGCAGCGCGCAATAAAACTTCGCCGACCGGGAAATGTCGTCCTCGCCCAAACCGACGATTGCAAATTTCCGCTTCGTTTCCGCAACGACAGCGGCGATCTCGGCTTCCTGCGCCTGCCCGAACTGCTCCAGCAAATGATCGATCTGAATCGCGATCACGTTCGGGCCGAGCGTTCCTTTAATCATCGTCTTGTCGTATTCAAAATCGTACATCCCGCGGAACACATGGCCAACCACGCCGATATTCGTCTGTTTGAGGGCCAGATAGACCTGGTACGCTTGCACATATTTGCGGATTTCCTCATAAGCGGCATCCTCATCGAGCGTGCCGACGACCACTTTCAAGTCGCGGTACCAGCCCATCTTGCGGAACGTCGCCGCCAGCTGCAGATTGGCGATCAGCCCGCTGTTGCGGATGATGTGCTCGTAGTTGCCGTCCAGCTCGATCTCCGGGCGCTCCTGCGTGTTGAACATGACGACGGGGACGTGGCGAATGTGCGACAACGCCTGGATCGCCATATAATCGGGGCAATACGTGCCGGCCACATACACGATCAGGTCGACTCGCTCCCGCGCCAGCATACGCCCCGCCTCGTCCGCCGTATCGAGCGTATGCGTCAGCCCGGGCCAAACCACACGGCCGACGCGCGCCTGCAAATGCCCGTAGACGCGGGCCATATCCTGCTCGACATTCGCCCGCAGCGTGTCCGGGAACATCCGCCAATATTCGAAAAAGCCTACCGTCAGCAGCCCGACCGTCAGTTCCCGCTCCTCCGTCCGCACGCTGAGCAAATCGCCGTACACCCCGCCTTTTGCAACCTCGAACGATTCGATCCATTCCGTGTCCTTCATGATGGGCTTTCCTTCCGCCTTTTCGCTTTGTCCGGCAACAGCCTGGCGGCGTTGCGGTGAATGATGTTGATCATGTCTTCGTCTTCGATGCCCGAGAACAGGATGCTCCCCAGGCAATAATACGGGTCGTACCATGGGTAATCGGTGCCGAACAGCACTTTCTCCGACGTCGCCCGGTCGACCATCTTCCTGACCATGCCGTTCAGGCGATGGGTATCGCACAGCTCGAGGTACACGTTCGGCAGCCGGCTAGCCAGCTCGATGGCCACATCGCTTTCGCCGGGAGCGGAATGGCCGAGCAGGAACGTGATGTTCGGGTACTTCCGGGCCAGCGCCTCCACCATTTGCGGCGGATTGTACGGGCTGTGCCCCCACGTGTGCGACAGCAGCAGCAAGCCGCGCTCGTTGGCGAACTCGTAGATGCGGCGGAACTTGTCGCCGTCGAGCGGATACTTGTGATAATCGGGCAGAAATTTGAATCCGACGAAGCCGTCGATGCTGTCGTATTCGGCAAGGTCGCGGTCGAGATCGTGATCGTAATGCGGATTGACGGCGTAATAGCCGTAGACGCGGCCCGGATACTGTGTCATCGCGGCGCGAATTTCCGCGTTGCCGCCGATCGGATCGAACAGCGCGCTGTGCGGCGCGGAAATGATCCAGCCGATGTTTTCGCGGTCCATCGTGGCGATCATCGTCGCAAGGTTCGCTTCCGGCAAATACGTGCCGTAGAACGGCCCCATATGCGTGTGCATGTCGAGAATGGGCAGGCTCGCCAGCTTGCCGGTTTCGACAAACTCCTGCGCCAGCCGCGACCGGTTAGCCATCGTCTTCGTGCTCATATCGTCACCTCGCTCAGCAGCCGCTCGATATTGCGGTGCGCGATGTTCAAGGTATGCTCCTCGGCGATGCCGGAGCCAAGCAGCGTGGCCAGCGGACCGCCGATATTGTTGCTGGGAAAGTCGGAGCCGAACAGCAGCCGCTCCGAACCGAACTTGGCGCAAATTTCCTTGATTTCGCCCGCTGTTTGCATATCGCCGGTTTCCATATGGAAGTTGGGGTACGCCCGGAACAGCGGAAACGTATAACGCGCATGACTCCACAGGCCGTAGTTGTACAGAATGACCGTAAGCGTCGGAAACTCCTGCAGCACGCCATATACGGTTTGCCAGCCTTCGCTCGGCGACACGTACAGCGGGATGCGGGCGGCGGCGATTTCGCCGAGCAGGTCGCCCATCGCGACCGCATTCAGCATGTAACGGTTGCGCTCGGGATAAGCGCGCAGCAGCCGCACCCCGCCGGCCTTCATCCGCGGAAACAGCTGCTCCGGCGCATACCGGCTTTCGGTGACCGGCGGCAGCACGGTCCAGGTCGGAATGAGCCGCTCCGGCGCTTTGGCCGCCTCGGCCGTCACCTGGCGATTGCCGTAATCGGGATCGACGTCCGCCATCGTATTGTGGCTGACGACAGCGGCGTCGATGCCGCAGAAGTCGAGCTCCTGCAGCAGCTCCTCCGCGTCCCGCGCCTGCTTCACTTTTTCCCGCACAATAAAATTCTCGTGGTTGACGACCTCGTAGTTGATCGTTTTGTAGCCGATGGCGCAGCTGCAATCGATAAGTTTCATCCTTCGCACCTCTTTGGCGGTTTCTTCCTACCGGACCCGGGGACTATCCAGAAAAGCCGCGGGATTGCCGCACATCAGCATGCGGATTTGTTCGTCCGTGATGCCTTCGTCCTGCATCATCGGCACGATGTTCGTCAGCATATGGTCAAATCCCCACCCGCCGTAGCGGTGCAGGCACGTTTTCAGGCAGACGTCGGTGGAAACGAGAATTTGCTTCAGGAACCCGCAGTCGATCAGCTGCTTGATCGCGCGAACCCGTTCGATGTCGCGGGCGAACAGCCCCTGCAAAATGCTCCGATGCCTGCGGTCGGCATAAAACTCCTTGCCGAAATTGTCGAATTCGATGTAAACGCCCTGGTGCAGCAGCGCCTTCAAATAGTCCAACCGCAGATCGACATCGATGTGGTTGATGCAGATTTTGTCCGCCGCCGCGCCGTGCCCGGTCAGGATGCTCACAACCTCGTGGCCGGTCGTGCCCCACAAATACGTGTGCACGTGCAAGCCGAGCCCCGTTTCCTGCTGCACCAGGGCCGCCGCGATCAGCGCCTTCCGTTCGTTCGGGTAAACGATTTCGCTCGTCCCGATTTCGCCGATCACTCCCGCGCGGATCGACGTGCCGTCGATCCCGGTCGTCACCTCCTGCCGGATTTCCGCCGCGATCCGCTCGACCGTCATCCCGTCCATGCCGGGCGGATGGGAAGCGTTGATGTAGTAGCCGCATCCGGCGACGATGTTGATGCCAACCTCCCGGGCCAAACCGGCGAGCAATACCGGATCGCGGCCGATATCCCGCAGCGTCAGGTCGACGAACGTCGTGCCGCCCGCCCGCTTGAAGGCGAGCAGTTCCTCCCTGACGACTTCGACGTCGTCGATCACCGCATTGTCCAGCACGGCGTACGGATTGCGCGACAGCTGCCCGTAATTGGCCAGGCTCACCCGCTCCGCGGCCAGTGTTTTGGCCGAAATCGTCTGCGGTGCCGGCACCAGATCGCGCAGGTCGATAAACGCGTGCTCGTGCGGCAGCACCCATCCGAGCTCGGCCGCTTCTATTTTGCCGGTTACCGTCATGACCGCCATCGTCCGTTCCCCCTCCTCTGCATTCCCTTACCCTTTAACACTTCCAAGTACGATGCCTTTGATAAAATACTTTTGCAGAAACGGATACACGACGAGCACCGGCAGGGCGCTGACGAAAATTTGCGCCGCCTTGGACGTGCGGTCGGAAATGTGCGACAACGCCATCGCTTCCTGCGGGGACAGCTGATTCAGCTCGCGCCCGATCACCACCGTCTGCAAGTAGCTGGACAGCGGATAGTGGCTCGGGCTGTTCATCAGAATTTGCCCGTCGAACCAGGCGTTCCAATGCCCGACGATGGTGAACAGCGTCAGCGTGGCCAGCGCCGGCTTGGAGAGCGGAATAAAGATCCGGTACAGAATCGTCCCGTGCTGCGCCCCGTCGACGAACGCCGCCTCCTCCAGCTCCTTCGGCAAGCCGCGGAAAAAGTTCAGCAAGATGATGATGTTGAAGACGGGAACCGCGCCGGGCAGCACCAGCGCCCAGATCGAGTCCAGCAGCCCGGCCGCGCGAATGGTCAAATACCAGGGGATGAGCCCGCCGTGGAACAAAATCGTAAACACGAACACCCAGGCATAAACCGTGCGAAACCGGAAGGAACCTTTCTCCTTGGACAGCGGGTACGCCGCCATGACGGTGAGCGCCATGCTGAGCGACACGCCCAGCGCCACCCGTTCGATCGAGATGAGAATCGAATGCAGGAACTGCTGTTTATGGATCACGTACTCGTACGATTGCAGCGTGAACTTGACCGGCCAGAACGTCACCTGACCGGCGTCGGCCAATTCGGCTGCGCTCAAGGACACCGCGAATATATGAATGAACGGCAGGATGCACAGCACGGCCAGCGCGATCAAGGCGGTATAGATAAGCAGCGTGGCGCTCCGTTCCGTCCAGCCCAAGCGGTATTTCACCCGAATCCCCTCCTCGTTAGCCCCGCAAGGGAGGTTTTTTGTTCGTCGTGTCTAAAAAATCCGGTAGCCCGCAAACCGGTAGGCCAGCAAATAGGAGATGGAGATCATGGCGAAAGAGATAACCGACTTGAACAGTCCTACCGCCGTCGATAAGCCATACTGCATATCGACGAGCCCCATGCGATAGATGAGCGTGTCGATGATGTCGCCCGTTTTGTACACGGCGGGGTTATACAGGTTGTACACCTGGTCGAATCCGGCGTTCAGCACGTTGCCGAGGCTAAGCGTTGCGAGCAGCACGATGATCGGCAGCATGCCCGGCAAGGTGATGTGCCAGGTCTGTTTCCAGCGGTTCGCCCCGTCCACGACGGCCGATTCGTACAAGGACGGATTGATCCCGGTAATCGCGGCCAAATAGACGATCGTGCTGAAGCCGAACTCCTTCCACGCGTCGGAAGCGACAAGCACGAACCGGAACCAGCGGTTGTCGCCGAGGAAGAAGATCGGCTTGCCGTCGAACAACGTGCCGAGGAAGCCGTTGACGATCCCTTTGGTGCCGAGCACGTCGATCAGAATGCCGGACAGAATGACCCAGGACAGGAAGTGCGGCATGTAAATCAGTGTTTGAATACCGCCCCGGACGAAGCGGCGGCGCACTTCATTCAGCAGTATGGAGACGACGAGCGGCAGAACCGTTCCCGTCACCATCTTCAAACAAGCGATTACAATCGTGTTCCAGACCACTTGAAAAATAAACGGCAGCTCGATCATGTAGCGGAAATTGTCCCAGCCGATCCAGCGGGAGCGGAAGACGCCCAGCGCCGGATAAAACTTCTGGAAAGCGATAACCAGTCCGAACATCGGCACATAACTGAAGACGAGCAGCAAAACAAGCGAAGGAATCATCATCAGATGAAGCGGCGTTTCTCGGATCCATTTGCGTGCTCCCATAGGCGTTCCTTTCGTTGCCCCCGGGGACCGGAAGACCGGAATCGTCCGGCCCCCCGGCGGCTTCCCTGGCGTCAGTTTTGCGTCTTGCTCCAGGCGTTCACTTCACCCGTGATTTGATCGCCGCCCAGCTTGCTCCAGTTTTCGACGAATTTGTCGAACTCTTCGATCGGCGCCGCGCCCATGATGATTTTCGTGAACGTTTCGTACTCCAGCTTCAGCAGCGTTGCGTTTTTGTCGGTCATCGTCGCTGTCGGCGCACCGTAGAAGGCGGTGTTGAGCGTCAGTTTTTTGTCCATGACGTCCTTGATGATTTTCCAGGCCGGGTAGTAGAGCGTCCAGCCGAACAGGCTGTTCTCGCCGGCTTGCGCCTTCATCGCGTTGCCGTAGATCGTCTTCGCGTCCATGGCGACCGCCTTGTTCGGATCCTTCGTATCGAAAGCGTCGACCATCTGCATGAACGGCTCGTCGGTCGCATCGTTGGTGGAGACGGGCGAAAACTTCCACAGCTGGATGGAGCCGTCCGATTTGTCATACATGAAACGATCGTACGCTTCCTGCGTCGCGTCTTTGCCGACCGTCATTTTGTAGTAGAAATTGAACATCTGCACGATCGCTTCCGGATTCTTGTAGCCTTTGCGAACGACGTAATATTCGAGCGCGGGCGACTTCAGCCCGACCTTGGCCGGTTCGCTGTCGATCGACAGCAGCGGGTACGGCGTCCACTCCGCGTTCGGATCGCGGACCTTCAACTTGTGCGTGAATTGGCCAAAATAGTGCGCCGACGTCAGGATGCCGACTTGCCCGGCGGTGATCATGTCGATCACCTTGGCGCCGTCCTTGACGGTAAATTCCTGGTCGATCGCCCCGTCCTTGTACAGCTGCTGCAAATCCTGCAGCGCCTTCTTCATCTCCGGCTGCGTGCTGCCGTAGACGAGTTTGCCGGTCTTATCCTTCACCCAGATCGACGGATAAGCGTGGTAGCCGTTGAAGAAACCAAGGTTGCCGAGTCCGCTCTCGAGGAAATTGTTCGTGAACGCGTAACCGACCGTATCCTTTTTGCCGTTGCCGTCCGGGTCGTTATTGGTGAACGCCCTGGCGATAGTCAGCAGATCCTGCATCGTTTTCGGCGGCTGCAAATTCAGCTTCTTCATCCAGTCGGAGCGCACCCAGACGAGCGGGGAAGCCGCGCCGGCAATCGCCGAAGCCGTATTCGGAATCGCGTACAGCTTGCCGCCGACCTGGGCCGACTTCAAGGCGATGCTGTCGCCGACGGCATACTGCTTTTTCGTATCCGGCGAAGCGTACTTGTTGAAGACGTCGGTCAAGTCTTCCAGGCTGTTCGACTCGATCAGCTGCTTCAGCTGCGCGGCGTTCACCCGCATCAGATCGGGCAAGGCGCCCGAAGCGATCGTCACGTTCAGCTTGTTGTCGTATTGCGAGCCGTCGGCCGTCCACGTGACGTTCACGTTGATGCCGAGCTCGCTGGCAAGCGCCTTCGTCCAGACGTTGTCCTCGTACGTTTGCCCGGCCGGCAGCTTCATGCTGGCGTCGATGCGCCGGACAGTGGAGATCGCGATCGGCGGGTTGTGCTTCGCAAACGGATCGATGACGACCGGCGCGGGCGAAGCCGCCGCGCTTGACGACGGCTTGATACTGGCGCCGGCGCTGGCGGAGGCGGAAGGCGAGCCGGCTGCGGCGCCGTCATCCTTTTTCGAGCAGGCGGACAGCAGCACCGAAACGATCAATGCGAGACAGAGCGAAACGTGGACTACTCTTCTTGTCATGTGCATTCCCCCTAAAAAATGGTGCGTTTTTGTGAAGGACGTCTCTTCAAGCCCATTATAGAGGGACGGCGAAAGACGCAGCTACTTTCCGATTTCCACTTCCGCTATCTTCTCGCTACCTTGTGCAGTTCGCGGTATTCAAGCGGCGTTATGCCCGTTGCCTTGCGGAAGAAGCGGTAAAAGTACGGCTCCGACAAAAAGCCGATGGCCGCCGAAATCTCGTACATTTTCAGTTCGGTTTCCTTCAGCATCGTTTGCGCCCGCGCCAGCTTCATACGGCCGATATAGGCGGACAAATCTTCGCCGGTAATTTTTTTGTACAGACGGGACAAATACTTCGTGTTGTGCCCCGTAATATCGCCAATACGAACGAGCGACACATCGTCGCCCAGGTGATCGTGGACGTAGCGGTGAATTTTTTGCACGACGGCGTGTTCTTCCTGCTCCATGCCTACCATGCTGCGGGCAAAAATCGCGTCGGCGATATCCCGGAAATAAGCAGTGGCCTCTTCCCAAGAGTGAAACGCATCCAGGCGCGTCAGCTTGCTTACGGCCGATTCGCTGCAGCCGGCGTCGGCAAAGTGCCGGTTCACGTGGGGCAGAAACAACGGCACAAGCGAGTAGTAAATTTCCTGCCGCAGCGCCTGGGCGTCCCCGCGCCCGGCCGCTTCGTTCATGATTTCCGCGTACACGGCATGGAAAGCTTCCTGCTGCCCGTTCTCCAACTGCCGCTTCAGCAGCTCCAGCTTCAGCTTCCACTGGCCGGTATGAACCGGCCCCGGATCGGGCGTTTGCCCATGGCCGCGGTACGTGTAAAGCAGCTCCGTCCCCATGCCGAGGCCGTGGGACAACACGCCCTTGTATTCTTCCGCCCGCTTGCCGGCTTCATTCCACGCCAAGGGCTGCTCCCGCATGACGAACGAAAGCTCCATGCCCAGCAGTTCCTTGCACGTCAGCTGAATCGATTCCAGACAGCCTTTGACGAACGAGATGACGGCCGTCCATACGTCGTCGCCGACGCCATCGCCGTCGCCGTCTGCCGCGGACGAGTCGCCCTCCTCCTCCGGCCAAGCGGATGGCTGCAGGAACCAGACGGTCCGCCCGTACTCCAGCTCTGCGGGAACGAACGAAACGGACGCCTGCAAATATTCCGCAGCGATATTGTGAATCGCGGAAGCGAGCAGGCCACGGTCGTAGTGGCTGTACGACGACGACTTGTAGCTGTCGACCCTGACCATAACGAGCAGCGCTTGCCGCCGGGCATCGAACGGAAGCTGCAGCTCGCGGAATTGCTCGGGAAGACGGCGAAGGGATACCGGGTCCTCCAGCAGCACGCTCTTCAGCAGCTCCTTCTGCAGCGAAGGAATCGCCAAACGAAGCTGGCGTTCCGCCTGGGCTACGAGCTCCTCCTTCTTCATCTCCGCGTTCGTTTGCTCGATCGCCTTTTCCACCGCCCGAACGATTGCTCCGTCGCCTTCCGCCTTCAGCACGTAGTCGACTCCCTGGTGCCGCATCGCCTCCTGCACGTAAGCAAACTCGTCGAATCCGGTCAAAAAAATGACTTTGCAGCGGGGCCACTGCCGCACGATCCTCTTCTGCAGCTGCAGCCCGTCCATTCCCGGCATGCCGATATCCGTCACGACGATGTCGAGGCGGTTGTGCAGCAGCAGCTGCAGCGCCTCTTCCGCCGAATAGGCGCCGTATACCTCCAGCGGCAGCTCCTCCTGCTGGGCGAAAAAGTCGACCAGTCCGTTCACGATAATCGGCTCGTCATCCACGATCAACAGCCGGTACATGCGTCATCTCTCCTTTCGCCGGAATGGCGACGATTACTTTCAGCCCGCCCAGCTCGCTTTTTCCGAAGCTAAGGCCATACTCCGGCGTAAAATGAAGCTGCAGCCGGCGATGCACATTGACTAGCCCGGTCGTTTCCGTCACTCCGGCGCCGCCGAGCAGCGACATCTCCAGCCGCTGCAGCGTGGCGTCGGTCAACTCGTCTCCGTTGTCTTCGATGACGATCAACAACCTCCCGTCGTACCCGGTGTCGACGGCGATGCGCAGCAGGCCGCCCTGCTGTTTTTTCTCCAGCCCGTACTTGTAAGCGTTCTCCAGAAGCGGCTGAATAATGAGCCGGGGGACCCGGATCGTGCTGTATGGCTGCGGGAACTCCGGCCACTCGACCCGAATGCGTTCGGCGAACCGTACTTTCTGAATTTCCGTATAGATCGCGGCATGGTTCCATTCGTCCGACAGTCCGACCTCGCTCGAGCCGGTTCGCGTCAGAAACAAAAAATATTTGCCGAGAAAATCCGTAAACCGCGTCACGTCCGGCAACCCGTAGGAAGCGGCCATCCGGTGCAGCACAAAAATCGAGTTGTACAGAAAATGGGGATTGATTTGCGATTGCAGCTGCTTGAGTTCGGCTTGCTGCGAATGAATCCGTTCTTCGTACACCTCGTGAATCAGCTCGCGCAGCCGGCTCACCATGTTATTGAATTGCCGGTACAAATATTGGAATTCGTCGTGTTTGCCGTGGCGCAGCGAAATGTTCAGATCGCCGTGCTCGACTTTGCGCAGGGCGCGGACCATCACTTGCAACGGGCGGTGGATGAGAAGGAAAATCCAGTAGGCGAAGGCGACGAGAATGATGACAGAGGCGATCGACAGCACCCAGAACAGCATGCTGTACCGCTGCAGCGTGCCGAATGCAAGACGGTCGGGCACGGCTACGAACAGCGTCGTTTTCGTGTAACTCGAGCTGCGATAGGCGCCGAAATAGTTTTCGCCGTCCAGCTCGATGTTGCCGAAGCCGCTGTCGCCGCGCTTCGTCTGGTCGGACAGGAACGAAACGATATTTCGTTTCGCCCGCTGCTCCGTTTCGAGCGGCATGTTGGAAATCATCCACGAATTGGTCGCATTCGTCAGGAAGAACTTGCCGTCTTCCTTCGCCGTAATTTTCTTCAACGAGTCCTGGAGGAGAGAGGCGGATAACCTGATTTTAAAATAAAAATTCGACCCCGAGCCGGAGAACGGCGGGTCGTAGAGGGCGAGAATCAATTGATTGTTCCAGGCTACGATTTTGGGACTGCGATCGGTGTTCGTTTCGCGGATCATCCGCATTTCATCGTCGCCCATCGGCGCCGAGTAGCTCATGACGCGAATCGTTTTTTGCACGTTGGGGATGTACACCTGCACGTCTTCGACGATGCGGCTCGATTCCTTGAACAGCTGCAGCTTCTGGGAGAAGCGGTTTACGGCGGCGAGCCGCTCGTAATCGTTCAGAGTGATGGACACGGTGCTCAACTTCTGCAAGTCTTCGTCGTACAAATATTCGGTTTTCAGGTTGGCGATGTGGTTGATTTCCGAATCGATCAAGTCCGAATACGAGCTGATGCGGGACTCCATCGAACTGGCGATTTCCTTGTGCAGGATGACGCCGCTCATGTGAATGATCGCAAATACGAGCATGTACACCGGAATGATGACCAGCAGGAAAAGGACGACTACCCGCAAGAAGATCGTCGGGTTCTTCAAGTGACGCAATTGTTGTCCGCCCCCCTCGGCAAGCTAAGTTCCCCCTTACCCTCTAGTATAGAAAAAGCGCTTCCGGGCATCCACTCCTCTTTTTCCACTTCCCTATCCTGTGTGACACCGGCAGCGCCAAAAGAACAGTGTTTCCCATTGACTCAATTGGCGTGGGGGCGAGTGAGTGTGTCTATAGTCGGCAGCAGTTCGCTTCTGCGGGTTATCCCATTGGCTCAAGTTGGCGTTTGGAAGCATACCCTGGCGAACCGCCCTGAGTGGCCCGATTTCTTGCTCGGCAACCCAAATAGCCCATGAAAAATGGCCTATTGGCCCCCTTGCGCCCGGCTCGACGAAAATAGCCAGTGAAAACACTGGTTATTTGCCCGTGATCGCCTTCAAACAGGCACTTCAAGCGAAATAGCCAGTGAAATCACTGGCTATTTCGTAGGGACGGCCCGTTTTTGGCGAAATAGGCAAGAAAACATGGCCTATTTGGCAAGGTGCTAGTTGGCGGATAGGGAATGGCGGGCATGAAGCAAAGTGTCTGCTCCATGATCGGAGATCCTCCCTCCCAAGGCCAGCCTTCCCTAGCATCGGCCCGGCCCAATGGAGGCTTGGCAGTTGCCGGCCAAGCCAGATTGCCACCGCGGCATTGCGCTTGCCCCGATGGCCGCGGGGCAAAAAAAGCAGCCCCTTTCAGACTCCAAACCCAAAGGACCGTCAGGGTGATCTTCCCTGACGGTTTTTCTCATGAAAGGGGATAAAAGTTGTGGATGCTTGCGATTGAGTCGAGGGGATAGCGGGCAGAAGGAAGTTGCGGAGAGAACAAACCCGTTCCTGTCTGAACGAAGGGGATAGCGGGCATGTTTGAGGCACAATGACGCCCGATGAGGGCCGAACAGGTTGCCAACCGGCAACCTGCCGCAACCCTCCGGCCTACGTCAGATGCGGCCTCCCGACTTCACTCGCCGCTGCCGCGCGGAGGCTCCAGCCTGGAGATTACCGCAACGGCCTCGGCCCTTGTCGTGTAGTCGTTCGGCACGAACCGGTTGCCGTCCCGCCCCTCCATCAGACGGCGCTCGCGGGCGAAGCGAATGGCCGGCTGGGCCCAAGCCGGCACTTGATCGTCGTCGGCATAGCCGGCCGCCCCCGATCCATTGGGCTCCATCGCATACAGCCCAACGATCATCTTCGCGATTTCCGCGCGGGTGATCGCTTGATCCGGCCGGAACGTGCCGTCCGGGTAGCCTTCCAGAATGCCGAGCTGTACGGCCTGCGCGATCGCTGCCCGCGCCCATTCGCCGATTTGCTCCCGATCGGCAAAAGGAAGCTCGCCCTCCGCTGCCTGAGGCTTCCAAAACTGCATCAGCATCACCGCAAACTCCGCCCGCGCGATCGGATCGTCCGGCCGGAAGGTGCCGTCCGGGTAACCGTGCAGCCATTGCTCGCGAGCGGACGCCAGGATGATGTCCTCCGCCCAATGGCCGGCAATATCGCTGAAAGCGGGGGCGATCGGGACCGGTGTCGGCGACGGGCTTGGCGCAAGCGACGGTGTGGGCCGCGGCGGCACTGTCGGTGCCGGCGTTGGCGCCGGTGTAGGCGCCGGGGTTGGGGTCGGCGTCGACACCGGGTCCGGCGTCGGGCCCGTCGTTGGTATCGCTGTCGGCGTTGGCGTCGGTGTCGGCGTCGGTGTCGGCGTTGGCGTCGGTGTCGGCGTCGCATCCGTATCGTCGTCCACGATCGTCAGCGTAGCGAGAGCGGTTGCTCCCAGTACAGCCCCGGGAAGCGGATTGTCAACGTAAACGACAACCGTTTCATCGCTTTCGCTTGCGGCGTCGTCCATGATCGGGATCGCAATCGTTTTACTCGTCTCCCCGTTCTGGAAGACCACCCTTCCGGATACCGCCTTATAGTCGACCCCCGCCGTCGCCGTGCCGCCGGAGGTTCCGTACAAGGCGCTGGCGACGCCGCTCCCTCCCGTACGGGTGACCGTTATGGCGACGCTGCCGTCATTTTCGTTCACGCTGTATGAAGAAGATTGCAGCTGAATCGTTCCCCGGTAAGGAAGCGGCTTGTACACCGATAAACGTTTCCAGTTGTTCTCCGCAACAACGAGCCCGACATGCTGCTGCCCGTCGAAATCAACGGCCGCCACCGCCGCCGGAGCGGAAAATTTGCCGGTAAAAATCGGGTCCGCGGCGGTAAAGGTGCCATCGTTGTTGCCGGTCAGGATCGAAACGGTGTTGTTCCCTTTGTTCGCGACAGCCAAATCGAGCCCCCCGGCGCCATCCCAATCTCCTGCGGCGAGGAAGACGGGGTTCGTGCCGACGGATGCGGCAACGGCAGCGCCGAACGTGCCGTCCCCGTTGCCCGGCAGCAGAGACACCCTGTCCGAACCGCTGTCCGTCACGGCCAGATCGGGAATCGCGTCGCCGTTGAACAGCCCGCCGACCAGCGCGGACGGTCCGCTGCCGGAAGCGAAGGAAGCGGCGCTTCCGAAAGTGCCGTTCGCGGCGCCGAGCAGAATCGAAACGTCATTCGAATCGTGGTTCGCCACCGCCAAATCCAACAGGCTGTCGCCGTTAAAGTCTTTGGCGATAACCGCGGCAGGGTTCATGCCGACCATGTAATTGGCGCTATAGGCAAATGCGCCGGTCCCGCTTGCGTTCGCGAAATAAACTTCTATCGTGTGATAAGTCCGGCTTGTGACGGCAAAATCGTCGTACCCGTCGCCGTTGAAGTCGCCGACGGCGATCGATTCGGCATTCGAGCCGCCCAGCAGCAGCGAGTAATTGCTTTTAGGCGCGAAATTGCCGTCTCCGTAACCGAGCAGAACGGAAACGTTATCGTTCGCCGTGTTCACGACAACCAGGTCGGGAAAGGAGTCGCCATTGAAATGTCCGACGCCGACCGCGCTCGCGCCGCTTCCGACGGTCGAATAGGAGGTGTGCGTGTAGGAACCGTCCCCATCGCCAAGCAACAATTCGACCTGTTGGTAGGTTCCGTCGGCCACCGCCAGATCCGGAAAACCGTCGCCGTTGAAATCCGCCGATACCAGGGCGGTCGGGGATCCCCCGGACGGGTATGCGACCGGAGACTGGAACGTGCCGTCACCGTTGCCGATCAGTACGGTGGCATCGTTCGAATTTTCGTTGACGACGAACAGGTCGGCGCTGCCGTCGTTGTCGAAGTCGGCCGAAACGGCGGCGATCGGCTTCGAATTGACCGCGTAATACGCCGGATTCTGCAGCGCGCCGCCTCCGCTTCCTTGCCAGAACATCGCCGTATGGCTGTAATAATCGACCCCGGCCAAATCCGCGACGCCATCGTTGTCAAAATCGGCGGACACAACGGAGTAGACGGCACCGGATAGGCTATTGGCCATTTCGGCGCCGAATTGGCCCAGGCCGTTGCCCGGCAATATCGAAACGGACTGCAAGGCGCCTACCGCAATATCGGCTCCCGCGTTGCCGTCGAAATTGCCCGCCGCGACCGATACCGGGTTGTGTTGAAGCGGCACCGTCGTTGCGGCGCCGAAGGTGCCGTCCCCAACGCCGAGCAGCAAGGAAAGGTCCGAGGACGTATAATTGGCCGTCACGATATCCTGTATATGGTCCTCGTTAAAATCGCCGATCGCCATCGACTGCGGCGTGGTCCCTGTCGCATAGCTTTGCTGGAACGTGAAAGCCCCTTGCCCGTTGCCGAATAAAATGTTGACCGTATTCGTGTTGCTTGTGACGGCCAGGTCGAGGCTGGCATCGCCGTTGAACGAGCCGACCGCGACGGCGAGCGGGGCCGAACCCGCTCCGGCTGAGTAGCCGGCAGCCGATTTGAACGTCCCGTCGCCTTTGCCGAGCAGGACGGAAATGTTTGCCCCTCCCGTGTTGGCGACGACCAGATCCGGGTAAACGTCCCCGTCGAATAAGCCCACCGCAATGGCGGACGGGTTCGTGCCGACGTTGTAGTCGACTTTCGCCTGGAACGTGCCGTCCCCGTAGCCCAATAAGACGGAAACCGTATTCGCGGCCAAATTCGCGATGCACACATCCTGGTTCCCATCCCCGTCAAAGTCGCCGTAAGCGACGCTGTGCGGCTGTGTGCCCGCCGGGAATACGCTCATGCTCTGAAAAAGCGGCGCCGCCTGCGCTGCGGCCGGCGCCAGCGACAGCCATAAAACGAACAGGCCCAACCACCATCGGGCGTGCCGGCGAATGCTTTTATTCGCTGCCATCATCTTGCTCCCTTCCGGATTCGAATTTCAACCCGATGATAGCAGAGGCAGCCGGGAAAAAAACTACTCGAAAATGGCTGTAGTTCCAATTTTCACAAAGCAATTTTCTCATACAAACGAAGAAGCAGCCCATCCGCCCGCCGTTCTTCGTAAACCGGGGCGTACGCCGCCCGGACATAGGCGTTATGGCAGCGGGCGTCGCCATGTATGGCCCGGAGCTGATAGGTCCGCTTCGGCGCGAAGCGCGTCTCGAGCTCAAGCAGCAGCAAGGCGCACAGCGGCAGCCGCCTGACAAAATCGGGCACCCACAGCGCATCGATATACACGAAGCCGCCCCGGTCCTGCGCCCTTATCGCTCCGAGCGCAACGCCGCGATGCTCGGCAATCAGGCAGGTCCGACGCGGAATCGAATGGCGCACGGCGGCCAGGTCTTCGATTTTGGCCACTTTGGCCACTTCCGGATCGGAGAGCAAATAACGGATTTGCAAAGCATGTACGATTTCGGCCGCGTCAACAGCCGCGTTGGCGATCTTCATCACGGCCCCTCCCCATCGTTTTCGATCATACCAGACAGGGGGGACTAACGAACTACTCGAAATTTCATGTCGTTCGCCCCGCCGGAAGGCGCTTCCGCTTGGGCAGCCGGACGACGAAGGTCGCCCCTTCGCCGGGCCGGCTGTGCGCCTCGAGCGTGCCGGCGTGCTTCTGGACGACGGCGCTGCAATAAGAAAGGCCGAGCCCGAAATTGTCGGTCCTTGCTTTGGTCGAGAAGAACGAATCGAAGATGTTGTCCGCATCCGTTGCGGCGATCCCGGGGCCGTTGTCGGCTATCCGGATTTCGATCTCGCCGGCCGGCTCGAACAGGCGGATGTGAATGACGCCGCCTTCCGCCTGAATCGCTTCCACCGCGTTGCGGATCAGGTTGCCGAACACCTCTTGCAAATGAACCGGATCTGCCCACAGCGTCAGATCGGCCCCGGCCGGGATATCGAGCGACAGCCGGATGCCTTTTTTGGCAAGGGCAAGCTGGTGCGCAGCCGCAGCCGCCCGCACCAATGCGGCAACGTCACAAAACGCAACGGTCAGACGAATGTCCTCTACCTGCTTCTGGATCTGCACGATGAGCCGTTTCATCTGGTTCGCTTCGGCCAGCACGAGCGCCATATTTTCCCCCGCATCGGGACCGTCGCCCGAATGAAGCGCATCGCGGGCGAGCAGCTCGATGTTGGTCAAATGATTTTTGAGCGCATGGTTGATCATCATCGTCCCCGAGGCGATCCCCCGCCGCGTCTGGTCCGCGATCTGCCTGCGCAGAATAAGCCGGACGCCCAGCACGCCGTGCTTTGACGCCAGAAGCGCGAAGACGAACAGAAACAGCACGGCCGAAATCAATAACGGCACATAGCGGTAATAGTGAAACGACCAGATCGCTTTGACGTAATTGTCCGACCAGGTATAAGCCAGCACCGGCGGAACGATGAGCGCGGCGGTCGCCAGCCGCTCCCGCTTCCTCGTCCGGTTCCGCTCGCGAATCCAGGCGGCGAGCAGCAGGACGAATCCGGCCGCATAGTAGGGCACGAAGTAGACCGAAAGGATGTTGTAGCTTTCCCCGACGGCATGTTTGGGCATGAGGTAATAAACGTAGAGGGGAGGCAGCGGCAGCACGAACGCCCATAACCTCCTCCAGCGTCCTTTCGCCGCATCGGCATAGACGATCGCGAAGAGCAGGAACGCGTAAGGCGAGGCGGAATCGCTGAGCAGCTTCAGCCACATGCGAACACTGTACCAGAAGGCGTAAGACGCTTCCGGCGGCGTAACCTCCTGTTCGAGGAAATAGCCGAGCGCCCCGAGCGCCCAGGCCAGCAGAAAAAACACGAGCCAGCGCACGTCCTGCCGGTTCGGGTTGAAGCGAAGCAGGAGCACGGAAACGAGTACGAGGATGAAGCATAACAGCAGCATGGCGTCTTCTCCGACCGATCAAATGATATGAAGCTGCTTGGCAAGCTGCAAAATTTCCCTGGAGTTGTGCTTTTTGAGCCGCAGCCATTCGAGGTAAGGAAATTTCCCTTTCAGCACGGAAGATACTTTGCACAGTTCGTTGTTGATCGTATATTCGCTGTAGAACAGCAGGTCGGCAATTTCCTTGCGGCTGTAGCCGGCTGCTTGCAGCTTCAGGATTTGCACCTGTTTCGGGGTAATTTTTTTGCGCAGTTCGCGCTCCTGCTGCGAACCGAGCGCGTTCAGCACCATGCCGGCCGCGGAATGGTGGATGCCCGATCGCCCGCGAAACGCATCGCGAACGGCAGACGGGATATCGTCGGTAAATTCCTTCGTGATGTAATTGGCGACCCGCCCGAAGCCGAGCGTATGCGCAACGATTTCCTCCTCCTCCACGGAGGAGAGGACAATGATCTTCGGCAGCGGACCGTGCTCGCCGGTCCCGCCGCCTCGCAGCTCGAGGGCGATTTCGAGCCCTTCCATATTTTTGTCGGTCAAATTCAAATCGAGCAGCAGCACGTCGAACGAAACCGAACGCATGGCGGCCAGCAGCGTTTCCTTGCCGTCGGCGTCGCCGACAACGGCAAGATCGGGCTCGCGCGCCAACCGTTTCGCCAGCAGCCGCCGGAACACCGGGTCGTCCTCGCAAATAAATACGCGAATCGTCTCTTCCATCGCGGTTCGCCTCCTCGTCCGGGTGCCGGTTCGGGCGGGCATTTCCGGTCCGCCCGCCCGGAAACGGCACAATCCCATCATATCAATACCGGGCGCTTTTCGGAACT
This sequence comes from Paenibacillus cymbidii, assembly GCF_004764705.1. GTDB lineage: Bacteria > Bacillota > Bacilli > Paenibacillales > NBRC-103111 > Paenibacillus_AN > Paenibacillus_AN cymbidii. Next base: position 57,931 of record NZ_SHLX01000017.1, on the reverse strand, counting down.
ACCTGAAAAACCGGGTAGTTTCGGACCGAGGTTCATCATCGCGAACGCAAGCTTGCTTGCAATCATGATCGCTTGCGTGCTACCCGAATACATGCAGCAGCTCCTTCAGCTCCGCCGCATCGACCCGGTCGTAACCGACCTGATGGCGCAGCGACAATCCGCTGGCAACGCCGGCCGCATACCCCGTCAGGAAGCATTGGGCCGTCACCCGGGCTGACGCAAGCGCCTCATGCTCGGCGCTAAGCGTGCGCCCGGCGGTAATTACATTTTCCACCTGCCGCGGGATCAACGTTTCGTAGGGAATGTCGTAATAATCGTTGTCGAGGTAGAACATGAAGATCCCGTCCCGGCCGTGCGCTTCGATGCACCACGCGCTGCTGGCGACCGCATGCGCGCTCTTCCGCGCCTGAAACACGTCGTCGTTCGTCAGCGTGGCCTCCCCCGCGATCGTGCGGCTTTGGCGGATGCCGAGCTGCGGCGCAACGTCGTTCAGCATCGCCGACTCGAACCCGGGCACATAGCGGCGCAGAAACCGCTCGTACTCCCGCACCTGCTTGCGCCCGCGCTGCTCCCCGATCGTCAGATCCTCCGCCTTGGTCGCGTCGATCGGCTCTCCGTTCGGTTTGGTAATCCGGGTCACATTGCACATCACTTCCCCCGGCCGGGGAGAAGGCAGCAAATAAATATGTTTGCGCGGCAAATCATAGCCGGCCCGCTCCGCCTCGTCGATCCAGGCCTCCAGCCGATGCCTGTCGTGGCCGAGCGCCTTTGCCACATCGACATGGTTCATGCGGAACACCATCGTGGCATACTGCACCGCCCCGTTTTTGCCGAATGAAAACGGCGCTCCCGCCCACATGCACACGTCGCCGTCGCCGGTGGCGTCGACAACGCGTTTGGCCATGATGGCGTGCCGGCCGTTTTTGTTTTCCACGAGAACGCCTTGCACGGTCCGCCCTTCCCGGACGACGCCAACGACGCGCGAATGGTACAGGATCATAACGCCGGCTTCCGCCAGCATATCGTCCGCAACCTCCTTCCATACCTGAGGGTCATGGACGACCAGCGCCGTGTCGCCGAACGGGAACGGGTCCGACACGCCGCCCCGCCGCTGCAGGCCGCGATAAAACTCGTCGGCGAACCCATACACCAGCTGCCGGATCTTGCCGGACTTCGCCGATGTGAACAAGCCGCATATCGTGCCGGACATGCCGGCGGTCGCCATGCCGCCGCAAAACCCATAATTTTCGATTAGCATGACCCGCAGCCCCGCGCGCGCTGCGCCGATCGCCGCCGCAACCCCCGTTGCTCCCCCTCCCGCTACAACCACGTCCACCTCGTACGAAACGGGCACCCGGCGCGCCGACTCATCGTAATTGTTCATCGCGCATCGTCCTCGATGCCGACCAGCCGTTCGGCAAGACCGAGCGGCTCGTCCCTGAATATCGCCGCGTCCATCAGCTTCAGCGATGGCGAAACAAGCGGAACGACATCCATTTGCCCCAGCACGTCCTTCTCCAGATCGACGCCGGGCGCAATTTCGATCAGCCGAATGCCGTCCGGCGTCAAGTCGAATACGGCCCGTTCCGTGACATACAATATTTCCTGCCCGCTCTGCAGCGCCATCCTGGCCGCAAACGTCACCTGGTCGATCTGCGGCACAAACTTCTTGTGTTTGCCTTCCTGCTCGATGCGCAGCCTGCCCTGTTCCGTTCCGATCTTCAGCCCGCCTGCCGTAAAACTGAAGCAAAAGACGACTTTTTTCGAATTTTGCGTAATATTGATGAAGCCGCCGCAGCCGACGATGCGCGGTCCGAACTTGCTGACGTTGACGTCTCCCGCGGCGTTCATCTGCGCCATGCCGAGGAAGCTGATATCGAGCCTGCCGCTGTCAAAAAAATCGAACTGCGCCGGCGCATCCAGCACTGCCTGCGGATTGATCGCGGTGCCGAACAGGATGCCGGAGATCGGCACGCCGCCGATCGCGCCTTGCTCGACGGCAAACGTCAACGACTCGCCGATGCCTTCCTCCGCCGCAACCGTGGCGACGTCCGCCGACATCCCGTAGCCGAGATTGACCACAGCGCCCCGGCGCAGCTCCATCGCCGCCCTGCGGCAAACGATTTTGCGCTCGTCCAGCGGCAGCTCGCCAAGCTTCGGCTCCGGCGCCTTGAGCGATCCGTTCAGGGAGGGATCGTACGCGTGCGCGTACGTTTGCGTCTGACCGCCGTCCACCACCAGATAGTCGACGAAAATGCCGGGAATTTTCACCGTTCGGCTGTCGAGCGTCCCCGCTTTGGCGATTCGCTTCACTTGCGCGATGACGATGCCGCCGCACGCTTTGACCGCCTGCGCCGCCGCAAGCCCGTTCAAATACGCCGCTTCCTCCTCGCAGGAAATGTTGCCGTATTCGTCGGCGGTCGTACCCCGCAGGAACACCGCATCAAGATGCAGGGACGGATAAAACAAATACGGCTTGCCGCCGCGTTCCGTCAGCTCCACCAGCTCCTCCGTCGTCACGCGGTTCAGCTTGCCGCCTTCAAGCCGCGGATCGACGAACGTATGCAGCCCGACATGCGTCACAAGCCCCGGGCGCCGGCCGGCAATTTCCCGGTACAACTGCGCAATGACGCCTTGCGGGAAGTTGTAGGCCTCGCACTTGTCGTTGGCCGCGAATTCGCCGACAAGCGGCGTCATGCCGTAATGGCCGCCGATGATTCGTTTGACCAGCCCTTCATGCGCGATGTGGGCGATCGATTTGTCCTTGCCGTTGCCCATCCCGTTCGAGTGAACGAACGTCAGACTGCGCGGCGAGCCCGTTGCGAGAAACCGTTTCTCCAGCGCCACGAACAGCTGCTCCGGCTCGCTCAGACCGCCCGACCCGCCTTCCAGGCTGACCGTCCATCCCGATTGGATGACCGCAACCGCCTCATCCGCGGTTACGACCGGTTTTTTATTCATCCCGCTCACGCTCCCGTATACTGTGGTTTTCTGTTTTCCATAAAAGCGTTTATGCCTTCCTGCGCATCCCGGCCGGAATAAACAAGCGCCAATTGGACCGCTTCCAGCTGCTGACCGGTGCGAAGATCGGTGTCGTACGCGCGGTTGATCGCTTGTTTGGCCAGCATCAGCGAGGTTGGCGATTTGTCCGCCAACTGGCGGGCGATGCCGGCCGCATGCGCGCGAAGCTCCGACGGCGGAACGACGCCGGCGACAAGCCCGATCTGCTCCGCTTTGGACGCGGAGATTCGCGAGCCGGTCAGGATCATCGTCTTCGCGACCGATAGCCCGACCGCGCGCGGCAAACGCTGCGTGCCGCCCCAGCCCGGGAACAAGCCGAGGTTCACCTCCGGCAAACCGAAGATGGCGTTCTCCGAAGCGATGCGGATATCGCACGCCAGGCTCAGCTCCATGCCGCCGCCGAGCGCATACCCGTTGACGGCGGCGATGACCGGCTTCGGCAACTCCTCCAATTTGGCCAGCACGGTTTGGGCGTACTGCATGAAAGCGAGCGCCTGCAGCGGCTCGATGTCGACATAATAGGCGATATCGGCGCCGGCGCAGAACGCCTTGCCTCCCTTGCCGGTAATCACGATACAGCGTACGGATTCGTCGTTTCTGTACACTTCAATGGCCTGGTCCAGCGCCTTCAAACTGTCCAGATTCAGCGCATTCGCCTTCTGCTCCCGATCAATTTCGATCCATCCGACTGCCTCGTGCTGCGATATGGCTATCGTGTCCGTCATGCGGCGTTCCGCCTCCCTGTCATTTCGCTGGGACGCCCCGAAATTTCGGTGGAAACGAAATCGGCGAAATGGCGTCCTTCACCAAATTATGGTGCCGGAAACCGCGGAAAACAACACTTTTATGGCGAAATGGCGCCTTGCGCAAACCCTTGCGCAGCACGGGCTTAGCCCCTATACTTGAGATAAATTTCGCTGCTGGCGAAATGAGAGGTGAAGGAGGTCATTCCGATGCAAGCCATGGGAGAACGCATTCGCGGCATCCGGCTCAAACAGCAGTTGAAACTGCAGGAAGTGGCGGCGGCCGCTTCCGTGTCCGTCTCTTTCCTCAGCGAGATCGAACGGGACAAGGGCAACCCTTCCATCAGCGTGCTGAAACGGATCGCCAATGCGCTCAAGGTGAATTTTACCGATTTATTCGGAGAGGAAGAGAAGCGTGTCGTCGTCCGCCGAAACGAGCGGAAAGCGCTGGTTCATTCGGAGGGCTCGCGGCTGACGTGGTATGCGTTAAGCCAAGGGAGCGGCCACCGGATGGGCCCGATCTGGGGCGTGCTGGAGGAAAGCGCGTCGTCCGGCGTTGTCGGCGTCGGCCATAGCGAAGGCGATGAGTTTCTGATGGTCATGTCCGGCCGGCTTGAGTTTACGCTCGGCAACGAACGCCACCTGCTGGAGCAGGGCGACTGCATCTACTACGATGCCACCGTCCCCCACAGCTACCGGAACGCGTGGAAAGGGGAAACCACGCTGCTCGCCGTAACGTCGCCGCCTACTTTTTAGAACGCGAAAGTGCGGGGGATCATTTGCGATAGCGGCTGATGAAAGTGGCAAGCAGCTCATCCATCAGCGGTTTGACGCGATCCGTGATGATCGTTTGCTGGAACAGGGCGGGCCACGTGAGCGCGCCTTCGATCATGGCGTAAAACACCATAGCGGCGAGGGCGGGGTTGTCGATCTGCAGCTTGTTGTCCGCGTGCGCGGCGAGCAGCCATTTGACGAACGGCTCGTGGGGGGAGGCGTACTTCGCCCTTGTCGTTCTCGCATATTCGATGTCCCGGATGAAGACGGAAGTCAGCACCCGCGACAAACCGAGCCGGGAAGGACTATTGATCAGGAACAGCTCGGCCCGGGCAAAAGCGGTCAACTGCGCCTCCAACGATTGCGCCGGATCGTAGTCGATTTGCTTCAGCACGTGCTGCTCGGCGAGAAACCCGGCAACGACCTCCTGGAACAAATTTTCTTTGCTCGCGAAATGGTTGTACACCGTACGCTTGGATACGCCGGCGATCGCGGCGATCCGGTCCATGCTGGCATTGTCGTACCCCGTTTCGGTAAACACCCGGATCGCCCCGTTCAGGATCGTTTCCCGCTTTCGGCTGGTGTCTCTTTTTTTGGCTGTTGGCTGGCTATCCATATCCCGTTCAACCCTCTCCGAATGTCGTTAACTAAACTATACGGTACAGTGTAATTAAATGTTGACGAATTAGCTATTTACACTGTAGAGTATAATTAACGAACGGGCAAAAGACAATCCTTTTGCCCCGCCAGTCAGGAGGACGGTTGCCATCAGAACCCCGATGTCGCGCGCTTTGGGAGCGGCTTTGCTGCTGCAAGCCATTACTTCGCTGGTCAGCGGAGCCCTGTTCCTGAATCCCTTTGTGGTACAGGGCGATATTGCCGGAACGATGCGCCGTTTCGCGGGCCATGCGGCTTTCGTGCAAGCGGGCATTGCCGGCGATATCGTGACGGCGCTTGGCATTATTGCATTGGCAGCCGTTCTGTATGCGGCAGTCGGGCAGCGGAACAAGCCGCTGGCGCTGGTCGCGCTCGGCTTCTACATCCTTGAGGCCGGCATCCTTGTCGTCAGCAAAATCGCCGTCTTCGCCCTCCTGCACATCAGCCGGGAATACATCGCCTCCGGGGACCCCTCCCTTGAAACGTTGGCCAACCTGGCGCTGGCGGCCAAAGATTTTACATACCGCGTTCATATGATGCCGTTCGGCCTCGGGGCGACGTTCTTCTACTACTTGCTGTATCGATCCGGCATCGTTCCCGCATGGTTATCGTTGTGGGGGCTGGTTGCCGTTCCGTTCGTGCTCGTCGGTTCGGTATGGGCGGCGTTCGCTGCTTCTGTGCCTCCCGTATTGCTCGCGCTTGCCATCCCGTACGTCCCCTTCGAATTTTTTGCCGGCGCCTTCCTTCTGGTGCGGGGATTCCACATCGCGAATCGAAAGGATTTGACCCTATGAAAGCGGTAGTATGCCCCAAATACGGCCCGCCGGACGTGCTTCAACTGCAGGAAGTGACCAAACCTTCTCCCCGGCACGATGAAGTGTGCATCAAAATCCGCGCCACCGCGGTAACCGCGAGCGACACCTATATTCGCGGCTCCCGGCTGCCGCTCCGGTTCCTGCTGCCGATGCGGCTGGTTCTCGGCATCACCAAACCGCGGAAATCCGTCATCGGTATGGTGCTGGCGGGAGAGGTCGAATCCGTAGGCGCAAGCATCCGCCGGTTTCAGGCGGGGGATCGGGTATACGGGGTGACCGGGTTCGGGCTTGGTGCCTATGCTCAGTACAAATGCATGAAAGAAACCGACTCCATGAACGGCTGCCTGTCGCTGATGCCAACGAATATCAGCTACGAAGAAGCGACCAGCGCCGCGTACGGTGGACTGCTTGCGCTGCAGCGCATCGAGGAAGGCCGGCTTCAGCGCGGGCAACGCGTGCTTGTATACGGGGCTTCGGGAACGTCCGGGACGATGGCCGTTCAGTTGGCCCGCCATTACGGCGCCGAAGTGACCGGAATTTGCAGCACGCGGAACCTGGCTTTCGTCCACTCGTTGGGAGCCGATCGTGTGATCGACTACACCCGGGACGATCCCGACGCCCTCATCGGCCGGTATGACCTGATGCTCGATACGGCGGGCAAAGCCAAACAATCCCCTCTGAAAGAACGATGCCGCCAAGCGCTTCAGCCGGGCGGCAAGTGCATCTCCATCGACGATGGCAAATTGGAGTTGAAAGCGGAGCGTCTGGCGAAGCTCAAAACCATCATCGAGGCGGGACATGTCAAACCCGTTGTCGACCGCACCTTCCCGCTGGAACGGATCGTGGAGGCGCACGAATATGTCGAGCACGGGGGCAAAAGAGGCGGGGTCGCCGTGTCTGTCGACCACGCCGGATAGCGGCGTTCCCCGCCCCGCGGACGCGTTACCCGCTTACCTTGCTCAGCATATGGCCCGCGATCCGCTTGATGGCAACAATTTCCGCTTCCGTCGCGGTTTGCACCTGCTTGTCGACCAACTGCTCGCACACGCGCTTGATGTCGAAAAAATCGCTCGTGCTCGTTTCCTGCTTCCGATGCTCGAGCAGCTTCGCCAGCCACTTCGTTCCATAGCTAGTATGGATCGTTTCGTCCGCCCAGTCGAAATCCATGTCGTGCTGGCTAAGCCGGTCGTTCATTTGGCCGAAGCTTTTGATCCGTTCGATTTTTTTGCCGATGTTCTTCGATTCGAAATGAAAGAGCATGCCCAGCCGGTACAACAGGTCCTGCCCCCGGCAGCTGTCGTAAATATAAGTGCCCAGCGGTAGCTCGTGGTCCTCGAAGCCCCACGATTTCAAGCGGTCGTAGCCCATTCGGCAGTGCCGGCTCTCGTCGTAAATCCAGCGGGACGCATCGACAATGAACTCCCACTCCAGTTGTTCGGCCAAGGCATGAATCAGAAACCCGGCATTCTCCACGGCCCACACCTCGTTAAAATGGCTGACGGCGCTCCTCATCTGCAGCTGCAGCCCCTCCCCGTACGGAAACGCATCATCGACGATGTCGGGCCAATAAAATCTTACGTGCTGAAACGCCCCGCCCCTTCGAGGCACCTCGGCAGGAGAGAATGCTGCGTCCGCCGCCAGTTGAACGGGGACCGGCCGGTCCAACGAAAGGCCGCCCGCTTCCTGGAACTTCATTGCCAAATCCGCCAGCCACGCTTCCGCCAAACGTTTCCCTGCTTCATCCGCTTCTTCGCAGGTGGGGATCAATTGCTTCAGCAGGCCAATCTGCTCCTCCTTCTCCCGAGCGGCCAATTGGAGGAAGCGATACGTAGGCCCGTCGCCGATCTCGTCAGCCAGATCCAGGTACTCCCGATAAGCCGCCAACAAGGCCGGTTTCCACACGGTCGCCATGGCGGTCAGAAACGCATAACCGTTAGGCGCGGCGCAAGAATGCCGCACGAGATCGATCAGCACCTGATCGTCGCCGACCTCCAGCATGCGATTGGGGAAACGCAGCTCAAACACCCGCTCCCGGAGCGAGTTCGCATTCTGCGCGTCCTGCCACAACATGTGGGGCGACAGCGTCTTGGCTTCGAAAGACGGCAGCCCGGGAATCCATCCCGCCTGACTGATGACCAGCTGCCTTTCGACCAAATAAAATCGCTTGAGCATCACCGCCGTATCGTACCGCAAAAAACTGCCCCGCTTGTGCGCCCCGGGCAAATACTGTGTCGACATTATCGTTGCCGCCCTTCTCCGTTTTGATATTCTCCCGCCTTCGCTTGTATAAACGCTTCGACCTGCTCCCTTGTCGGCAGCGCCGGGATGACTTCCCTGCCGGTTACGGTGTAGGCGCCGACGAAACACGCAAAACGGGCGGCCTCCTCCAGCGTTTGTCCTTCCCCGAGAGCGACGGCCAGCGCGGCGCTGAACGAATCGCCGGCTCCCGTCGTGTCGACGGGTTCGACCTTGGGGGGCCGAATGTGGATGACCTCGTGCCGCCGAACGATTGTTGCACCATCTTCCCCGCGTGTCACCACGACCGCATCGGGTCCATGGTCCAGCAGCGCTTGCGCCAATTCGACAATGTACTGGGGCTCGATCGAAACGGAAGCGTCGATGCCGGATATCGTTTTCAACTCGGATTCGTTCGGCGTCACGATCGTTGCGTGCCGGAGCAACGCTTCGATATCCGGAAGCGCAGGCGCCGGGTTCAGAATGACGCGCGCCCCTTTGGCCGCGGCCGTCTTCATCGCATGGAGCACGGTGGCCTTGTCCATTTCCAGTTGAAACAGCGCAAAAGCCGCCCCTTCGTAGACGGAAGCAATCGCGTCGATATCGTCGGGCGTCATGCAGCGATTCGCACCCGGGTCGACCAGAATGCAATTGTCGCCGCTGCGATTCAAAATCACGAACCCCGCGCCCGTCTTTGCCAGCTCCGTCCGCTTCACGGCGGCAATGTCCACTCGTTCCGCGGTGAGCATTTCCAGCGCCTGATCGCCATAACGATCCCTGCCCACGCACCCGACAAAACAGGAGCGGCCGCCAAGCCTGGCCACGGCCACCGCCTGATTGGACCCTTTGCCTCCCGGCCCTTCGCTGAAGCCTTCGGCCAGCCCCGTCTCCCCCCAAACGGGAAGCTTGCCGGTCTTCATCACAAGACCGACATTGTAGCTGCCGGTAACGACAATCTTCGGTTTCATCGAACGGTCCTCCCGTCTGCTTATTTCAAATATACGTACATATACGTATATATAGTAATCCCAGTATAGTTCACTAGGGTCGTCCCCGTCAATCAAACGCATCGGCAGGCAAAAAAAAGAAGCCGGAACGCTGACGTTGCCGTCGATCGTTCGCAGCTTTTGGGGGTGTCCATGTAGGGTCAACCGGCCATCTTCTATCGTCAATACCGTTTCAAAATGGACGTAAGTTTGATGCAGTCGTTGCGAATCCAGACTTGCGAATATTCCAGCGGCTCGTTCCCGGCCGTATACGTCGTTTGCTCGAGAAACGTAACGGGAGTGCCTTTTTTGACGCCGAGCTTGTCCGCGATCGCGGCCCCTGTCGCTTTGGCCTCAAACGAACGTTTGCCCCAATCGATCTTGCGGCCATAGTGAGCTTCGATGATCCGAAATAACGTCGTCTCCGCGAAATTTTGCTTGTCCAGATCGGGGAACAACGCCACCGGCAAATAGTTCTCCATATACACGGCGGGCGTATTGTCCACATACCGCAGCCGTTGCAGCGCATAAACGGGCGCGTTCGGCTCGAGATTCAGCAAGCCGGCGTATTCGCCCGCTTCGGTCGTTTCGATTCGCAGCAGCCGCGTGGTGAAGCGCCTGTGATCTTCCTCAAGCGCCTCGGCAACCGAAACGAGCCGCTCGGCAAGCGGCTGTTCGAGCGGCTTGCCGACCACGAACGTGCCTTTGCCCTGGATTTGCACGAGCACCGCTTCCTCGATCAGCTTCCGGATCGCCTGTTTCAGCGTGCCGCGGCTTATGCCCAGCGTGACGGCCAGCTCGTCTTCGTTCGGCAGCTTGCCGTTTTCCTGCCACTCTCCGGCCGCAATCCGGCTTTTGATCCAATCGCGCGCCTGAACGTAGAGCGGAGACGGGTTGTTTTTGTCCAAACCGAGTGTCATCGCGATATTCCTCTCCATGAACCTTTGCTATCCATTATTGAAATCCGGCTTTCATTTGTCAATCGCACGGCGGAATGAAAACGGGAAACGACTCCATGCGAGACGTTTCCCGGCTTCTTTTCGTATAATGGACCAAACAGGCCAGTGGCTATATGGAGGACACAACCGTTGCGAACCGAACAGGAAATGATGAAACTCGTAATTGATTTTGCCAGGGAAGACGAACGCATCCGGCTGGTTACGCTGGAAGGATCGCGCACGAACGCCAACATCGTCCCGGATTCCTTTCAGGATTTCGATATCGCTTATTTTGTGACGGATCTGGAAGCTTTCAAAGCGAATGATCGGTGGCTGGATCGTTTCGGCAAACGCCTGATGGTGCAGAAACCGGAAGCGATGGAGCTGTTCCCGCCCGAGCTGGGCAATTGGTTCTCCTATCTCATGCTCTTCGAAGACGGCCGCAAATTGGACCTGACGCTGATTCCAATAAATGAAGTCGAGGTGTACTGGGACAAAAGCGACGGGTTGGCGGAGCTTCTGCTGGATAAAGACGGCCTCGTCCGTCATGAGGTGCGCGCGAGCGACCGGCAGTACTGGATTCAGCAGCCGACTGCGGGAGCCTTCGACGATTGCTGCAATGAATTTTGGATGGTGTCCACGTACGTCGCCAAAGGATTGGCGAGACAAGAAATCCTGTTCGCGGCAGACCATCTGCACGACATTGCCCGGCCCAACCTGCTCCGCATGATGGCGTGGCACATCGGATCGGAACGCGGATACACCTTCAGCGTAGGCAAAAACTACAAATTCATCGACCGCTACCTTCCAGCGGAGGATTGGGCGACGTTATTGTCCACCTACGGCATGAACGGCTATCCGGCGATGTGGCAGTCTTTGTTCGCTTGTTTTGCGCTGTTTCGAAAATACGCGAAAGCGGTGGCGGCCAATCTCGGCTACCGGTACCCGGCATACGATGAAGCGATCACCCGGTATACCGAATCGATTTATGCGCAAATGCCGCGGGCGGAGCCGTAGGATTATCGCTTCGCCGCGGCGCCGGCTCATAAATCCGATTTCCCGCTAAATCATGAGTTTATCCGCACCAGACCCGGTGTGCCCTTTTCTTCTGCCCGAATCTTGGTTAGAGTATAAGGAGAGCCTGTTCGACAGGAATCTGCACAAGGGAAAGGAATCGTGTCATGGGACGCAAATGGAACAATATCAAGGAAAAGAAAGCTTCGAAAGACGCCAACACAAGCCGCGTCTACGCCAAATTCGGCGTTGAGATCTACGTAGCGGCCAAAAAGGGAGAGCCTGATCCGGAATCGAACCGGGCTTTGAAGGTAGTTCTCGAACGGGCCAAAACGTACAACGTGCCAAAAGCGATCATCGATCGCGCGCTGGAGAAAGCGAAAGGAAGCGGCGACGAAACCTACGTCGAGCTTCGTTACGAAGGCTTCGGGCCGAACGGCTCGATGGTTATCATCGACGCGCTGACCAACAACGTCAACCGCACCGCCTCCGACGTTCGTTCCGCGTTCAACAAGAACGGCGGCAACATGGGGGTTAACGGTTCGGTCGCCTATATGTTCGACTCGACCGCCGTGTTCGGCATCGAAGGCAAGTCGACCGACGAAGTAATGGAGCTGCTGCTCGCGGCGGATGCCGGCATACGCGACATCGTCGAGGAAGACGAGGAAGTGATCGTCTATGCGGAGCCGGATCAGTTCCATCTCGTGCAGGAAGTGTTCCGCGACGCGGGTATTACCGAATTTACGACAGCGGAAATCGTCATGCTGCCGCAGACTTACGTTACGCTGCCGGCCGATGCGCAGCCCCAATTCGAGAAGCTGATCGACGTCCTGGAAGACCTCGAAGATGTGCAGCAAGTGTACCACAACGTCGAGTTCGAAGATTGATCGGCAGCGCAGTCCGAAATAGCCCATAAAAAATGGCTTATTCGCCTGTTTTCGCTCCACTCGCCACAAATATCCAGTGAAATCACTGGCTATTCTGACGAAATGGCCCCATAATCGGGCTTTACCGCGAAATAGCCAGCGATTTCACTGGCTATTTCGTTTCTGCCCTCCATTTTTGACGGAATAGCCAATAAAACATGGCTTATTATTGTTGGTCGATTAGTCTTGTTTATATTTTTCCTTGAGGATACCGGAACCGATTCCTGCGCCGACCATCAGAATTAACGATCCAAAATTCCACAGAAACTTCCCGCCGAACAAGGCAATATCCCATGGAGTTACTTTGTTCAACAGGAGGACGCCCAGTTTTATCACAAGCAAAGCAACACCGACCAGAAACAAAACATCGAATAGTACTTTTAGTCTTGGATAGGCCAGCTTCTTACTATCGCTTATCACTTTTTTGGTCAGCTCCTCATCGCTTCTCAACAATTCATCAATCGTTACGCCAAAGAGGTCGCTAATGTTAATGATGACTTCAATGCTCGGATAGTTCTGGCCATTCTCCCATTTCGAAACAGACTGTCGACTGACAAACAGCTTCGCCGCCAAATCCTCTTGCGACCACTCCTTCTTCTTCCTTTCCGTCTTTAACTTCTCTCCAAAAATCATAGCTAAGCAACAACCTCTCAGGAATGTATACGTCATTATTAGTTGACCCCGTGCGAAAAGTAAAGACCGCTGTAGTTGCAGAGTCCCCGCAACCTCCGGTTGCCGTCACGATCCCTTGCCGTGTATCGAATATTCCCTTCGCTACTCCAATTTCACCTGATTGCATCCCCAGATCATAAGCGTATAACCATCCGGGTCCTGAAAATGAAATAACGCCGAACCATCATCAAAGCATCGAATCTCGCCTGCTGCAATACCGCTATTGTTCATCATTCGATGGGCAGCATAGACATCGGGCGATTCGAAATTAAACTCCTGCTTGCAAACCCGTTGAACCCGTTTTGGGATCCTGCCACATTACCCGCATCCCCAATACCTGTGTATAAAAGTTTCGAATGGCATCCATGTTTTCGACATGCCGCATGACAATTCCGATATGGGAGAGATCGGGGCATTGGTTGTTGGTCATCTTGCTCAATTCCTCCTTATTAGTGGAGCATGGGTACGAATCTTAACAATACCTCCGATATTTCATCCCGTTGTTCGAACGGTGACAAAGGCGACCATACCATCCCGGCAAGTCTGGATTTCTTCTACCGGTGCACCGTGGAGCTTGAGAGTTTGATGAGCCCCCTGTATATCAGGCGCGGTGAAATTGATGATCGATTCTCTTTCAAATCGGGCCGGATCAGCCGGCATCATGTTTATTTTTGCGCATTCGATCCAAGCACCGTGTCTGCATAAATATGGAGCACATTCCCTTCCGGATCTTGACAACGAAAGTAAAGCACATCTTGATCCGTAACCGCAACGACCGTATAACCCGCATTTTGGAGCGATAAGTATGCTCGACAAATGAGATCGGCATCAAACGAGTGAAAGGCAGAAATAAACAGATCGATCAGTTTTTTTAAATGGATTGGAGCCGATGCACGGCTTTTTCGGTCAAACGCACCATTTCCGCGGCTTCCATGGGAGTAAACAGAAAAATATCAATCAACAGTACGATGCATGCCTGTTGCGGGGTCAGCTTATCGACCAGTTCTTCCATTGATTCCCGGACCGCCGCGGGATTGGGTACCATATTCGCTTGATAACGATCGTCCAACTGTTCCCACGGTATTTTTTGTTTTCTGCAAATATCGATCCAGGCATTTGTCGCAACGCGAAATAAATAAGCTTTGGAAACAGTCAAACCATTTTTCTTTCGAATCGATTGATAAATCTTCGTCAGTGTAATTTGAAACAGATCTTCAGCATCCCAGCTCGAACCTGCGATTAATTTGCAATATCGAGTGAGTTCATTTTGGTATTTTTGAAGAATTTCATCCAACGACTCGACGCGATCTCCCATATTGCAGCTCCCCGGCTATCATTCTGGATATGTTGTACTTCTCCAGCTTTGGCCTGCGTTCCTTGTCTGTTCGAGCAGAAGACGGGATGAGTTTGGTAATTCTGCAGCTTGTTGAACGAGGAACCCTCTGATTTTGGAAATTCAATGATTCATTCTATCTAGCTTCTTGCCCTCCCCACATAGGGATAAATCGGATCTTTTAATTCGAAGTCATACGTATTTCCATTCACGATGCCAACAACTTTTTCGCTATCATAAAGCTCCAGCATAAATCCCGCCATTTCTTTTGCAGTATGAAATTTGGGAACTACTCCCTCGTAATGAAACACTTCCAAATCCAAAGCGCGTTTAATGAATTCAGTCGCAGTTGCGGCAGGAGCCAAGACTTTTGCTCGCAATGCGGCTCCTCTTTCTTTCAATTCTTGCGCAACACCTTCCGTAAAGGCACTTGCATAGAACTTTGTCGCGCAGTAGGCTACGGAATTGCCGACCATCTGGTATCCTCCTCCCGAAGAAACATTGATGATTTGCGTCCCTTCAACATCAGCATAATCACGAACATAAAGAGAAGTCAGAACGGTTAAAGCGTCGATATTCAAGTGAAGCATCGTCGTAACTTTATTTAAATTTTGTTCCCCAACGGAAGCAAAGCTTCCGGAGCCCGCATTATTGATCCAGGTTTCGATCGGATAAGCCTCAAGACTCTCGTAAAATGCGTAAACATTAGCGGTAACGGACAAGTCAACCGTTCGAATGACAACATCCAGGTCCGGGTTAAGATCAGCCACCTTAGATTGTAATTGTTCCAATTCTTCCGTCCTGCGAGCGGCCAGGATCAAGTTTTTCCCACGGGCCGCAAAAGCAAGAGCCGCCGCATACCCGATTCCCGAGCTGGCCCCCGTAATTACTGTGTATTTCATATTCGTTCCTCCTGAATTATAATCCATTGCTTTGTTTCGATTCCTTCAATTGAGCTACTCCACAAAGAAACTCCGGATGTAAAATTCCTGTTGCTTGCGCATATAATCCGAGGCTTTTCTCATCATCTCGGCAAAGAGCCGGCTTTCATCCTCTCCAAGATGATTGACGAGATCAACAAACATCGTAAGTCGGGCCTCATTAATACGTTGTATATATGTTTTACCTTTATCCGTAAGCCGGATTCTGACTACTCGCCGATCGGCAGAATCGGCATGACGCTCGACAAGCTCCTGTGCCTCCAGACTGTTGATATGCTGCGTTATCGTTGGCGAAGTAACATTAAGTTTTCCGCTTATTTCCGAAACCATCAATCCCGGACCGTCATCCTTGACATTCATGCTGATGAAATAGAGAACCATGATCTCGCCCGGCTTCTGATTGTACACCGCGCGATTCTGCATCATGTTTCCGCTGACTTGCGATTGAAAGTACGCTTCCATTAACTGCCTTGCAATTTCCTTCTGTTCATTCGACAATTCCTTCACTCCTTCCATTATTTCCGAAAACACATAGCTTTCCGAATTATTCGGCTAACAATTAAATTGGTAACCTAAGTATATGGCAGTGAAAGCGGATGGTCAACTAATTGTTGTCGCTCGGGTCTCCTGCAACTGATCCACCTGCTGAACCGGAACAAGACGCCAAAAAGGGCCGCAACAGCCCGCCTTCCGGCAACCTGCCACAGCCCCCAAACCCGCGTCCGAAACGGCCTCTAAGCTCTTACTCTTCCCCCGTCGCCACCGGGTTCCCCTCATACGAAATCCAATCGCTCCAGCTGCCGCCATACAGCTTCACATCGTCGTAGCCGGCCATCTTCAGCGCCAGCACGTTCGGGCAAGCCGTGACGCCGGAGCCGCAGTAGACGATGATTTCGTCCGCGCCGTCCACCAGCGGCGCCAACTGCTCGCGCTGCGCCGCGGCCGGCTGCCACAAGCCGTCCGCGCCAAGGCGATCCTTCCAGAACGCGTTGACCGCGCCCGGAATGTGCCCCGCCACGCGATCGATCGGCTCCGCCTCGCCCCGGTAACGCGGCGCTTCCCGCGAGTCGATCAGCACCGTGCCCGGCCGGCCGAGCCGCTCCTTCACTTCGTCCATGCTGACGAGCAGCCGGCTGCGCACATGCGGCTTAAACGACCGCTGCGCCGGCTGCGGCACGACGTCCGTAACGGGCAAGCCCGCTTCGTTCCACTTCGTGAAGCCGCCGTCCATCACGACCGTCTGGTCATGCCCGAGAAAATGCATCATCCACCAGAAGCGCGACGCCATCGCCCCGCCCTGATCGTCATAGGCGATCACGGTTGACGTATCCGCCACGCCCGCCTTCCACAGCTTCAGCGTAAACGTGCCGAGATCCGGCAGCGGATGGCGCCCGCCATGCTCCGTCACCGGCCCGGACATATCCTGCTCCAGGTCGATATAAACCGCGCCGGGCAAATGACCGGCCGCGTAAGCTTCCCGTCCCGCATCCGGATTCCCGAGGATAAACCGGCAATCGACGACCACAACGTCCGCATTCCCCAACCGCTGCCGAACCCACTCCATGCTGACGATCGTTTCCATGCGATCATCTCCTGCCTTTTTTCCCCATTATACCACGGCCCTTGTCCAAAAAGGTACCGAAACGGCTCAGTAGCTGATCAGCGCCGCCATCAGCAGGCCGGTCGCCATGCTCAGCCGCGAAGCGAACAAGGCCACGCCGACGTTGCCGCCGCGGATTTCCTTGACGACGCTGAACGGCGTCGCCAGCTCGAACAAGTAGAACACGATTACTTGGAAAATCGCGCCGATCACGCCCCACACGATCAAATCCATGATGCCGACCGAATGATAAATCGCGGAGGCGAGCACCAACGCGAGGCCGATGATTTTGCCGCCGAGGTCGTGGGCCGCCGATTTGGCGATCGCCTGCTTGCGCGGATCGTTCACATCCGAGCCTTCGCGAATCATTCGGTACTCGTTGTACGGCGTCGTCACCATAAAGACGAACAGCCCGAACAGCAGCAACGGCACCGTCACGCCCAAATAAATCAGAAAATCGCCAATATGCGTCCATTGCTCGCTCATCGCGCCGGATCTCTCCTCTACAACCACATATGAACCTTGTCAAAACAAGCTACTCCCGCACCGCTACCGGCAAATAACACGACAGGTTGCCGGTAATCGGCCCGCCGACACGCGCGACGACGGCCGAAGCACGCCCGCCCATCAGGAACGAGCCCCACAGCAGCCGCCCTTCGTACGGCCCGGTCAACTTCTCCACCCGCACCGGCGGCAGCTCGACCAACTGCTGATACACCATTGGCTGCTCCCAGTAAAATTCCTCGGCATCCCGCGCCAGCTCCTGCCCATCTGCGCGATACAGCGTCACCCCGCCGCCTTCGCGGCCGAGAATCGGCTTCGTCACATAAGGCACGCGCCCTTCGAACCGATTCTCCAAATACGTCGGGAGCATATAGCGTCGAATCGCTTCATGCTCCTCTGCCGTGAAGAAATCTCCCGCCTCGTGCATCCCCCAGATCACCGCCTGCAGCGCCTTCGACTGGGCGAGAAACGCCGACGGCGGGTTGATGATCGCAACCCTGCATTGGGCGATCAGTTCCAGCACATGCGCGCCGGTCGGGTAGCCATCCTCGTCCTTGTCTTCGGCCAGCTTCTCGATCGCGTGCAGCCGGTACAGCAGGTCAATCGGCGTATGTACGCCGTCCTTCAGCTCATGCAAACGCTCCTCGTACACGCGCAAATCTTCCAGCGCGACGAACGACGCCCCGGCGAGCCCGGATTGCCGCATCAGATACCGCGCGGTCTGCGCGTCCTCGTCGTGCCAGCCGAGCGCGCTGAACCGCACGCTGCCGATCGGGCCGCCTGCCGCCGCATAGGCGCGAGCCGCCGTCCCGAAGGCAGCCGCAATATGCGCGGCCATGCCGGCGTTCGGGTCGCGTCGTCCGCAAGCGGCGCAGACGCGGCCGTTCACCAGGTACGCCTCGACAATGCCCGTCGGCGTGTCG
This sequence comes from Paenibacillus cymbidii, assembly GCF_004764705.1. Classification (GTDB taxonomy): domain Bacteria; phylum Bacillota; class Bacilli; order Paenibacillales; family NBRC-103111; genus Paenibacillus_AN; species Paenibacillus_AN cymbidii. The sequence goes on along the minus strand of NZ_SHLX01000017.1, from coordinate 39,849 downwards.
CTGTTGAACTCGAGCATCTTCACGCCCTCCGCCGTCGCGGCAAAATCGAACCGGCCGACAACCGTCGGCCACATCTCCAGCCCCGGCACCCGCAGGCGCACCGCGCCGAGCGCCGCTTCCGGCACCCCAAGCGCCAGCAGCAGCTCGTCGCCGGCGCTGCCTTGCAGCACATCGACCGCCCGGCGAAAAACGCCGCCGAGCCGTTCGGTCGCTTCCGCCAGCTCGCGCAGCAGCTCCTCCGGCGCTTCGTAGATCGAAGCGAGCGCATACTCCTCGCCGTACATAAAGTCCCACGTAAACTCGCCTTCCGCCCGCAGCGGCCCGTAAATGCGCTCCCGATGGGCGGCATAACCGGCATCTACGGCGCCCCCGGCGTTCGCGCCTTGCTTGTCGCCGGCCATCAGCTGCTGCTCGACCCGCTCGAGCTGCCGATGCCGCCTTTGGAGCCCGACGACACGCCGTTCGAGCTGACGCCCGACTTGCTGTTGAACGACCCGCTCGACTCGCTCGTCGACGGCTTGCTTACGCCGCCGGAGCTGCTCCCCGGCGGATTCGCCTGGCTCACTCCGCCGCTGCTAGCGACGCCGTTTGTGCTGCCGCCCCCGGCCGGACGCGAGCCGCGGTAGTACATATAATTGCCGCCGCTCGAGCCGTAGTAGCCGCCGACATAACTGCCGTCATCGTCGCAATAGCCGTCCTTGTTGTTGTCGTAGCAGCGCTCGCCGTTCGAGCCGACGCTCTTGCCGGTTGCGCACCCGGCCGAGCCGACCGCCAGCGCCGCGGACAGAAACATCGTCACCAGCAGCTTCGTCTTGCCGCTGCCCGCCGCCGTTTCCACCGGCGCCGCCGCGCGCGGAACGTCCTTCTCCCGGCCGTCCTCATTCAATTTCTTCGTCCTCCTTCACATACAGCACGTAAAGCTTGCGGTCTTCGTCCACTTCCGTCGACGAGCGTACCCATTCCTTGTCGCCAATCGTCACATAATCGCTTTGCAAGTACAGCAGGACGTCATAAAGATCGGCATAATCCCGCGTATGAAGCAAGGGATATTCCATCCATTCCTCGCCGAACTGGCGAATTTCCAGCCGCACCCCGTTCCAGTGGGACGTTCCTCTCGCTTCGACGCCCGCTTTTTCATCGTCTGCTTCCGTCACGTAAATCACATACACATCCGGCTCCGTCGCACAAGAAGCGAGCGCGTACACGCGTTTGTCCTTGACAAAATATTCGCAAGCGAACCGCAGCGCGATTTCTTTCTTGTCAACGCGGTCGTATTCGTACAAGACGGGATATTCCGCTTCTTCGTCCAGCAGCCGGTATTCCAATCGGGCCAATGGCCGCACCTCCCTGAGCGATCGAGTCTGCACCGTTATACGCGGTTGCCGCCGATACGTTTCCTTCCCTTTACAAATTCGCCGCAGGCTGGCGCAGCTCCTGCCCGGACGCCCATTGCCGAAACGCCTTGCCGTTTGCATCGTATGTAGTGGCAATACAAACGAATGGGAGGAATGCTCTCGTGTCAGAATCAGACATTCGTGCGGTGCCGGACCGGCCGCCAGGCGCGCCGCAGTTGCCCAAGGGACTGCTGAAAAAAATAGTGATCGGCGCCGCGGCGGTTGTGGTCATCCTTTATGGATCGACGATGTTTTATACCGTGCAGGAGCAGGAGCGGGCCGCCGTTCTTACGTTCGGCAAGCTGACCGGCGAACAAACAGCCGGGCTCCACGTCAAATTTCCGTACCCGATCCAGCAGATCGTCAAAGTGCCGGCGCTCATGACCCAGCGCATCCACATCGGCTACCGCGAGGAAGAAAACGGCAAAATCCGCTCCGTACCGGAAGAAGCGCTGATGATCACCGGCGACGAAAACATCGTCTCCGCCGACGCCGTCGTCGAATGGCGGGTCGACAACGTCGGTCAGTATTTGTACAACATCGACAAGCCGGAAGTGTTCCTGCAGAACGCCGCCATCGCCGCCATCCGCTCCGTGATCGGCGCCACCAAGCTCGACACCGCGATCACCGACGGCAAAACGGAGGTGCAGCTCAAGGTCAAGGAGAAGCTCGACGAGCTGAACCGGAAGTACGAAACGGGCATCTTCATCCAGGACATCAAGTTCCAGGACATCGAACCGCCGGAAGGCGAAGTGCAGCAAGCGTTCAAGGACGTCACCAACGCCCGCGAGGAGAAGAACACGAAGATCAACAACGCCCGCAAGTACGAGAACGACCGGATCCCGAAAGCCCGCGGCGAAGCGCAGGCGCTGATCGAAAATGCCGAAGCGGTCAAAAAATCCCGCATTCTCGGCGCCGAAGGCGACGTGGCAAAATTCAACGCAATTTACGCGGAGTACCGCAACAACCCGAGCGTCACGCAAAGCCGGCTGGTGCTGGAAACGATTGAAAAGGTGTTCCCGAAAGCGAAAATTTTCATTAGCGACAGCTCCGGCGATACGGTGAAATATTTGCCGCTCACCGATTTGATGCGCAGCTCGCAGGCCGCAGGCGCGCCGAAAGGAGGAACAACGCCGTGAAAAAATGGCCGCTCTATACCGGACTTGCGATCGTAGCCGTCATTGTCGCCGCCAATTCGTTCTTCATCTCCAGGGAAGGGGAGTACCGGGTCGTCACCCGGTTCGGGGAGTTTACCCGCATTCACCAGTCGCCGGGGCTGCATCCGAAAATCCCGTTCGTCGAAAAAGTCGCCGCCCTGCCCAAATACCAGAAACTGTACGACAGCGCGCCGACGCCGATTTTGACCAAGGACAAGAAACCGATACTCGTCGACAATTACACCGTGTGGCGGATCGAAGATCCCGAGAAATTCCTCCGCACGCTGAAAACCGTCGCCTACGGAGAAAGCCGCATCGACGCCGCCGTCTACAACGTGGTGCGACGCAAGCTGTCGGAAACCGACTACGCCGAAATCATCAGCGAAAATACCGCGCGCGGCAACCTGAACGAGGAAGTGGCCAAAGAGGTGGCGACCGCCATGGCGGACAGCAACTTCGGCATCCGGATCGTCGACGTGCGCATCAAGCGCACCGACTTGCCGGAAGAAAACAAACAGAGCGTGTACAACCGGATGATTTCCGACCGCCAGTCGATTGCGGCCAGCTATTTGTCCGAAGGCGACGAGGAATCGCGCAAAATTACGGCCAAAGCCGACCGCGACGCTCAGGAGCTGAAAGCTCAAGCCGAATCCGACGCGAAAAAAATTGTCGCCACCGGCGAGCAGGAAGCCGCCCGTATTTATAACGAAGCTTACGGCAAGGATCCGGAGTTTTACAATATGTATCGCACGCTGGAGAGCTACCTGACCAGCTTCCAGGGAGAACCGGTGATCATGCTGCCGATCGACTCCCCTTACGCGAAACTGCTGGTTGGCTCGAAGTAACTTTTTCCGTATCACGCTCCCTGGCTGCGAATGGGCAGGGGGCGTTTGTTTTTGTGCTATACTGGGTGGAAAAGCAGGGAATGTGGGGAGGTTCTCATATGGAATACGATAAACCGGACAAAAAGAAGCCGCTTCCGCTGATCAAGGAGTCGGGCTGGACTGTCGAGGATTACTACAACATGCCGGATGACGGCAATCGCTACGAACTGGTTGACGGTAAGCTGGAACTGATGACATCGCCGCTGATCGAGCATCAATTGGTGAGCAAACAGTTGGAGAACACACTGACGAACAGTTGTGAAAACGAATATGTCATCCTGCACGCACCTGTCGATGTCGTTATCTCCCAGAAGGAAACACGGCAACCGGATATCCTTATGATCCACCGTTCGCGCCAACACATCATCGAGGTGCGCAATATCGTCGGCCCGCCCGATCTGGTCGTCGAGATCGTGTCGCCTTCCACCGTCAAGCGGGACCGTGTCGGCAAACTGCGCAGCTACGCCCGTTTTGGCGTGCCGGAATATTGGATCGTCGACCCGATGTACAAAACATTGGAGCAATATGTGCTCATCCAGGAAGGCGAACCTTACGTGCTGGAGCAATTTTATGAAAAAGAAGAAGTCGTGCGCTCCTCGCGCCTGCCATGTGTCAGCTTCCGCGTGTGCGATGGGCTGACTTATTTGCGGTGAAAGGATGAACGGCTTGCCTTCTTTTACCTTGTGCCCGTTAACCGAAGCGCACGGCAGCGCCATCTGTTCCTGGCGGTACGAGCCGCCGTATGACGTCTATAATTTCCCTTCGTGGGAAACGATGCTCGAACGCCGCGAACAATTCGCCGATCCGGCGATCCGCGACGAGCAGTTCGCCGCCGTCCTTGCCGCAGACGATGCCGCCGCGGGACTGGAGGCACCGGAGCTCGCAGGTTTCGCCCAGTTTTTCCCGCTGATCGGCGTGACCCGCATCGGGCTGGGTCTCCATCCCGCGTTGCGCGGACGCGGCTGGGGCGAAGCGTTCGTGCGCGCCATCGCGGACGAAGCGAAGCGGCGACAGCCGGACCATGACATCGATCTCGAAGTCGCCGTCTGGAACGAACGCGCCCGCCGCGTGTATGAACGGGCGGGCTTCGTCGTGACGGATCGTTATGTCGTGCAAACGCCAACCGGCGTCAATGAGGTTTACTGCATGGTTTATGAGCCTTGAACCGGCGGTGCAAGCGGAACGGAGGGAAGCGGTCTGCCTAGCCTCCAGCGGAGCCGGGCCGATGCTAGGGAAGGCTGGCCTGTGAGAGAGGATCGCCTATCATGGAGCAGACACGTTGTTTCATGCGCGCCATTCCCTCATCTGCCAACTCCCCCTTGCAAAATAGGCCATGTTTTCTTGCTTATTTCGCCAGAAACGGGCCGTTCAAGCGAAATAGCCAGTGATTTCACTGGCTATTTCGCTTGAAATGCCTATTTGAAGGCTATCACGGGCAAATAACCAGTGTTTTCACTGGCTATTTTCGTCGAGCCGGGCGATAGGGGGCAAATAGGCCATTTTTCATGGGCTATTTTGGTTGTTCGCCTCTGTTTTCGGATGGTTACCTGGGCCCCATGGATTAAACAAACTTGTTCAAGCTTCCGTCTCCCGCTTCGTCGCCGGCGCCTCCATTTTCTCCAGCCGCTTTCGGACGAGCGCGCCGCCTGTAGTATCCCCGGGCATCCGTTTCGCAATTTGCTCGTACAGCGCCCTTGCGTCCGCAGGCCGGCCGAAATGCCTCGCCATATCGCCAAGCGCCGCATCGGCGCGCCATAGCGGGATGTTGATGTCGGCCGACACGACGCCGCGGTACGACGCGCCCGCCTGCTTCGACAGCTGCAAGTTCCGCTCAGCCGCGCGGTACAAGTTCTGCGCCTTGCGGATCTGGATGCAGGCCAGATGGTACATCGTATCGGGGAAGCCCGGTTCGAGCGCCTGAGCTTCCAGACAACAAGCTTCCGCAGCATCCCAATCTTCCCGCGACTCATAAATCGATACGAGCAGCATCAAAATTTCCAGCCGCCGCGAAAATTTCGAATGCACTACCGCCAGCTCATCAGCGTGTTGCAAGTAAGCCAGTGCCTGGTCTGCGTCCCCCGTGCCCAGCGTTTCCCGGCCGCTGTACAGCCACCATGCAGGGTTGCCCGGATCTTCTTCCCGCATCATAGCCAGCAAGCGCAAATTGCGCTCCAGCTTCTGCTTGTCCTGCATGACGGCAGGCGAATACCCGTCGTGGTAGAAGCGAATCAACGCCATTTTGCCGGCAAGTGTCGTCTCGTATGCCCCTTGCTCCGAACCGATCTGCTCGTGCACGCGTCCCCAATACCGCAGGCCGCGCTTCATGGAAAACATCCGGCCTTTGGCATAATTGACCGCCTGCTTGTCCCCCATCTGCTCAAGAATGCCACATAGCACAATGGTTGGCACAGGCGACTCGTCGAAAATGCCGGCCACCTCGCGAACGTTCGCAATGTCCTCCGGCAGAAGCGTCTCGTCCGCATCGACCCAAATGACCCAGTCGCTTGCGATCAGGGGCAATCCGGCATTGCGTGCTGCCGCAAAATCATCCCGCCACGCAAACGATACCACTTTGGCATTCGGGAACGCACGCACGTACTCGGCCGTACCATCGGTCGACTCGCAGTCGACGACGATGATTTCGTCCACGGCGCCTTGCAGCGATTTCATGCAGCGGTCGATGCAGCGAATTTCGTTGCGGACCAGTAATGCGGCGGCTACTGTCACCTTCTTCACTTCCAACAGCGAAACGATATCGGCACGAAGATGCCCGCCCTTCGCCTTCGCCAGCTCGGCGTTGACGGCAGGCACCCAGCCAGCTTCAGGATCGAGCAGGTGCGCCCTGCGAAACACGCCGCGCGCCATTAACCCGTTGCCCTGTCGCAGCAGCGCCTCCCCCAAATACACCCACGCCTGGGCATCGTACGCGTTCTCGCGGATCAGTCCGATCGCCAGCCGTTCCGCCTCCAGGAAACGCGATTCTCGAAGCGCATCGGCAGCAAGATTGCGGGCGTCCATGCATGTCATTTCCTTATTCACCTAACTCGAACCAGCCAAACGGGCTTAGATGCCACAGCATACCCAGTACATCCATGCTTTCCGGATTCGTTGCGAACTGTTTGGCATACGTGAGCACCGAGCCTATGTTGTAGGCATAATCGGGAGTAATGTAGATCGGCTGCCGCGTCGACGATTTAATTACCGGCCCCGTTCCGTTGTCGGCTACCAAATAAGCGGAATACAATCCGGGAGCCAGCGAGGCGAGAGCGGATGGACCGAAACTGTACAAAGGACCTTCCAGCGCTTCTGCGGAAGGATAAATTCTGTCGTCCAATGCGTTGGCCGAAGCAATCGCTACCCCGGAAGGAACGAGGTACACGGTTCCGACTTCGCTGGCATAAATACCGAGATGCTCTCCTCCATTGCTGATGTAAAAGTAAGGTAGGTCGGGGTCATATTCGAATTCCACCCACGGTGAAATATGGACGGGGAACGTAGTGTACGTCGTCCAACCGTCGGAATCTCTTGCTTCGATGGTAATCGTTGTGGTGCCGGTAGTATTGGAAAAAAGCTCTATTTCTTTGATGCTGCATTCGTAGCTACAATAGCCGTCATCATATCCCAAATAGTTATCGTCAACATCAGCTGATTCATAATAATATTGATAGTCCTCCGCCTGCTCCGGCGACAAACCATCCGGCTTCAGGAACAGCTCGTCCATCCCAACCACTTTGGAATTCGTCATTTCGATCGTAGGCGCCGGCCCGGCAACGTTCACTTGAAACTGATCCGTCACGGAATTGTTGTCATTGTCCTTCGCGCTTAGCGTCACCGTTACCGTTCCGGCCGACATGCCAGCGTCAAGCTTCAAATAGCCGCATTCGACTCGAACGGACGTCCCGGAGGAGCCTCCGCTCGATGTAACATTGAACGAACTGTAGCTCAGATTGTTGTCCTCATCGCCAAATACGCTGGTGATACTAAACTCTAAATGCGAGCCGGCATGCACCTTCTTATCCGGTATGGCATGCACGACAGTCGGAGCCGCTGTCGTCCGTACGGAAAACGTATGCGTTTCGAAGCCGTTGGTGATGTCGAACGTGCTGACGTTGGAGGCATAGTAAGAAGACAACGACCCCATTCCAGCATTAAACGTAAAATCATTGCCTAACAGGCTGTAGGTGGCATTGGCAACCACATTCGACTGCGTAACCGACAGATTGGTCGCACCGGAGAAATAGCTCGCCAATGGAAATGTCTGCGATTGACCCTTAAGTACGTTATTCAGCGAAAACGTGTCGGCATACGCCGTGTCCGCCTGCGCAGCGAGTGCCAGCGGCGACAAAGCCATGGCGGCGGCCAGCACGCCTCCCGTTTTCACCAGTTTGCGGCTCCGCGATGACTGTTTCGGCTGGCCGGTTTGGTTTGGTTTCATTGCATTCACTCCTTCAAATAGGCCGTTCATTTTGCAAGACGACCCTCTCATTCCGATCCATCCTGCAAAATCCCAGGTTCGCACCCTTCATTATACCATGCTTCCTTTTGAAAAAGATGTGGCCGTTGTTACATTTTCCATAATAATGTCGAACCCGCTCGAACGGCGCGAAACGTCTCGCCACGCGGGTTTACGCGTTCGCGCAAGCGTAAAAACGATTTCGAAACAAGCGCAAGATCTGTTACAATAAAGAGATAGCTTGCGGAAGGTCGTGAACAATTCGCGCCATGCTGAAAATCAAACTCGCCAAGAACCGGCTCAGTTTTCTGATGGAAGCGATCGAATCGCTGTTCGATCCGGCAACGCTGGATCGCGGCTGGGAATATTACCATAAAGGACTCGTCGTCGGCCTCGACGTGACGGGAGCGACTCTTCACGCCTCGGTGCGCGGTACGAAAACATACCGGGTCGAGCTCGATCTCGACCGGTTCGAACGCAGCACCTGCACGTGCCCGCAAGGAGACTGGTGCAAACATATGGCGGCGGTGTTCTTCACCGCATATGCCGCGCACGGACGACCCGAGCTGCTGCTGATGCAGATGAAGCAAGCGATGGCCACGCGCCGGCGCGGCGCGCGCCTGCTCGAGAAGGCGTCGGCGCCGAAAGCGTCGTCCCAGCCCGAGCCGAACGGCGATCCGCGCGATTGGCAGCGCTATTTTGACCAGAAGTTCTACGGCTATTCGCTTGGGCACCAGCACTCGGTCGAGTCGTTCCAGGAAACGGCGGAGACGGAACTGCTGCAAGCCGCGGCCGGCTTTCCGGAAACGGTCAGGCGGCTCTACGAGCTGCACGCCATCCTGTTCATGCTGCGCAAGGTGGAGCAATTTTACGAGGACAACAAGTCCTCTTATTTGTCTTACCACTACGAGAACGGCTGCCGCGCGGTGGCGCGCAAGGGCTACGGCAAGCTGCAGGAAATTGCCGCCGCCATCGACGCCGGGCGCGCCGAACGCGAGTATCGGCCGCAGTGGGAGAGCACGATCGACTACGTTGGCGATATCGCGCTCCAGGGCAAAACCGATCCGGTCGAATGGTCCGGCATTTACCGCATGCTGTGGTGGTCGCTGTTCCGCCGCAGCGGACGGGAAGCGAAAGAGAAGCTCCGCGTGTCGAAGCTGCTGGAGCAGTCCGGCCTGACGCCGCGGAAGGAGGACGTGCTGCGGATTGCGCGCAGCCATTTCGATGTGATGGCCGGCGACGACGCGGCGGCGTTCAAACGGCTGGAGACGCTCCACGGGAGGAAACCGGCAGACTTCTATCCGGTGCTGGAGGAGCTTCACCGCCAGGCCGAATGGCCGCGCCTGCTCGAATGGCTGCGCTGGCTGCTGCCGGCGATGGCGAAAGCGCGTCAGGACGATTTTCAGCGGCTGTGCGCCTATTGGACGGAAGCGGCCGACCGGACGAACGCCGGGGAAGAATGGATGCGCGTCATGATGTCGCTGCTGCCGCGCAGCTACGCGCAATACGCGGATTTTCTGATCCGCACGGAACGCTACCGAATATGGATCGACCTGCAGCTGTCGAACCGGATCAGTCCGCTGCATCTGTTCGGCGGCCATCTGAAGGCGGTGGAAGCGGCAGACGGCGAGCTGCTGCTGCCGCTGTATCACCAATCGATCGAACGGACGATCCTGGAAAAGAACCGCGCCTCCTACAAAATGGCCGTCCGCCAGCTCAAGAAGCTGCATGCGCTTTACAAGAAGCTGAAGCAGCCCGGTCGCTGGGACGATTATATCCACCGGCTGGCCGCCAAATTCGCGCGCTTGCGGGCATTTCAGGAAGAGCTGGAGAAAGGAAAATGGCTGTCATGAGCATCGGAACGGACGAAAGCGGCAAAGCGGTCCCTGCGCCGGACACGGGGCAGACGATGCACGGCCAGGCCGCAACGGCAAGCGCGGACAAATTGATCGTCCACGCCATGTGGGCAAGGTCGGGCGAGCTGTTTCTGTGGGGCACGCGCGGCCGGGGCATGTCCACCGACGCTCTGGAGCTGAAGCACCAGTTGTTCGCCTGGCATGAGCCTTCCTTCTACGGCACGTTCATCGAAACGACCGAATGGATGAACAAGGAAGGAGCCTTGCTGCCGGCGGCGCTGGCGCTCGACTATTTCTGCGAAACGCCGCAGCTGCGGCATGCGCCGTTCGAATGGAGCCGCGAACTGGCCGCCCTGAAGCGTCTCGCGCCGGCCATCCGCGAAACGCTGCTCGCGGGACGCTGCATGCCGGATTACGAGCAATGGCTCAAAGGGCGCATCGCCTGGAAACCGCAGCTGCCGGAGGAACTGCACGAAGCGGCGACGCCGCTCGTACACGAGTGGACGGACATGCTCATCTCCGAATGGGTGCGCGAGCGGCCGGAGTTTGCCGAGGCGCTGCGCAAGCTGGAATCGACGCTGCCGCGGTTCGGGCTGAGCGGCGAAGCCGCCGCCCCGCCGGACGAGCGGGCAACAGAGCCGGCGACCGCGGGCGATGGCGCAGCCGGTGCCGGCGGCGCAACGGGACCAGGCGTGCCGGCGGCGACCGGACGGCCGTGGCTCGACGAGGACGACTGGCTCGTGCATATCGGCTGGCTCCGCGACCCCAGCCCGTTCCGCACCTGCCTGCAGCTGATCGAGCCGGAGGAAGGGCGCGAATGGCGCTTGCAGCTGCTGCTGCAGGACCGCCGCAACGACGACGCGCTGCTCGCCTGCAGCGCGCAGGGCGAACCCGAAGCCGGCGCCGAGCTGCCCGCCGGCTGGGAACCCCACCTCGCGCGCGTGGGCAAAGATGTGCAGCGATGGCTGCACATCTTGCCTTGGCTGCGCGAGGAAGCCGTGGCCGGCGCCGCGCCGGCGGAAGCCCCGCAAGCGCCGCCGCGCCTGCGCGAGTACCTCTCCCACGACGAAGCGTGGGAGTTTCTCGCGCACGGCAGCGTGCGGCTTGCGGAAGCGGGCTGCGCCGTCTTCCTGCCGGCCTGGTGGGAGCGGCTGCGCAGCGTCAAGCCGCGCCTGCGCGCCAAGCTTAAATCGACGGCCGCGGGCGGAACCCCGCAGACGATGTTCGGGCTGACGCAGATCATGCAATTCGATTGGAAGCTCGCGATCGACGACCTCGAGCTGAGCGAGGAAGAATTCCGCAAGCTGCTGGAGCAGAAGCGCAAGCTCGTTCACTTCCGCGGCCGCTGGATCCAGCTCGACCCGCGCCAGTTGGCCCAGATCGAACAAGCGATGAAGCAGGTCAAGAAGAAGCGCGGCATGACGCTGCGCGACGTGCTTGCCATTCATTTGAGCGGCTCGGGGGCGGGCGCGCTGCCGGAAGCGCCGGATGAATCGACCTTGCTGCAGGAACTGCAGTACGAAATCGAGCTGAACGACCATCTGCGGCATCTGGTCGACCAGCTCCGGCAGCAGGCGGACATCCCGCGCATCGAAACGCCGACAGGGTTTCGCGGCCACCTGCGCCCTTACCAGCTGGACGGCATCTCGTGGCTGCTGTTCCTGCGCCGCTTCGGACTCGGCGCCTGCCTGGCCGACGACATGGGCCTCGGCAAAACGATCCAGTGGATCACCTACCTGCTGGCCGTCAAGGAACGCGAACCGGACACCGGGCCTTCGCTGCTCGTCTGCCCGACATCCGTGCTCGGCAACTGGCAGAAGGAGCTGGAGCGGTTCTCGCCGTCGCTGCGCGTGCATTTGCACTACGGCAGCAACCGCCGCAAGGGCGAGGCGTTCGAAGCCGCCGCGGCGCAAGCCGATCTCGTGCTGACTTCGTATACGCTGTCTCACCTCGACGAGGAAGAGCTCGGCCGCGTCGAATGGCATTCGATCTGCCTCGACGAGGCGCAGAACATCAAAAACGCCTATACCAAGCAGGCCAGCAGCATCCGCAAGCTGAGCGGCGACCACCGCATCGCGCTTACCGGAACGCCGATGGAGAACCGGCTGACCGAGCTGTGGTCGATTTTCGATTTTCTCAACCCGGGCTATCTTGGTTCGCTTCGCGCCTTCTCGCACCGGTTCGTGCAGCCGATCGAAAAGACGAAAGACACCGCCGCCATCGCCCAGGTGCAGCGGCTCATCCGGCCGTTCCTGATGCGCCGGCTGAAGAGCGACCCGTCGATCCAGCTCGACCTGCCGGAGAAGAACGAGTCGAAGACATTCGTTTCGCTTTCGGCCGAGCAGGCTTCGCTCTACGAAAATTACATCCAGGACATGTTCTCGCGGCTGGAGAAGCTGACGGCGATGGAGCGCAGAGGGCTGATCCTGACGGCGCTCACCAAGCTGAAGCAGCTGTGCAACCATCCGGCGCTGCTGTACAAGGAGCCTGCGGCGCAAACCGCGACGCGGGGCGCCGGCGCCGGAAGCGACAAGCGGCGGCCCGAGCTGGCGATCGCCTGGAAAGGCCGCTCGAACAAGATCGAGCGCCTGCTCGACATGACCCGCGAGCTGCGCCAGGAAGGCGATCGTTGCCTCATCTTCACCCAATTCGTCGAAACGGGGCATATGCTGCAGTCGATTCTGCAGAAGGAGCTGGAAGAGACGGTGCTGTTCCTGCACGGCGGCGTGCCGAAGGCGGCGCGCGACGCCATGATCGAGCGGTTCCAGGACGCCTCCACCCCCCCGGAGGAGAGCGCCGGCATTTTCCTGCTGTCGCTGAAGGCGGGCGGCACCGGCCTCAACCTGACCGCGGCGAACCACGTGTTCCACTTCGACCGCTGGTGGAATCCCGCCGTCGAGCAGCAAGCGACCGACCGGGCGTTCCGCATCGGCCAGACCCGGCACGTGCAGGTGCACAAGTTCGTGACGCTCGGCACGCTGGAGGAGCGGATCGACGAAATGATCGAAAGCAAGATGGGCCTGACACAGCAAATTGTCGGCGGCGGCGAAAACTGGATCACCGAGCTGTCCACGGGCGAGCTGCGCGACTTGTTCGCGCTGCGGCGGGAGTGGATCGAGGGATAGTTTCGACGTTCCCGTCTTGCGATGGAACCGCCACTGGACCAAAGCCCAGCCCGGCCGACCGTCCCGGGTCCGTTTTGCCGGCGGCGCGCGGCGCTTACAATAGAACTATCACAAGCGCCGCGGCGCAACCAAGGAGATGGACCTCATGAACAAATTGTATCGCTCGAGAACGGACAGCAAATTGACCGGCCTGTGCGGCGGCATCGCCGAATCGCTCGGCATCGACGCAACGATCGTGCGACTGCTCGTCGTTTTTGCCGCCTGCGTCAGCTTCGGCAGCGTCGCCTTCGTTTACTTCCTGGCGTGCCTCGTGGTACCGAAAGCGCCATACGGCACGATCGAATACGTCGGCAGATACTAAAAGCAAAAAGCCCGCTCCGTCAAGCTGCGACGGGCGGGCTTTTTGCTGCTACACTTTTTGACGCGATTTATAATCGTTCGTATTGACAAGGAGCGGCAGCAGCTTGACGCTGCTTACCATCGGCGAGTTGCATTGCCAACAGACAGGCGACTGATCGAAAGCAAAATTATCCCGCATCCAGCCGCTGCAGCCCTCCTGCGTACATAACCATACGGCGGTGTCTTCCTGGGGAATTTCCTCTTCCGGCTTTTTGCGATAATGCATGGCGGCCTCCCTGACTCCTGACGTTTGGCGAATGTCGCGTTCTACAGCTTGACGACGTGCTCCGCCTGCGGCCCCCTGTTGCCTTGCACGACTTCGAACTCGACGCGCTGGCCTTCGTCCAATGTTTTAAAGCCTTCCCCCTGGATGGCGCTGAAATGCACGAACACATCGCTGCCGCCCTCCACCTCGATAAAGCCAAACCCCTTCTCCGCGTTGAACCATTTCACCGTTCCTGTTTGCATGGTACTGCTTCTACCTCCATCGTGGGTTTACCCTGCCCGCCATTCGCCGCTTGGACAAATAAGGCAGTTCTCATATAGGATAAGCAGCGACATGAAAAAATATTCCTGCCTCGTGCATGTTGGGGCAAAAACATTATACAATGAAATCGAATGCATCGAGATCCGACGCATACGAATTGGAGGAGGAATGAACCATGAGCGGTTTTTTTCAAAAAATGAAGGAAGGCGCCTCGAAAGCGGCGGACAAAGCACAGCAGGCTATGGAGGTACAGAAGCTGAACAGCCAAATATCCGGGGCCAAAAAGGAGATTGACAAGCTGAAGCATCAGATCGGGGACGTCGTGTACGCCGCCTACCAGGCCGACCGGGTCGGCACGCTGGAGTTGGATCTGACCGCACTCAGCAGGCAGATCGCGGCGCAGGAAGCAAACATCGCCGAATTGGAGCTCAAGATCAAGGAGACCAAAAATCAGAAGGACTGCCCCTCTTGCAAGCAAACGGTGGCGCTGGACACCAAATTTTGCCCGGGCTGCGGGCATAAGTTCGAAGCCGCGCCGGCCGCAGCGGCAGCCGAAGACGCTCCCGCCTGCGCGTCGTGCCAGGCGGAACTGGAGCCGGACAGCAAATTCTGCACCTCATGCGGCCAGCCGGTCGCCCAGTAAGCCGATATCGCCGGACCGACAAGGCAGGGCTCGGTTCGGGTATCGCGGGCAAGCTTTTTCGGGGCGAACTGCATATAGGCATTTCGCTCCGAAAACGCGCCGTCTTCAGATGGACATGTCGATGAACAGGTACAGCCCGTCCCCGATCGGGCACGAATACGTCTGGATGAGGCTGGACGTGTCCAGGTCGGTGTACGCCTGCGACAACATGCCGATGCGCTGGTTCTTCATCGTCAGAATATTCGGGATGAAATACGGGCGCCACACCCAGTTCGCGCCGCGGAACAGGCTGTCTTTGGCCCAAACCCCGTTCTCCCCGCGGTAGAAATTGGACGACAACTGCGTGCCGTCCTCCCTGCATATGTATAGCCTAATGCCGTTGTCCATGACCGAAGGCAGGAACGCTTCGATCGTGTCGTCCGCATCGTCGGCGCGCCCGATGTCGACCGAACGGCTGACGAGCCGGTTCAAGCTCATCTCGACCGACAGCAGCCGGCGGTGCTTGGCCATCTCGCCGTCGCGGAAGTCGGCGATCTCCTGCTGCAGCAAATCGGCAAAATGCCGCTCGCCCAAAAATTCCGGCACCGCCGGAGACAACAAAAAGCCCTGGACGTACCTCGCCCCGGCGTGAAGCGCCATCTGCAGTTCCTTCCGCGTCTCGACGCCCTCCACCAGCAGCGACGCCCCCATCTGCTCCGCCACGACCGAAAACGACCGCATCAGCGCCCGATACCCGTCATGATGCGCGCTCTTCTTCAGAATATTCAAGTCGATCTTCATGATCTTCGGCTGAATCATCGCGATCCGGTCCAGGCTGCTGAAGCCGCTGCCCACGTCGTCGATGGCGATCGTGCAGCCTTGGCCGCGGTAAATTTCGAGCACTTCCTTCAATTCGTGCAAATTGCCGGAGAAATCCTCCTCCGTCACTTCCACTACAAGACGATGCGGCGCAATGCCGTACTTCTCCAGCAGCTGCAGCGTCGGCAGCCGGCCGGTTTCGTGATAGACGCGATAAATCCAGGCCGGCTTCAAATTGACGAATAGCTGACAATCGATGTCCGATTGTGCCAGCTTGGCGAAAGCCCGCTCGCGCAAGACGCGGTCGATGGCGATATGAACGTCGTCGGGGATGGCCGGATTTTTGAAGAAGGGGCCGAGGCTGGACACGCCGCCCTGCCCGAGCTTGCGCCCCAGCACTTCATAGCCCATGATGCGTTGCGTCTGGATCGATACGATCGGCTGGAAAAAAGGCGCGATCTCGTCTTCCCGCGGAATTATGCTGTCTCTGGCTATCATGAGCCGCTCACCTGCCTCGCGGAATCGCATCCGTCCAAGTTATGTTTCCTTACGCATGATGTCGTATCGTGTCGTATACACGATATTTTAGCTTACATTAGCCCCCACGGCAATATCAAACGTTCGGAAAATGAAGCCGTCCTCCCCCGAGTCGGGTCGAACTATCGTTCTCCGGGCGAAACGCGCCTTCATTCTCCAGCCCCTCCCACACGTTCGGAACCGCATGGTACAATGAAGCGACAAGTCGGCAGGCGGCCATTCCGCCGGGAGGGAACAATCGAGCATGAAACCCGTTATTCGCTTCAGTATGAAGCATACTGTGGCCATTTTTCTGATGATGGCGCTGCTTGTGGGGGGCGGCATTTACTCCGCATCCGGCATGAAGATGGAGCAATACCCGGATGTGGACATCCCCTATTTGCATGTCAGTATAGCTTACCCCAACTCGTCGCCGCAGCAAGTTTCCGCCGATATCGGCCTGCCGCTGGAGCAGGCGCTCGGCAATCTGGACGGCGTCGTCAATGTATACATAACCGCAGCGCCCAATGCGCTTAGCGCCACGCTGCAATTCGGCATGACGCAGGACATGGCGGAGGCGGAACGGCTGACGCGCGACGCCATTGCCCGCGTCCGGATGCCGGACGGCGCGCGCGAACCGTCTTTCTACAAGGAGAAGCTCGACGCCGACGTGTATGTCGTCGCGCTGAGCGGCGGTTCGTCGGAGGCGGCCCGGCAGTTGGCGCAGCAAACGCTGCTGCCCGCCTTCCGCTCCGTCCGGGGCGTCGAGCAAGTCGATGTCGGCGGCGTGTTCGACAAGAAGGTATACGTGCAGGCGCGGCCCGACGCGCTGCTCGCGGCCGGCGTCGCGCTCGATCAGCTGAAGGCGGCACTCGCCGGAAGCAACGCGGCGCTGACGGTTGGCGATTGGAAATCAGCCGACCGCACGTTGCCGATCCGCATCGACCAATCGCTGCAATCGGTTGACGACATCAAGAACATTCGCCTGACGGTTCCCGGTTCCGGTTCCTCCTCCGCCGGAGCCGGAGCGGCCGCCCGTACCGCAACGATCGGCGATGTCGCCGATGTGACGTACGAAGCCCGGCAAACGTCGTATTCGCGCATCAACGGCGAGCCGGCCGTTATTTTGTCGGTTTCCCCGCGCGGCGGCGAGGACGCCGTGCGCATCGCGTCCGACATCAAGGCGATCGTGGCGCATGCGAAGCTGCCGGACGGGATGAAAACGACCGTGCTGCTCGATCGTTCCGTGCCGATCAAGCAGTCGGTGAACAGCATGCTCCGCGAAGTGACGCTCGGGGCGCTTATGGCCGTTGCGGTCACGCTGCTGTTTCTGCGCAACCTGCGCGCCACCGTCATCGCGGTCATTTCCATCCCGCTGTCGATGTTCGCCTCGCTTATCGTCATCGGCCAACTCGGCTATACGCTGAATATGATGACGCTTTCCGGCATCGCGGTAGCGATCGGGCGGGTTGTGGACGACTCGATCGTTGTGATTGAAAATATTTTTCGCCGCATCCGGTACGCCCGCGAGCGCAACGATGCGCTGGTCGAAGAAGCGACGCGCGAAGTGTCGGCGGCGATCACCTCGTCGACGATCACGACCGTCGCCGTCTTCCTGCCGCTCGCTTTCGTGCCGGGCATCGTCGGCAAGTTTTTTGTGCCGCTGGCCTGGACGATCGTCATCTCGCTGCTGTTCTCCTTGCTTGTTGCCGTTTCGGTCGTGCCGCTGCTGTCGCGGCTGTCGCTCCTGCGGCTTCGCCATCGCGAATCGCGCGAGAACGCGCTGCAGCGCGTTTACCGGCGCATGCTCGGCCGGGCGCTCGCCCGGCGCTGGACGACGCTGCTTGCCGCCGCAGCCTTGCTGGCCCTCAGCGTCGTGCTGATCGCCCCGCGGCTCGGCTTTAATTTTCTGCCGTCCGAGAAGGTGCAGCGGTACAACATTGGCGTGAAGATGCCGATCGGCACCTCGCTCGACAAGACGGAGACGGTCGCCCGCTCGATCGAGGCCGCCATCGCCAAGGAACGGGCCGTCACGCTCGTCCAATCTTCCGTCGGTTCGGAACGGGCCGGGATCGCTTTTACCGTGGACAATGCGGAGAAAGACCCTTACGCGGTCGCGAAACGCATACAGACGGCCGTATCGACCATCCCGGATGCCGACATTACGGTCGCCGGTGTGGGCGGCGTCATCGGCAGCAGCCGCGTCGACATTATCGTTAACGGACCCAATGCGGCAGACATCCGCACGGCGGCCACGCAAATGGTCGAAGCGCTGAAGCCCCTCCCCGGACTCGCCAACGTGCGCAGCTCGGCGGAAGGCGAGAAGCCGGAAGTCGCGATCCGCTTCGATAACCGCAAGCTGGCGGAAGCCGGCTTGAACGCGGCGGCGGTCGCTTCCGGCCTGCGCGACTTGCTGAGCGGCTCCACGGTCGCCCGTTTGCGGGTCGACAACCAACCCGCCGACATCGTCCTGTCGCTGAAGGGCGAGCTTCCGGCGAACCTTGACGCGTTGAAGCAGCAGCGCGTGAACGGTCCGCTCGGGCGCACGTATACGCTCGGCGACCTGGGCACGGTGAGCGAAGTGAAGAGCATGCTCGGCATCTCGCGGCTGAACGGCAACGAATATTTGGAAGTCACCGGTACGATTACCGATACGAATACGGGCAAAGTGAATGCCGCCGCAGTGAGCGCGCTGCGCAAGCTGACACTGCCGAGCGGCGTCACCTGGACGACGCAAGGTTCGGCCAAAGAAATGAACGAAGGATTCGTCAATATGGGGATAGCGCTTCTCATCAGCGTGTTCCTCGTTTATCTGGTCATGCTGATCGCCTTCGCCGACTGGAAGACGCCGCTGATTATTCTCGTAGCCATCCCGTTCTCGCTGGTTGGCGCGCTGCTCGGCCTGCTCGCCGTGCGCGAGCCGATCGGGATGCCGGCGATGATCGGCGTGCTGATGCTGAACGGCATCGTCGTCACCAACGCGATCGTGCTGCTCGAGCGCGTCCGCACGAACCGCAGCCGCGGGCTCGATACGCATGACGCGCTGATGGAAGCCGGCGCAACGCGGGTGCGCCCGATTCTGATGACCGCCGTCGCCACGATCGGCGCGCTCATTCCGCTGGCGGTGTCAACGGAAGCCGGCCTCGTCTCGCGTGCGCTGGCGGTTGTCGTCATCGGCGGCCTGGCGACGTCGACATTCCTGACGCTGATTATCGTGCCGGTGCTGTACAGCCTGGCGTTCGGACGCCGGCAGAAAGCGCAGCCCGGCATTCCGGCACAGGCCCCGGCGACGGAGTAGCGGCGTTGGCGCCCGCAGCGCGAACCGTTTCTCTCCGGTTGACGTTACTCTTGTCGTGATTGCTTTTGCGCAAATGGCGTGAAGAACAAAATAGGATGCGCAAGCCGCAAGCCGGTTTTATCGCGGCTTCGTTTTTCCTGTATAATAGAGGCATCACCTTGAAACGGGGAGTCGCGATGGATAGACGTTCATTTTTAAAATGGCTGCTTTCGATGATGGCGGTGGCGACCGCGGGAACATGGTCGTTTCTGCGCTTCGGCCAGCCGGACCGGGGAGCGCAAGGTCCCGCGCCAACCGCAAGCGCTTCCGCTACGCCTTCGCCCTCGCCGACGCCGGCAACGCCCAGCCCTACGCCGTCCAAGGCGCCAAGTCCGACGCCGCAAGGCAGCGGCAATTTGCTGCTGAGCTTTTTTCTGCTGAGCGATCTGCACGTTTCCTTATATGAACCGAGCACGGTAGAGAAGCTGAAGCTGGCGCTGGCCGACGTCAGCGAGTTCGATCCGAAGATCGAAGCGATCGTGCTGGGCGGCGATCTGACCGATTTTGGCACGGACAACGAATACAGCCTGCTGCGGAAAACGTTGAACGGCTACAAGCTGCCGCCGATGTACGGCAATATGGGCAACCACGATTTTTACGACATCTGGATCAACAAGGACGGCGCGTTCTCGACCGATACGATGCCGAACGGCAAAACGGATGCGATGGCGCGCGCGCGATTCAACAAATTTATCGGTTACAAGGATAAAGCGTACGCGGACGTCACGATCAACGGCGTTCATCTGATGATGCTCTCCCAGGAGTCGTACGTCCAGGAGCGTGCCGACGTCGGCGAAGGCGCCTGGTACACCGACGAGCAGCTCGAATGGTTCAAAAAAACCATTGCCCCGCATAAAGACGGCTCCCCGGCGCTTGTGTTCATTCACCAGCCGCTGCCGGCCGTCGGTTCGGACGGGCGCACGCACCAGCTCATCCGCGCCAACGCGTTCCGCGACATCGTGCGGCCGTATCCGAATGTGTTCGTTTTCTCCGGCCATACGCACCGCAATTTCATCGGCGAGAACCATTACGTCATGCACGAAAATTTCCATTGGTTCAACAACGCCTCGGTAGGCCGGACGCGCGGCGCAGGCTCGCTGCCGAATCCGGACGGTTCGGCCAGCCAAGGCGCTTCGCGGCAATTCGCGCAAGGCATGTTCATTCAAGTGTATGAACGGCAGATCGTCGTACGCGGCCGCGAGTTCACGACCCGCGAGTGGATCGAAGGCTCGAACTGGACGGTGCCGCTGAAAGCTTGACCGACCATTTAACCCCGCTTACATCGACACGCCGCGCGGCTTCTCGCGGTCGCCGGATTGTTCCGCCCGTGACCGGCCGCCTGCGGCAAACGACTCCAACCGTTCCCCGAGCCTGTCGAACCGCCGCGCGAACGCGTTGTACACCTTCGAGCCGACAAGCCAATCGGCCAGCTTCACGCAGCCGTAGGCGAACAACATGCCGGCCAACACGTCGATTACCCAGTGCACCTTCAAATACATCGTCGCGAGGATAATCGATACGCAGAAGATGCCGGTCACCCAGCGGTACAGCCGGCTCCCCTCCCGCATCGACAGCAGCAGCGCGGCGAACGCGATCGAAGTATGCATGCTCGGGAAACAGTTCAGCACCGTCGACGCCTCCGCCGCCGGGCTTAGCCCCCGTTCCAGCAAGTCCGGCGTCCCCTGTACGAACCATACTTCCCGCACGAGAATCGTTTGGTAGAACGGCAGTACCAGCGGCACCTGGAGCAAATAACCGGCCAGCGAGTAACGACCCAGTTTCGTTACATCTTTCGTGAAGAACGCGCGAAACACGCACATCCAATACGACAGCGTAAACCCCGCGTTATAGACAGCCTGAAAATAGCGCGTCAACCACTTCGGCTGCCATACGCGGAGAAACGCCGCATCGTTGAGCGGGATGGCATCAAACGCTTCGTCCCATTGGAACAAATGGCGCACATGCTTCGTTTCCGCTGCCGCCACTCGCTCCCAGAGCGGCCCCGCATAGCGGTAGATCAAGTAGAACGCGGCCAGCGTCAGCAGCCCGCCCGGCAGGAAGCGCAGCCACGACCCGCTCCCGGCATCCTTGCGATTGCCGAGCAGCGCCGCGGCAAGCACGACTAGCCAGCCCCAGCCCCAATGCTCCACCAGCGTAATCGCGTAAACAAGCGCCGCCCCTATCAGGAGCAGCAGCGGCAATATCGAACGGCGAATCCATCCGGTCACCCGGCATCCCTTCCTTCCCGGCCCTCAGGCGCATCCCTCCATTATAAAGCATGCCAACCCGGCAGGCATAGCCGGAAAAGAGCCGCACCGGAACGGCGATCGGACGAAGCGGCCGCTTCCCGAAAATGGCTTTACAATCGTTGCGATACGGGGATATGATGGTACTTGACTACACCCATTTTGCTGCCCACGAAAGGATGGAATCATAGTGCCTGCAGTAGATATGCCGCTCGAGAAGCTGAAGACGTACCAAGGGATCAATCCCCGCCCCGGCGATTTCGACGAGTTCTGGGAACGCGCGCTGAAGGAAATGCGCGAAACGGACGCGCAGGTGGAATTGGTGCCAAGCCCGTTCCAGGTACCGAACGCCGATTGCTTCGACCTGTATTTCACCGGTGTGCGCGGAGCCCGGGTTCACGCCAAATATTTGCGCCCCAAAAACGTGCAAGAGCCGCATCCGGCCGTCGTGCAATTCCACGGCTATACGGGGTCTTCCGGCGACTGGCACGACAAGCTGAACTACGTGTCGCTCGGCTTCTCGGTGCTGTCGATGGACTGCCGCGGCCAAGGCGGCAAGTCGGAGGATACCGGCGGCGTCAAAGGCAATACGCATCGCGGCCATATCATTCGCGGTCTGGACGATGCGCCGGACAATTTGTTGTTCCGCCATATTTTTCTCGATACGGCGCAGTTAGCCGGCATCGCCATGGGGCTGCCGGAAGTTGACGCCGATCGCGTCGTAGCGATGGGCGGCTCGCAAGGCGGCGCCCTGACGCTCGCTTGCGCGGCGCTCGAGCCCCGCATCAAACGGGCGGCGGCGACGTTCCCGTTCCTTTCCGATTATCGCCGCGTCTGGGAAATGGATTTGGCGAAGGATGCCTACGAGGAACTGCGCGCGTTTTTCCGCCACTTCGATCCGCAGCATGCGCGCGAGGACGAAATCTTTACGCGTCTCGGCTATATCGACATTCAGTACTTGGCGAACCGCATCGAAGCGGAAGTGCTGATGGGCGTCGGCCTGATGGACACCGTCTGCCCGCCTTCGACGCAATTCGCCGCCTACAACAAAATTACGTCGGCGAAGCGGCTGGAAATTTTCCCCGATTTCGGCCACGAAAACTTGCCGGGCTACTCGGATAAAGTGATGCAATTCATGCTCGGCGTATAATCGGCAGCCTGCAAATGCAACCGCCCTTGCACCCGTTCGACGGGGACAAGGGCGGTTGCATTTCCTTACAGAAAGCGCCCAGCTTCTCTACTCCTATTCGAACCATCTCCAAGCAGACACGCTACACAAAGCTCGGTATTCTCCCCTCCGCCAACTAACCAGTTCGCTTTTGTGCCGCTCCGATGAAGCATCTGCAAAATAGGCCATGCTTTATTGCTTATTTCGCCAAAAACGGGCAGCACCTCCATAATACCCAGTGAAACCACTGGCTATTTCGGCGAAAAGGCCGGATTTTGGAGCCTGATGAAACAAATAAGCCTTGTTTTCACTGGCTATTTCCGACGAGGCGGGTGAAATCGGGCAAATAAGCCATTTTTTATGGGCTATTTTTCAGGAGCCGGGACTTGGGTTTGATAAAGCCGGGGATGTGCTCGCTTTCGCGCCGTCATCGCCGCGTTTCCGCCGCCACTGCTCGAACTGCGCAGCGGCGAACAGCGCGACCAGCGGGATGAGCGGTACGGAATATCGCGAATGCGCGAGATAAATCATGTGCAGCAGCGACATGTAGCCCATCAGCGACAGCAGCAGCAGCGCGCCGCGGTCGCGCCGCAGCCGCCAGGCGCCGATGAAGCCGGGGATCAGCAGCGCGTAGTGGTAGAGCACGGCAACGGCAAGCGGAATGCCGGGAATCGGCATCCAGTAGAATACGTCGCCCCAGAACAGCGCAAACTTGCCGACCGTATACCAGCTGGCGTACGTCCAGAACGAGTCGCGAAAGCCGGAGCGAATGCGTTCCTTCGCCCGCTCCGTGTCTTGCGCGTCGTTCACCCGCAGGTCGCTGCTCGTGTGCCACGTGCGCTGCTCCTCGAGGAACAGCGCCGGCACCGTATACGGATACGTGCCAAGCAGGAGCGGATTGCCGCCGGCCTGCGTCAGCGGCACAAAATGACCGCCGGACACGTGGTAGTTGCGCACCCACCACGGGGCAAAACACAACACGAACACAACCGCCGCGACCAGGCCGCTTCGGACGAGCCGGCTCCACGGCACGCGCCGCCAGATCAGCAGCAGCGCGAAAAACACGCCGGGCCACAGCGCGATGGTCGGCCGGATGTAGGTCGCTGCCGCCCAGATCAGCCCGAACAGCAGCGCCCACCGCAGCGTGGGCGTCTCCTGCGCGCGAAGCGCGGCGTACACCAGCAGCAGGAGCGCCAGCGTAAACAACGCTTCCGTGAAGATGAAATTCGACACCAGCCAGAGCGGCGGATACCAGGCGCACAGCAGCACCGCCCAATAGGCGATGCGCTCGCCGAACAGTCTGCGGCCGATGGCGTACAGCACGCCGAGCGCCGCCGTAACCATAACGGCTTGCAGCACGCGAACCGTCTGCTCCAGCATGACACCGGGGCCGAGCAGCTTCATCAGCAGTGCGAGAAACCCGGGCAATGCCGGCGTAATGAACAGCGTCGGGCGGGTCGGATCGTTGTACGTGAAGAGGCCGGTTTCCAGCCAGATGCGCGCCGATTCCAGGTACCCTTGATCGTCCGAATGATAATTGTACGCTTGACCGTGCGCCAGCACGAGCACGATCTTCAGCAGCAGGCTCGCCAGCAGAACAATCGCCGTATAGCGGCGATAGCGGGCATCCCCCGGCTTCGGCGCGGAAGTCGGCTTCATCGCGTCACCCTTTCCAGCCGATCAGCGAAATGCCGGCGACGACAAGCAGACATCCGCCGATCTTCGCAACGGACAGCGGCTCGCGAAAGAACAGGAACGCTCCCAGCAACGTCACGATATAGGCCACGCTTTGCAGCGGATATGCGATGCTGAGCGGCACCCGCGACAATATATACAGCCACAACACCGTGGCGATTCCATAGATGCCGAGTCCGATCAAGACATACGGCGACAAGAGCAGCCGCACAATGCCGCGCAATGAAGCGAAAGCGTCGCCGCGCCGCTGCAGCCCCAGTTTCCAAATCAGCTGGCCGGATGCGAGCAGCAGCGCGTTCAGCCCGATCAGCAGTCCTCTTGCAAGCGTCAAGACGCCGCCCCCTTCCGTGTCCGCCGATAATGCCGCCTATTGCTGGTTGAACCGCAGCGCCCAGCGCACCGCTTCCGCAACGGAGTACGCCTCGTGCGCGGCAGCGGCGCGAACGCCCGGTTGGCAGCCTGCCATGGCGAAGCTGTGCGGCGTTTCGGCGAACATCGGCACGTCGTTGAACGAGTCGCCGATGCAGACCGCCGACGATGCCGGCAAGCCGAGCCGCTGCAGCAGCGCCGCAAGCCCGACCCCTTTGGACACGTTCGGGGGCATGACATCCATGCAGTCCGAATCGGAAAAGCAATACTCGATCCGGCCGGCGAACGATTGCCGGAATCGTTCTTCCAGTCGTTTCAGCGCCTCGTTCTCGCCAAAATACGACAGCTTCGTCACCGCCAGCTCCGCCGGCAACGGCGCCGACTCGTCCGACAACACCTCGAACGGCTCGAACATCCGCCGCTCCAGCTCCTTCGTCCGTTCGTCCATGCGCAGCACATGATTGTGCGTATGCGTGCCGATCGTCACGATGACGCCAAGATCGCTCGCCGTGTCCAGCACTTCCCGGACAAGCGCCGGTTCCATCCGGTGGGCATGGACGGACTCTCCCGAAGCCGTATATACGCTCGCGCCGTTCTGCGCAATGATATGACAATTTATCCCAATATCTTCCATAATGCGTTTGATTTCGCTGGCCATCCGGCCCGACGCGATACACAGCTGCACCCCGCGCCGATCCGCTTCCTGCAGCGCTTGCCGATCCTCCGGCGTCATCCGCTTCCCCCGGTCGAGCAGCGTGCCGTCCAGATCGCTGACGAATAACTTGATCATGAGGCCAGTCCCTTCCAACCGCTATAATGAACCAGCCTCATTATAAGCGTTCTGGCCGCCGGATTCAATTTGCGGCAGGCGAACCGCTTTTGAATCGGTTGACAAAAACACCATTAGGAGAAGATCCCTCTTAGTGCGAAAACAGATGCCTCGGCCTGCGATATAGGCCATCTTTTATGGCTCAACCTAAAAATCAGTGCTTGACGATCAGAGCAGTATGCGGTGCCGGTTACACTCGAGAAGAATCCCGTCTTTGTAACAGTGCTTGCTGCATGCGGGCGCTATGGGACGCTGTTGAACCGAGCGCGTGCTCGACAGCAAGGGAACGAAACGACTTGCTGTATTGTTGTTTCGGGTCTACAAATTCGTACGCCCATACGAATCCCATTTCACAAGCCTTACCGTACAAACGTATGGCGGGCACATGCAAAAAGGACTTCTTCTCGAACACGGGGAGATGTCGGACCGTACGCATCCCATTGGTTCCTCTGCGAATGACAGGTGCATCGGACAGGCAGATCGGGCAGCTTTGGCGATGGTCGACCGGAACGGCTTCGAAATGAAGTTCATCGAAGGCGTCCGTTAAAATCTGGGTTACACGCAATTGTGGTATGTTCAGCCATTCATTGATATACTGGTTCTGCATCCGTCGATTCCTTTTGTTGTTTGGTGGGACTTACAACAATACAGGCATTGCGGATGTTTTTCCATTTTCCCCCTCCCGTTCACCCGTCAAGCACTTATTCCGGGTTTGAGCCTCTTTTATTGCCTATTTCGTAAAAAAATGGAGCACGACTCCCAATTAACCCATGATTTCACTGGCTATTCGTATCATCGTCCGTGGCGACGAAAGAGCAGGATGCCGCATCGGCCTCTCCTTGCGAGACGAACAGAGGACGACCGGGTTGGCCGGTCGTCCTCGTTCGATCTTATGTTACGGTCTGTACTCGAATGCGCCGATATCGTAAGTGCTGTTGTACGGGCGGGAATTCCCGTCATAGTCTGTCGTAATGCCGAGCGAGGATACGTTCGTCCCCTGGTCTTTGGCTGACGTGCTTGAAGATGTCAGGTGATAGTTGTCCGCGGCGGCATTGACGAAGTTGAGGCTGGAAATAGTGGTTGTGACAACATTGAAGCTGTCCGCCAGCATATTCGAACCGTCATGTATCCCCTGGTGAGTCCCCGTTGTCGGGAGAACGACGATATTGTTGCGGAAGGTGCTGCCGACCAGCGCGGTATTGTTGAAATCGATCCCGTCGCCGACACCGCCGCTGTCGAAGCCGGGATAAATAATCGTATTGTTCGCAAAATGAATCGGCGAATCGTCATAGTACGTGTCGGCCGGATTTTTATTGTCACGGTCGTCTCTGCTGTAGATCCCGTCGTCACCCGGCCGAATCAGTATATTATTGTAGAAGTATTCGTCCCCGCGACCCAAATTGCTGATTGCGGATCCGACATTGACGCTGGACGATAAGTTATTTTGAATGAGATTGTTGTAAAAACGTCCTGTCGTACCCGAATTGATTTGCAGTCCGTTGTTTTGCGACGACGTCCCTCTTACCCCGTAGTTGACAATCCTGTTGTTGTATACTTCGACATCGCTTACCGCACCGGCAATCTGGATGCCGTCATAACCTGTATTCTCCGTAATATTGTTGTACACGCGAACGCCGATGAGCGGATGCGGGTATACTCTTGTTTCCGCAACGTGGCTTGCGTCATTATCACAATCCTTCATGGTCCCGTTGTAATTATTGAAACCAAGATAGATTCCCTCGGCGCCTGTATCGTGAATATAGTTGTCATGAAGCAGGGTGTCGTATTGTGTGAAATTACCGTAGTTGTAAGTCATATCGCACGAGGGGTCGCTCTTCAGTAAAAATCCTGCCCACGAGTCGCCAGAGTGATCAGGGTTCGTTCCCTTCGTGCTGGATACCTCGATATGATCTACTTCGTAGTTCGTGCTTCCGCCTCTGATCACAAGCGCCGAGCCTGTTACACCTGCATTCAAATAATGATTCGCAATATTGAAGCCGTAGTTGGCGGTGGAGCCGGTACCGGTCAAACGGAAATACTTGGATGCATCGCCAGTTGTATCATCACTCGTCACATGGATAGCATAACCCGCATCGTTGTTATTGATCGTCACCACGCCATTACCGTTCGTACCCGCACCATTTTTAATGATAACGGGACTTCCCGCTTTCCCTTGAATTCCTTTGAATTCCAGCTTGCCGCGCGTACCGGGATCGATACAAACAACTTCGCCGCCATTTTTGGACAAGTTCAAATATACCTTCGTGCTGGTGTTGGTACCGGAGCCGCCGAACACTTGCGAAACGGTGTTCGCAATGTTCACCGTACACCCCGACGGCGGCGGCGTCGTATTCGTCGTCGTCGCCGTCTGATTGGCGGATGCCGGCGAGTACAAGCCGTCCGAATCATAGGCGCGAATCGCAAATTTGTAAGTTGTATTCGCCGTCAGATTGCTGACGGTGAAGGAAGTCGATGTGCCGCTCGGCTGCGGACTCGCCGCCGTGGAAGAGCTCCAATTGGCATCCGTCACGTTGTTCCCGTCGGTACGATAACGAATTTCATAGTGATCGGTCGGCAAACCGGGATTGGTTGGTGCGGTCCAAGTGAAGGCCACCGTTGTGTTCGTTACCGCGCCCTTCGTGAATCCGGTGATTTGCGACGGGGCGGTGTTGGTTCCCGTGGTTGTCGCGGTGACATTCGTTGCCGCCGTGGTCGACAAGTTGCCCGCCGCATCCTTCGCGCGAACCGAGAATCGATATGTCGTGTTCGACGACAAATTGCTTACGGTAAACGATTCCGTTTGACCGGCGGGCTTCGGCGTCCCCGTTGGCTGTGGACTGGCGAGTGTGGCCGAGCTCCAGTTGCCGCTCGTAATCGCGGTCGAATCGGTGCGATAAACCACTTCATACCCGGTAACGCCAATGTTGTCGCTGGGCGCGGTCCAGGAAAGCGCTACCGCAGAGCTCGTCGTTGCACCTGCTGAGAGGCCGGTGACCGTCCCCGGCGGAGTCGTATCCGTTCCCGACGTCGTCACTTCAAGCGTTGGCCGCCAGGTTGAAGTGGTCGAATCGGACGAGTGGAAATGAACGTCGCTGACGCCATTTGTCCCTTTGATCACAACAACGTAGCTGCCGTTTCCGGTAATCAGGCTGCTGAGATCGAACGTGGCCCACGTATGGTAGCCATAGGTGGGGTATGGACTCGTTTCCGAATAGAGCAATGTGCCGGTCGGCAGCGGGCTTAACGAACTGCCGGTTGCGCCGTAAACGCGGAAAGCCGGATCCCCCGAGTTTTCGACGAACAATTTCAAATTGGCCGCCGTTACAGTCCCGGTTACGCCGGTAACGTTGAACCGGAGATAGCTGACTATCGTATTGCTGTCTACTTCGCTTCCTCCCGAAGCTTTCAGTTGTCTGACTTTCAACAGACCGTCCTCTTGCTTCACGCCGCCGTCCATATAGAAGTCTTCCGCTGCGCCAAAGGACAGCGTAGCGGCGCTGGCCGAACGGTTCGCCACGAACAGACCGCCAAACAGGGTGACGGTCGCCAGCAGGAAAGCCATCGCCATGGAAAGGTGTTTCTTCATCATCCTTAATTCCTCCTTTTATTGGTTATATTGCCATTGATGGGCGCACTTCATCGGCTGCCCTCCTCCTTTCCCCCTTATTCAAGCACCCGGCAAGCCGGGGAATGTATGTTCACCGACGGCAAAACAGGCCCCGCCCCCGGCGACTGAAGCAAGAAAGGCACGGGGAGCAGATGCTATTCCGGTGTCGATTCTAAGCTGCGGTTGCGCGGGAGGCGGAGCCTGTTCGCGTGATCGGTTGCTTGTTAATGGTTCATGCGGGGCGGATTACGCCTCGCTGAAGCTCAGGTGCTCCGTTGTGCTGTGAACCAGTCGCCAACTGCCGTCTTGCTGGCGGTCCAACTGATTGACGGCGCACATCTTGCGAATGAAGCCGGTAGGCGGGTCGACGAGCGACCGCGCCGTCTGGTGCATCGAAGCGCCGTGGCCGACAATGGCAATGGCGCCGTCGTAATCTTCCACAATGCCGTCGATCGCCGGCTTCACCCGGCTATAGACGTGCACGTTTTCGTCCGGTTCCGGGAAGCCCGGACCGGAGTAGGACCAATAGTGCGGGTTGATGCGCGGGAAAACGGCCGCCGCCTCATCCGGCGCAATGATCGCCGGGAACTCGGGGATCCATGCCGGATTGAGCCACTCGAACAAGCCGTACTCCACATTAATCCGCAAATCCAGCGCTTCGGCGATCGCATGGGCCGTTTGCAGCGTGCGGTAGAACGGCGAGGCAAACAAATGCCGAATGCCCCGCCCCCGCAAATACTGCGCCGTCTCCATCGCCTGCCTCACGCCGGTTTCGGAAATCGGCGAATCGTGCGGGCGAGCAGCCGTCTTGGCCCAGTCCGGCAGCTCCAAATTCAGCCGCATCCCGTGTCGAACCAAATATACGCGGTTTACCATGTTGTCGGATGACTCCCTTGCGTAGGCGGTAATGTTACGGGCTGACGTATTCGTAAGCGCCGATATCGAACGCTTCGCCTTGCGGACGCTCCGTGCCGGCCAGGTCGAACGTCACGCCGGCGGCGCTCAGGTCGCGCCCGGCGTCGATCGCCGGCGAGCCGCCTTGCAGCCGGTAGTCGCCCGATGCCGCGTCAACGAAGCCGATGCCGGTCGTGCCGGTGCTGTAGAAATTGTTTGCTTCCGTCCAGTCGATGCCGCCCTTCTGCAGCTTGACGAATTCGCGAGTCGTATTATCGGGCATGGTCGTGCCGGCATTCGGTTGAATGACGATGTTGTTGTAGAAGGTGTTGCCGTAAGTTTGCAGGTTCCACATCCACATGCCGTGCGAGCCCGGATTGACAATCGTGTTGTTCATGATCCGAACGCCGGCATGATCGAACACCGGATCCGCCTCGTTGCGGCGGTCGTCACTGAAGATGCCGCTGCCGGAGGCATTCACGACGACGTTGTTGAAAATATCGTTGTCGCCCCTACCCAAATTCATGATGCCGTGGCCAAAGCCGTCCTTGACGTAGTTGTTGTACAACAACCCGGTCGTGCCCGGGTTCAGTGAAATGCCCGAGCTTTGGAACTGTACGTTCAGGGTCGAGAAATTGGTGACGATATTGTCGTGAATCGACACGTCCTTGGTGGCGGCGCCTACTTGAATGCCGTCCCATGTCGTTTTATCGACGATGTTGTTGTACACCTGCAGCCCTTCGATAGGATGCGGCCACAGCACGGTCGAAACGTTGTTGCATGTTTTCGTCTCGCCGTTGTTGTAGAACGAACTGCCGATGTAGAAGCCTTCGTTGCCGACGTTATGCACGTAATTGTCGTGAACGCTTGTATTGTACTGGGTAAAATGGCCCCGGTTCGCCGTCAAATCGCAGGTCGTATCGGTTTTGAGCAAAAAACCTACCGAAGCGTTGTCGTACACTTCGATATGGTCGAGCTCATATTCCGTGCTGTAATCCTTGGCATTAACGCCAGTCGCGCCCGATTTCTTCGCGCTGATGCGGATGCCGTACATTTCGTCCGGATCGCCCGACCCGGTTATGCGCACGTTGTTCGAAGTGGACAGCTTCAGCCCGTAATCTTTATCCGTGCTTGTCAAATTGACGACGCCATCGTAGTTGATGACGGTAATCGGCGCTTCCGGCGTGCCGTGGAAATCGCGCAAGCTCAAATTCGTCTGTGTGCCCGACTGCAGACAAACGATTTGGCCGGGTTGCACATCCATATACACAATGCCGGTTACATTCACGCCCGGAACGCCGTAATAGATGATGTTGCCGGTCATCGGAATCGTATGGTCGCAAACGACGGCTCCGGTTGTCGACCCGCCGGCCACATTGGAGAGAGCCGACACATTGCCGCTGTCGTCAATCGTTTTCAGCGCCACATAGTACGTACGCGTGACATCCAGACCGCTCAGCGTCATCGTCTGCACCGTCCCGGCAGCAGCCGGTGCCGGTTCGCCGCTCGCCGGCGTGGCCGAAGCCCAGTTCGCTGCAGTAATCGGCGATTGGCTGTACCGCACATCGTAAGAGGCGGCCGTGCCGATCGTGCCGTCGTCGCCCGGCGCGGTCCAGGTCAGCTGCAGCGAGCCCGCGGCAGCGCCGCTTGCGGCGAGGTCCGCAACAGCCGCCGGCGGCGTAACGTCCGTAGCGGCGGACGCGAGCACCAGCTGCGGCTTGCCGGAGCTGCTCTCCGACGAGTCGAAGCTGCCGTCCTCCTTGCCGTTCGCCCCCTTGACGATGAGCGTATACGTGCCGTTGCCGGTCACATAACCGTTCAAATCGATGGCAATCGTCTCGTTTTTGGCGATCGGCGCGTCATAGGAACCGAGCAGCGTGCCGGCCGCAGGCGCGTTCGTTCCGGAGAGTGAAGACTCCGACCACGCGTTCGACTGCCCGGCGTAAACGCGCAGCCTCGGCGTACCTTTGCCGGTGGCGGTGAGCTGCAGCTTCGCGGAAGCGACCGCTTCGTTTACGCCGCTCACGGTAAATTTCAGGTAGCCGATTTGCTCCTGCTGCGTTTCCTGCACCTTCAGTTCTTTTTTGTCTTCGCCTTTGCCATTTTTCGTATAAGCATCTTCCACTGCGGTGAAAGCGTAAGCCGCCGCATGCGCCGGCCGCTCCTTCACGATCCCGGCGACGATAACAGCCGCCGCCAGCAGTACCGAGCCGATCAGAGAAACGCGTTTGATCCCGAAACCCATCCTCAATTCCCTCCCATTGAATGATGATTGGATTCATGATTGGTCCGGCGGGATGGCGGGGCGCCGCAACAACCGTTGCCCGCTCTTGCGGCGCCTGCCCCGCTCCGTTCGCTTACTTCTTCCGATATTGGTTATACCAGTCGGTTCTTTCCTTGATCAGCTTGTCGCCGTTCTGCTTGCGCCACGTCGCGACGAAATCGTTGAATTTATCGACCGGATCGGCGCCGGTGATGATCTTCGCCGCTTCTTCCTGAAACATCGTGTGCATGTTGAAATCGTTGGCGATCGGCGGCATCCCGACCGCTTCGTTGACGAACCCTTCCTTGCTGACGATGTCAAGCGCTGTCTTGATTTTGCCATAGGCAACAGGATCGGGGTTTTTGGCTTGCACAATCTTGTCGTTGTAGCCGTTCATGGCAAACATATCCGTCAGGAAGGTAACATCCTTCAGCTTCGTCGTGTCGAACACGAGCTTGTCGCCTTCTTTTTTGTACGTCGTGCCTTCGATGCCAAGCGATGCAAAGATTTGGCCTTCATCGCTCAGGAGCCAGTCGAAGTACTTGACAATCGCTTCCGGATTTTTCGCCGATTTGAAGATGATATACGTCTTGGAGACCGGGTTCCATTTCGTGCCGAGCGGGCCGTCATAGCCGGTGCCGCGCGGTGTCGGGATCGCAATGATATCCGGCTTCTGGCCGGTTGCGCCGGCGGTGACGTCAAGCTGCCACTGCCAGGCTTGATCCGGTACATGATCGAATACGCCGACGAGTCCGGATTTGACCTTCTGTTCCCAGATCGCTTTGGTGTTCGTCAGGAATTCGGTATCGAGCAGCTTCTCGGTATACATCGTGCGCAAATATTCAACGCCTTTCAACATATTGGGCGTCAGGTTGGCGAATATGACTTCGTTGTTGAGATACATTTCATGCCACTGCGTGCTTACTCCCCACATGCCGAAAATATTTTCGCCCCACGATATTTTCTCGCGCATCGAGAACGGGATTTCGTCCTTCTTGCCGTTGCCGTTCGGGTCGCCGTCGCGGAAAGCGCGCAGGACGTTCAGCAGTTCGTCCGACGTCTTCGGCACCTGCAGGTTCAGCTTGTCGAGCCAATCCTTGCGGATGAACAGCACATTGCCCGAAGTGGTGTTCGGCTGCGGGATGGCGAGAATTTTGCCGTTCTGGCTTACGGCGTCCCAAGCCTGTTTCGGGATATATTTCTTCAGGTTCGGGCCATACTTGTCGATGAGATCGTTAAGCGGCAGTACCTTGTCGTTCTTGATCAGATCGGCTTCCGGGCCGGAGAAGTTCATGTATACGTCCGGAAAATCGCCGGCGGCGAATTTCAGCTTGAGATTGTCCAGGTACTGCGAGCCGGTGCCGTGCGGCAAAAACGTAAGATTCAGCTTCGTGTTCGTTTTGCCTTCCATGTACTTGACGAACGGATTGTCCTTGGCCGGCGTCTCTTTGCCGAAATCGGATACGTACATCTTGATTTCAGCCGGCGCGCTCGTCGTCGGTTGCGGCGATGCCGAAGCCGAAGCTGCTGCTTGCGTCGGCGATGCCGACGGCGAACTTGACGCCGATTGATTCTCTTTGCCGGATGAACAAGCCGTTGTGGCGATCAAGGATACGACCGCTGCGGCGCCCACCCACTTTTTCACTTGCTGACGATTCATGCGTGTGAAACCTCCCTTTGCCATATATAGATTAAATGCCTTGCGGCATCGCCTCTCATTCTTTGATCGAGCCGAGCAGCGCTCCCTTGATGAAATGTCTCTGGATGAACGGATAAATGAGCAGGATCGGCAGCGTCGATACGATGATGACCGTCATCTGCAGCCCTTGCGGCGATACCTTCATCGTGGCGTCGAGCGCTTCCGGGAAGCTTTCGCTCATGTTGAACTGCGCGATGATATTGTACAAGTAAAGCTGCAGCGGCCGGGCGCTGCGGTTCGTGATATAGAGCAGCGACGAAAAGTAATTGTTCCAGTGGCTGACGGCGTAGAACAGCATCAGCGTCACCACGATCGGCACGGACAGCGGAATCACGATCCGGCCCAAAATGCGGTACTCGCTCATGCCGTCGACGCGCGCCGCCTCCAGCAGTTCTTCCGGCAATGACCGGAAGGAGGTCAGGCAGATCAGCAAATTGAAAGCGCTTAAAGCGAGCGGAACCACCAGCGCCCACAACGTGTTCAGCATGCCGAGCTGTTTGACCAGCAGATAGGTCGGAATGATCGGCGCCTGGAAAATCATCGTGAACACGATCCCGAGCAGAATGAGCCGCTTGCCCTTGAGCTTCGGCCTCGACAGCGGATACGCCGTCAATACGGTAAGCACCATATTGAGCAGCGTTCCCGAAACGACAACGATGACGGTAACGCCGAGCGATCGCCAGAACACGTCGTTCTGCAGCACCAGCACATAATTGTCGACATTGAATTCGACCGGCCACAGCTTGACGCGCCCCTGGATCAACGCATTCGTCGAACTGAACGAGCAGGCTAGAATATACAAAAAGGGTATGATCACCGTCAGGCTGATGACGAGCAGCAGCAGGATATTGAACGTGTCGAACGTTCGTTCCCCCGCCGATCGTTTGATAGGCATAGTTCTTTCCCCCACTCTTCTGACCCCACACAGTGGAGCTTTTGCTTCGATGTTGATTCCAATACTTTGCGGGACCCCTCAGAAAAGCCCTTCGCCGGTAGTTGCCCGGCTGGTGCGGTTGGCCACAAGCAGCAGCAGAAAGCCGATCACCGATTTGAACAGCCCGATCGCGGTCGTGAAGCTGAATTCGCCCCGCGTGATGCCTTGGCGTACGGTATAAGTATCGATCACGTCGCCAACCGAATACGTCATCGGATTCAGGAAGACGTAAATTTGCTCAAAGCCAAGGTCGAGCAGATGGCCGATCTTGAGCAGCAGCAGCAGCATGATGACCGGCAGCAAACCCGGCAGTGTGATATGCAGAAATTGCCTCCATCTTCCTGCGCCGTCCATTTTGGCCGCTTCGTACAGCGATGGACTGATGCTGGCCAGGGCTGCCAGAAATACGATTGCGTTCCAACCCATTTCTTTCCAGATGCCGGATATCGTGATGATGGATCTTGTGTAGTCGGGGTTCTGAAGGAAGATGATCGGATCGTAACCGAGTCCGGAGATTAGCTGGTTGATTAACCCGATTCGCGGAGACAGCAGCATGTAGGCAAGCCCGCCGACAATAACCCAGGACAGGAAATGCGGCACATAAACGATCGTTTGGATGGTACGCTTGAAGACGGCGTGGCGCAGCTCGTTGAGCAGAAGCGCAATGATGATGGGAGCCGGAAAAGCGAACAGCAGCTGATAGAAGCTGATCAGCACCGTATTCACGAGCAACCGCCGGAATTGGGGGAAGGTCAGAAATTCATGAAACCACTGAAGGCCGACCCACCGGCTGTGCAGAAACCCTTGGAAAATGTCGTAGTCCTGGAACGCGATCACGCTGCCGATCAGCGGGACGAACTTGAACAGCAGAAAATACAGGACGCCCGGGATCAGCATGATGTAGAACGCTCGATGACGGCTCCAATAACGCAGTGCCGATTCGTTCGAGCCCATTGGCAATCATCTCGCTTTTTAGATAGAATTTGGCTTACGAAGGTGCGAAAGATGTGCCTTCCGGCACTCTCGGTCCCGCAACGCGAGGGCGTGCCGCAGGTTTTCAGACACGCCCTGGCGGTTACACGCCCGTCATTTCTTTCAGCTTGGCAAAAAACTGCCGTTTCCGTTCCGTGCTTAGTCCCCAGTTGACCGGAGGGTTCTGGAAACCGTCCTCGTAATCGCTGGCGCCGGGGTCGAAATAGCCCCATGAAGCACCGCGCTGGACGGCCAGCAGCATGTGATACGTTTCCTTGTCGAAGTCGAAGTGATCGTCTTCGTTATTGACGATCGGCTGGCCGCGGTAAGCCGCCCGGGAGCGGATCATGTCGATCTGCTGCGGAATCCAGGCCGCCGGCGCCGAGTTGCCGTGAATGAGCAGGAAGTCCGATACCGCCATCACGTTGTCGGTGGGCACTGTGGCGCCGCGGAAGCTGGTGCCGATCAGCAGCGGAAACTGCGGATCGATCGCATGCGCCACAATGCGCGACAGCTCGATCAGCTCGTGAATGCGGCTCGCGCGGATAATGTCGTGCGTGTACATCGGGTAATCGCATTCATTGGCGATTTCCACGAGCACGTTCGTATAACCGCTCTTCACGATCCAGGCCGTGGCGTTCGCCACCGCTTGCTTCACGGCGTATTCGCCGCTCAGCCGGTCGTCCTGACCGAAGTAGAGAAAGCCGAGAATGACGACCAGACCCAGTTCGTCGGCGCGGTCGACGATGCGTGCGAACCGGCTCATATAATCTTCCCGCAGGCTGCCGTCCGTGCGGAAGGCGGAATTGTGCCACGGCTGCATAAGCGAATAGCCTTCCGGGCTGCCTCCTTGCAGGTTGATCGTGAACGCCGCCAAACCGTGCGCCTTCCATATCGGCATCTGTTCGATGAATTCCCGCGTGTTGCGCTCCGCGTCCCAGACGCCCGTATCGGGGTACGCCCAGCGAACGGCGGTGTCTTGGTTCAGATCGTCGAACGCCCCTTGCACCATCCGGCTGTTCATGAGCAGCCCCTCGATGCGGATGCCGTTCCAGTAGCGCCCCTTGTAGGTCAGTTCGCCGTTGACCAGAAACCGGTCGCCTTGAATGCTTACTGCGGTGTTGCGCATGCTTTCCCCTCCGTCGTTTGTCCGAGCCGGACGACCTGCTGCCGTTCGGCAGATTCGTAGCAGGCGTATACGGCGCGAACCGTCTGCAAATATTGTTCCCCCGACGACTCGAACGGCACGCCGTCCCGCAAGCCGTCGATAAAGTGCTGCTGCGCGAAGGTGGCGCCGCCGCCCTTCCAGCCGTCCGGAATGCGGTACTCGTGCGCCGCTTCCGTGCCGCCGCGCGGCGTGTAAAAGATGGCACCGTTTTCATCCAGCCGCAGCTTGCCTTCCGTGCCTTCCACCGTCATGCAGCCGTAAGTGGCGGAACGAACCTGCTCCATGTAGGTCGTGCGGTTCGCATCGTAAATGCCGACCGCGCCGCTGGCGAAATTGACATGCACCACAGCCAAATCTTCCCCGGCAATGACGGGATTGATTTTGCGCGTCTGGCAATATACGCTGTCCAGCTCGCCGAACAGGAAACGAAACGTGTCGAGCCAGTGCACGCCGGTTTCGAACATCAGGAAGCGCGGCATCGTTTTAAAATACGGCTGCACCGGGTAAGGCTCCTCTCCCCAGCCGTCGCCGGGCCGCATGGCGAAGTATACGTGGTATACAATACCGAGCATGCCAAGATCGATCATCCGGCGAATCTCCCGGTACCAGCCTTGCCAGCGCCAGTTCTCGTTGATCATCAGCGGTACGCCCTTGGCCGCGCAGTACGCGACGAGCGCCTGGCTCTCCGCCAGCGTCGGGGCGACCGGCTTCTGGCACAGCACCGGCAAGCCGCGGTCGGCGCCCCGCTTCGCGTACGACAGATGCGAATCCGGCGGCGTGCAAATGTCGAGAAAGTCCGGGCGCAGCGTCCGGACGGCGTCGTCCCAGTCGCCGAAAGCCGGGATGCCGTACCGGTCCGCGAGCAGCGCGGCTTCTTCCTTCGTGCGGCTGAGGATGCCGCCGATCGCGCCGCCGCGGACCGCTTGCCAGGCCTCCATCTGGATGTGGGCGAAGTGCCCCGCTCCGATCAGGAGACCGGTTAACGTTGCTGTTGTCATGGGGCCTCCTCGAAGCGGTTACTGGTCATTTTCAAGGGAATGATCGGCAATCTTCTACTTGTAAATGGTATACGTGCCCGACTGCAGCAGCGGAATGGCCTGCTGGATATGGCTGCGCATCAGCGTCTCCGCCAAATCGCCGTTTTGCGCTTCGAGCGCATCGATGATCGCCATATGCTCGCCGAACGTTTCCTCCGGATCGCGGTACAGCCCTTGCACCTGGCTGGTGGCGATGATTCGCGCGCCGTTCAGCGTGCGGGCGAGCACCGGGTCGCCGGCGGCTTCGACGATCGTGTTGTGAAACTTGACGTCCGCCTTGTAGTACGCGTCGGCCATCTTGTTCTGGAAGCTCTTGTACGCTTGCTGGAACATGGCGCGCAGGTAAGCCAGGTCGGGCGCTTCCAGCTTGCCTGCGGCGAGCCGGCAGGCGAGCCCTTCGAGCACGGCGCGAATCTCGAATACCGACACCATGTCTTTCATCGTGAATTCCTTGACGAACCAGCCGACCGGCGAGCTTTCCAGCAGGCCTTCCTTCTCCAGTTCGCCCAGCGCCTTGCGCAGCGGCGTCCGGCTGACGCCAAGCGTCTGCGACAGCTGGTTCTGCACGATCGCTTCCCCAGGCTTCAACTGCTTGGCGATAATCATTTCCTTGATCTTGCTGTATACGGTGTAATCCAGCGTAGATTTCGATTGCAGCAGCACGGCGTTCGCCCATCCCCTCTAGCGGCTTGCTTGCCTTATCGCTGCCACGATAGCGTCCCCTACCTGAGACGTACCCGATTGCCCGCCGATGTCGCGCGTGCGCACGTCGCCTTGGCGCAGCACGTCGGCGACAGCGCTTTCGATCGCGCGGCCGGCCGCGGCCAGCGCGCTGTCGTGCGGGTGCCGGTCCGCGAGCCACTCCAGCATCATCGCGACGGAAAGCACCGTCGCCAGCGGATTGGCGATATTGCGTCCGGCAATCGTAGGGGCCGTGCCGTGAGAAGGCTGGAACATCGCGTGATGCGCCCCGATGTCCCCGGAAGGCGCAAGCCCGAGTCCGCCGACCGTTGCAGCGGCAAGATCCGACAATATGTCGCCGAACATGTTCTCGGCGACTACAACATCATAATACTGCGGATTCATCACCTGATACAACGTCATGGCATCCACGTAGGCATAATCTTTTGCAATGTCCGGATAGCGGCTGCCGACCTCGTCGAAAATGTGGCGAAAATAAGCATAAGAGCTAAGCACGTTGGACTTGTCGACGCAGGTGACGATCCGGCGGCCGTCGGCCGGCCGGCCGTTTCGTTTTGCCGCCAGCCGGTAAGCGTAGTCGGTAATTTTCTCCGTGCCTGTGCGCGTAAGCACAAGCGTGTCGATCGCGACTTCGCCGCGGATGTTGATCGAGCCGGTGCGGGAAGCGTACAGCCCTTCCGTGTTCTCGCGGACGACCACGTAGTCGATGCCGGCCTCCGTATTCCGCAGCGAGCTGGTTACGCCTTCATAAAGCTTGATCGGCCTGACGCCCGCGTAAAGATCGAGCTCGAAGCGCAGCCGGAAAATGACGTCTCCGTTCACCTCGCGCCCGTCCGGGTGCCTGACTTCGGGCAAGCCGATCGCCCCCATCAGAATGGCATCGGCGGCCTTGCAGTGGGCGAACGCGTCTTCCGGCATTGCGGTGCCGGTCCGCAAGTAGCGTCCCGCACCCGCGTCGAACGATTCCAGTTCGAACGCGGCACCGTACAACTCGCCCGCCTCCTGCAGCACGCGCAGCGCGGTTTCCGTCACTTCAATGCCGATGCCGTCTCCCGGCAGCACGGCGATGTGGTAAGCTTTCATGGTTGAATCTCCTTGTATGCTAAGAGCAGCTACCGATTGGTGGTTGCTCTTGAATATTTTTTTAGACTCTTTAAGACAGTGATCTTTGAAAAATGAATCGAAAGTGTTTCCCGGCTTGCGGACGTAGCCCAAGC
>NZ_SHLX01000016.1 GCF_004764705.1 Paenibacillus cymbidii | reverse complement strand
GGCAATTTAACGCTTTACCGTAAGCTGACCGAGCCTGATTTTTAGGCTCGGTTGGTGGAAAAATCCCCACGATTATGATGGGGAAAAATGCACGATTATTTGGGGGATTTTTGCTTGACGAAATACAGCCAGATCGAGCCACCCCCTCGATCACGTGCTTAACCATGTGATCGTCAAGGATTCGACGACCGTTCTGCGCGCCGTAGATCAGGCAATGCGTGGCAACTTTGTTGATCAAGCGGGCACTGCCGTTGGCATAGCGGTAGATGTCGTCGATCGCGCCGCCCGAGAAAATCGCTTGCTCGCAGCCGGCATAGGCCAGGTGCCACTTCACGTAGTCTTCGGTCTGCGCCCGATCGTAATGGGGCAGCTTGCATTAAAAATCGATCCGTTGCCGAATCGCGGAATAAACCTGAAGCGACAGCTTCTCCCACAGCTCACTCTGTCCGACGAGAATCAAGGCCATCGGACTTTGCGCATCCATTCGGAAGTTCAGCAGAAACCGTACTTCCTCCAGCATCTCCCGATCAAGCAGATGGCTTTCGTCCACGATGACCACCGGCTGCAGGCGATGAATGCCGCGCATCAGCTCGATTTCCCGATGCAGTCGAAAGCCCTTTACTTTGGGTTTAATCTTGCGAGCCGATGTCCAGTGAAAATAAAGTTCTAGACTGAGTAGCTTGATCTGACGGGGTTTATGGGGATTGAATATCGTCAGACTCAGAAAATTAAGTATTAGACTGACAATAAAAAGAAGCAACGGCAGACCGAGACTTGAAGAAATAAAGTCTTAGACTGCCGCAGTCGTTGTTCAACTAACGTTCCCCGATAGCACAATCCTTGTAGAAACTACTATGACTTTGGCACTGAATTTATTGTCTCTCTAGGCCTTTAGAAAATAATGATAACATTCTTTATCTCTCTCATAGCCACTTTTTTCATATATCCCTTGTGCTCTTACATTATCAATCGCTGTTGAGAGTGCTAGTCCCTTGGCTTTGATGCTTCTTGCATAATCTTTTGCAGCTTCTAATAATGCCCGAGCAGTTCCTGCACCTCTAAAATCTGAAAGTACATACAGATCATTTAAAATCAAAGATCTTTGCATAGAAACTGAAGAAAATGAAGGGTACAGTTGGGTAAACCCGATTATTTTATTGTGATTCAGATCTTTAGCAACGAAGATAATGGATTCTCTGTGTTCAAATCGTTCAAATAAGAACTCCTTTGCAGCTGAAATATTTGATTCCTGATTGTAAAACATCCGATATTCATTAAACAAAATTGTTAATTCATTAAGATCATCGATTGTCGCCATTGATATGAGAAAAGTACAACTGTTCATATAATTCAGTCCTTTATTTGTTTTAAGTCCATTATCATTTATGTCTTTAAACTATTGCGCTAAACTATTGTGTGCAGAAAATTAAGAATTAAACTTGAGATGTTGATTTAGTGGGGTTTTTGAATCGAAGGATCGGCAGCTTTTTAAAATAAATTTTAGACTGAAGCGTTAATATATAGCAGCGGCAGCAAAGGACAAGAAAGTAAAGTCCTAGACTGCCGCTGTTGTCATTCATCTATCGTTCTCCAATAGTGGGATGCCAGGATTATGCCGGAGGGGTCAAGCCCGTCGTGATTGCGATACGGTTCCAGCCGTTGATTGTGATAATGGCCATCAGTAGCTCGCTGATCTCCTGCTCGCTGAAGTGACGAGCTGCTTCTTCGTACACGTCGTCCGGAACGTGATTGGATGCGACCAGGGTGACGGCTTCCGTCAACGCCAGCGCCGCGCGCTCTTGCGGGGTGAAGTAAGACGTTTCGCGCCAAGCGTTAAGCGTGTAGATGCGAACCTCCGTTTCACCCAGCTTGCGGGCGTCGGTTGCATGAATTTGGAGACAGAAGGCGCATCTGTTGAGTTGCGAAGCGCGTATTTTTACAAGCTCCTTCAG
Organism: Paenibacillus cymbidii; assembly: GCF_004764705.1. Taxonomy (GTDB): domain Bacteria; phylum Bacillota; class Bacilli; order Paenibacillales; family NBRC-103111; genus Paenibacillus_AN; species Paenibacillus_AN cymbidii. The sequence continues at coordinate 224,416 of NZ_SHLX01000016.1, read as the reverse complement.
TTTTTTGTCGAGACTTGCGCCATCCAGAAATTTTTCGAGTCCGACCATCGCCGTGAAAGCTGCAGGGTTAACCTCTTTCAACAACATTCTGGGTTCCATTGCCAATCACTCCTTTAATAGTAGTGCCGACCAGCTTGCATCGACTTTCGCTATCTAAGACCAAGCGGAGAATCGGTTTGTGACACACTCAAGCTTGTCAGGGTTCAAAATAATAAAAATGCGCGAGATCAGCTTTTCCGCATCCCAACCGAACACCATGACCATGGCCGGCTGGCCGTCCTGGGTAACGATAAAGCCGGGTTGGCCGCTCACGTCGACCGGCAAGAACGAATCGCCCATCGTGCCTTTGCGCGCGTTACCGATAAAAAATGCTGCGATGCGCTCGCTGCCCTCGATCGGATTGATCGCCGCGCGAGCTTTGTCGCCGCCATCGGTTACGAGTACGGCGTCATGCGCCAGCATGTCCACGAGCGCGGACGAATTTCCGGTCTCGACCGCCTGTAAGAACGCTTTGGCGATAGCCCATGCTTGTTCCTCGTTACGCCGCATGGGATCGATCGCTTCCGCGCCGCCGACTTCTCCCGCCAAGCCTTGCAGCTTTTCCTTTGCCCGACTGAAAATTTTGCGGCAATTCGCTTCTGACTTCTGCACGACGTCCGAGATTTCCCCATAGTCGAAGTCAAGCGTCTCGCGAAGCAGGAAGACCGCGCGCTCGACGGCAGTCAGCCTCTCCAGCATAACAAGCATCACATACGTGATGTTCTCTTGCCGCTCGATGTAATTGGCAGGATTTCCGTTCTTTCCAGTTGCAGATCCGAGGGCTGCGGCCGCACCGCCGATCCCGCCATCGGAAATGGCAGGCTCCGGGAGCCACTGCCCGACGTAGAATTCGCGGCGTTTGCGCGCGGATTGCTTCAGTTTCAAGCTTCTGTTGGTGACCATTCGAACCAAATAAGCTTTTTCGTGCCTGATACTGCCGCGATCCACAGTCATGGCATAATCGGCCAACGCATCCTGCACGATGTCTTCCGCTTCGCTTAAGGAACCGAGCATCCGGTAGGCGAGCGTCATCAGCAGAGGACGGTACGATTCGACCGTCGACATATCCAACATCCCTTTCAACTCCTTATCTCAATCTAATCTATTAAATTTTTCGAGTGATAGGTTTATGAGCGCCCTCCCGAACAGAATGGCGCATAGAGAAATGCAGGATCTCAAGCAGACGCATCGGCAGCTGCATCAGAGAAGCTTGTGTCATGTCCCGCTATTATACTGCTTCCTTCCATTATGCTGCTAAACCTTATCGAATTCCATACAGCTCTTCATACGATTTTTTTGTTATTTCCATTTAGTTTAGCGCTTGTCGCATCTTATGTCACAAATGCGATAACAGATTGGTCTTAAATAAAAATAGATAAAGGAGGCAGTAACAAATGAAGATTTTAGTTGCTGGAGCAAGCGGCGTCATCGGAAGGGTACTCATTCCGATGCTCGTACAAAAGGGACATGAAGTGATTGGGTTAATACGCAACCCGGAGCATGCAGAAAGCTTAAAAAAAGCTGGAGCGTCATTCGTCCAAGCGGATGTATATCATCGCAAGAATCTGTTCAGCGTACTTGCCGAAACATCCCCAGAGGTGGTCATTCACCAACTGACTTCGCTGCAGGCTATGGATCCGTCCGCCAATGCAAGAATTCGCGTGGAGGGAACGAGAAACTTAGTCGATGCTTCGCTCGCCGCTGGCGTTCGCCAGATGATCGCGCAAAGCATCACAATGACCTATGCGCCCGGAGAAGGGCCGGCAACTGAGGATTGTCCACTAGATTTTGAGGCTCCGGAACCGCAACTTACAAGCGTAAATGGCGTTCATGCACTGGAAACCACCGCTGCAGAAATGCCGGAGCATGTCATTCTTAGATACGGCGTGCTGTACGGTGAAGGGACCTGGTACGGTTCGAACGGATTGTTTGCAGAGCAAGTTCGAATTGGGAACTTGCCTGCTACAGACGGCATCACTTCTTTTGTTCATACAGAAGACGCAGCAGTTGCAGCTGTTTTGGCGCTGGAGTGGCCCACAGGAACATATAACATTGTGGATAGCGATCCGGCAGCGGGTACCGAATGGGTGCCTGTCTATGCGAAAGCCCTTAACGCTCCAGAACCCAAGACAATGACAGGAAGCGTGAGAGGAGAACGCGGAGCGCTTAATACAAAGGCACTTCGGAATGGTTGGAGTCCGCGGTTCGCTTCATGGCGTGAAGGTTTCCCTAAGACGCTTCATTAAGCGACAGCTGTAGAAAAAACAATTGATTCAGTTCAAGAAAGCGGCTGTCCCAAAAGTCATGTAAATGACGGAGGGACAGCCGGTTTTACGTTTATTCAAACAAAAAGGAACCACTCTTTGGTAAAATGGAAGTACCACCCAACCATAAACCCAAAGGAGACGGTTTCTTTGTACATTCAATATAGCATGGACCAACTTTGCCTGCCAATGGATTTAGAAGTAGATATTCCCGCAAATCACCTTGTTCGCGTGGTCAACGCTGCCGTCAATCGTCTGAGCGATGCTATCTTCGACGCAGCTTATCCCGGAGGCGGACGAGATAGCTACCATCCCAAGATGCTCACCAAAATCATTTACGCCTACACCCAGCGCATTTACTCTTCTCGCCAGATCGCCAAGGCCGTACGTGAAAACATCATGTTCATGTGGATCGCAGGAAGGCAAAGACCGGACTTCCGCACCATCAACCGGTTTCGTTCGGAGCGCATGAAAGCCGTATTGGAGACCGTGTTTACCGCGGTTCTTCAATTTCTAGCGGAAGAGAACTACGTGCAGCTGGAACATTACTTTGTAGATGGCACCAAGATCGAAGCAAATGCGAATCGGTATACGTTTGTTTGGGGAAAGTCTGTCGTGAAGCAGAAGGCCAAACTCCAGGAGAAAGTCCAGACTTTGTTCGCCGCCATTGAGGAAGCCGAGAAACAAGAAGAAGGAACACACGGGAACCGGGATCTTCTTGAACGGGGCGAGTCCGCAACGATCACCAGTGAAAAGCTGGATCATGCTGTTAAGCAATTGGAGGAACGGCTGCACGAAAAGCCAAAAGACAAGCCGCTCAAGAAGGCGGTACGCATGCTCCGCAAGGACTTGCTTCCCCGCCTCCAAAAGTACGAGATTCAGGAAGGGATTCTAGGCACGAGAAACAGCTACAGTAAAACGGACCATGACGCCACGTTTATGCGAATGAAAGAAGATCATATGCAAAACGGCCAGCTCAAGCCGGGATACAATGTGCAGATCGGCACCGAAAATCAATTCATTGTCGGCTACAGTTTGCACCAGCGGCCAACCGATACGCGTTGCCTCATCCCTCATCTCGAAAAAGTAAAATCGCAGTTAGGCAGGCTACCAGGCACCGTTATCGCCGATGCAGGCTATGGCGGTGAAGAAAATTATGACTACTTGGAGCGGAACGAAGTCGAAGCCATTGTGAAGTACAGCACGTACCACAGCGAAAAGAGCAAGGCATGGCAAAAGGACATTAGCAGAATCGACAACTGGACCTATAACAGCGAGCAGGATACGTGGACATGCGCGGCGGGACAAACGCTCCATTTCCGGAGAGTAGGCAAAGAGTATACGGAAAGTGGGTATGAAATCGAGTACCGATATTATCGAAGCGCCGACTGTGGAGATTGTCCACTGAGGCCGCAGTGTACGAAAACCAAAGGTGATCGCGAGATTAAAGTCAGCATGAACTATTTGCGGTTAAAGAACCAAGCCATACTCCTCCAAAAAATTGTGCTTGCAACCTTTGTTGGTCAGCACACTTACTCCCTATTCATTTTCATGTATAATTATACATTTCTCATGAATACTGAAAAATCCATCTCACGAATTCTGAAAATATTCTCACCAATTATGACATCACACAAAAAAAAGCCCCTCTCGCGAGGGGCTTCTTGCTGCTTAGCTGCACTTGCTGTAGCCGCAGTTGGTGCATGTTTTGCAGCCTTCGGTGTTGACGAGCGAGGCCGAACCGCAGGACGGGCAAAGATCCTTGCTTGCTGCTGACCCGCCGGCCGGGGGGGCGATCACATTGAACTTCGGCGCCGGAGCTTCGGTCGCAACCGATGCGGTCACTTCCGCATCGCCGCCATTCATTTGGCTGTGCGTCTCCAGCGCCTTGGCGACGGCATCCGCGATCGATTCGACGCGGTTCGGGCCGAAACCGATCGCCCCGGAGCCGCCGATGCCTTTCAGATGTTTGATCAGCAAGTTCACTTTGTTGCCGTGATCGCCATAACGCAGGAACAACGAGCACACACGGCCAAGCGCTTCGGACATTGCAAAAACGTCGGAGCCGGCTTTGCCCACGTTGAGGAAAATTTCCCCGGGGCTGCCGTTCAAGTCGTTGATCGTAATGTACGCCATGCCGAACGGCGTATTCGCCTTGTACGTTGCGCCGCGCAGCACCTGCGGACGCCGCTTGTACTCTTTGTCGAACACTGCCGCTTCCTGCTTGCTGACACCGGCGGTTGCGGCAAGCGTGCCGCTCAAGCTATCGAGCGTCTCCGCTTCATTCCCGGCCGCCGGCGCGGCTTCCGTCGCCGCCTCGGGAGCAGCCGCCGCTTGCTTCTCTTCCTTCTTCTCCGTCTGCAGCACTTGCACGTCGCGGCTGCCGTCGCGATAAATCGTCACGCCTTTGCAGCCCAGATCGAACGCCAGCTCATACAGCCGCTTCGTCTCTTCGACGGTGAAATCGTTCGGACAGTTCGCCGTTTTGCTGATGGAGCTGTCGACCCACGTCTGGATGGCCGCTTGCACGCGAATATGATCTTCGGCGGACAAGGTCATCGACGTGACGAAATGAGCCGGCAATTCTTCGTTCGGGTGTTTATCCATCCACTCGCGAGCGATCGGCACGTATTGTTTGTCGAAGCCGAGACGGCTTTGGCGGAAATATTCGAAGGCAAAATACGGCTCGATGCCGGTCGACGTGCCGACCATCGTACCCGTGCTGCCCGTAGGCGCCTGGGTGATGACGGTCACGTTGCGCATCCCTTTCGACTTGATGGCCGCGCCGACTTCCGGGAATGTGCCGATCATTTTCTTCATAAAGCCGCTCTGAATGAATTTGTCGTAGACGAACTCCGTAAACGAGCCTTTCTCTTCGGCGATTTCGGCGGATGCGAGATAGGCTTCCTTCGCCATAAAACCATACAGCTTGTCGAGGAAAACAAGCGATTCCGGAGCGCCGTAACGGATCTCCAGCTTGATCATCAACTCGGCCAGCCCCATCGTGCCAAGACCAACGCGGCGTTCTCCCATCTGGTTGCGTTCGTTCTCGGGGAAGTGATACGGCGTCTTGTCAATGACGTTGTCGAGGAAACGCGTCGAGTAACGCACCACTTTGCCCAGCTCATCCCACGCGACATCGTGTTTGCTTTCGTCATAAAACTTCGACAGGTTGATCGCCGACAAGTTGCAGACGCCCCAAGCCGGAAGACCTTGTTCGCCGCATGGATTCGTGCAAATGATCGGGTTGAAATACCAGCTGTTGGACATCTGGTTGTAATATTCCATGAACACGACACCCGGTTCGGCCGATTTCCACGCCGATTCGATGATCGTGTGCCAGACATCGCGCGCTTTGACCGTCCGATACGGCTTGACCGCCTTGCCGAGCGACTGCCACTTGGCCAAGTCGCCGTCCCACAGCTCGTCGTATTCCGGGTCCTTCGTATCCGGAAACACCAGTTCCCAGTCGGCATCTTCCTTGACCGCTTTCATGAACCCGTTGCTGACGCACACGGACAGATTGGCATTCGTGATTTGGCCCATGGTCGACTTGACGGTAATAAAATCGAGCAAGTCCGGGTGCCAGTCGTTAATCATCAGCATCAGCGCGCCGCGGCGGCTGCCGCCTTGTTCGATCAAGCCCGTCGTGTAGCTGAACAGGCCGCCCCAGGATACGGCTCCGCTAGACGAGCCGCTGACGCCTCTGACAACGGAACGGCGCGGACGAAGCGAGCTCAGGTTGATGCCAACGCCGCCGCCGCGGGACATGATTTCGGTCATTTCCGACAGCGTTGCCATAATGCCGCCGCGACTGTCGTGCGGAGACGGGATGACATAGCAGTTGAACAGCGTCAGTTCGTCGCTCGCGTCGGCGCCGGCCGCGATCCGGCCGCCCGGTACGAGGCGCCAGTCGTCCAGCACGTAGCGGAACTTTTCGGTCCATTCCTTTTTCTTCTCGGGTGTCGCTTCCACCGAAGCCATGGCGCGGGCAAGCCGGTCCCACAGCTCTTCCGGCGTCTTCTCTTTGGTCAGCGTCAGCTTCTCGACGGCAGACTCGACGATTTCGCCGCTGCGGAGTTTAATCGACGCGATTCTGCCTTGCCTGCTGACGACCTCGCCCACTTCCTTGGCAGGAAATTTCGGATCGTCCTTCGTCAGCACGAGCACGGTGTCGCCGACCTTCGTATTGCTTGTATCGGGATCTTTCATGGCGTAACGGTCCAGAAAAATTTTCTCGCTGAGTCCATCCAATCGTTTGATTTGCGTAGTTTCCACAGACAACGACCTCCTACAAAAATAGAATCGGCACAACAGCGGCTGCAAAAAAAAGGAAAAATGATGACAGAACGCCGCCGAGTGGTGCAAAGGGCATGAAAAGCTTCCGCCGTCGCCGATGCACTGCCTTCGAACCGGCTTCGGTAGAAGCTTTCTCAACCGTCTTACCCTATTCGGACAACATCCGAAAACACGCTCCGCACGGAGCTTCTTTCCGCCGAAAAAAGCGGCAAATGGCACGCTTAAACACCCGTTGCTTCGCTTGACCGGCAGGGAAGATTCTCTTTACATATGTACAATATTACAATATGTTGTATGAGAATTCAATTATACAACACAACATATGGTGTATCGAGCATGAAAAAGCCGTTCTTCCCCAGCCTGGACCCATCTTCGCTGCATTATCTGCGATTATCTCCGTCAATCGCTGTTTTTCGTCCATTGACAAGCATAAAAAGCGACAATGTTCGACGCGGAACCCCGTTCCCGCCTTGTAAATCCGACTACAGTCCCTTTTTCGTCATTTTCCTTGGGGCTGCAGCATATTTTTGGGGCGGACGAAGCGAACCCGCTCCCGATCGATGTTCGTCGCTGCATGCGGCGCGTCGGCCGGGCCTTCAACGCCGCAAGTTCCACTCGTCCGCGCCGAATTTTTCCACCGCAAGCAGCGAAGCCAGAGACAGCTCGTAAGCGGTCGGCTCCGCCTGTTCGAGCGCAATGCCCATGCCTTCGGCGAATCCGGCGCGGAACGCAGCTTCCACCTGCTCCGGCTCCGCCGCCGGCTTGCCTCCCGCGCGGAGCAGGTCGTTGATCGCAACCGCCTTCTCGCGAAACGACAACATCATACGCTGCTTCAGCGCCTCGCTGCGGAACTTGAGCAGCGAAAACAGCTGCTCCGTATCCAGTTCGCGCAAGATCGAGCCGTGCTGCAGCACGACGCCCTTCTGCCGCACTTGCGCGCTGCCCGCCACCTTGCGCCCTTCGACGACCAATTCGTACCACGACGGCGAATCGAAGCAGGCGGCCGAACCCGCCGAAGCGAATTTGCGTTTCTCCTCTTCTGACGCCAAGTTGACCATCTGCGCATCCAGCCCCAGATTGATAAATCCTTGCAGCAACCCTGCGCTGAGCACCCGATACGCTTCCGTCACCGTTGACGGCAAACCCGGGTACGTCTCCGACACCACGATGCTGTAGGTAAGCTCCTTGTCGTGCAGCACCGCCCGCCCGCCGGTTGCCCGTCTGACGAAGCCGATGCCTTGCCGCCGCAGTTCGTCGAAATCGACTTCTTCGGCCGCCTTCTGGAAGTAGCCGATGCTCAGCGTCGCCGGCGACCAGCCGTAAAACCGCACCGTCGGCGGCGACTTGCCTTCCCCGTGCGCGATGGACAGCGCTTCGTCCAGCGCCATATTATAAGCGGGCGACGCCTTTCCCGATGAAATGAACCGCCATGTTTCCAACTTGACCGCACTCCTTTGCGTTCTCCATGTTGCGCCGCAGCCGTATCGTCGTCCGGCATGCGGCTTTTTGTCCATTGTACAAGCGAATGGCCTCCCGGCACAAATGAAAGCGCGCTCCGAAATACGGCTGGTCGTTCGCCCTGGTCGTCAGCTCCGCTGACTGCTCGGGTATGCATCCTACCTGACGGCGAACTGCTCGCCCATGCATCCAGGGTTGGAAAGCCAACAATTGGCTCATACTACTAACAGGCAAGCAGCAAGGGAGGATACGAGGGTGCAGAACCATCATCTGCCGCACGTTCGCTACATTGACGATCAACTGACGATCCATTTCGACCGCGATTGGCTCGGCGAACTGCAATCGAGGCACAACAAGGGCGGCCCATGGGATCCGTGGACACTGTACCGGCTAGCTTGCGAAGCGGAACAATCGCGGCTGATCGGCAGCTTCGACGACTTGCTCTGCCTGGATCACCTGAACGGGCTGGAACCATTGCCGCACCAGCTCGACACCGCGCGCAAAGTGCTGCACGACATGCGCGGTCGGGCGATTCTCGCCGATGAAGTCGGTCTTGGCAAAACGATCGAGGCCGGACTTATTTTAAAAGAGTATATGATTCGCGGCCTAGTCCGCAAAACGCTCATTTTGGTTCCCGCATCGCTGGTGCTGCAGTGGGTGCGCGAGCTTAATCAGAAATTCGGCATTGCGGCGGTCGCGCAAAAAAAAGAATACATGTGGACCGGCAGCGACGTCGTCGTCGCCTCGATGGATACGGCCAAACGCGAGCCGCACAAGGACATCGTGCTCGGTCTCGATTATGACATGCTGATCGTCGACGAAGCCCACAAGCTCAAAAACAAAAACACGAGCAGCTATCGCTTCGTCAGCGAAATCCGCAAAAAATATTGCCTGCTGCTGACCGCAACGCCGGTGCAGAACGATTTGACCGAGCTGTACAACCTGATTACCGTGCTCAAACCCGGCCAGCTCGGCGGGCAAGGCGAATATGCCACCAAATACGTCGCCGCCAAACGCATTCCGAAAAACGAAGAAACGCTGAAAAGCGAACTGGCGAAAGTTATGATCCGCAACCGGCGCAGCGACGGCAACGTGCAGTTCACGAAACGCCACGTGCAGAACGTGACGCTTTCGCTTTCCGCCGAAGAGCAGGCGCTGTACGATGGCGTCACCGATTTTGTCAAGGGTCGCTATCGCGAGGCCGGCGGCGACATGAGCAGCGTGCTGTCGCTCGTGACGCTGCAGCGGGAAGTGTGCAGCAGTCGCGACGCCGTGTTCGTCACCCTCGTCAACCTGTTCAAAAAAACGGCCGAACATTCGCCGGTCCGCGCCAAAATATGGGAGCTTGTCGAAACGATTAAAGCGATCAAGTCCAACACGAAAGCGGATCAAACGATTGCCCTGATCGAGCAGTTGAAGGAGAAGGTGATCGTCTTCACCGAATATCGCGCGTCGCAGGACTATTTGCTCAAATTTATGAAAGATCGGGGCATTGTGGCGGTGCCGTACCGCGGCGGGATGAATCGCGGCAAAAAAGACTGGATGATGGATCTGTTCAAAGGCCGCGCGCAAGTGCTGGTGGCGACGGAAGCCGGCGGCGAAGGCATCAACCTGCAATTTTGCCGCCATATCGTCAATTTCGACTTGCCGTGGAATCCGATGCGGGTGGAGCAGCGAATCGGCCGCATCCACCGGCTCGGGCAAACGAGCGACGTGAACATTTACAATTTGTCCACCCGCGGCACGATCGAAGAGCATATCCTGTCGCTGCTGCACGAAAAGATCAATATGTTCGAAATGGTTATCGGCGGGTTGGACACCATTTTGGAGCAGATGGAAAAAACGTCATCGCTCGAATCGCAGTTGTACCAAATGGCGCTCGAAGCAAGCGGCGACGAGGACATGAGGCGGCGCATCGACAAGCTCGGCCGGTCGTTCGATGCCGTCAGGCAGGAGGTCGTCCAGGTCGCCGTACCTCCGGACAGATATAACAACGGCGAAGCGACGGAGGTGGCGCAGCGATGAACCGAATCCAGGTGCAGCAATTCGTGGAAACGTATATGGAAGCGACCGATTGCCAAATCATTGAAAAAGCTCCGGGTTACATCACCGTCAAGCTGTCGCCGCAGGCCGACAAAGATTTGACCGGCCGCACTTATTACTGGGGCTTCGTCGAACGGACCGGGGCGCCGCCGGAAACGATGACGTTCACCTTCGTTTTCGACCCGGAGCGGTCGCCGCCACCGCCGGCCAAACGCAGCCCCGGAGCCGCCGCGGGCGCCGCCAATCCGAAGCCGGACATTGCGAATGCCGATTCGATTCTCGGCCGTTATTTCGGCGTCTCCCAGCCGGCCGTTGCCGCAAGCCGCACCCCGCGCGAGGAAGTGACGTTCGGCAGCCGCCGCCTGATGCAGCTGTTCGCTTCCGTCCTGGCGAAAGGCCGTTTCGTGCGCATGTACGAACAGCCGGTCGCCCCGCCCACCCGCACGGGTGCGGGATATTCCGCCTCGGCGGGTTATCATACGTGGCTTGCGGTTAATTATGTAGTAGAGCTTGCTTGCGACATGAAGCGCAGCGAATGGCATTCGCTCGGCATCAATCTCGCAACCGGCGAAATGGCGGAGCAGTTCCACGAGCGGCTGCAAGCGTTGCGGCTGTCGCCGAATTTGCCGGAAGGCGTACACCTGCGCACGTCGCAGCTATCGCTTGCGTTTGGGACGGCGCAGCTCGAAACGCTGTTGGAACGCAAGCTGCGCCGCTACGATCATGGCTGGGCCGACGAAGCGCTGGACCGGCTCGCTGCCGAACTGGCGCGGATCGAAGGCTATTACGACAGCCAGCTGCAAACGGCTGACGAACAGGAGCGCCGCGCGATCGCCGAACAGTTCGAAAACCGCAAACGCGAAATCGACTGGCAGTACCGTCCGAAAATTATCGCCAAGGTGGTTAACTGCGGTTTGTTTCATACGGCGGACGGGCTGCGGGAACGAACGGACATATCATGCCAAGGCTCGCCACCATAACGGAAAAATATCGCTTTTTCCCTGCCAGGAAACGGCAAACATCGCGGCAGGAAACTACTACAATGAATCTCGTGCCACGCAAAACGAGATAGAACGAGACGAACAAGAAACTACAAGCCAGAGAACAAGCGGGTGATTCCAGATGAAACGTTATCTACTTGCGCTTCTGCTTGCCCTTCCGCTGTTGACCGGCATCATGCCGGCCGTCGACAGCGAGGAGCAGCTTGCGCCGGACTCCCAGCGTCTTCCGGTCGCAACGAGTGTCGCTGCGGTTGCCGCGCCTTCCGCCGGCGGCACCGAAATCGCCGGCATGGAGGCGATCATTCGCCAGTCGATCGGCACCTTGTCCGCGCTTCCGGATTTTGCCGGATGGCAGGATGCGGCATGGGACGTGTATCCGCTCGGCCCGGGCACGCACGGCTGGGTTGTGCTGCTGACGAAGCAAGGCAAAGAAATCGGCTATTTGGTCATTAGCGCCGCTGAAGACGGGCAGCTCTCGCTCACCGAGTATGGTACGGGCGATCGTCCGCTCTTCAGCCTGGACACGCTGCGGCAAGCGATGACCGGGCAAGAGATCATCGCGCCCGACATGCCGCTGGCGCAATTTATGGACGAAACCGTCGTGGTCAAGGAGCGGCTGTATACCGGCGCGCTGCAAGCGGTATGGAAAGTGTCGATTGGCCACGACTCGTTTTACTACGATGCCAAAACTGGCGACAGACTGCCGAACCTGGGCGCCTTGGCTGCTGCCGCAAGCGGTGCCGGCGGCAACAACGACGAAAAAACCGCTCCCGGGGCGGCGGTAAAAGCGGAAAACGGACAGAACGTTCCGATTATTGCGGTTTCGGCGGCGTCAGGAACGTTCGATCCGTACGAAAATATCGGCTGGATGGATAATCAGGATCCCGCCATTAGCAATCGCCATACAATCGGGCTGCTGCTCGCGGACGGTGCTCATATCTTGTACCGCGCCAAAATTTTTCAGCCAACCGTCGCCTATGCGCTCCCTGTCACCGGCATTCATACCTGGACGCAATCAAACAGCAGCTATTTCGAGCTTGACCAGGACGGGTCGCGGTTTGTGACGGCCGGCGAGTTGTTTGCCGCAGGCTCATTTGTACACGTCGATTAAGTCGAACGTTCCCGCTTGCGGCCGAGCAGCGCCCGTACGGCGCGCCGGGCGGCAAGCCGTTTGAACCGGCTGCGGACGCCGCCCATCCACATGCCAAGCGCGGCCGGAAGCATGCCGAACCAGCGCGACGACCATGTTTCCGCGGCTTTGCGGCTGGCTCTCAGCTCGCGTCGGCGCGATTTTGGCGTATCGATGTATAAGGTGACCCGCTCGGCGACATATTTGACGTATTCATCCGTTTTTTTCGACATGATGGCTTCCCCCTTCAATAAATAAGGATATTAGCTACAGTATTCCCCGATCGACGCGATTCTATGTATGCGCAAGAACGGCAAAAAAACCGGCTCCCTTAGCAAGGAGTCCGGTTTTTTTGCCTGCGGTCAGCTTAAATCCGTTCTGGCGTCTTCAGGCCGATGAGCCGCAGACCGTTGCCGAGCGCGATCTGCACGCAGCGTACAAGCGCAAGCCGCGCCCGGCGCACCGCTTCATCGTCCACCAGAATGTGATGCTCGTAGTAAAATTTGTTGAAGCTTTGGGCGATATCGATCAAGTGGCGGCTGACGATGGACGGCTCCATTTTGTCCATGGCCAGCTCCACCTTCTCGCGGAACAAATACAGCTGGCGGAACACGTCTATCGTTTCTTTCTCCTGCAGCAGCTCGCCGTCGACTTCGCTTGGCAGCTCCTCCGCGCTTACGCCCGCCCTGGCCAGCAAACTGCATGTTCTGGCGTACGAATATTGCACGTAAGGACCGGTTTCGCCGTCAAAGTTGAGCGCTTCTTCCCACGAGAACACAATATCCTTGATCCGGTTCGCGCTGAGGTCGTTGAATACGATCGCGCCGACGCCGACCTGCTCCGCGACTTCGTCTTTATTTTCCAGATCCGGATGCTTCTCTTCTATAATATCGCGCGTTTTCGCGATCGCCTGCTGCAGCAGATCTTCCAGCTTGATGACATTGCCTTTGCGCGTCGACATCCGCGCCCCTTCCAGACTGACGCGGCCAAACGCGACATGGTGCAAATCGCCCGCCCATTCGTAGCCCATCAGTTCGACAATTTTGAACCATTGCTGAAAATGAAGGTTCTGCGCATAGTCGGTGACGTAAATGCACTTGTCGAAATCGTAATGCTGCTTGCGGTACACCGCCGCGGCCACATCGCGGGTATGGTACAACGAGCCGCCATCCTTCTTGAACATGAGCGCCGGAGCCATATTGTAGTCGTCCAGCCGAACGATCATCGCGCCGTCGTCTTCTTCCAGCAGCCCTTTCTCCTTCAGGCGGGAAATGACCGGTTCGGTTTTGTCGATGTAGAAGCTTTCGCCCGCATAGGAATCGAAGGTGACGCCGAGCAGCTTGTATATTTTATCGAATTCCTTGAAGCTGATGTCGATGAACCATTTCCAAAGCCGCTTCGCTTCTTCGTCGCCTTTCTCCAGACGGACGAACCAGGCCCGCGCTTCGTCTTCCAGCTGAGGCTGCTTTTCCGCTTCCTCATGGAATTTGACGTACAACCGCTGCAGTTCTTCGATGCCGTTCTCCTCTACCTGTTGCTCGTTGCCCCATTTCAAATAAGCGACAATCTGCTTGCCGAACTGCGTGCCCCAATCGCCCAAATGGTTGATGCCGACAGTATTATAGCCGAGAAACGTATAAATGTTGTAAAGCGCCCTGCCGATCACCGTGGAACGCAAATGCCCGATATGAAACGGCTTGGCGATATTGGGCGAAGAAAAGTCGATGACGACCGTGCGGCCCTGGCCAACGTTCTGCGAACCGAACCGCTCCCGCTCCGTCAGCGCTTCCGTGGCAACCGCCGCGGCAAAGGCGGATTTGCGCAAGGTAACGTTGCAGTAGCCGGATACCGCCACGGCGCGCTCGAACGCTTCGTGCTCCGGAAGGCCGGACGCGATCTCCTCGGCGATTGCCTGCGGCGCCTTGCGCAGCTGTTTGCTCAGCTTGAAGCACGGCAGCGACAAGTCGCCAAGCTCCGGATTCGGCGGATATTCGATCAGCCCGCGCAGCGTGTCCGCCTCCACTCCTTCCAGTCCGGAAGCGATCAAACCGGCGAGCAGTTGTTTGTAATCGATCATCGTCCTCTTCCTTTCAACTATATGTAAAGCACCCCGGACCGGGGTGCTCCCAAGACGTACGCCGATGTTGACTGAACAACATTATATAGCGGGCATTTCCAAATGTAAAGCAGGCTCCGAACCGGAGGGCGCCTCAAAAAAAGATTGTCCCCCTGCCTTGACTTCGCCGTTTCGAGCATGGTATTATAACACTTGTCGCTGTGAAAACGGCGGCGCAACAACCGAATATGCGGTCGTGGCGGAATTGGCAGACGCGCTAGTTTCAGGTACTAGTGGGCTAACCCCCGTGGAGGTTCGAGTCCTCTCGTCCGCATCAAAACAATCAAGGGTTTCAGCTTTCGGGCTGAAACCCTTGTTCGTTCTTTTGACGATCCTGCGAAGGTTTAGCGCATATTTGCAGGCAAGTTGCCCGTGCCGCTCAGCGGACGATCGGCTCGAACCGGTAATGGCGGTCGAGCTTGACCACCTTGCGGTTCGGCTTGCGGATCAGCACCACGTCATCGTCCCAGGCGAGCACGATGCCCCTCACGTCATTGTGCGGATCGTCGTCGCGGACAACCCTCACTTTGGTGCCATCGATTCGCAATCGATCGAGTTCCTCTTCCGTAATCACTATTTCCGCCTCCCTGAAAGATGTTGCCCGCGAACGCGGCCGCTCTTACCGATAGCATACTATACCCGGCTCCGGCAGGCAAAACGCAGCCAACCAGACGCCATACATAGCCGTTTCCGGTTACGGGCATGGTACTTACAAGGAGCGCCAGCTTGGCACGCCGGAAACGAGGCGGCATATCGAGTCGATGAACGTCATGGAACCGCGGTGAGGATAAACAAAGACCTAACGAGCGAAGCGCCCGTTAGGTCTGGATATCAGCTGACGTGTTCCTTCGAATCGTTCGTTTCGAACCAGTAATCCAGCACCTTGCTGGACATGACGCGCTTCTCGATATATTCGTTCTGCTGCGCCGAAAATTGCACTTGCCATTCTACGCTCAGCTCACGGCACAGCTTGACGATCGTGAGCAGCTCCGACCAAGCAACGTACCGCTTATACCAGAAAAATTGCGGATGTTCGATCATATAGGGATACAAATCGTCGAATTCGGTATGTTTGCAATCAAGCGCCCGTTCAAAATGGATTTTGGCTTCGGCCAGTTTGGAAAGCAGAAAGTCACCTGTCAAGTTGCCATTCTCCATCGCTTATGCCTCCTCTCTATCTCAACCTCATTCCCCATTATAAAGGAAAAGCCGCGAAGTGGGAAGCCAATGGCCAGTTGAAAATAATGCTTCCGTTTTCAAACCGCCGCTCATTCGAACGTAATGCTGCCGCCTTCCAGCGACGTGATGCGGACGAGCGACTCCACGCGGATGCCTTGCTCGCGAATCGTGCGCGCGCCGGCCTGGAACGTTTTCTCCACGACGACGCCAAGCCCGACCAGCTCTGCGCCGGACCGTTCAATAATCCGAATAATGCCCCGCGCCGCGTCGCCGTTGGCAATAATATCGTCAATGAGCAGAATGCGGTCGCTTGCGTTCAAGAATTGCTTCGACACCATGATATCGGTGACGATGCCTTTCGTAAACGAAGGCACCCGTTCGCACCACGAATCCTGATCGGTCGTGAGCGTTTTTTTCCGCCGCGCGAACACCATAGGCACCTTGAGCTGCAGCGCCACGGCGAATGCTACCGCAATGCCGGACGATTCGATCGTCATCACCTTCGTCACGCGCTCTTCGCCGAACCGTTCCGCGAAAACCGTTCCCATTTCCATAATCAGCGCCGGATCGACCTGATGGTTGAGCAGCGCGTCCAGTTTCAGCACTTCGGGCGAAACGACGACCGCTTCCTGCAGAATACGTTTCTGTAGCGACTTCATACTGCGGAATCCACCTTTCATCCGATCGTTTGGAGAGCTTGCTTTCCATCAAACTTATCATATCGACGAATCAATTTTCAAGCGAAGCCAACGATTTTCAGAAAAAGCGCAACTTTTCAGCCTCTTGGGCTGTCTAATAGGTATCGGCTGGAAATGTAGGCTGATGCAAGCTGTCAGCGACCGGGCTCCAGGAAAGGAACGACCGTCATGACCTCATATATTGCGCGAAATACGCGTCTAAGCGCCGCCGCATGCGCCTTCCTGCTGTTCGCGGCCGGTTGCGAATCGAATGCGGCGCTGCCGGGCGGCCAAACCGCCGTATCCGCTTCGCCTTCTTCCACCCCCGGCGCGACGACCGAGCCAACATCCAGTTCGCCGACTCCCGAGCCTTCGTCGTCATCGGCGAGTTCGGTGCAACCGTCCGTTTCGCCCGCGAAGACGGCCAACGATACGCAATCGCTGGCCAACGCCGTTACCGGATCGGGAGTGGACGCACCGCTTAATGCGCAGCGTGAAACGAACTGGCCCCAGCCGCAGCCTTACACGAGCGCCAAGCCGCTGCTCATGGGGTTGTCGCTTGCCGACACGAAAGCAACCGTTACAGCTGCCTACGGCAAGCCGGCGGCAGAATTCGAGATGAACGACGACAGCAACGATCCGCTTCGCGTGTTCGATTACGAAGCGTTCTCCGTCGGCTTCGGCCAGAACGGCTACCTGCGCTTTATCGACATCGCCAGCGCTTCGCTCGATCCCGGCCTGAATGGCGTCAAGCTGGGCCAACCCGGCGACGAAGCGATCCGTTTGCTCGGCAATCCCGATATCAAAACGAATTACGTCATCGCCTATACAACGGCAACGACCGTGCTCAAGCTGGATATCGATCCGAAATCGAAACGCATCCAGTCGATCAAGCTGTTCGGCATCGACGAGCTGGGCTCCTGAGCCGATGGCAACCACCCCCTGTCCCGCCGGACAGGGGGTGTTTTTACGTTGTCCAACCGAACCCTGCCGCTTCGCGATGTTGAAGGCATGCCTTCGGCCTGTCCGTCATAGGTTGTAATGTGCGCAGCGAATGACGCAGGCTGCAGTCGAGGGTACAGCCGATGAAAAAAACGGGGCAAACGATACAGGTGGCGTTTACGTACATGGGAACGATCGTTGGAGCCGGCTTCGCTTCCGGGCAGGAAATTTTGCAATTTTTCACCAAATACGGCTGGCTCGCCGCCATCACGATCGCCATCGCCTCCGTGCTGTTCATCTGGCTCGGAACGAAGCTGATGGTAATGGCCGGTGAGTCTCGCACGTCGTCGTACGAAGATTTTAACAAACTGCTGCTGGGCAACAGGCTGGGCGAATGGATCAGCTTGTTCATGCTTGTCGTGCTGTTCGGCATTTCGACGGTCATGCTTGCCGGTGCAGGCACCTTGTTCGCCGAGCAGCTTCACATGTCCTACCAAGCGGGACTGCTCGTGACGATGCTGCTTGCATACGCCGTCATTGCCGGCGGCATTCGCGCCATCGTAGCCGTCAACGTCGTCGTCGTCCCGCTCATGCTGGCGCTGACCGTCGTCATCGTGCTGACGACGGCGCAGCTGCCGGGGGCGGACAACTGGCTGCGGCTCACCAGCGACCATCCGCTGGCCTCCGTTTGGCTGTCGCCGCTCCTGTACGTTGCGTTCAACCTCGCTACCGCGCAAGCGGTGCTCGTGCCGCTCGGCGCAACGATCCGCGACAAGTCGGTGCTGTACCGCGGAGGTTTGCTTGGCGGGCTTGGCATCGGCATCATGCTGCTGGCCGGCCATGTGGCCATGGCCGCCTATATGCCGGGCATCGCCCAATTCGAAATCCCGATGAGCCACATTGTCGGCCGCCTCGGCATCGTCATGCAGCTCGTGTATGCGATTATCATTTTCGGCGAAATATTTACTACTTATGTAGCCGACGTATACGGCTTGACGCTGCAGCTCGAACAACGGACCGGCATCGGCAAATACGCGATCATCGCACTCACGCTCGGCGCCGGCTACGTGGTCAGTCAATTCGGGTTCGGCAATCTGTTGTCGCTGCTCTATCCGTTATTCGGCGCCGTCAGCCTGCTCTGGTTCGGGCTGATGCTGCTGCGCCGCCGTTCGGCGTGACGCCGCCAGCTGCAACGCAAAACCAAGGCGGGCAAACAGCAGCGCGATGCCGGCCGAGACGAACACAAAGCCGCATAACAAATAGCCGAGTCGATAATCCGGGTACATCAACCGATCGCGCCAAATGGCGAGCAAATCCGCCAGCAGAAACACGAGGCCGCCGCAAGCAAGCACAGTCACTGCATAGTCCCATGCCGTCCAGCGCAACAAACGGTCCGCCAGTTGGGCCCGCCGGTTGCCTTGCTCGTGACGCCGCTGGAAAGTAGCGGCCACCGTGTAAACGACGGCTCCCGTTGCCGTCAGCCCAATCACGGCGCATATGATCGCAAGCGCAAAAAACATCGACGCCCCCTCCCTTTTCTGCTTACTCCAACAGTTTCAACTGCATGACAAGCCACACGACGGCGCCGAACAAGAATGCCGGCACCAGGCAAAATAACGCCGCCACAACCGGCACCGGCAGGAACGGCACCGGCCGCCATACCCACGAGATGCGCACGTCATTCCGGAATGCCCTGCGCCGGTCTTCCGGCGCCGGGTGCGCTTCCGTCGCTTCGCCTGCTCGGATCGTGCCTTTGCGCCAGCCGATCCGGTACGTAATTTCGCGTTGTTCCTGCAATCGATCCGTCAATGTGGCCAGTCCCTTCATTTGCCGAAGCAAATCTGATTAACGCGCAGTCAAAAGTCGGCTTTCTAAACTGCCTCTGTTACTATAGTAGTCGATGGCGTTCGCGGAATGCAATGCATCCGTACGCGGACAAGCCGGACAATTTACTTCCGCGGTTCAGCAACCTTTTGCCAAAAAATGACGTATAGATCAGCAAAGGAAGCGCCAGCCTATTGACGTCAAACGAAAAGGAGGGAGCGATCGATGAAAAAGACAGCGCTCATTACCGGAGGCGCTCAGGGCATCGGACGGGCGATTGCGCTCGCGTTCGTACAGCAAGGTTATGCCGTATCGATTCTCGATCCGGACCGGGATGCGGGGCTGGAAGTCATTCGCCTCGCGCGCAGCGAGAACGGCCAGGCGATATTCGTCTGCGCCGACGTGGCCGACGACGAAGCCGTCGCCCGGTGGATTCGTCTGACCGCCGACGATTTTGGCGGCATCGGCGCACTCGTCAACAATGCCGGCATCGGCATCGGCGGATCGCCGCTGACGCTGGCGCCGGCCGACTTCGACCGCGTCATCGCCGTCAACCTGCGAGGCACGTTCATTTGCTCGCAGCAGGCGGCGCGCTTCATGACCGCAACCGGCGGCGGCAGCATCGTCAACATCGCTTCGACGCGCGCCTTGATGTCCGAGCCCGGCAGCGAAGCGTACGCCGCATCCAAGGGCGGCATCGTCGCGCTGACGCATGCGCTCGCCGTCAGCCTCGGCCCGCACGGCATTCGCGTGAACGCGGTAAGCCCGGGCTGGATCGAAACCGCCGAATGGCAGCGTTCGGACCGGGCGCATGCGCCGCAGCATAACGAGCGCGACCGTCTGCAGCATCCGGTCGGCAGAGTGGGGACGCCGGAAGACATCGCCGCCGCTTGCGTTTATTTGGCCGGACCGGCTGCGGGGTTCGTCACCGGGCAGAACCTTGTCGTCGACGGCGGCATGACGATCAAAATGATTTACGAATGAGCACCCTTGCCGCATGTAGAGCTAGTTCAAATTGAGGATGATCTTTCCAACTCGTTCATGGTAAAATGAGTAGGCTTGCGGCTTGCGCAGAAGAAAAAAGATCACCCACTTGGGATGGAGGAGCCGATGAAAAAAATCGCCTTGTTGCTGTTATTGGTCGTGCTGGGCGCGCAATTGTTTCCGCTGGCCGCCTTTGCCGGCGTGCAGGAACCGCCCGGGAGACTCAACGAAAAATACAACGCGCTGCAGAAGCTGGGCATTTTTGAGGGATTCGAAGACGGCAACCCGCGTCTGACCGAAGATATGACACGCGAGCAGTTGGCCAAAATTTTGGCGCTTCTATGGCACCTGGAACCGGAAACCGGCTATTCGTCGTATAACGACGTGCTGGCGGACCGCTGGTCCTCCGGTTATATTGAAGCCGTGACGACCGCCGGCATGATGAACGGCATGGGCAATGACCTCTTCGACCCAGCAGGCAAAGTGACTTACGAGCAACTGGCCGCCGTATTCGTGCGCGGACTTGGGCTGCCCGAAGACAATACGACCAATCTGGGCTCCAAGCTCGGCAAAGTAAGCGAATGGGCGCGCGGTTATGTCGTGCAGGCCATTATGAAGGAACTCATCTATAATCAGGACGACTTTGCGCAGCACGTGCTGCGGGCGGATCTGGTGACCGCCACCTATCAGGCCAACACTCTGCTGCAGCTTGGCAGCAGTCCGACGCCTACGCCTACGCAGCCGGCCGGTATTACCGTCACCGAAGCGAAGGCGGTAAGCGCAACGCAAATCAGCGTAACCTTCAGCGACGGCGTGACGCAGCTGTTCAGCAAAACGCTTGCGCCCGGCGTGGAAACGTCGACCACGATCGCCTACAAAGGCAAATCGCATACCATTACCGTGACGTGGACGCCTCCCGAACAGCCGGCCGTCGAACCGATACCGCAAGCCGACCCGAACGAGCCGGCGAGCCCCGATTTATTCGTGAGCACCGCGGCGGCGGCAGCGAACGGCGTCATCAAAGTGATCTTCGTTACGCCGGTCGATCGGGCGCCGATGAGCAATTTTTCGCTGCAGGACAGCGCAGGCAATCCGATCCCGCTTCGCAACGTTTATTTTCAGAATCCTACTACGGCTCTGCTGTACACGGATCCGCTTGCGGCAGGCGCGACTTATACGCTTCGCGTCGTCAGCAAGAACGATTACTCCGGTTCGATTACGCCGCCGCTTGCGGATGCGGTCAAGCCGAGCGTATCGTCCGTATCGACGAACCCGAACGGCACCGTCAACGTGCTGTACACCGAACCGATGGATCCGTGGAGCATCGGTCGCAAGGAGGCTTATGCCATCCCGAGCCTTGAGGTGACGCGCGTCATCGTCGCCGACGACGGCAAGTCGGCGCTGTTGACCACTTCGGCGCAAACGTCCGGCGTGCGGTACAACGTAACGTTCGGCGCCGGCATCACCGACCTGAGCGGCAACGAACTGCAGCTGCGCAGCAGCGCGCTTGGCTTCGCCGGCGTTGTCGACAGAACGAAGCCGCAGTTCCAAACCGTCTCGAGCGTCGACGGCACGCACCTGAAAGCGGTCTTCAGCGAAGAGCTCGACGAAACTTCCGCGGAAACGACTGCCAACTATCAAATTACCGGCGGGCTGACCGTAACGGCGGCCGAACTGGCAAGCGACCGCAAATCCGTTTTGTTGACCGTTTCGCCCAAACAATCGGCGACCAGTTATACGCTGACGGCCGACCAGGTGAAAGATTTGAGCGGCAACGCCATCGACAAAACGCAGCGCGTCTTCTACGGCAATATCGATTCGGTTTCCCCGACCGCAACGCTGCTGTCTTCGCTTAATGGCGATATCAAATTGAAATTCAGCGAAAAAATGGCGCGCATCGGCGTGGAAACGCTCGGCAATTATACGATCCGCGGGTTATACGACAATTCGCTCACGCTGTCGGTCGTCAAAGTTTTCCTCGACAAGGACGACATGACGCTGACGTTGAAGACAACGCCGCAGACAAGCAACATGTACACCCTGACGATGCAAAATATGACCGACCCCGCGGGCAATGCGCTCATCGTGCCTTCCGGCGGCATCACGTTTGCCGGATATCGCGACTATACCCCGCCGGCTATCGACAAGATCGTCCAGGACAACGGCATCGTCACGATTTATTTCAACGAAAAACTGGAGCCGGTTTCGGCGCAAACCGCAAGCAACTATCGCTTTGACGGCAGCGCGGCAGCCTCGGCTTCGTACGACGATTCCATCAAGGCGGTGCGGCTGACGACCAGCGGACTGACGCCGGGCAGGGCATATCTGTTCGCCGTGTCTGGTGTCAAGGACTTGTCGGACAATGTGCTGAACACGACCCGTTCGCTGGCCATCTCGAATCCGTTTACGCTGCAGTCGATCGTCGGACTCGGCCCGAACACCGTCGACCTGCATTTCAGCCGGCAACTGACCGCCTCCGAAGCTTCCGCCGTTGTCGTGACGATGACGAAGGCAAACAACGCCGCTTGGAATACTTCGGGCATTACGACGGCAACGGCGCTGCTGAACGATAAAATGACCGTCAGGGTCAAATTCCGTACCGGCAGCAACACGAACCCGAACTTGTTCCTGCTTGGCGTCACTTACGAGGCAAAAGTGACCGGCCCCGCCGATTTGGCAACGGCGAACAACGCCAACGTACAGACGTTCATCGGCGCCACCTCCGAGCAGGCTGCGCCTTACGCGTACAGTCCGACAGCGGGGGAAAATGCGACCGTCGTCGTCCATTTCAGCGAACCGGTCAAAAATATCAAAGCGAATTCGTTTACGATTCGCGATACGAGCAACCGGTCCATACCGATCTCCTGGGTGGAAGGCGACGAACAAATCGGCTCGCCCGTCGATAAAGCGACACTCTACCTGGGCGCTCCGCTGGCCAGCGGCCAGACGTACTACTTGAACATCGTCGCCGGCATTACGGATGCGATCGGATGGACGCCGCTGAAGCCGCTTTCCGGCAATACCGCGGTAGGGCAAATTGTCGGCTACGGGTATGCGAATGTGGCGCCGAGCCTGTTCTTCGCCTACGCGCCGGATAAATACGCGATTCAAGTGTACTTCAACGAACCGGTGAACAACATGGATGACGGCCCGTATACGCTCGTCGATACGACGGCGAATACGTCGATGCCGCTGAACAGCTCGAATTCGACTATTGTCGCGAACAGCCAACAGACCTATGGCGTGATCTATTTGTTTGCCAGCGATTCCTTCACGGGCCTGATCGCCGATCATTCGTACAAAATTACGTACAATACGTCGTCCGGCCACATCAGCGACAAACAAGGCCTCGCCCTCTCCAGCAGTACCGGAGTAGTCGAACAATCGTTCCAGGGCAACGGCGCCGAAAATGCAAGGCCGACCATGACCGGCGTGCTGGAAGCGAAAGGAACGACAATCAAGGTGCAGTTCAGCGAAGATTTGCAGCCGGCAGCTTCAGTGAACGCCATGTTCACCGTGCGAATCGAAGGCAACCCGGTCACCGTTTCAAACGGAACGATCAACAAAAACGTCGTCACCTTGACGGTCCCGAATATGGCCGCCGGCAAAGTAGGCGACGTGCAGGTGAACGGCACCGGCATGCTGCAGCTGAAGGACTGGAACCGCCAAACGATGGCCAGTCAGCCTTCGCCGTTCCAGTTCGTTGCTCAATAACAGGCGCAACAACCCAAAGAGCCTCCCGGACTCGATTGCGAGTCGGGAGGCTTTTTTTCGTGCGGCGTATGGCTTCGAGCTATCCGTTCGCCGTTTCGAATCGAGCGCACAGCTCCCCCTTCACGGCGAGCAAGCTTGCTTCCGGATCGCCGAGCGGAAAATATTCCAAACCGACATAACCGGTATAGCCCGTTTGGCGAATCGCTTCGAGCACGTTCGGGTAATGAATTTCACCGGTTCCGGGTTCGTTTCGGCCGGGATGATCGGCGGCGTGGAAATAGGCGATATGGCCGATGCCGGCACGAATCGTCGGGATGAGGTCGCCTTCGCTGATTTGCTGGTGATAAATGTCGTACACGACTTTGACGTGCGGACTGTCGACGGCCGCCGCCACTTCGAACGCTTCCGCCGCATGCACCAAATAATGGCCCGGATGGTTCACCTTCGTATTCAGCGGCTCGACGATCAGCGTCACGCCCGCTTCTTCCAAATACGGCGCACACATCTCGAGCCCTTCGATCATCGTTTGCCGCTGCCGTTCCCGCGGTACACCGGACAGTTCGTTGCCCGTCTGGGTAATCAGGAACCGGCAGCCGAGTGTGCGTGCCGCGGCGATGCTTTCGCGCAGGCCGGCGATATACGCGCCCCGCTGCGCCGGATCGACGAGCGACACCATCCGCGTGCACATGGAGGCAAGCGTCAAGTCGTGCCTTTCCTTGGCCAACACGATCGTCTGCACGGTTTGTTCGGACCATCCCCATATTTCAAAAGCGCGGTAGCCGCAGCGGGCGACCGTTTCGATCCGCTGCTCCAAACTCAGGCTGGAGCCGCGAAACACGGCGTCCAAAGATGGCGAAAAGATCATAGGGCTTTGCCTCCCGTTATCCTTTATGTGCGGCCGGCTGCAGCGGCGCAACTTGCGCGCCAGGATGAACAGCCGCGACCGCTTCGGCCATATGCGTGTGGCAGGTGAAGAGCAGCAGTTGATGACGATCCGCCACCTGTCCGAGCACAGGCAACGTCTGCCGCAGCCGCGCCGCGTCGAAATTGACGAAAATGTCGTCCATCACGATCGGCAGCCGGACATTGCGTGCGAACTGCTCCGCCAGCGACAGCCTCATCGCCAAATACAGCTGCTCCGCCGTCCCGCGGCTGAGCAGGGCGGAATCGAGCTGGCGCCCGTCCGCTTCGCGGCGGACGAACAGCTTCTTGACGCCGAGCGGCGCCATCACGCGCGTATACTTCCCTTGGGTAATATCGGCAAAATAAGCCGAAGCTAGCTGCAGCACCGCCGGCTGACGGTCGCGCTCGTACAACTCGCGCGTCTTGCGGAACAAGGCGGCGCCAAGCGCAAGGCCGGCCCAGCGCTCGAGATGCTCTGCCAGCAGCGCCTTGTGCGCCTCCAGCTTGGCCAGCTGCAGGGCGTGGCTGTCTCCGCGCTCGAGCTGCTCCAGTTCGCTGCGCAGCCGGCCGCGGCGGTCGTGCTGCGCCGACAGTTCCCGCTCTGCCCGCTCCTTTTCCGCCAACGCCGCTTCGCGCTGTTCGCGCAGCGCCGGCGCATCGCTTGCGGCCAGCAACGCTTCCGCGTCGAGCCGCTGGCCGCCGCGACCGAGCGCCACCTCGAGCAGCGCCTCCAGCTGCGCCGCTTCGGCGCGCAGCGACGCCGCATGTTCGGCGTCCAGCACCAGCCGGCGGAACTGCTCTTCGTCCGCTGCGCCGGCTTCGGCCCACAGCGCGGCGATACGCGCCTCGATGCGCGCCAGCCCGGCCGCCGCCAGCTGCCGTTCCTCGTCCAGGCGGAGCAGCTCCTCCGCCAGCGCCTCGCGCCGGCGAATCGCAGCCGCCGTGCGCTCCGCCTCTTCCTGGCGCAGCAACAGCATGGCGCCGGGATCCTGACGGGCGCCGGAGCCAAGCAGCCGCTCCGCCGCCTGTACAAACGACTCCGCGTCAAACCGCAGCTTGTCGCGTTTGCTTTCGAGCTGGCGCAGCGCCTGGAGCTGCGCGTAAGCCGTTTCGATCGAACGCAGCGTTTCGAGCGTCGTTTCGGGATGCTCCGCCTGCGGCAGCCGCTGCTCCGCCAGCCATTCGCGCCACGACGCTTCAAGCTGCCGCCGCTGTTCCCCTGCGCGTTCGGCGGCAGTGCGGCTGGCCGCCAGGCGCGCTTCCTGCTCCCGCACCGCCGCTTGCGCTTCGCCGAGCTGTTCGGCCTGCCGCTTGTGCCGGCCGAGTCGCTCCGCAGCCGCGGTATGCCGCTGCTCTCCCGCAGCAAGCAGGTGGCGAACCGCTGGCGGCAGCTCGTCCTCTTCCGGCTCCACGGCAGTCGCGGACGACTCGGCGAATGCAGCGAACGCTTCGCGGTATGCACCGGACGACACCCCCGAAGTGCCGTCCGTTCCCACCATACGGCGCAGCGCTTCAACCCGCTCGTTCAACGTAGCGGCGGTTCGGCGTACCGCCTGCTCGAGCCGCTCCTTCTCCTGCGCCAGCGCTTCGAGCCGGGGAGACGCTTCCACGGCGGGAGGCGCGTAGCGCCCGCCGCGCCGCCCTCTTGCAAGGCCGCCGCGCTCCGCCTTTGCCCGGCGGCTGCGCCGAACCGCGGCGACGATCGCTCCGGCCGCAAGCGCGGCACATGCCGCCGCCGCTACCGCGGCCGCCCAATGCCGCGGCGCCAGCGCCAGCACCGCCGCCGCCGCGGCGATAGCCGCTCCGGCGGCAACCAGCGCCGGCGCCAGCCAGCCGGCGGCCGTCGGTGCTGATTGCCGCGGCTGCGCTGCGGCGCGGCCGCGCTCGTCGCGCTCGCGCTCCGCCGCATGGCGCAGCTCCAGCCGCTGCCGCGCGAGTTGCCCGGCGCCGCTGCGCAGCGCCTGCATCGCCTCCGGCAGCAGCGCCAGCTCCCGCTGCGCGGCTTCGGCGCTGCCCGCCGGCGTTGCCGCAAGCGCCCGCTCGCGCTCCGCCAGCCGTTCCCGCGCCTCCGCCAGTTGGCGCTCAAGCTCGCCGGCTTCGTACTCGCGCTGCTCCAGCTCGCGGCCGCTTCGCGCGAACCGTTCGCCGTACGAGCGCACCCGCTCCGCGCGCTCCGGCATCGCCGGCTGGGCCGCCAGCATCTCGGCGCTCCAGCCGGCGCCGATCCGGCGCAGCTGCTGCCCCAGCTCGCGCTCCGCGGCGTCGATCGTCGCGGCTTGCTCCGCCAGCTCCAGCTCCGCCCGGCGATGCAGCGGCAACCGCTCTGCCAGCGCGGCGAGCTGCTCGCGATCGCCGGCCGCTTCCGTTCCCGTCGGCAACCGCTCCTGCTCTGCCGCGAGCTGTTCCCGGCGCAGCTGCAAACGCTCCGCCGCTTGCAAGCCCGCCTCCCGCTCGGCGAGCAGTCGCTCGAAGCGCGGCAGCGCCTCGGCGGGCATCGGCCGGCTTGCGGGCAGCTGCGCCAGCTCGGCGGACGCTTCCTGCAGCCGCTGCCAGCTGGCTTGCGCCTGCAGGCAGGCGCCCAGCAGCGCAGCATTTGCATTCGCCCGCTGCAATTGTTGACCGGCCGCCGCTATCGCCGTTTCGGCCGCATCGCGGTCGGCCAGCAGCGCTTCGTAGCGGCCGATCTGCTCCTTGCTGCGCCGCAGCTCGGCGTCGGCATCGGCTATCGCCGCCAACAGCTTGCCGACCGGCTGCAGTTTGCCGCGCGGCCGGTACAGCTGCTCCATCTCCGCCGCCAGCTTGCGCTCGGCGGCAACGATCGCCGCCCCTTGCCCGCCGAAGCCGGCGCCGTACAAGTAGCTGCCGAGCTCGTCCGACTGCAGCGTGCGCAGCTCCTGCAGTTCGTCAAGCCCAAAGGCGAACAGGCTGCGGTACAGCTCGCCGGACAAGCCGCCGAGCAGCCCGCGCAGCTGCGCTTCACCGCCGGTCGTGCCGTCCTCGCGCGTAACGGCCAACGTCTGGCCGGCCCTGCCGCGGCCGGAAGCGGTTTCGCGGCGCGCGATGCGATAGCGGAAGCCGTCGCCCGCTTCCACATCGAGATGGCCGCCTTGCGCGCCATAATCCGCCGCAGGCGGTTCGGTTCCGCTCGCCGGGCGCGGCGGGAAACCGAACAGCATGGCGCGAATGAAGCGCAGCAGCGTGCTTTTGCCGGCTTCGTTCGGCCCGTAAATGACCGTCATCGTCCCTTCGAACGTCAGTGCGACCCGTTCCAGCTCGGCGAACCGTTCGATATAAAGCGCTGCGATCCTCATCCGCCGTCGCCTCCTTCCCGTGAGCCGCCCGCGCCATCGGCGGTTTCGCTGCCGCCGGGCTCCGGCAAGAGCGAACGCACCGGCGACGCCGCGAGTTCGCCGGCCAAGCCGGCCAGCGCGTCGATCGCCAGTTCCTCTGCCGCCGCCAGCCAGCGCAGCCGGTCGGCCGATTGAGCGCCGTGCAGCCACTCGGCAGTTCGTCCGCCGGTCAGCAGCGGCGCAAGCGCTTCTTCGCACAAGCCGGCCAGCGCCGTTTCGTCTTGTGCCAGCTCCGCCGCCAGTTGCAACAAGTCGCCCAAATACCCGCCGCCCGCAAGCAGCGACTCGCGGTCGACAGGTTGGCCGGTTGCGGCTTGCACCGCTTCGGTCCAGACGAAACCGGACACGCCGTATCGCTCCGCCCGTTCGGCTTCGGCCGCCCGCAGTTCGGCCGCCAGCTCCAGCACGGCCGCCGGTTGGCGCAATCTGGCGTGAAGCGGGCCGCGACCTTCAATTGCAAAACGGATGACGGCGGGACGGCCGTTCCCCTCCTCGCGCACCGCCTCCAGCTCCGCCTCGAGCGCATCCTTGAGCGCCTGCTCCGATGATAGCCCGTCGATCGATAATGCACGCGTGTGCCACCGCATGGCGTCCAGTTCGTGGAACGTCAGTTCCGTCCGACCGGACGCATCCACGTCGACCAGGCAGCAGCCTTTGGCGCCGGTTTCGCGAATGCTGCGGCCCTGCAAATTGCCGGGATACACGACGAACGGCGCTTCGTGCAGCACCCGGCGCGTATGTACATGGCCAAGCGCCCAATAGTTCATCCCGCTGTGCACCAGTTCCTTGAGCGAACACGGTGCGTAATTGGCATGTTCACCTTCCCCGTCCACATTGGCGTGCAGCACGGCGATATGGTACGGCGCGCCGGGCCGGACCCGGAAGCCGCGGGCCAAATTGGCCGTCACTTCCGCCGTCCCGTACGACATGCCGTACACATGCGCATATGGCCGGTCTTCTCCCCGTTTGTGCAGCGGAATGCTCTCCACTTGCTCGGATGAAAAAAAACGGACATTGTCCGGCCAGCGCAAATGCGCCGACCGGCCGTCCGCCGGGTCGTGGTTGCCATGGGCGACGAATGCCGGGATCCCGGCCGCGTCAAGCCGCTCCATCGCCTGTTGAAAGCGAATTTGCGCCTGCAGCGAACGATCGGCCGCATCGTAAACATCGCCGGCAATCACCAGAAAATCCGCCTTTATCCGGATCGTCAGCTCGACCAGCGCCTTCAGCGCTTCGTAACCCGCCATCAACACCGTCTCTCGGATCGCCGGAGGCATTTGCGCGGAGAGCCCGCGAAACGGGCTGCCGAGATGGAGATCGGCGGCATGGACGAAACGAAAGCCGCTCACGACGGCTGCCCTCTCGTCCGATACCGCTCGTATACGCGCGTCAACTGCTGGATGACGCGGTTGAGCGAGTACGTCTTTTTCGCCTTGTCCCATGCCGAGCGCGCCATATTGTAGCGAAAATCGGGATCGGCGATCAGCTTCTCCAGCGCGTCCGCCAGCGCGCCGGGATCGTCGGGAGGAACGATAAGGCCGTTGCGGCCGTTTTCGATTTGTTCGGCAATGCCGCCTACATTCGTGCCTACGAGCGCCAGCATGCAGAGCGCCGCTTCGGCGAACACCGAACCGAACGCTTCCGCGCGGGACGGCAGCACGAAAATATCGAAAAACGGCATAAACTCCTCCGGATGGAGCATATAGCCGTAAAAAATCGTTTCCTCGTACACATTCAGTTCGCCGGCCATCTGCTCCAGCTCCTGCCGGATCGGTCCGTCGCCGATCAGATGCAGTACGAAGTCGACCCCCCGCTGCTTGAGCTGCGCGCACGCCTGAAGCAAAATATCGAGGCCTTTGGCCGGCACAAGCCGGCACACGCAGATAAGCTGGGGCACCGCATTGTCGTGCGGAATCGGGCGGAAACGCTTCTCGTCGAAGCCGTTCGGGATTACGCCGATTCGCTCGACATCCTGCACATAATCGGACAAATATTGCTTGAAGGAAGAGGATACCGTCGTAATCTGCTCCAAACGGTCCTCGAGCTCGCGGTATAAAGAAGTCAGGAACACATGCGCCGGGCCGTCCGGTTCGATTTTGCCGTTCAGCAGCAGCTCGCGCTCGTAACTGGAGTGAATCGTCATCATGACCGGCGTTTGCGGAAACAGCTGCTTCATCGCCAGCGCGGCGACCGGATGATGGGCATGGATCAGATCGTACGATTTGCGAATGCGCAGCTTCGTCCACCAAATATAATCGCGGTACGTTTGCAAATATTTGTCGACAATCGGATCGCCTTCGAATGCACGGCAATCGAACGTGCCGAAGGAGACAGGGTCGGAACCTTTGCCGCGGATGCGCTTGGGCAGCGAAAACAGCTCCATGTCCCAGCCCTTCCTGGCGAAACGTTCCTGGATATACGGCACCATCGACGATACGCCGCCCGGCTGTTCGGGCGGGAAGAAGAGAGCCTGCAATATGTTCAACGGAGTTCCTCCTTGCTCTCTCCTGCTCGGAAGAGTGGATTACGCTCCTAAGTTTACCAAACAGACGTTCCCTGAGCAATAGAACTTTTTGAGCCATTCGGCATTCTCGACAGGCGTCTGACGCTTCCCCTATAATAACCATATCCGGACAACCGATCTCGCGAAATGGATCATTCGGCCAAACCTGCTGGCCTCAAAGTTCCCAGACACGCCCTACGACCGCGGAGGAAACCAATTGAAGGCACTCGGTCCTTTTACGTTTGCGTACGGCCATATTTACAGCTTCTCGCTCATCGTCGTCATCGTGCTGATGATGCTGTTCATGTCGTTCCGCTTGTTCATGAGCCGCAGGCGCCGCTCGTACATGTCCTTCTCCGCCACGCTGGTGTTCGTTATTGCGCAATACGCCTTTCTGATCGCCAGCGAATCGTCGGGCTACGTCTCGACCGATTGGGGCGGCCTGCTGAGTCAACTGCTGCCTGCACTTTCGTTCATCATGCTCAACTTCGGCGTCTATCGGCTGTACAATCCGTCCAGGCCCAAGCTGCAAGTCGTTTTTTGCGGCATGCTGGCGCTCTCCGTCCTGCTCTCGTTTGCCCACATCGCTCCGTTCGCAGGCGAAGCCGGATCGTCCGGTCAAACGTACCTGGTGCGCCATTTGGGACTCGACCTGTACGTGTTTATGCTGCTGTTTGCTTTTTACAGCTGGATTCCCGGCTGGATCGGACAAGCCCGCAAATACGAGTGGAGCCTGGGCGTTTATACGGCGCTTCATGCCGTGCACATCATAGCCGGCTACGGCTTCGGCGGCAAGCAGCCGTTTTTGTCGCTGCTCGAGAACGCGCTTCCGGTCCTCTATTTTCTCGGCCTGTTCATGATTCTGTTCGAGCGTGTGGTCGAGCTGCTGCATGCCTCCTACACGAAGTCGATTACCGACGGCCTGACCGGACTCTACAACCGCCGATACTTCACCGGGCAAGTCAATCATTACGTCGACCACGGCGTTGCGGTGACGATCCTCTTCAGCGACATTGACAATTTCAAGAAGCTGAACGATACGCAAGGCCACCAGCGAGGCGACGAGGCGCTTAAGCATGTGGCCCATATCATGCGGGAATGCTGCCAGGAATTTGGCATCTGCGGTCGATACGGGGGCGAAGAAATGGTCGCGCTGATCACCGATCCCGAAGCCGATATCGACGCATTGGCCGAAATGGTGCGCGAACGCGTCGAACAGGAAGCCGGCGTCACGGTCAGCATCGGCTATTCGAGCTCGCGCAAAGGAATTAGCGGCGAAACGCTGCTGAAGCAAGCGGACGAAGCGATGTACAAAGCCAAAACGAGCGGCAAAAACAAAGTGGTTCGTTATGCCCACGGGAGCATCCATGTCACTGGTTGAACCCGGTGGCGGGAGCGGTCAGTTGCCCCTGTCCACCAGCTCGAACAGTTCTTCCATCGGCTCGTTGAGCGCTTCGCTGATGCGTTTGGCCGCCGCCGGGCCGACCGTTTTGCCGTCGCGCTCCAGCAGACTGATATAAGAATGGCTTAATCCGGTGCGTCTGGCGAGCTCCCGCTGCGACATTCCCTGCATGATCCGTTTCCGTACGAACGCCGCCGATTTGACCGCAATTTTCACTCTGGTTCCCCCCATGCCCATGTCGATCCATTGGCGGCGCATTTCGTTCGAACCGATGCGCTTTCGCTCCGGCATCGTCCCCCAATGCTCCCAACCTGTACCAATTATATCATGCTTTTTCACACAGGCAACGACATTCGTTTGCTTTTGTAGCATTTACATTACAAATGTTAGCATGCTATCATACAAATGTTTACTAATGTTTACTTTTGTGGAGGACTTCCATGCTGTTTTATCACCAGCTCAAAGACTTGCGCCGGCTCAAAGGCTACACCATCCGCGAAGTGGCCGACCGATCCGGCGTTTCCGCGGCCTACATATCCCAGCTCGAGAACGGGCATCGCGGCGTGCCTTCGCCCGACGTGCTGATGAAGCTGTCCGAAGGGCTGAACGCCTCGTACGAAGCGCTGATGCAGGCAGCCGGCTATTTGGAGCCGAGCGGCGGCCAATCGGACGAGTCGGGGCGTTCGGCTCCGGTTAATTTGCGCCGGTTTCTGCGCGACAACGATTTGGTGTTCGACGGCATTTCGCTCAGCGAAGAGCATAAAGAATGGCTGGAGCGCATGCTCACGGCCATGTTCTGGCTGGAGAAAATCAAACTCGAGGCCAAAGGCGAACGCAAGCCGGATGATGGAAGCGATGAGGAAAGTTTTTCCTGATCGGCGCGGACGCTGTCTGGCCCGCCCCGGGCGGCGGTGGTTGGCTTAAGCCGGGGTTCCCGGCTTATTTGCCTCGCCCTCGGCTGCGGCTGCGGCGGCGATTTAAGCCGGCTTTACCGGCTTATTTGTGTTCTCGCTTTTATAAGAAATGGCCAATCAATCGAGGCTGGCGATTAACAGTGGGCAACGTCAGATTCGGTAAATTTCGTTCGCTGACATTCCAAGCTATGCTAAAGCGGTTAACTGAAGTACGTGTTTGCTGGTTATCCCATCGATTCAAGCTGGTGCGGCGGCGAGCGTGCGTATATTCGGCAGCCGTTCGCGTCTGTTGGTTATCCCGTCGGCTCAGACTGGTGCGGCAGTGGGTATATGGGGGAGGAGGGAGCGAGGCGGCGGTGGTCAACGGAAGAATGTGTGTGCTGGTTATCCTGTTGGCTCAAATTGGCGTTTGGATGTATCGAGTTGGAAGCAATTGGGCCAAGGTAATCATCCGAAAACAAAGACGAACGCAGCATATGCTTCCGAAGCCGCTTTCTTACAGAAAGCGCTCAGCTTCTCCAGAGCAGCCCTTCCGCTTCGCTGCTTAGTGAACGAGCATACTCGCGCGCTGCTGCAAGAAGCCTATCCTGGCGAGCTGCCTCCTGAGTGACCTGATTTCTTGCTCGGCAACGAAAATAGCCCATGAAAAATGGCCTATTTGCCCGATTTGGGATGGCGCGTCGGAAATAGCCAGTGAAAACACTGGTTATTTGCCCCATATCGCCTTCAAATAGGCTTTTCAAGCGAAATAGCCAGTGATTTCGCTGGCTATTTTGAAGAGGCTGCCCGTTTTTGGCGAAATAGGCAAGAAAACATGGCCTATTTGGTAAGGAGGGTGTTGGCGGATGGGGAAAGGTGCGGAAGAAGCAAAGTGTCCGCACCAATACAGGCGATCCTCCCTCACAAGGACTGCTTTCCTTACAGCGGCCCGGCCCCGATGGAGGCTTGGCAGTTGCCGGCCAAGCCAAATTGCCAACGTGTCATTACGCTTGCCCCGATGGCAAATGGGATAATAAGTTTAAGTTGTTGATACTTGAGATTGAGCCAAGGGGATAGCGGGCAGATAGCAAGTTAAGGAGAGCCCTAAACATTGTCAGGTCAAGAAAAAACAAGTTTGCATTGCTTGGAAACTAGCGAAATAAGGCCGATTCAGCCTTGCAGCGGACCGGGACAGCTACCGTCGCTTAACCTGACAACATGGAGCTTCCGCCCGCCCCATACGCAACAGCCACGTTCAAACACAATCAACTCCACCATTCCTCCAAACATGGCTTACTCCCAAAACCGCCTTTTCAAATCGCACGCCCTAATACAAACGACCTTGCCCCGCAACTGCGGCGGACAAGGCCGTTTCTGATTTACGCTTCGTACGCAATCGGGTCGCGCGAGCCCGCTTCGGCGAAGCCTTTCAGCCGCAGCCGGCAGCTGTCGCATTCGCCGCACGCTTCCCGCTTGCCGTTGTAGCAGGACGTGGTCAAGTGATACGGCACGCCGAGCCGCAGACCTTCGCGGATTATATCCGCCTTGGTCATCTGGATGAGCGGCGTCGCGATCGTCATCGTGCTGCCGGTTACCCCTGCTTTCGTCGCCAGCGCGATCACTTCCTCCACCTTGCGAATGAACTCGGGGCGACAGTCGGGATACCCGCTGTAGTCCAGCGCGTTAACGCCGATATAGATCGCGGAGGCGCCGATCACTTCGGCATACGATGTGGCGATGGAGAGGAACAGCAAGTTGCGGCCCGGAACGTACGTAACCGGGATGTCCGGCTCGCCTCCGTCCGCCGCAGCGCTCGAACCGGCGCCGGCATGTTCCACTCCCGTTCCGCGCGGCACTTCGATCGTTTCGTCGGTAAGCGCGCTGCCGCCAAAATCGCGCAGAAATCCTAGCGTTATTACCTTCAGCCTGTCTTCAACGCCGTAATAATCCGCTACTGCCCGGGCATTGTCGATTTCAATCCGATGGCGCTGGCCGTAATCGAAGGTGATCGGATACAGCTCATACCCGCTTTCCCGCGCCATGCCCATGCACGTCGTGCTGTCCAGCCCGCCGCTCAAAATAATGACCGCTCGTTTTGTTTCGCTCATGCTGCATCCCCCCGTTCCCGTTTACCCGGTTGTGTTCCCCGCTCCTTTTTCATACCTACCGTTTACCGGTAGCGTTCCCGCCGCCGCATGCGCGTCAGACGCCGCGTTTGGCCGGGTCCCAAATGATTTTGTGCAGCTGCATGTTCAGCTTGACGTTCGCCAGCCCGTGCTCCAGCATCAGCGCCACCAGTTCGGCCGGCGGCATCGTCGACCATACCGGACTGAACATCGGCAGCGCCTCCGTAGGATAGGTCTCCAGAATCCGCTTCGCCTCGTCGAAGTCGGCACGGCTCGCGATCACGAATTTGAGCTCGTCCTGCTGGCGCAGCAGCGCCAAATTGCCAATGAACATCCGCTCCGATTCGCCGGAATCGGGCAGCTTGTAGTCCATGATATAACGCACTTTCGGCGAATCGATCCGGCCGATGAATGGCGCCAAATCGATGGCGCCATTCGTTTCGATATGAATGTCGGCGATCCGGTCGATGCCCGCCAGCGCCAAGATGAGCTGCCGCGACCGTTCCCCGTACAGCAGCGGCTCGCCTCCGGTCAGGCACACGTGCCGCGACTTGTAACGCAGTACCTCCTGCACGATTTCGGCGATGCTCATCGTACGCTCCGCTTCCGCCGGCGGGTAGCTGTACGTCGTATCGCACCAGACACAGCGCAGGTTGCAGCCGAACAACCGGACGAATACAGTCGGGAACCCGGCCCGCGTGCCTTCCCCTTCAACCGTCTCGAAAATTTCCACCATCGGAATGCGTTCGCCCATGCTACAGCTCCTCCATCATCGCCCGGGTCGCGGCGGCATAGCTGGTCGGCGTTTCCCACAGCTTCACTTCCTCCAGGCGGACGCGCGGGGCAAATCCTTCTTCCTCCAAAGCAAGCTCCAGTTGCTCGAACATCCAGACGACCATATTTTCCGCCGTTGTGTTCATCGGAGGCAGCACTTCGTTCAAATACTGATGGTCGAGCGGGTCGATAATGCGGGATTTGGCGATACGTTTCATGTCGGCAAAATCGATCGTCAGGCCGCGCTCGTCCGGCGCGCCCGACATCGTCACGAGCACACGGTACGTGTGGCCGTGCAGGTTTTGGCATTTGCCTTCGTAGCAATGCAAATGGTGCGCGCTGTCGAACGTAAATTCCTTCGCCACGAGCACCCGCTTCGTATGGTAACGCAGCTGTTCGGGCGCGATATCGCGTCCGATCCGCTGCACGTCGGTCGGTATTTTGTACACGATGAGGCAATCTCCCTTACTTCCGGCGGTTTCGCGCCGCCAGTCATTTCGCCAAAGCAGCTTTCTTACCAGTCATTACCGATTGGGCCGCTCTCCAGGTCCAATCGGCATTGATTTTCACCTCTAGTGCCGTGCCTGCTACGCTGATTTGCTTCGATAAATAAAATCATTATACCATGCGTCAAAAGCTTCCCACAAACAAACCGGCGGACACGCGTCGGCGAATGCCGCCGAATGGACCGGGCCAATTTGACCGATTGGAGCACATTTGATATAACGATAACGATTGCCATTCCCGCTTAGTCAGCAGAGAGAGTTTAGCAAGCTAAACTCCCTATATTAGGAGGAACCCCATGCAAGCACCACCATCCGGTCTTCGTCTGCCGCCCGATTTTGTTCGCCGGACCCGGGAGCAACTCGGCGACGACGCGACGCAATTTTTGGCCAGCTACGGCGAACCGCGGACGCAAGGGCTGCGGCTGAACCCGCTCAAATACAGGACGACCGCAACCGCCGGCGATCCGCTCGCGCAGCAACTGATCGAAATGTTCGGCCTGACTCCGGTTCCCTGGTGCGAAGGCGGCTATTACTACGACGAATCGTCCCGGCCCGGCAAACATCCGTTTCATGCCGCCGGCCTCCTCTATATCCAGGAACCGTCGGCCATGTCGGCCGCCGAGCTGCTGGCGCCGCAGCCGGGCGACCTCGTGCTCGATCTGGCGGCAGCGCCCGGCGGCAAATCGACGCAAATCGCCGGCCGACTGCAGGGGAAAGGCTTGCTGGTCGCCAATGACATTCATCCGGCGCGGGCCAAAATTTTGTCCGAAAATATCGAACGCTTCGGTATTGCCAATGCGGTGGTGACGAACGCCGCCCCCGACAAGCTGGCCGCCAAGTTTCCCGGCTTCTTCACCAAAATCATGCTGGACGCGCCATGCTCCGGCGAAGGCATGTTCCGCAAAGATCCTGACGCAATCGCCGAATGGTCGGAAGCGCACGTCGCTATGTGCGCCGGCCGCCAATTGGATATCGCCCGCCAGGCGCTGCTCATGCTGAAGCCCGGCGGAACGCTGGCGTATTCGACCTGCACGTTCAATCGCGAGGAGAACGAAGCTGTCGTGGCGGCGCTGCTGGCGGACCATCCCGGGCTGAAGCTGGTTCGAACGGAGCGGATCTGGCCGCATGAGCGGCGGGGTGAAGGGCATTTTGTAGCGGTGCTGCGCAGCACCGGTGACAACACAACCCAAACGCATGGCGAACGGCGCGGCGGCAAAGAACGCAAATTGCCGAAGCCGGCCGCCGAAGCATGGGCGGCATTCGCGGAGTTCGCCCGCGAACTCGCGCCCGCATGGCAGTTGCCGTCCGGCAAACCGCTGCTGTTCGGCGAGCAGCTGTATGTGCTCCCCGCCGACGCCGGCTTCGAGGCGGAGCGGCTGGACGGACTGAAGGTGCTGCGTCCCGGGCTGCACGTGGCGATGGTGCGCAAAGGCAGAATCGAGCCGGCGCATGCGCTCGCACTCGCCTTGCATGCCAACGACCTGCCGGCGGACCGGCAGGTCGAGCTAACGGCCGTCGATCCGGCCGTTCACGCTTATTTGCGCGGCGAATCGTTGCCGTTCCCCGCTTCCCTTCCGGGCTGGACGCTTGTCACCACAGGCGGCTTCCCGCTCGGCTGGGGCAAAACGTCGAACGGCGAGCTGAAAAACCATTACCCGAAAGGGCTGCGCATTCAGTGATAAGGCTCTTGGTCGAACACGATTTCGTCGATCGGCCTGTTCCGGAACAGCAGGGTCAGGCTGAGGCGGTCGAAGCGCTGTTCGCGATCGAGCTCGTCCCGCAGCAAACCGGCGATCGTCTCCATCCCATCTTCGTCGTTCGGCTGATGAAATTCGATAAAGCCGGACGGCTGCATCAACCCGATGTCGACGGTCGCCGATGCGACAGGCAGTCCGCCTCTGTACTGGTTATAAATATCATACGTAAGCGTATCGCCGTCATCGCGAGCCAGTACGACCGAATACGGGCCGGAGGATTCGCCTTCTTCTGCGTCTTCGTCTTCGTCTTCGTCTTCATAAACGGAATTGAGCAAGTCGCGATGCGTCAGTTCGACCGTTTCCAGCAACTCGTCTTCGAACCGGTGATGAATCACGAACGTATCGATCGTTTCTTCGCCGAAATCGGCCACAAGCAGTTCCGTAGCCGCTTCGATTTCTTCGTCGTCCGGCTCGAACAACCAGTTCACTTCTCCGCTCACATCGGCGTCTGCGATGCCAAGGCTCGCTTCCGCCACCCATTCACGTTGTTCGTCGTGGAGACGGTAATCGATGCGGGAACGCCCCTCCCGGGCGACGACAAGCGTGTAAACGGGCTTCTGCCGCTTGTACGCCAGCCCGTTCATTTCCGTCCATTCCGGTTCGCCTTCGCCTACGTCGTCGAAGCGGGAATCTTCCTCATCCCATTCGTAATCCCCGTCTTCGTCGTCGCCCTCCTCGTCCTCCAGCTGTTCATAAGCTTCGTCCGTCGCAATAAAATGATCGTATTGGCCGCAGGTGACCAGCACTTGGCAGGATGAGGCGCGCACGGCGTCCATAAACGATTGCACGTGCTCTTGCATATGCGCCATGACCGCTTTTTTTTGCTGCTTGGTCATCGAGCCCCGTTCCAGATGGATCGAGCCGCACACCCGATCCCGTTCGCGGAACAGAAGCGTCATCGCCCCGACGTACCGGCCACCTAGCATAATATCGCTTGCTTCGCCGCCGAGCGTTTTCATATTCGGCACTATGGTGATCGCCGCCATGGACATCCCTCCGGTAGGAATTGGTCAATCCCTACTAGCGTGTCCAGCAAACGCCAACGTTTATGCGCCCGCGTCTTGCGCTGCAGCGCTACAAGTCAAACAGATGTTTGACGATTGCCGCCGCCACCCCGTTCTCATTGTTGGAGAACGTGACGTCGTCCGCCATCTGCTTGACCCCTTCCGGCGAATTGGCCATGGCGACGCCAAGGCCCGCGTAAGTCATCATATCGACATCGTTGTAATAATTGCCGATCGCCATAATATGCTCCCTGGCGACGCCGCGCGATTTGGCCAGCATCTCGAGCGCCGTCCCCTTGTTTACGCCCGGCAGCATCACATCGATGAACAGGTCGCCGCTGCGGATATGCGCCAGCCCGGAGCCCCAATGATCCCATACGGCCATCACGTCGTCGAGCAGCTCCGTTTCGCCGAACACCGTAAATTTGACGATGTTCGCTTCAAAGCGCAGCAAATCTTCGACCCGCTCCGGCTGCATCATGTATTTGCCGTACATGTAATTGGCCGCTTCCGTCATGCTTTCGATATACATGCCGAAGGTGGTGCACATGTCGCGGTGAATGCCGCGTTCCCGCGCGTATTCGATAAACCGCTGCGCTTCCGATATCGCAAATGCGCTCTCCTGCAAAATCGATCGGTCGTGCGACTGCACCGTCACAGCGCCGTTATGCGTAATGAGCGTGCCGGACAACTCCAGCTGCTCCATGATCGGGAGCGCGTTAAGCGGGCTTCTGCCCGTGCACAGCACAATTTCCGCTCCGGCCTGATAGGCGGCGCGCACCGCCTGCTTGGTCGCTGTCGTCAATTCATAGCCATCGTTCAGCAGCGTGCCGTCCACGTCGATCGCAATCATCTTGTAGGTCATGATTCCTCTTCCCCTTTCAGCAGCGCCAGCTCCCCCTCGTCCAGCTCGCGATACGCCCCGAGCGCCAGCTCCTTGTCGAGCCCCAGCGGTCCCATCGCGATGCGCTGCAAATACACTACTTTTTTGCCGACAGCCTGAAACATCCGCTTCACTTGATGGAATTTTCCTTCCATGATCGTCAGTTCGACGCGCGACAAACCGGTTGCGGTTGGCGTGTCGAGTACGCGAAGCGTTGCCGGCATCGTCACATAACCATCGCCGATATCAACGCCGGCAGAGAAGGCCTTCGCGTCGTCCTCGCCTACGCTTCCTTCCACTTCGGCATAATACGTTTTGGGCACATGCTTCTTGGGCGAAAGCAGCCGGTGCGCCAGCTTGCCGTCGTTGGTCAACAGCAGCAGGCCTTCGGTATCCTTGTCGAGCCGGCCTACCGGGAACAGCTCCATATGCCCGTATTGGTCCGCCACCAGATCGATGACCGTGCGATCGCGGTTGTCTTCCGTCGCAGAGACAACGCCCGGCGGCTTGTTCAGCATCAAGTAAACAAACTCGCGATAAATGGCGGGTTCGCCATCCACAACAATTTCATCCCGTTCGGGATCGACCTGGAGGCCGCTGTCTTTGACCGCTCGCCCGTTCACCGTAACGGCGCCGCGTTTGACGGCAAGCTTGATTTCGCTGCGCGAGCCGAAACCGGTATGGGCCAGCAGCTTGTCCAGCCGCATCGTTCGTTTCATATTACGTCCACCTCCAGCCGGGCGGGTAATCGTTTTTCAGCATGCCGTCCAGCCATTTGCCCCAGCCGACGGGGAACCCGTCGATACAAACGAGGCAGTAGCCTTTTGCCAAAGTGTCGCCCGAAGTCGTCAGCCGTTCCGCTTCGACCTGGAGCGTTTCGCCTTTTAAATAACGCAGCGCAGCGGGTTCGTCCGCCCGCAGCTCCAGCCGGCGCTTCGCTTCTTCCGCGCGCAGCGCCAGCGCCAGCGCATGTGCCGGCTCAAAGCGCGAGCGGTGCAACGAGCCGACGTACAAGCCGGGCCGCACGACGCGGATGCCGTCCAGCGCCGGCAGTCCTTCCGGCGCCAGGTACAGGTGCTCCGCGAACGCTACCGGCTTGCCGGCCGGCGGTGCCGTCAGCTGCTCCGCCGCGAACCTCAGCCACGGCGCGAGATCGGGCAAACCGTCGCCACCCCGTGCCGACGGTTTGCCCTGCCTCGCGGAGCCGCGCGCGGCCGGCAACGCTATCGCCGCGGCTGGCGGGCGCGCGGCTTCGCGGCTGCGCCGCAGCACGGCGGCGAAGTGGCCTTCGCCGTTCACGCGGTGCGGCCACAGGCGCACCGCTCCGGCGACGGCCGACGCCGCCGCGTCTGCGGCTTCGCCATCGCCCCGGGCCAGCCACTCCGGCCGGCCGGGAGCAAACCCGTGCCGCAGCGGCACCGGCTGCAGCGCAAAGTCGTCATGCTCGCGCAGAAACTGAGCGATCGTGCCTTCGTTCTCCTCCGGCGCAAACGTGCACGTCGAATACACGAGCGTGCCGCCCGGCGCCACCATTGCCGCCGCATGGCGCAAGATGTCGCGCTGCATGGCCGAGCAGCGTTCGATCGAGTGGCGCTCCCACTGCCGCGCCATGTCTTCGTCCTTGCGGAACATGCCTTCGCCGGAGCAAGGCGCGTCGATCAGGATTTTATCGAAATAGCCGGCGAACGCACGAACCAGCTTCTCCGGCTCCTCGTTCAGCACAACGGCGCCGCGGACGCCGGCGATTTCGATATTTTTCACCAGCGCCTTGACGCGTTCCCGGCTGTTGTCGTTGACGACAAGCACGCCTTCGCCTGCCAGCTTGGCGGCGATTTGCGTAGACTTGCCGCCCGGAGCGGCGCACAGGTCGAGCACGCGATCGCCCGGCGACACATCCAGCAGCTCGACCGGCAGCATCGCGCTCGGCTCCTGGATATAATAGATGCCGGCGTGGTAATACGGATGTTTGCCGGGGCGCTCCCCTTCCGCATAATAAAACCCTTCTTCCGCCCACGGAACGGACGACAACGCAAAAGGCGACAGCCGCTCGAACGCTGCCGCCCCGATTTTCAGCTTGTTGACGCGCAGCCCATAAAGCCGCGGCGCGTCGTAGGACGCCTCGAACGCCTCGTATTCGGCGCCAAGCAGCGCCTTCATCCGGTCTACAAACACTAACGGCAAATGCGTTGCCATGCCATTCTCCTCTTCATTCATCCTCATGCGGCGTCGGAGGATCCAGCAGCATATCCTCGTACAGCGCCGTCAGCGCGGGATCGACGATCTCGATATCGAGATCGTAAAAGTCGAACGGCTCCGCTTCGTAACGCTTCAATTTCTCCATATACGCCCGGCTTTGCTCCACCAGCTTGCCCATCGCGATCCCGTACGTCGTCTCCGGCGCCTGCTGCAGCTTGTTGATGCCTTGCGAGAACAGCTTGATCGAACCGCTGACATTGCCGTTGTCAAAATGGTACAAGCCTACGGCAATTTGCAGCAGCCCCTGGCACAGCGGATCGCGGCCTTCCTCCAGCCACAGCTCTTCCATCACTTCGTGGCATTCGAAATAATCGCGGGCCACATTAAAATAATACAGAAACTCGACATACAGCCTTTCGTAGCGGCGCATCATGACTGGCCTTTGGCGCTTTCCCGCTTGGCGCGCGCGATCGCCGCTTCGATCTCCGCCGACAGCTCGCTTAAATTCCACAGCTCGTCGCTTTCCCACAGCTCGTTGAATTTCAACTGGAACTGCGCCGCCTCGCGCACCCGGTGGTAGAAATAAAGCTGCTGGATATCGCTCAGCACTTTGGACACGAGGTTCGATTTGTCGATGAACAGCCGCTGCGACTCGACGATTTCTTCGCGGATGTTCGACATTTCCTTGTCCAGCAGAAACGCGGCTTCCGCGGCGCGGCGCAGCCGTTCGGAAATTTCATCCGGCAAGCTTTCCTTGTATTTGTAGTTGAGCGAATGTTCGATGGTTGCCCAGAAATTCATCGCCAGGGTGCGAATTTGAATTTCCGCCAGCACCCGCTTCATGCCAAGCGACGTTTGCACGGGGTATTCGATGATGATGTGGAAGCTGCGGTATCCGGAAGCCTTGTAGTTGGCGATGTAATCTTTAATATACACGATCGACATGTCTTCCCGCTGGCGAATCAGCTCGGACAGCTTCTCGATGTCTTCGACGAACTGGCACATGATGCGGATGCCGGCGATGTCTTCGATTCCTTTTTCCAACTGGTCCATGGGCACATTCAGCTTTTTGGCTTTTTCGAGGATGGTGGAAATGCGCTTCACCCGGCCGGTCACGAACTCGATCGGCGAGTATTCCTCGCGGCTGCGCAGTTCGTTGCGAAGCGTCTTGAATTTCACTTTCAGCTCTTCCACCGCTTGCTCGTACGGAAGCAAAAACTTGGCCCAATCTCTTCCGTCCATCATTTCCTACCTCCTGTCTGTCGCGCCGACGCTACATCCCGCTTTCGACGCCGACCGCCTGCGTCAGATGCTTCAAGCCGTCTTTGCGCAGCAACTCCGCCAGCCCTGCGTTCAGCGTGCGCAACAAACCCGGCCCTTCGTAAATAAGCGCCGTATACACTTCAACAAGACTGGCTCCCGCCTTGATTTTGTCGTAAGCGTCCCGCGCGGTAAAAATGCCGCCGCAGCCGATAATCGGCAGCTTGCCTTCGGTCAGCCGGTACAACCGACGTACTACATCGGTCGAGCGCGACGTCAGCGGCAACCCGCTCATGCCGCCGGATTCACCGCGATTCCCGTGAGTCAGCCCTTCCCGCGACAGCGTCGTGTTCGTGGCGATGATGCCGGATACGCCGCTTTGTGCGATCGTGTCCGCCACGTATGGCAGTTCCGCCTCAGTCAAGTCGGGCGCAATTTTGACCAGGATCGGCTTCTCCGTTTCGCCGTGACGCTTCGCCTGCTGCGCCATTTCATCCTTGACGGCGGCCAGCAGCCGGCGCAAATCGTCCCCATGCTGCAAGTTACGCAAGTCCGGCGTATTCGGTGAACTGATATTGACCACGAAAAAGTCGCCACAGGCGTACAATTTCCGCAGGCATTCGCGGTAATCGTCCTCGGCGCGTTCGTTGGGCGTCGTTTTGTTTTTGCCGATGTTGACGGCGACCGGAATCGGCTGCTTGCCGGCTGCGCGCAGATGGACCGCCATCCGCTCGGCGCCGACGTTGTTGAAGCCCATCCGGTTGATCAGCGCCTTGTCCGGCGGCAACCGGAACAGTCGCGGCTGTTCGTTGCCCGGCTGCGGCTTCGGTGTTACCGTACCGACTTCCATAAAGCCGAACCCGATGGCGGCGAAACCGCGCACCGCTTCGGCGTTTTTGTCCAGGCCGGCGGCAAGTCCGACCGGAT
The DNA here is from genome assembly GCF_004764705.1 of Paenibacillus cymbidii. GTDB lineage: Bacteria > Bacillota > Bacilli > Paenibacillales > NBRC-103111 > Paenibacillus_AN > Paenibacillus_AN cymbidii. The sequence goes on along the minus strand of NZ_SHLX01000016.1, from coordinate 180,263 downwards.
GGGGAAAGTCGATGCCCCACAAATTGACCGCAAGCGCCGGATCGCGCTCTACGCCGTACATGCCGCGAAGCGTTCCCGTGCCGCCCGGGAGCCGGCCGAGCTTGTGCATGCCGCCGATCGTCAGATGATGGGCGCGCTCCGCGCTCATTTGAAACAACACCGGCTTCAGCAGCCGTTCATACAACATGCCTCTACACTCCGTTCCGATTTCGTTTCACTCTTTGACAGTTTAGCGGTTTCGCGGCAAAAAGGAAAGCGGAACGCATGGAAAATATTTTGTCCTAAAAACGGTTACATTATGGTAAAATAAGTAGCAATGACGCAAGAAGAGAGGATCGATCGGCCATGTCCACGAAAAAGAAACCCGCATACCAGCTCCGCAAGCAAAAGGAAGAAGTAAACAAGAAAGCGATCATTTGGGTCGCTTCCATTATTGGCGTCCTGATTATCGCCATGGCCGTGCTTCTGATTACCCAAAGCTAGATCCGCGCTTATACGGCATGTCCTTTTACTCCAGCCAGTGATACACTTTGTTCGGATTCGTTTCCTCTCTTAACGCCGGCAGCGCAAAAGAAGGTTTTCCCGATCCGTTATCGTCCGACAGCAGATTGTCGCCGATCGTCACCTTCGTGCCGAGCGGCGCCATATCGAACAATTCTTCGACATCCGCTTTATTCATCCGCACGCAGCCGAGCGATTGGTCAAGCCCGATGCTGTCCGGTCGGTTCGTTCCGTGAATTGCATACAGGCTGTCCGAAAGCGTCATGCCCCGGCTGCCGAAATCGCCATCCGAACGCCCGTTCGGATTTTTTACTTTTTCCGAAATGACGAACGTGCCTTCCGGCGTTTTGCTGCCGCCCAGACCAACCGGGTAGCTTCGCACCATAATGTTGCCGCTGACAAGTGCCAGCCGGTGCGTCTGTTTGTCGATGATGATTTCCAGCTTCGGCGCAAGCGGCGAGCCTCCGGCTACCGGCGCCTCCGTTGCGGTTGCGGGCCGGGCAGGCTGCGCGGAAGGCGCGGGTGTGGAGCCGGTAGCCGCAGAAGCGCGGAACGCCGCAACCAGTTGCGGGTATATCCCCGCCATGTAGTCCGTATAACCCGGCAATACATTGCGCGGATAGTCGCCGGTCAGCTTGTCGATCGACGCCGGGGGTTCCCCGTACAAGCTGGCGTAAGAGGCGATGGCGGAACGCAGCACCGCTTCCTGCTCTTGGACCTCCACCCAGTCCTTCACAAGCCGCGAGGCGCGACCGGCGTCCTCGGCCTGGCAATGGCAGGTTGCCGCATCGTAATAACTCACTTCCGGCTGTCCGGTCACCGCGGAACGCTCCAGCGAAACGAGCGGCAGCGCCGGTTTGCGCCAATCGATCCAACGATTGTCCGGCGTCGGTTGCCCCTTGGCGATCACGGTGAACGACCAGCGATTCGCCTGAGGCAGCAGCATGTCGCGGAACAGTTCGCCTGTATCGGCTTTCGGCTGCAGGGCATGCGTGTAGAGCACCCGCTCCGCCGCGGCGGGAACGGCAACGGGCTTTATCGATGGCGACAGCCCGGTATTCGCCTCGCGCATGCGGGAAGGCGTTTCGGAGTAGGGGATGTACGTGACCAGCAGCAAAAAGAGCAGCACCGCCAGCGATATTCGGACGGCTCGCCTCAGCGGTTGGTTGCCCGCAGCGGCAGCGGCGTGCCGCCCGATGTTTGCCGCCTGTCGCGCTTCCTCCGGCGGCAACTGGGGGAGGGGCTGTTTCTCGAACGCTTCGTACACTTCGCCCGCTTGCTCGAAGCAATACTGTGCCTTGCTATGTTTGCCTTGTGCGGCGTATTCTTTGCCCAGCAAATACCAGCCCATTTTGTTGCCTTGATGCCGCTTGATGTAATCCTTCAAATATTGTTGGTCGTCGTCCATCGTCACACCCCTTTCCAACTTCTAAGGGGAATATCGGAATTCGGCTGCCGGTTTTGAAGCCCGTAAACGGGAAAGCCGCCTTTCGCCCTATGGCGAAAGACGGCTTGACGAACCTGACTGCTGTCATTTTGAGCGGAGTACCGCCGTTTGTTTGCCGCCGATCCACTGCACGTCGAGGCCGATTTCTTCGCTGAAGAAGCGAAGCGGAAGCAGCGTGCGCTCTTCCTTGATGTACGGCGCCGTATCGATCGCGCGCACAACCGGTTCGCTGCCCTTAACCAGCTTCCTCACTTCCTTGACGCCTACCGTCAGTTCGATCGTCGTATCGCCTTTGGTCAAACGGATCACTTGCTTGCCGTTCTCCTCGGCGTACGTCACTTCGTATCCGAGCGGCGACACGACCGCACGCACCGGAACCATCAATCTTTCGTTCGTAATTTCCGGCTGCGAATCGAACCTGACGACATCGCTATTCAGCGTCACCTTGTACGAATCGTCGTTTGGCAGCGCTGCCGGGAGCTGGAACAGGCTGATTTTGCGGATTTTGTTGTCGTATTGGTCGGTTACGAGAATATCGCCGTCAGCGGTAAGCGCAACGTCCGTCGGGACGTTGAACTGGGCCGCGCGCTCGATGCCGTTCGTGCTGCCGTGCAACTGGTTGGCGTCGCCGGCGATCGTCGATACTTGCCCGTCGTACAGCATCCGCACCGAATGATTCAAGCTGTCGGCGATCAGCAGCGCGCCTTCGTCCGTCAACGCGATGCCGGCCGGAAGGTCGAACTTCGCTTCGAGCGCCGCGCCGTCGGCAAAGTCGCCGGTGACATACAGCTCGTTGCCCGCTGCCGCTGCACCCGATCCGGCGACGGTAGTTACCTGCCCGGCGGCGAGGTCGATATAACGAATGCGCTGATTGCCTGTATCGCTGACATACAGATTGCCTTTCGCATCGATGACGATGCCCGAAGGCTCGTTAAACAGTGCGTCTTTCAGCGCGCCGTCCTTGAAATCGCCCGCCTGCGTGGCCGTGCCTTTGGACGCTTCCACGAAGCGGCCGGACTCGGCGTTCAGCGTCGTTACCGTGCCGTCTGCAGCGATCTTGCGGATGACATGATTCAGCGTGTCCGCGACATAGATCGTGCCGTCGGCCGCCACCGCCAAGTCGCGCGGCTTGTTGAAGCGGGCTTCCGCCCCTTTGCCGTCGGCCAATCCTTGCACGCCGTTGCCGGCGAAAGTCGTAACGTTGCCGGTGGTATCGATTTTGCGGATGGCATTGTTGCCGGCGTCCGCGATGTAAATATCGCCTTTGGCCGACACCGCCAATCCTTCCGGTTCGTTAAAAAACGATTGACTGCTGACGCCGTCGAGCATGCCGCCGATCGGGAGGCCCGTTTTGTCGATCAAGGACGGCGGCGTAATGGCAGGACCTGCAATCGTCGACGTTTGCCCGCCGGCGATTTTGCGGATTTTGTGATTTTTGCTGTCCGCCACGAGCACCGAACCATCAGGCAATACAGCCAGGCTTTTCGGCTTGCGGAACGAAGCGGCGAGCGCCGCTCCTTCCGTTTCGTTATAGTCGCCGAGACCGGCGAACGTGCTGACCGAAGTCAGCACCTGGCCGTTGTCGGAAGAGATCACTGCATGGCCGACGAAGGGAGCGGCGCCGACGCTTGTTCCTCCGACTAACATCGCGCCCAGCAGCGAAAAGCTGATCGCTTTGGAAAGTTTATTCATCGGTTTCTCCTTGTATCCTGATATGGTTGGCCGATTAGGCAGGCCCAGACATATATTGAGGCGGATAAACTGCATCCAGCAAAACAGATCCGTCGTACGAAACGATCATCAAACGTAGCAATTGGATGCCCCCGGTGACATTCGTCAACGGCAGTTCAACCAGCTTGATGTTCCCCGAACTTGGCGTAAAGGTGTAATTTACATCCTGCTGTCCAGGGACGAACATGGCCGCATAAGATACCGTATGGTAGTCTGCTCTTGCCGAATAAGCGCTCTTGCCGTCTGTACTGCTGAAAATTGCGCTGGTGATGCCTGCAGTATACAAAATCGGTGAAAGTTCTTGTGTTTCAAAATGCACTTCCGCGCCGTATACTTCGCCTGCGCCCGACAAGGTGACGACGGCTTTCGGGTAGGGGCTTGACGACGTCGACAACGCGACGCTCGCTTCAAACACGTTTACCGTGATTGAACCCGAGAAACCTGGAGCGGTTGCCGTCAACGTTGTGGTGCCTTTCTTCTTGGGAACAAGCGCAAAATGGTCTGGTATAGACGTAGTAGGCACAACCATTACGTATTCATTGTCATCCCAATGAATGTTCGACGATGAAAGACCGCTCGTCGGAACCACGCCGATCGTGATTGGCTGATACACCGCACTGCTCACGCCTTGATAAATCAAACCAAGCGTGACGTTCTCCTTGCTGAAATGGATCGCGCTTGGCGTTGGCGTTGGTGTTGGCGTCGACGGCGGCGGCGTACTAGGCGGTGGCGTGCTTGGCGTCGGTGTCGGTGTCGGTGTCGGCGTCGGCGTTGATGTCGGTTTTGGTGAGGTCGAAGCCGAAGGCGATGCGCTTGCCGCCAATGCAGCCGCCGCTTTCTCCTTGGCAGCCTGCTCAGCCGCTTTGCGCTCGTCTTCCAGCCGCTTCTGCTCTTCCTTCAGCTTGTTCAATGCGGTTTCCAGCTCTTTCAGCAGCTTGTCCATCTCCTGCTTCTGCTGTTCCAGCTTCGCCTGACGTTCTTGCTCCCTGCGCTCGCGATCTTCTTTCTTCTTCGCTTCCTTCTCCGGATCGAGACCTGCGGTAGTGTCGAGCGGCTTGACGTTGCTCAAGTCAAGTTTCTTGTCGGCCGGAGCGGACTCGTTCGCCTTATCGATGGCCTCCTGAATCTTCGTGGCGTCAACAACGCCGGAAGAGATGGCGGTATTGACGACGTTGCCGACGATGTTCTTGAAGTTCGACTTCAGTTTCTCGAGCTCTTCCTTCGATTTCGGCTTCAGGGACGAGGAGGCGCCGTCGCGCGTCGTTGTGGTGTCTTCGCCTTTGTCGAGCGCTTCTTCTTGCTGCTTGATGTATTCGTCGTTCTCTTCGTTGATCGCGTTGCTGCTTTCCACCATCGCTTCGACGATTTTGGACGAGATGCGATTGACCAGCGCTTCGATATCGACAGTGCTGACATTGTCTTCGGCACTACTGCCCTTGGTGTCGGTCGATTGGCGGTATTGCTGCGAAGGGCTGAGCAGCGTCTTGCTGCCTTCTTCTTCGCCGGAGCTTCCGTCCTCTTCGTTGTCGACCGTCGACTCGGCGGTTACGGTGCCGGAAGCGACAGCCGCAAACGTTTCTCCCGTATCGGGATCGACGCCGAACGCCACGTTCGTACCGCGCACGCCCATGACCGATGTCGGCGTTTCGACTTCGAATTCGTCGGCGCCCGCCAGCTTCTTGACGGACGTCCACATGGAACCGGCCCACATTTTCAGCTTGGACTTCTTCCCGCTGCCCGAAGAGGCAAGGTCGGATATGTAAACTTCCGCATAAGCGCCGATCGTAATTTTGTCATCGGTATCCTTGATCGAAAGAACGACGTAAGAATCCGATCCGGTCGTAATGTAGTCCCCCTGGTTCAGGCTCATGCCTTCGTAGGCGTCGTATGCGTTCGAGGCGCCTGCGCTTTGCACCGCTACGGAGCCGCCCACCTCCGTCACGATCGCAAGCCGCGACGACGATTTCGCCTGGGCGGGATTGGCAGCGAGCGAAGACAGCAGCCCGAACAGGAGCGTAAAGCTCAACATGACAGCCAACATCGCCTTCATGCGCTTTCGATGCGAGTATAAAGTCGGTTTCAACCCAAATTCCTCCATTCGAATCGGTATATTTTCACCTTCATTACTGACCCGTGTCAACCTCGGCAAGGCCCTCTCCTTTCTCTCTATGACGCTACCTTCTATTGTAATTTCAATATTTTCAAATGACAATTGCGAATTTGTCGAATGCCGTAAATAGTTGCAAAAATGTGGCGGTACTCACACAAATAGCGTTGTTGGAACATCGGGAATTTTGTATGATGGTGGGGAGTGTTTGGAAATATTCTCATAAGGGAGCCGGTTATGAAGAAACAACTGAAAGTGTCATTGATAGGCAACATCCCGATCGTGCTGATTTGTTTTCTGCTCGTCAGCTCGCTTTCGGTGCTGAGCAACGCGCTTTACGATTTCAACATGAGAAACTCGATGTCGCAGGAGTATCACCAGGACATCGTCGTGGTCGGCATCGACGACAAGTCGCTCAAAGAGAACGGCGCATGGCCCTGGGATCGGTCCAAATACATCCCGCTGATCGAGAACCTGGAGAACGCCGGCGCCAAGGTCATCGCCTTCGACGTCATGTTCAACGAAGCCGGCGCCAATGCGGAAAGCGACAAGAAGCTTGCCGAAACGCTCGGCAAGTACAAGAACATCATTTTCCCCGCGCAGGCCGTGTTCGAAGGCGGTTCGTACGACTTCGACAACACGTCGACCGCCTATCATCCGAAGAACGGCCCGATTGAAGCGAAAGGGCTGACTTCGTCGCTCGAGCTGTTCGGCAAAGTGACGCAAACGGCCCACATCAACGCCGATCTCGACAAGGACGGCGTCATCCGCAACACGTTCCTGCAGGTCAAAGTGCCGAACAGCGCGGCGCCGCTGCCGTCCATGGCCGTCAAGGCGGCCGAAATCGCCGGCGTCGACGTCACATCGCAGCTGGACAAATACCCGAACAAGGAAATGGCAATCCGCTACGATCTGCTGTTCTCCGACTTCCAGACGATTCCGTTCGTCGATGTCGTCAACAAGGCGCCCAAGCTGAAGGACCGCATCGTGCTGGTCGGCTTCACCGCCAACGGCTTCGAGAACGACGACGGCAAAACGCCGATCGAAAAGAAGACGAAGCTCATTTACGTGCACGCCAACATCATCAACCAGTTGATCAACGACAGTCACATCAAAGACGCCGGCATCGGCCTGACGCGCCTCCTGATCGCCGTCATGATCGCGCTTGCGCTGCTGCTGACGTGGCTGCTGCGCCCGACGTACAGCGTTATCGCCGTGTTCGTGCTGCTCGCGATCGCGCTGGGCGGCCAATATTGGCTGTTCGCTTCGCAAGGCTTGTTCGTCAACGTGGTCAACCCGATCGCCGCCTTGCTGCTCACGTTCCTTGTCAACATCTCGATCAAGACGTATTTCGAAACGAAGCAGAAAAACTATATCACCAAACAGTTCGGCCGATACATTTCGCCGGAGCTTGTCAAGGAAATCGCCGCCAGCGACCAAGAGATCAAGCTGGGCGGCACCAGCAAGGAGCTTACCGTTCTGTTCCTCGACGTGCGCGGGTTTACGCCGCTGTCGGAGAAGCTGAGCCCGGAAGAAGTCGTCGGCTTCCTGAACATGATGTTCGACTTGATTACGGAGCGCGCGCTCGCCAACCACGGCACGATCGACAAATTCATCGGCGACGCCGCGATGATTCTGTACAACGCGCCGCTCGACGTGCAGCACCATCCTTACTATGCGGTCAAATCGGCGTTTGAGATTCAGAAAGGGATGGAGAAGGTGCGCGCCGACGTGCTGGAGAAATACGGCGTAACGATCGCCGTCGGCATCGGCATCAACACCGGCCAAGTGGTCGTTGGCAACATCGGCTCCTATTTGCGGGTCGACTATACGGCAATCGGCGACAACGTCAACACGGCGGCGCGGATCGAATCGAACACGCAGCCGAACCAGGTGCTTGTTTCCGAAGCTACCTACGAATTGACGAAAGATTATTTCGAATACAACTGCATCGGCGAAAAAATGATGAAAGGCAAATCGGTGCCGGTCAAGCTGTACGAAGTGCTCGGCATCGTCAAGGCGCCGGCCTAAGCGTCCCCGTCACGAAATAGCCATCAAAAAATGGCTTATTCGCCTGCTTTCACCCCATTCATTACAAATAGCCAGTAAAAATACTGGCTATTGGGGCCAAATCGCTTCAAAATCAAGCTTTTCAAAGAAATAGCCAGCGATTTCGCTGGCTATTTTGCTGCTACCCGCCATTTTTGGCGGAATAGCCAATCAAACATGGCTTATTTCAAAACAGACGAAAAAGGACCTCCTGTTCCGCCGCCAAGCGGAGCAGGAGGTCCTTTCATGATCGAGCTGCCTCAACCGCGTTTCACCCGCTCGAGAAATTGCGCCAGCCGCTCCATCTGCGCGTCGTCGAGCGAGCTGTAGGGCAACCGCCGCCACCTTTCGGCTACGCCGGCCAGCTCCATCGCGCCGTGAATGACGGCGTCGAAGTTCATGCCGAGCTCCGCGATGAACGCCATGAACGGCATGTCGACTTCCTGGACGATGCTCGCCGCTTCGGATATTGCGCCCGTCTCCACCGCGGCCCAGTAGCGGTGGGCGACAGACGGCATAAACCGCATATACATCGACAAGTACGCTTCCGCTCCATAAGGCAGCACATCCAGATGGTTCTCCTTGCGCCCCCCGGACAGAAACGACCAGCGACCGTTCGCCATACCGGCAAGCTTGCGTCCGTAAGCGCCGCAAATATCGTCCTTCACCGCCACGATGCCGTTGTCCCGCTCCAGCAGCCGCGCAATCGCAGGCAGCGGAACGCCGACGCCGGGGCCAAGCGCCGTCACCAGCATGACCGGCATAACTTCGGCAATTTGCTCGAAGTGAGCGATCAACGTTTCCTCCGTGCACGAGCCGGCCCAGTTCGGCGGCAGCGGCATGAAGACGTCGACGCCAATTTCGCGGCAATACGCCGCGAAACGAATCGATTCGCCGGTCCACCAGTTGCCGGCGCCCACGACCAGTCCGCGCCCGGCCGTTTGTTCGGTGACGATGCGCGTCACGTCCCCGATCTCGCGGTCGGTAAGGACGCTGAACAGGCTGTCTCCGTACGTCAGCAGAATCGTGCCGCTGTCTGCGGCGATCGCGTATTCCACGCAGTTGCGCAGCCCTCGCTCGTCGATATTGCCGTCCTTGTCGAACGGCGTGCTGATCGACGAAATCGGCCCTTGAATGCCATGCCGAATGCGTTCCCGGTCCATCATTGCCGCAACTCCCCCTCTTTTTGCCCGGCCGGTGCGATGCTGCGCAGCGATTCAATCAACAGCTCGCCTTCCGCCTCAAGATGAAAACGGACATAAGAAACGCCGCCGCCGCGCTCAAGCTGCGGCAGCATGCCGGCGAACGCGCCGTTTGCCCGCAAGGAGGCCAGCTCCCGCGTGCAATCCCAGCCAATGACAAACTCGCGCCAGCCGCCAGCGTCCGCAGCCGCAGCACCGTTCGCGCCCGCAACAGCCGCCGGCTTTTTCCCGGGCAGCGGCAAATACGGCCCTTCGTTGGCACGCTGAACCGACAAGCCTCCTTCCGGCTCAATCCGCATCCGGAACAGGCCCGCCTGACGGTTGCCCGGCAGCAGGAACGACTCCGCCAGCGTCAAGTAGGCGCCGGCGAATCTGTTCCCTGTGCGAAGCTTTATCGCAAGTTCTCCTTTGGCGAGCAACGGGAAATTCCAGGTCACGCCGGCTGAAGGCCCATTTTCCTCTACATTCAACCGCAACGCGCCGGCACCTTCCCGCCCGGGCGCCATGTCCACCCCTGCCTGCGTCGCCGCCACTTGCGCGAACTGTTCCTCCCCGTACAACTCCTTACCCAGCGCCGCCTCCGGCTCCGCCAGCCAGGCCGGATCGAAACGCACCGTTCGAAACACCAGCGATTGTTCAAACCGGGCCAGATGCACATCGTAATAGCCGACAAGCACGCCGCCGTCTTCCAGCTCGGCCATCCACGGATAACAATACAGCTGATCATCGTCGTCCCCGCGCCGCATGCCGACAATTTCGCGATATCCGCGCCATGTGCCGTCCGCGCCGCGAATCGCGGCAACAAGCGACTGCCGCGCATAGCTGATGCCGCCGCGGAACGGTTCGCCGTTGCAATGGTTCCAGACCATCACAATCGAGCCGTCCTTCAAACGCAGCAGTCCGGCCGGCGCGTTCGAGGAAACGAACGCCGTCGGCGACGGCGCGCTCCATGTCGTCCCGCCGTCCGCCGAATACGACTCGTACAGCTTGCCCGCTTGCGTGCGGATGACCATCCAGACGCGGCCGTCCGGCAGTTCGACGGTGACGGGTTCGACGGCGCCGGACTCGCTTTCGCTGCCGCCGTTATCGAGCGCCAAATCGCTGTCCGCACGCCGCCAAGACTCCCCGTGATCGTCCGAGTATATCGCCGTGCTGACGAAACAACCCGTTTGGCGCTGCGACAAATAAGAGAACGGCACAACGATGCGTCCGCTGCCCAGCACCGTAACGGCGTTGATCGAACCCGTATACGAATGGCCGTAATCGATCAGCCGCGGTTTCGACCAAGTGCGTCCTTCGTCCGTCGACGTTATCGCGCGCATCTCGATCTTCCGCTCCGCATACGGCAGATGCTCCTCCCAGTCGAACAACACCAGATACAACTGGTGAATGCGCCCGGCCGCATCCGCAAACAGCGCATAACCGAGCGCCAGCGCCCCTTGTTCGGGATGGGAGACGATCGCCTCCGGCTCGCTCCATGTACGTCCGCCATCGGACGATCGGCGCAACAGCAAATGCTGCGCGACGTCAAGCTTCCTCCACTCCGCCGACTTCCGTCCTTCCACGTAAATCGACAGCAAACTGCCGTCCCCGAGCACGATGAACGGCCCGATTTTTCCCGACGGCATCATGCGCCGCGGGGCTTGTGCCTGTTTCAAGGCCAGCACCTCCGTACCTTCCCTGGATTGAGGCCAAACTCATGGCCTACCCTTTGATCGAACCGATCAGAACGCCTTTGACGAAATGCTTCTGCAGAAACGGATAAACGAACAAAATCGGCAGCGTCGTTACGATAATCATCGCCCCGCGCAGCGACTGCGGCGACGGGCGATGCAACAGATCGGCCATCAGCTCGGCGTTCATGTCGCTGCTTGTCATCGACAGCACGACGCGCCGCATCAGCACCTGCACCGGCATCAAATCGAGATTGTTGATGAAGATCGCCGCGTCGAACCAGGCGTTCCAGTGCCACACGGCGTAAAACAGCCCGATCGTCGCCATCGTCGGCTTGCTGAGCGGCACGACGATGCGGATAAGCAGCTGCAACGGCGTCGCGCCGTCGATCGTTGCGGCTTCCTCCAGACTTTCCGGAATTTGCGCGAAGAAGCTTTTCATAATCAGCAAATTCCATGCGCTGATGAGCGAAGGGACGATCATTACCCAGAACGTATTGACGAGATACAACGATTTCAACAGCAGAAACGTCGGCACGAGGCCGCCGCCAAACAGCATCGTGGCGAAAACGAGCGAAATGAATGTCCCCCGCCCCGGCAACGATTTGCGCGACAGACCGTACGCCATCATCGCCGTAAACAGCAAATTCAGCATCGTGCCGATCGTCACGCGAAGCAATGTAATGCCGTATGCCCGATACAGCGCGGATCCTCCGTCCAGCAGCGTCCGATACGCCGCCCCGTCGAGCCGGTGCGGGAACAGAATGAAGCTGCCGCGACGGATCAGTTCGTCCTCGCCGACAAGCGAAGTCGCAGCGACGATCAGGAACGGCAGCACGAACAGCAGCGACAACGCCGCAAGAAAGCCGTAATTGAACACGCCGAACGCTTTTTCTCCGAATGACTGGCGCATGGGATCACCTACCAGATGCCTTCCTGGCCGAATTTGCGCGCCGCAGTGTTCGCCCCTACGATCAGGATCAGCGCGATCACCGATTTGAACAGGCCGACTGCGGTGCCGAACGAATATTTCAACTCCACGAGCCCCATCCGGTAAACGTACGTGTCGATGATGTCGGCCACCTCGTACACCGGCGGAGAATACAACAGAAAAATTTGCTCAAACCCCGCGTCCATCACATGCCCGATCTGCAGAATCAGCAAAATGATCGCGATCGGCCGAATGCCCGGCAGCGTAATATGCCAGGTCTGGCGCAGCCTGCCGGCGCCGTCGACCTTGGCGGCCTCGTACAGCTGCTGGTCGATGCCGGCGATGGCGGCCAAATAAATGATGCTGCCCCAGCCGATTTCCTTCCAGATGCCCGATACTACCAGCACCGAACGAAAATACGACTTGTCCGCGAGGAACATAACCGGCTCGATGCCGAGCTTTAGCAACACCGTATTGACGAAACCGCCATCCATGTTGAGCAGCGTGGTCGTCAATCCCGCGAGAACCACCATCGAAATAAAGTGAGGCAAATACGAAAGCGTCTGGACCGTCCGCCGGAACAGGACGTGATGTGCCTCATTCAGCAGCAGCGCGAGCACGATCGGCGCGGGAAACCCGAATCCGAGCCGGTAAGAGCTGATCGCAAGCGTATTGCCGATGATGTTCCAGAAGTAATAGGACTGGAAAAAATGGCGAAAGTGCATAAATCCGACCCAATCCGCCGCCAGCATGCCGGAAAGATTCGCAAACGGCGATACGTCCTTGAAGGCGATAATAATGCCGTACATCGGCGCATAATGGAACACGATAAAATAGGCCAGGCCCGGTACAACAAGCGCGTAATAAAGGCGATGGCGTTTGATCCTGCCGACGGATTGCGCAAACATGACGAACGATCCTCCTTCCGCCGGTCGCCGCGCCCGCCGCTATCGCTGCTTGCGCAAGGAAAGACGGACGCGGCATTCGCGCTTACTTCTTGAATTTGTTGTATTCCTCGGTAAGAACGGCGCTCAGGGTGTCATGGCCCGCCTTGCTAAGCTCGGCGAGAAACTTGTCGTATTCCGCCATCGGACGAGCGCCCATGACGAACTTGACAATTTCCTGGTCGATCGTCCGGTCGATATCCGCCATCATCGGTACCTTTCCCGAAATCGCCTTGCGGTCAAACTGATAATCGACGGTCGCGATGCCGTACGCCTTCGACTTGCTCGGATTGAACTGCACGTTTTTGATCAAATAGTCCGAATAATCCACTTTGCCCGGCAACGGCGCTTCGGTGACGATCACCGACTGCATCGTATAAGCGAGCGTCGTGAACGGAAGCAGATCGCCGAGATAATCGTAGTTGAGCCTGATTTGCACCTGATTTTTCGATTTGTCAAGGTATTTCCAGTTGTCGTTCTCAATGCCGAAGAACAACAGGAAATAGTTTTTGATATCGGAGAAAATCCAATCGAGCAAACGCATCGCAGCTTCCGGGTTCTTCGAGTTTTTGTTCAGCATGATTCCGGAGCGGCTGGCGCTGCCGCGGCTGGCGGCAATCCCCTTCGGTCCTTTCAGATCGAGCGCAACGTATTCGGCTTCCGGCGCAACCTTGCGAAGCTCGTTCAAGTTTGTGCCGCCCATGAGCGTTTGATAGATTGCCGCGGCACCGACCCGATTTTGTTTGATCAGTTCGTTCTGCCGGTCGCGGTTTAACGCAAACGATTCCTTGTAGATCAGCCCTTTTTTGTACCAATCGGCCATTGCGCCGACGAACGTCTTGTAGCCGGGATTGTAGACCACTTTCTTCACTTTGCCGTCCGTATCGAGGAAATCCCCGTAGCCGACGTCCATGAAACCGCCCGCCAGCGCGCCGTTCATGCCGTTCAATCCGGCCGAAGGATTGTAATCCGTCAGCAGCGGGATCGTCTGGCCGTTGCCTGCCGGATCTTTGTCTTTAAACGCCTGCAGCACGGTTTCGAGCTCCTCCATCGTCGTCGGCTGCGGCAATTTCAGTTTGTCCAGCCAGTCCTTGCGCACGAGCACCAGGTTGCCCGAATTGGCCATGTTGGTCGGAATGCCCCATATTTTTCCGTCCGGCGTCGTCAGCGCGTCCCAACCGATGCTCCAATCGGACCGCCATTGCTTGCGAATGTTCGATCCGTACTTGTTCAGCAGGTCGTTCAGCGGCATTGCCGCGCCGTTCACCTGGTGCTGCTCCATCGTGCCGACGAACAGATCGAGCGGATCGTTCGAGGCCAGCAGCAGGTTGAGCTTCTCGTTCGGCGAATCGGCCGACCGCGGTACAGTGACGATTTCGATGCCGGTCTGCTCAAGCACGATTTGCTGCACCTTCTTGACCGCTTCCGGCTTGCTCGATTTGCCGAGACTCGTTGCCAGCCCGATGTCGTAGATGTACACTTTTTCGGGCGCCTTCGGTTTTGCGCTGGCGCTTGCAGCCGGCGCTGACGATGCCGACGGGGAAACGGTCGCATTCGCCCCCTTCGAGCCGCCTTCCGAACAAGCGGACAGCGCCGTTACCGCGAACAGCGTCGTCGCCAGCAGCGCATACGGCAACGCGTGTTTCTTCATAGCCATGTCATGCCCTCCCTTGTGATGGTACAAACGTGCAACTGTCACCTTCGTCGCTTGCCCTTTGGCCGAGTGCAAACGATTTCATTCCGGCGTCCGCTTTGCCGGCGAAGCGGCCGTTGCCTGTATTGTAGGTCGGTTTCGGCGCAGGAAACAGGCCCGGGTCATTGTTTTTATGGCCACGTCGGTGACATCCGGGATGCCCGGTTGATTGCCGCAATGGCGGAGTATGAGTCGCCGGCCGGCCGGCATCATTCCTCCTGCGGCGCGTCGATCCCGTTCTGCTTGCGGAATTCGCCGGGCGATACGCCGCAGTACGTTTTGAACAATTTGATGAAATAGCTCGTTTTGTAATACCCGACCTGCTGGCTGATTTCCTTGATTTTGTCATTGCTGTCCAGCAGCAGCCGTTTGCTCTTTTCCATGCGGAGCCGGGTCAAATAATCGGAGAACGTTTCGCCCGTATTTTCCTTGAAAATGCGACTCAAGTACGAAGGGTTCAACCCCAGACGGTCGGCGACTACCGCCAGCGATATTTGTTCGCCGTAGTGCTGCTCGAGCAGACGCATCGTCTGGTCGATGTGACGGTTGTATTTTTCCCGGAAGGCATCGCCGATCCGCAGCGCCACATTGTCGATCATCCGTTCGAACCAGGAAACGATGGCGTGCCAGTCGTTCATTTGCAGCAGCACGCTGTACAAGTTGCGGTCGGTTTGCATCAGTTCGTTTAAATCGACCCGCAGTTCGTTTGCCGCCGCCACGAAGCTGCTCAGCAATCGCACGAACGTATGCTGGATATGGTGATGGGGGACGAACCCGTTCTGTGCCCGGATGTCCCGCAGCATTTCGGCGAATACGCCCCGGGCGCGGGCCGGTTCGCCGCCGATTACATAGCCCAGCAACGCCGTTTCCTTCTCCTTCGGATACGACAGCAGCGGCGTGCCTTCCAGACGAACGTCGTCGATATAAATGACGTCGCCCGTGCCCGTGACGCTGCGATAACGAAGCGCCTCCTGCGCCTGCTCGAACGCCCGCTTCAGCCCATACATGTCGCCGGCGTATTCGCCGATGCCAACCGAGCAGCGGATGCCGAATTGATGCCATGCCTGCGAAATGATTCGTTCGGCGATCGCCGTCTGCTCCTGCAAGTCGTGTTCGCTGCCGTTCAGCACAACGACGAATTGCCCTTCGGCCAGTTCCATCACGATCCGTTTCCGCCCGGCCGGCAGTTCTTCCTCGATTCGATCCAGAAGTCGCAGGGCGTCGATTTTTTCGCGTTCGATGTCGGGCTTGCCGAGTTTCGCCTCCTCCACCGCAACAAGCATCAGCAACAACCCGTCCAGCCCGATATCCAGTCCGAAAAACCGCAGCCGGTCTTCGATTTCCGCACGACCGATCGTTGTGCCCCGCAGCAGGGAGCGGACGAATTTCTCCTGGCTCGCCGGCATGCTGTCGCGCAGCCGCTGCTGCAAGTTCGTGCGATCCTCATAAGCTTGCTCGAGGCTGCCGCGAATCAACCCGAATTCCCCGGGCTCCTGCGAATCGTTCGAATCGGCATCCCGGCCCGGTACAAGCGGATCCTTGTTGCGGATAAATTGCAGCAGCCGGGGAATCGGGTGGTAAATACTGCGCGTGGTGACCATGACCAGCAGCCCGGTGGCGGCTGCGAGCAGCATGCAGGTAATCAGCGCAATCCGGCGCATATTGACGACGCTGCTGTACAAATCGTCAAGTGCGGTCGCCGTCACGAACGTCCAGCCCAGCTTGTCGGAAGCGAGCGCGGTAAGCAGCATCTTGTTGCCCGCGTACGTATTCACGACCGGGATGGCCGGAGCGGAACGCAGCTGCCGCAGCATCGATTCATCCGCGCCGATCGTCGCATTCAGCGGATTCGCCGAATCGTAAAGCATCATGCGGCCCGATTCCGACAAGATGAAGAATGCGCCGCTGCGCCCGTCGCTGAGCGGATTGACGAAGCTGCGGTAAAGCGCTTCCGCATCCAGATTGACGATCAAATAATTGCCGACGGCCGGAGACAAATAAACGATCGGAATCACTTCCTTGACGCTCCCGTCCTTCAACCGCGCCATCCGCGGCTCCGCGAACGTCGGAACGGACCTCATCGCATCGCCGAACGATTGCCAGCCGGGATCGTAAAATTGCTCCGGCCGATATTGCCCGCCGTTCGATTCGATCAATAATTGCTTGGCGCTGTCGAACAAGTAAACCGAATAAATGTACTCGTTCGCTTCCTTGAGCGCGTCAAGTCCCGCGTACAGCCGCTTTTTGGTGCTGATGTAGCTGTACAAACCGGGCAATTCCTCGTCGCGGTAAACGCCGTCCAGCGTTTCATAGTAGGCCCCCCGCGGGAAAGTTTCGAATTCGCGCAGCGCCTTGTCGAACGAAAGCAGGCGGAAGCTGTTGCCGATTTGGCGGCTGACGATTTCCATCGCATTGACCGTCTGCCGCAAATAATCGTTGTTGGCGTCCTGCAGCTCCCGCTGCATCGTCTCTTTGGCGTTGTAGTAAAACAACAGACTCGTCGCCACAATCGGAGGCAAGGAAACTAACAGCGTAAAGACGATCAGCTTGACATAAAATTGCCGTTTTACCATTGCGGTCCCCCCGGACTGGTTCAAGCAACCGTTTTCATCAGCGTAGCACAACGGCGGCAAGCCTCGCCAACCCAAATTGCGCCTCTCCCCGGGAAAGAGCCTGTCGCGTCATCAACCTGGCCACAAAAGTAAAAAAGCGGGTACGCCCCGGGCGTCCCGCAAACCGCTTGCATCGACCAAATCAGTTGTGCCCGAGTTGGCCGCAAACACGCAAAAGCCGGCATCCGCAATTGCGGTGCCGGCTTCGGTCGAGAGGAGGCTTATTTATTAAACGGCGAGTCGCCCACTTTGATTGAATCGGTCGGGCAGCCGTCTTGCGCGTCTTGCAGATCGTCGTACAGGTCTTCCGGAATTTCCGTCGTGCCGTGGTTGCCGTCGCCGTCGAAAATGACTTCCGCAAGTCCCTCGTCGTCGTAATCGTAAATGTCGGGTGCCGTCGCTCCGCATGCGCCGCAGGCGATACATGTATCTTTCTCCACCCAGGTGTATTTTGCCATGATAAAACCTCCTCAAAAGTGTCCTCTATGATATCCTCAAACTCAAATATAATATAATTCGTCCCAAAGTTCAAATACGGATAATCGATGAAATGTTTCGCCCGTACAGAACGATTGCCCTGCCGGAACGTATATCCCGCAAGGCCCGGAGCCGCTCGCATCCCCTCTCGGCTACTCTTCGAACGGATTGTCCCCGTCGCGCTTTTCTTTCAGATGATCCATCTGCAGCGAAGTCCCCCGCCGCTTCCGATCGCGGATCAGCGCGGAAGGGTCGTCGCCGATCATGCCCAGCGTCAGAATGGCGCTTTCGCCGAACTTGTCGCGAATACGGTCCATCGTCCGGTTGAGCTGCTCCTTGCGGGGCTGCTTCTCGTAATCGAACAGATCCAGCTGGATGGCCGCGCGCTCCCGCTCCACCAGCGATTGCAGCGTAATGCCGAGCAGCCGGACCGGCTTGCCTGGCGTCCAGTGCCGCTCGAACAACGCGCATGCTTCGCGGTAGAAAACATCGTAGTCGTTGGTCGGCGTATCCATCGTGCGCGAGCGGGTGATCGTTTTCATATCGGGGTCGCGAATCGTAATTTGCACAGTCGTCGCCACCAGCTCCTGCCGGCGCAGCCGGCGGCCGACCTGATCGGCCAGGTTGAGGAACACGCGGCGCACATCGGCGGCTTCGGTCAAATCGTGCGGCAGCGTCGTCGTATGGCCGATCGACTTGTTCGCTTCCTGCTCCGGGTTGACCGGGGACTCGTCGATGCCGTGCGCCGCCAGCTTCAGCCAGCTGCCGACCACGCCAAAATGGCGAACGAGCAGCTTCTCGTCCGCCGCCGCCAGCTCGCCGATCGTGCGGATGTTCAGCCGCTTAAGCTTGTCCTCGGTGCGCCCGCCGATGCCGTACAAATCGCGGCACGGCTTGCTCCACAGCACCTTCGGGACGTCGCGGCGGCGCAGCACGACAAGGCCGTTCGGCTTTTTCATATCGGAAGCGATCTTCGCCAGCAGCTTGTTCGGCGCAATGCCGATCGAACAAGGCAAGCCCAGTTCGCCGCGAATGCGCCGCTGGATCGTTTCCGCAATCTCAAGCGGCGTGCCGAACTGCTTGGAGCCGGTAACGTCGACGAACGTCTCGTCGATCGACATCGCTTCGATCAGCGGCGAGTAATCGTAGGCGATCGCCATAAACCGGCGGGAAAACTGGCGGTACAAGTCAAAGTCGGGGCGAATCAAAATAAGCTCCGGGCATAATTTCAGCGCTTCGCTGACAAGCATGCCGGTTCGGATCCCTCTCGCCCGCGCCGCATACGAGGACGTCACCAGAATGCCCTTGCGCAGCTCGACGCTGCCGGCAACGGCATTCGGCTTGCCAGCGTACAATTCCGGCTCGACCGCTTCGTGCACGGAGCAATAAAACGCGTTCATATCGATATGGAGGATGACGCGGCCCTGCTTCGGATAATAGTCGTCAATCCGCCGCATATTCGGCACGGACTGTCGTATAGATGCCCCCGCGCACGTTGAATTTGCCGACTACCTGAAGTTTGCGCGGCTGGATTTGCTCGACGAAATCTTTCAGGATGCGGTTCGTTACATCCTCATGGAAGTGGCCTTCGTCGCGGAAGCTCCACAAGTACAGCTTGAGCGACTTCAGCTCGACGATGGACGGGCCGGGAATATATTTGAACGTAATCGTCGCAAAATCGGGCTGGCCGGTTACCGGGCAAAGCGCCGTAAACTCCGGGCACTCGATTTCCACTTCGTAATCGCGGTCCGGATGCGGGTTAGGCACGGGCAGCAGTTCTCTGGTCGGTTTGGTCGACATGAAACAAACACCTCCGGGTAAGATACTATTCAGCATACCGAACGCGCACTGTCCGGTCAAGGCCACCTGGCCGTTCCGCCGCTGCCTTGATCCCGCTCCCATGCTTCTTCACGTGTGCAAAACGGATGCAATTGCCGGAAAAGTTATGGTATAATAATCTTTATTGATCGAATCTTAGGAGGACGTTTCATGGCCACTACCATCTCGGTGTTCGACACGACGCTGCGCGACGGAACGCAAGGCGAAGGAGTCAGCTTGTCGGCCGAAGACAAATTGAAGATCGCACTCAAACTAGACGCGCTCGGCGTTCATTATATTGAAGGCGGCAATCCGGGGAGCAACAGCAAGGACATCGAATTTTTCGAACGGGTCAAGGCGCTGCGCCTGCAAGCGAAAGTGACGGCATTCGGCAGCACGAGACGCAAAGGCATTCAAGCCGATCAGGACGTCAGCCTGAACCGGATTATCGATTCCGGGGTACGCGCCGCGACGCTGGTCGGCAAAGCATGGGACTTCCACGTCACGACGGCGCTGCAAACGACGCTGGAAGAAAACTTGGCGATGATTTACGACTCGTTCTCCTACTTGAAGCAGCAAGGGCTGGAAACGATCTACGACGCCGAACATTTTTTCGACGGCTACAAGCATAACCCGGATTATGCGCTGGCGGCGCTGCGCAAGGCAGCCGATGCCGGCGCCGAATGGATCGTGCTGTGCGATACGAACGGCGGCACGCTGCCGAACGAAGTTTTCGAGATCGTAGGGCGCGTGCGCGCGGAAATCAATGCCCCGATCGGCATCCACACCCACAACGACTGCGAACTGGCGGTCGCCAATACGCTTGCGGCCGTGCAAGCCGGCGCCAGACAAATTCAAGGCACGATCAACGGCTACGGCGAACGTTGCGGCAACGCCAATCTGTGTTCGATCATTCCGAACCTGCAGCTGAAGCTGAACTATCCGTGCCTGAGCCCGGAACAACTGCAGATGCTGACCGGAACGGCGCGTTACGTCAGCGAAATCGCCAATGTGCATTTGCCGGTCAACCAACCTTATGTCGGCGTCGCCGCATTCGCGCACAAGGGCGGCATTCACGTGTCGGCGATCATGAAGGATTCCAAAACCTACGAGCACATCGCCCCCGAGCTTGTCGGCAACAAACAGCGCGTCCTCGTATCGGAGCTGTCCGGCCAAAGCAACATCATCGTCAAGGCGCAGGAATTGAACTTGAACATGAACCTCGAGAACAAGGAAACGCGGGCAATCATCGACAAGATCAAGGATCTGGAGCATCAAGGCTACCAGTTCGAAGGCGCCGACGCCTCGCTGGAGCTGCTGCTGCGCGAAGCGAGCGGCGATCTGAAAGAAATTTTCAAGCTCGAGTCGTTCAAGATATTGGTCGAAAAAAATGCCGCCAGCGCCGTCGTGTCGGAAGCGATCGTCAAGCTCAAGGTACACGGCGAAACGGTTTATACGGCCGCCGAAGGCAACGGACCGGTGAACGCGCTCGACAGCGCGCTGCGCAAAGCGCTGCTGCAGTTTTATCCGGCCATTCAGGAGATGCACCTGTCCGACTACAAAGTGCGCGTGCTTGACGAGAAGGACGCCACCGCGGCCAAGGTGCGCGTTCTGATCGAATCGACGGGCTTCGGCAGCACATGGAATACCGTCGGCGTATCGGAGAACATGCTGGAAGCAAGCTGGCAGGCGCTCGTCGACAGCTTCCGTTACGCCCTCATCGGCAAAACGCGCATCGGCCAATCGCACGAAACGAACCGGGACCAACTCGGGTTGGTCAATCATTAATGGCAGGCAAAAACGCGAAAGCCGCTTAAAGACGAATCCTTCGTCTTCAAGCGGCTTTTTTCGTTTACCTGCCCGCCGGACGGCTAACCGTCGATCAAACGCTGCATCTTGCGCGACAGCTGCTCGTACGGGAGCCCATGGAACGTATCGACGACATAACCGTCGCGGTCGATCAGGAAGCTCGTCGGAATAACGGAGAAGCGGTATAACGACGCCGCCTCGAGTTTTTTGTCCAGCAGGATAGGGAAGGTGAGCTTGTTGCCCGCAACAAACGACCGCACCGCCTTCATCTCGTCCGTCTTCGTCACGTTAACGGCGTACAAGTCGAACTGCCCGCCGAACGCCTCGAACAGCCGCTGCAAATCCGGCGCTTCCTCCGCGCACGGGCCGCACCAGGACGCCCAGAAATTGAGCAGCACCGGCTTGTCCCTTTTGCCGCCGACCGTATACGTTTTGCCATCCAGTCCATCCAGCGCAAAAGCGGGAGCCAAAGCACCGACTTTCGGCGCAACGACCGCGTCAGCTTGCGGCGAAGACATCGCGGCAGCATTAACTGCCGGCAAAGGCACCAACGCCAGCCAAACAGCCGTGGCCACCAAAAGCCATCTCCATTGTCGTTTCATGTTCGCCGTCCTCCTCACGCGTTTCAAGACTGCCGGTTCTTCTTTTCCCAGCTTGCCCGATTTTACCGGTTTTATCCTTCTTTCACCGGTATGCCGGAGCCCGGCCCAGGGAAAACTGAAGCGGAAATCTTGTCCGCAGAGGAGTCGTAACGCCAATGGAAAAAACAAAACCGAAGCGGCTTTCCATTTCGTTCGAAAGTTTGATCGAGCCGCGGGAAGCAAGCGACCAGCGTTCGGCAAAAACAGCGGACAACAAACCGCAAAAATCCCGCGCGTTGTGGCTGGAGTTCGCTGCGCTGGCGACGGTGCCGCTCGTGCTGGTGCTCGGCAATTCCATGCTCGTGCCGGTGCTGCCGCAGCTCGCCGACAAGCTCGGCATCAGCAAGTTTCAAAGCAGCCTGGTCATTACGCTGTTTTCGCTGACGGCGGGCCTCGTTATCCCGATTTCCGGCTACTTGTCCGACCGCTTCACGCGCAAAGCCGTGCTGATTCCTTCGCTTATCGTTTACGGCGCGGCGGGCATATTGGCCGGATTCGGCGCCGTATGGGGTTCTTATACGATCGTCATCGTCTCCCGCGCGATTCAGGGCATCGGCGCCGCCGGCACCTCTTCCGTCGCCATGGCGCTCGTTGGGGACAAATACAAGGGCGGCACGGAAAGCCAGGCGCTTGGCTTGATCGAAGCGGCCAACGGCACCGGCAAAGTCGTCAGCCCGATCTTCGGCTCCTTGCTGGCGTTGATCGTCTGGTTCGCGCCGTTTTTCGCCTTTCCCGTCTTTTGCCTGCTGTCGCTGCTTGCCGTTATCTGGATGATCGACGAACCGGCCGATCAGTCTCCCCCGCTCAAGCTGAAAGCTTACGTCAGCGCCATCGGCGGTATTTTGAAAGAGAAGGGCCGTTGGTTGTTGACCTCGTTCGCCGCCGGATCGATTGCGCTGTTCCTGCTGTTCGGCGTGTTGTTTTATTTGTCCAACATGCTGGAGGAGAAGCCGTACGAGCTGGGCGGCGTCATCAAAGGGCTTGTGCTGGCGATTCCGCTGCTCGGCATGGTCGTTACCTCTTACACCACCGGAGCATCGATCAAAAAAAACGGCATGCTGATGCGATGGCTGATGAACATCGGATTGTTGACCATGACCGTTTGTCTGACGCTGGCCATTTTTTTCAATACCAATCTGTATGTGTTTATCGGCCTGCTGACGCTGAGCAGCATCGGCTCCGGCCTGGTGCTGCCTTGCCTGAACACGCTCATCACCGGCGCCGTCGAACGGGCGCAGCGCGGCATGATTACCTCGCTCTACAACAGCCTGCGCTTCTTCGGCGTCGCCGCCGGACCGCCGGTATTCGGCTGGATCATGGACCGCTCGCTCACGTGGATGTTCGCTTCCTGCGCCGCGCTGTCGCTGGCGATGCTTGCGCTCGTCTTTTTCCTCATTCGGCCGCCGAAGGAAGCGGGTTAAAACTCGTCCCCGTCGCCCGCCGTGCGCTATAATGATTTCATTGATCGAAGCAACTCAGCGAAGCAGGCTCGGCGCTAGTTGTAAAAATCATTGCCGATTGGCCCTGAAGAGCGGCCCAATGCGGTAATGGAAGAAAACCGATGGGGACGGGATTGTGTTGCAGGAAATTTCAATCGCAGCAAACGAGTATGCCGCGCTCATCGACTATTTGTCCGGCCAACTGCCGTACGAGGGCTGCGCCGCGCTCATCGGGTTTGGCGGCGGAACGGATGGCCCCTTGCACATCTTGCGCATCAAGCCGCTTGCGAATGTCGCGCCGGACAACCGCCGCAGCCGGTTCGTCGCCGATCCGCGCGAGTGGACGAAGCTGCTGTTCGCGGCGCCGACGGACGGCGCCCGGCTGGTCGGCATCGCCCATTCGCATCCGTCCGCCGCTCCCGCTCCGTCCGCGGAAGACGCCGGCACGTTGTGGCATACGCTGCCGACCCACTGGATCGTTTCCTTCGCCGCACCCGCTCGCCCCGTCGTCCGAGCTTACCAAATAAGACCCTGCCTCCCGGCGCGGGAGCAGAGTCTTCGGATTGTCAATGGATGAAGCCTCAATAGTCAATAATGGCTCAGCTTCGCATACAAATCGCCCAGCGTCGATACGTCGCGATCGCGGATGCGGCCCACCATCTTCGACCACATGCGCGCCGTCATGAGCGAATCCTCCAGCGCATGATGCCGCTTCGTCACCTGGATATCGTACGTTTCCAGCATCGAATCGAGGCAGTAGCTCGGCCGCTTCGGATGAAGCCATTTGGCGATCATCATCGTATCGAGCAGCCGGTGCGACAAGCTGACTTTGGACGTTTTCCACAGAGCGGAATTAAGGAAATGTTTGTCGTGTCCGGTGCCGTGAGCGATCAGCACCCGCTGCTTGACGAAATCGAGAAAATCGTGCAGCGCTTCGATCAAATCCGGCGCATCCGCCGCCAAACGATTCGTGATTCCGGTCAGTTGTTCGACGTCTTCGGATATTGTCCGCTTCGGATTGACGAAGCTATGGAACGTTTCGTTTTCCTTCACCTCGTCGCCGACCATCACAACCGCGCCGATCGAAATGATTTCGTCGCCATTGTACGGGGAAAAGCCCGTCGTCTCCAGATCGAACACAACGGACTCCATATCGTCAAGCGTCACCTCGTACAGCGAGTTTTTGCGCTGCTCCTTCATTGCCGATCGAATGAAAGCCATCTGCTGGGCGCTTTGCGCATTAAACATCGACGTAATCGCCGGCGTAATGCCGCCCATTTTGTACAAATGCCACATTCGCCCGGCAGGGGTCATGTCTTTCATCCTCTTCACCTTCTCTGCCGATTACTCCGTCCGTTATTCTCCCTTTTCAATCGCCTCGCGAATATGGGTATTCACGTATCTCTGCAGCTGCGTGCCAATCTTCAAACAAAGCTTCAAATCGTGCTTGCGCTCTTTCGTCAAGTCCGTCGCCGCCAACTTGCCGCGCGATGTATAACGGCCGTCCTCAAGCTGAAACGGCGTCAGCGAACGCAGCCGCAAGTTGATCTCGAGCGCCTTCTCCCAGGCCCGCATTTCTTCCGCCCTGTCCGGACACGCGGCGCCCAGCGCTTCGATTCTCCCGACCGTGCTCGTCGCCCCAATGCCGTGCGCCATCGCCAGCAGCCGGATGGCATTGACAAGCGGAATATACGACCCGTACTTGATGTCGACGCCGCCCGCGTCTTCTCCGTACCGCTCGCGGATCAACTGGCCGAACGGACCGAGCGACACCTTGCGGTGCAGCGTGTTGTGCAGCAGGTGCTCCAGTATGTCGCGATGCTCGTTTACGTAGGCAAGCAGGTACGCTCGAATCGCCGCCGCAAGCTTATCGTCACCGGCAAAACAACGCATATCGGCCACGATCAGCAAATAGCGCATGTGCTCCCAATCCGGTTCGGTCAGCCATGACCGCAGCGTCCCGATCCACGCCGACAACGGCTTGCGCCATGCCGGATTCGTGCACACCACATCGCCTTCGCAGCGCGGATACCCCGCCTCCTCCAGCCCCTCGACAAGTGCCCCTCCGAACTGCTCGTAGTAGCGCTCCGCCTCGGTCTCCTGCCCGTCTTCCGGGTCGGCGTAGACGAGGCCGTTGTCCTGGTCGCTCCAGAGAGTCTGTTCCCGCCTGCCGCCGCTGCCGAACAGAAGGAACGCATAGGGCGCCGCTTCCGGCATCGCCAGTCCGCCCTTCTGCAGCTTGCGCTCCGTCAAGGCGACAACCCGCGCGACGATCGCATCATGCACATCGTTCATCAACGCGTTCCAGGCGATGCCGTCCAGCAACAGCGGATACCCATGCAGCGTTTCATGCGCCCGATCCCTTATCGTCCGCAGATGTGCGATCGTTTCCGACCGCGCAACTTCCGAACGAAACGTCTCAAGCTGAAATCGCTGCATGGGTGGCATCCCCTTTATCGACTAAGGTGCTTATCTCTCGACGGCGGGTCTTACGCCGAAGTCGTATGCGAAGCTTTTTTCAGGTGCTCCGGATAACCGTACGTACCGTGCTCGCTCAAGTCGAGACCGATAATTTCTTCTTCTTCCGAAACGCGCAGACCGATCGTTGCCTTGATTATACCAAGGATAATGAAGCTGAGCACGAGGACAAAAGCGAATGCGCCGACCACGCCGAGCGCCTGCACGCCCAATTGATGCAAACCGCCTCCGTAGAATAAGCCCGCACCGCCTACTGCCGCACGCTCTGCCAGCTCCGGCGTTGCGAAGAAACCGGTGGACAACGTACCGATGACGCCGGCAATACCGTGAACGGAAAATGCATAGACCGGATCGTCGACTCCCATTTTCTCAAACCATTGCGAGGTGAAGAAGGTGATGATGCCCGCGATCGCGCCGATGACGGCCGCCGCCCACACTTCGACGAAGGCGCAGGATGCAGTGATGGCAACCAGTGCGGCCAGCACGCCGTTCAGCATCGCCGGAACGTCGGCTTTGCCGAAGTACATCCAAGATACGATGATCGCCGCTACGCCGCCTGCCGCCGCGGCCATGTTCGTCGTCATGGCAATATAGCCGAAGTAGCCGTCATTGAGTGCGCCAAGGCCGCTGCCGGGGTTGAAGCCGAACCAGCCGATCCACAGAATGATTACGCCGAGCACGGACAACACTTGGTTATGGCCCGGGATCATGTTCGGAGTTTTATCTTTATTGAATTTGCCGATCCGCGGCTTGAGCAGAATGGTGGCGACCAAAGCCGCCGTTGCGCCTTGCAGATGCACGACCGTCGAGCCGGCGTAATCTTGCATGCCGATCTTGGCGAGCCAGCCGCCGCCCCATACCCAGTGAGCTACGATCGGATAAATGATGGCCGTAAACAGAATACCGAAGATGAAGTAGACCGGCAGCTTGCCTCTTTCGGCGAAGCCGCCCCAGGCGATCGCAAGCGAAACGCCGGCGAAGGCGAGCTGGAACAGGAACTTGATGCTGATCGGCACATCGGAGAAGGACAACGAGCTGAAGGCCGCTTGTTCCTGCGCCGCCGTACCGTCGACGAAAAAGCCGTGAAGCCCCATAAAGCCGTTGCCGCCATCGTCGCCGAAGGCGAACGCAAAACCGAATGCCCAGAACACGATGGCGCAAATACCGAAGGTCAGAATCGTTTTGCCTGCGACGTGGCCGGCATTTTTCATCCGGGTCGACCCGGCTTCCAGCAGCGCAAAACCCGCCTGCATGAAAATGACGAGCACGGCCGCGAGCAAAATCCAGACCGAGTCGATGGCCGTTTGCAGTGCTGCCGGTGTCGCGTCGTCCGCAAACGCAAGCGTCGGGAAGAGCAGCGACATAATGCCTGTTGCCATTAGTAACTTCTTGACCAACGAGACCACATCCTTCTTCTTTGTGTTAGTTTATATAACACGTTTTGAAAATCTTAATGTCATTATATACAGAGGTGTAAGTTTTGACAACACATATTTTTGCAAAATACGAAAAATAACCGCCGTTTGACGAAAATAATTCGTGTTTTGACCCTATTGTGTAATGTATATTAACACTTACTCTCGTGTAGACCTATTCGTCGCCTGGCAAAAGCATCACGTTTGACTGTATGGTTCATTTTCAGTATCATGTGGCTATACGCGCTATATAGAGGAAGGAATCATTTGCGGCTTGCATGGGAAAGGACGGAGAAGCCAATGGGGAGTTGACGCTGTACCGCATCGGACAATTGGCGAAACTGTCGGGCGCCAGCCCGCGTACGATTGACTACTATACGAAGATCGGGCTGATCGAGCCGGAGAAACGATCGGATAGCAATTATCGGTTTTATAGCGATGAAACTTTGCTGCGGCTGAAACGTATTGAAGTGATGAAACGCGAGAAGTATACCTTAGAAGAGATCAAAGTCAGCCTGGACAACATGCACAAAGTAAGCAGCGACGAACACGTGGCAGATAAATTGACATCATTGCAGCTGCATTTGCGGCAGTTGGAGCAGGAAGCGAAGGAACTCAGTCCGATCATCGACCAGCTTAAGCCGACGCAGCTCAAACGCATGTACAAGCTGCTTACGCCGCAGAGTGTCGCTTGTATCGAGGCCTTACTGATTTTGCTCGGCAAGGGTCCGCTTCTTTAAAAGTACTTTTTAACGACTCGAGGAGGGAACGCGGTTATGCTTTTTCATCCGATGGACATCCTGATCTTTATCGCTTTCGGCCTGTCGATGTGGGCATCGTTCCGGGTCAGAAGCACCTTCAATCGCTGGGCGGAAGTTCGCGCGACGTCGGGCATGACCGGATATGACGCGGCGCGTCGCATGCTGGACGCGGGCGGGCTGTACGACGTGGCGATCGAAGCGGTTCCCGGCACGCTGAGCGACCATTACGATCCGGTCCATCGCGTGGTGCGGTTGTCCGAGCCGGTTTATTACGAAAGCTCGATTTCGGCCATTTCCGTCGCCTGCCACGAAATCGGCCATGCGATCCAGCACAAGGAGCACTACCCGATGCTCGTCGCCCGGCACAAAATTTTCCCGGTCGTCAACTTCGCATCCGGCGTGGCGCCCATCCTGCTCATTATCGGCATGCTGCTGTCGATGGCCAACCTGGTGCTGATCGGCATCATCTTCTTTTCGGTAGCGGTGGCGTTCCAGCTCATTACGCTTCCGGTCGAGTTTGACGCAAGCAACCGCGCCCGCAAGTTGATGCTGTCGTACGGGTTCGTGACACGCGAGGAAGAACACGGCGTCGCCAAAGTATTGAACGCCGCCGCGCTCACTTACGTCGCCGCCGCGCTGATCTCGCTGCTGCAGCTGCTCAAGTTCGTTATGATCTTCGCGAACAATCGCGATTGATGCGCTTTGCTCCACTCAGCTCAAAAAGGCAACCATCGGGACCCCGAGAGGTTGCCTTTTTTGTGTCGAACCGATCCCCGCCATACCTTTCCATCCAAAATAGGCCACAAAAAATAACTTATACGCGCCATTTTGCTGCTCTCGTCGAAAATAACCAGCGAAATCACTGGCTATTGTGATCCAACCTCGACAAAATCAACATTTCAGCGAAATAGCCAGTGAAACCACTGGTTATTTCGTCGCGGTCAGCCACTTTTGACGAAATAGCACGGAAAACATGGCCTATTTTGAATAGCAGCTCACGCTCTACCGCCCCTTCAACACCAGCAGCGCGCCTGGCAGCACTTCGATGCACTGTTCGCTCCCGTCCGCCTGCTCGCCGTCCGTATGCGTCACCAGCGGCCGCGCCGGCGTCAACCGAACCGTGCGCCCGCTGTAGAAGCTCACCTCCGGCCTCGCCGCATGTTTGCCGCTGTACACCAGCGGAAACAACAGCAGCAGCTTCAGCCGGCCGATTCCGCTGACGACGCACAGCTCCACAAGCCCGTCGTCGCAGCGGGCACGCGGCGCAATGTACATCCCGCCGCCATAAGGCGGGATGTTGCAGGAGGCGATCAGCCACACGTTGTCATGCCGGTATTCGGCATCGTCAACTGCAATAACGATCGAAGTCGGGCGATAGGTCGCCAGCACCCGTACCAGCGATAACACATAGCTGAGCTTCCCCAGGCGCAGCTTGTTCAGCAGCCGCTTGTACGACGCGCGGTTGGTCGTCTGCGCCACTTCGCCATCCAGCCCGGTGCCGGCCGCATTAACCGCCACCCGGTCGCCTAAGCGCAATAAATCGATTGCCGCCGGTTTGGCCGCCAGCAGCTCGTGAAGCGCTTCCAACGGTGCCGAACGCAGCCCGTGGCCGCGGGCAAAATCGTTGCCCGAGCCGGCGGCGATATGGCCGAAGGGGCAAACCGGCGTCAAGCCGGCCCGCCACAGCCCGTTGACCGTCTCGTGAACGGTGCCGTCCCCGCCGACGGCGACTACGGCCTCAGGCGCCCATTCGCGAACGAGCCGTATGGTCAGCTCGCCCGCTTCTCCGGGGCCAGTCGTCAGCGCCGCCCGATAGGCGACGCCAAGCCGCGTCAGCTCCGCCTCCACCTCGCGCCACACCCGTTCCCCCCGCCGATTGCCGGCGGCCGGGTTCACAACAAAAACGAACATTCCCGCTCCCCATCCCTGCCCGCCTGGCTTTGGCGCGACTGACACCCTACGTTTGAAAATAGGTCAGCAAAAACGACTGAAACTGTTCCGCAACCGGCGAAAGCTTCTCGTTCTTGCGGCGGATCAGCCCGATGGTGCGCGTGATGCACGGTTCGATGATTCTCACCTTGGCCGGCTGCAGCGGATTCGTTTCCATAAGCGCCATCTCCGGCAAGATGCTGACGCCAAGGCCGGCCGCCACCAACCCGCGGATCGTATCGGTTTCTTCGCCTTCGAACCCGAGCTTCGGCACGAAGCCGGCTGTTTTGCACGCATCGAGCACGATGGAGCGAAGCGAATATTCTTCGCTGAACATAACGAACGGTTCGTCGCGCAGCCGATGAAGCTCAATTTGCGATTCCGCCGCCAACGCATGATCGCTCGGCATAATGGCGAACAATTCCTCCGTAAGCAGCAGCTCGCCGGAAACGTGATCGTGCTTCTCCGGGAACGGCGAAATGAACGACAAGTCGATCTCCCCGCCGAGCACATCGCGAATCAAGCTGTTGAACGTCCCCTGCTTCAGCCGAAACTTGACGTTCGGATGCGAATCGCGATATTTGGCGACAACGGTTGGGATCAGATTGATGCCGAGACTATGCGGAAATCCGATGCGGATGACGCCCGTGGAAGGATCGAGAAACTCGTGCACCGCCGTAACGGCGCGTTCCAGCTCGTCCAGCACCGTCTCCACGCGGGCCAGAAACAGCTTTCCGGCCGGCGTCAATTGCAAATTTCGGCCTTTCTGGACGAACAACGTAACGCCCATCTCTTCCTCGAGCTGATGAATTTGCCGGCTTACCGCCGACTGCGCGACATGCAGCTCTTCCGAGGCTTGCGTCACGTGCTGTTTTTTGGCCACTTTCACAAAGTAATGCAGCTGTCTGAGCTCCACGATTGGTCCTCCGCATCCGATCCGTTATCCGATTGGACAATTGTTCTTTTCCAATATTATAATAGGAGTTGTATTTTTGCCACTCGATCGCCATTTCCCAAAAGGAGGAAGTTATCCGATGTCTCAAGAACGCACAGGCGTTGCCACATTCAAAGGCAACCCGCTCACACTGATCGGAAATGAAGTTAAAGTCGGCGATACCGCCCCCGATTTCACCGTGAACAAAAACTTGCTGGAGGAAGCGACACTTGCCACCTATGCCGGCAAGGTGAAGCTGATCAGCGTCGTTCCTTCCCTCGATACAGGCGTTTGCGACGCGCAAACACGCCGGTTTAACGAAGAAGCGGCCAAGCTTGGCGACAACGTCGTCGTCCTGACGGTCAGCGTCGACCTGCCCTTTGCCCAATCGCGCTGGTGCGGCGCCGCCGGCATCGACAAAGTCGTGACCCTGTCCGACTACAAAACGAACTCGTTCGGCAACGCTTACGGCGTCTTCATCAAAGAATTCCATCTCGACATGCGTTCGATTTTTGTAATCGATCAGAACGACAAGGTACAATACGTGGAATATTTGA
The DNA here is from genome assembly GCF_004764705.1 of Paenibacillus cymbidii. Classification (GTDB taxonomy): domain Bacteria; phylum Bacillota; class Bacilli; order Paenibacillales; family NBRC-103111; genus Paenibacillus_AN; species Paenibacillus_AN cymbidii. The sequence goes on along the minus strand of NZ_SHLX01000016.1, from coordinate 149,115 downwards.
AGGAAATGACCGAACATCCGAACTATGAGGCGGCCGTAGCGGCAGTCAAAGCGCTCGTGTAAGGGAACGTTTCCCTTCCATGGTCGCAGAAACAGCGGGATAGCTTGCGGCTTCCCGCTGTTTTTGCGTTTTTCGAACGATTGGTGTGCCGCAGTCGGCTTATCTGTCCTTGTAATTGGCGAGCCGCTGGTCGAGGATGCGATACAGCTGCAGAATGGTCCGGTAATTGGAACCGAGGTCGCCGAGCGAACCGCGCGAAGCCGAATAAATATCGATGGCTGTCTTGACTGGGGAAACGCTGATGACCGTCATCGTAATATCTTGCCTGCGTCCGGTAATCGTCTTCTTCTCCATCGTAATTTCGCCGACGTTCTTGACCTCGTGCAGCACGCGATAGCCGTTTAATTTCTTCAGCAAAGTCGTTACTTCTTCCCACGCCTTATCCTTGGAAAGCTTGTAAAATTTCGTCTTCAGCGCAGGATCCTTTGCCTTGTCCCCGGTCTGTTCATGACTGCGAAGCAAGCCAATCAACGTTCTCTTCAGCAAAAGCTTATCCCCCTCCAGGCAAGTGTCCATGTCACAAAAAGGGCAAGCGCATCATCAGCGTTTATCCCGTTATTCACGAACGTCCGCAGTGCGCAGATGGCCAAAAACCCGGCAACGGAGCCGGGACTTGACCTTCATGCACTATAGTCCATCTTACCATGGTTTCGGAGGAAGCAAAAGGGGAAAAGCGCGTCGCGCCGCAATTTGTTCGCCTCTCCCCCGGTCTGCCGCGCCTATTCTCGCCATTAGGAGCATGCCCTGCCGGCGCCCGGCATCTACCGTCCTGTAATCTCCCGCAATACGCGGCTCAGTTCCGTTTCGTCCGCGTACGGCAGCGAGTCGGCCTTATACAGTTCCCACGTTTCGGTATGCTTCACCGTTTCGCCGGGGGCGACCGGCTTCAGCTCGCCGAGCGTTTCCAACTCCAGAAACAGCTCGTTGGTATAGGTTTCGAACGATACGCCGTTATCGGGATACGTGCCTTCCTGCCGGTGCTCGTAACGCTTGACGAACAAGTTGCCGCCGTTGTGATAAGCGGCCCAGCCTTCTTCGTTGTTGGTGCCGATTTTGAACGGCGGCATCGTCCGGTCCTGCTGCAGCGTGATGAACCGCTCGCCCCAGGCGATGCGCGGATCGTTCATTCGGGCGTAGGACCAAACGGAGATGATCCGGTTGGCCAGCAGCCCCGTTTCGCGCTGCACTTGCGGGACGATCGCCTTGCCGCCCGGAGCCATGACCGACAGCGCCCACGGCGCAAACGTCACCGCCCACGGACCGGCGTTCGTAATGCGGTGAACGACTGTCACGGTGCTCGTTGCGGCATCAAGCCGCACTTCCATTTGCTTCTGCAGCTGGGTCCATTGCTCTTGCGGCGGCGTCAGCACGATGCCGTCGGCCAATGCCTCCCAGGCGACCGGCTCGTTGTCGGGATACGTGGTGCGCGGTTCCGCTTCCGGACCGGACCAGAGCCGATGGCCGCCGTAAATGTGCCAGCTGCCGCCGCCGACCGGCGCGAACCGCTCGCCGCTGCTGACGACCTTCCGCTCCGTATCTTCCAGGAACAGGTTGTCCCCGCCCGTAAACCCGAACCGGATGAGACGCGGGCCAAAATCGAGCGTCGCCACCACATCGACGATGCCGTTGGAAACTTCCACGCAATGACCCCACGGGCCGTACTCGATTTCCTTCACGGTTACTGCTGCTGCCACGATGATCGACTCCTTTAGAGGGAAAGATTTAGTCCGTCGTTGCAAACGGACGGTATCCGAGCGCATCGAACAGGCGGTCAAACGCCGCTTGTCCACCGCCCGTACGCTTGTACACGCCGGCGTCCTCGAGCACTTGCAGGAAGATGTCGCCGACCTCCCGGCGGAGCAGCGCTGCCGCCTCTTCGTCGCTCATCGCCTTTCCCGCCGCCGCGGTCAGCCGCGCGATCCAGGCCGCATGCTTATACAGCGGATGGCCCGGCTGCTGCGTCCAATCGGCAGGCAACGCTTCGACTCCCGTTAACATTCGCCGGATGGCGGCCATTTCCTGCTGCAAGCGGCCCGGCAGCACCGCCAGGCCCATCACTTCGATCAAACCGATATTTTCCTTCTTGATATGGTGCAGCGGCTCATGCGGATGGAACAAGCCGAACGGATGCTCCGCCGTCGTCCGGTTGTTGCGAAGCACAAGGTCGAGCTCGTAGCCGCCCGACGCGCTGCGCCGCGCGATCGGCGTTATCGTGTTGTGCGGCGTGGGCTCGCCGCCATTGCCGCCAGCGCTGGCCGTAAAGGCGGCGATATCGGCCGTCGGATCGCTGTAGCCGCGCCAGGAGTCCAGGAAATGCGAAGCGGCGCGCAACAAAGCGGCCGGCTCGTCGCCCGCCAGCCGGATGACCGACATCGGCCACCGCACGACGCCTGCCGTAACGCCGGGATGATCGTCGCTGACAAACGTCCGCTCGACCGGCGCCTTCTCCATCGGGAACACATGGCGCCCGCCCTGGAAATGGTCGTGGTTCAGAATCGAACCGCCGACAATCGGCAAATCCGCGTTCGAGCCGACAAAATAATGCGGGAACCGGCCGATAAAATCGAGCAGCCGTTCGAACGTCGCGGCGTTGATGCGCATCGGCGAATGCTTGCCGCTGAATACGATGCAGTGCTCGTTGTAGTACACATACGGTGAATACTGCATGTACCATGCAGATTCATCCAGTTCGACCGGAATAACGCGATGGTTTTGCCGCGCGGGATGATTGACGCGGCCGGCGTAGCCGACATTTTCGACGCAGAGCAGGCATTTCGGATAATGGCTTTGCGGGGCGCTGCGCTCCGCGGCGATTTCTGTCGGGTCTTTCTCCGGCTTGGACAAGTTGACGGTAATTTCCAGATCGCCGTAAGCTGTCGGCGTCAACCAGTAATCGTTTTTGCGGATGCGGTCCATCCGGATGTACGTCGAAGCGATCGACAGGCGGTAATAGTCGTCCGTCGCCTGCGTGATGCCAAACTGCCGCTCCGTCTCCAGGAAACGCCGCTCGATCTCCGACTGGCGCGGCATGAGCAAGCCCATGATTCGCGTATCGAGCAAATCGCGCTGTGTGGTTGTATTGTCCGGCAACAAGCCGGTCGCCAGGGCATAATCGAGCAGCCGCTCCAGCATCGGCACGGCGCTGTCCGGCGCGGCGGACGCCCATACGGCGTCGCTTGCCGCTTCATCCAGCGGCTCGGCAATGCCGAACAAATCGAGCAGCGCATTGCGCGCCGCAACAACGTCGGCACGCTCCAGCAGCCGCTCGCGCAAGGCGAACGCCAGAAGCCGCTCCAGTTCGCCGCGAATGTCTCCGCTTTCGTTGCCTAAGCCCACGGCTTGATCGCTAGTCATGGTAATGGATCCTCTCTTTATTCCGCGTATCCGTCCGGGTGATGGCGATGCCATTGCCACGCCGTCGAAATAATCGCTTCCAGGCTGTCGCGCTTCGGTACCCAGCCGAGCTCGGCGCGCGCCTTCTCCGAAGAGGCGATCAGCACGGCCGGATCGCCGGCGCGGCGGCCTTCCACCACCGCCGGAATCGGATGGCCGGTCACGCTGCGCGCCACTTCGATCATTGCCTTGACGGAGAAGCCTTTGCCGCTGCCAAGGTTGTAGACGGCGCTGTCGCCGCCTTCGCGCAGCCGCTTCAGCGCCAGCAGATGGGCGTCGGCCAGGTCGGAGACGTGCAGATAGTCGCGAATGCAGGTGCCGTCCTCCGTCGGATAGTCGTCGCCATAGACGGAAATGTGGCTGCGTTTGCCAAGCGGCACTTGCAGGATAAGCGGCACAAGATGCGTTTCCGGCGAATGGTCTTCGCCGATCGTGCCGCTTTCGTGCGCGCCGGCCGCGTTGAAATAGCGCAGCGACACGAATTTGACCCCGTGCGCGGTGTCGAACCAGCGCATCATCTTTTCCATCGCCAGCTTCGTTTCGCCGTAGGCGTTCGTCGGCAGCGTGCGGTCTTCCTCGCGGATCGGCACCCGTTCCGGTTCGCCGTAAGTAGCGGCCGTCGACGAAAACACGATGGCGCGAACGCCGTTTGCCGTCATTTTCTCCAGCAGGCAGAGCGTGCCGTACACGTTGTTGTGATAATATTTGCCGGGATTCTGCATGCTTTCCCCGACGAGCGAGTTGGCGGCAAAGTGGATGACGGCTTCGATTTCATTTTCGCGGAAAATGGTATCGAGAAACTCGCCGTCGCGAATGTCGCCGACATACAGCTTGCCGCCGAGCACCGCTTCCCGGTGCCCTTGATAAAGCGAGTCGGCGATGACGACCTCTTCGCCGTTCGCCAGCAATTCGGCTACCGTATGCGATCCGATATATCCGGCTCCGCCGGTGACGAGAATGGCCATTGTTTTATTCCCCCTCGCTAATTTCGGTCACTCCGTCGCCGATATCGGCGACGTAGAACGCCGGCTTCAACCCGGTCCGCGCTTCATACGCCTCGCCCACCTGGCGAATAAACGTTTCCACCTGATCTTCCTCGACCAACGATACCGTGCATCCGCCGAAGCCTGCGCCGGTCATGCGCGAACCGAGCACGCCTTCCGTGCGCAGCGCCTCTTCCACCATCACGTCAAGTTCCTTGCATGTCACTTCATATAAGTCGCGCAACGATTCGTGCGAAGCGATCATCAGCTTGCCGAAACGGACAAGGTCGTTGCCGCGCAGCGCCTCGACCGATTCGAGCACGCGATCGTTTTCTTCGATCACGTGGCGCGCCCGCTTGCGCACCGTTTCATCCGGAATGAGCGCGGCGCTTTCGGCGAACTGCGTCTTATTCAGCTCGCCCAGCAGGTTCAACTGCGGATAAGCCGCGCGCAAATCTTGCACCGCCTGCTCGCATTGCGCGCGGCGGGCGTTGTATTCGGAATCGACGAGACCGCGCTTCTTGTTCGTGTTGCCGATGACGATTTTGTAGCCTTGCGCCTGGAACGGCACATGCTCGTACGCCAGCGTCCCGCACATCAGCAGAATCGCATGGTCCTTGCGCCCCATCGCCACCGTGAACTGGTCCATAATGCCGCAATTGACGCCGATGAACTTGTTTTCGCATTCCTGGGCAATAAGCGCCAACTGCACTTTGTCGATATCGGCGACGCCTTCCGTTGCCAGCAGGCCGTAGCCGGTCACCACTTCAATCGACGCCGAGGAGGACAATCCGGCACCGTTCGGAATTTCGCCGTGGAACATGATGTCGTAGCCGCCGAACGTGTAGCCGCGCTGCCCGAGATGAACGAACATCGCTTTCGGGTAGTTGATCCAGTCGTCTTCCTTGGCGTAAGCCATCCCGTCTGCGGCGATGTCCTTGCGCAGCGGAAAGTTCGTCGAAGCAAACCGCACCGTGCGGTCGTCGCGCTTCCGAATCAGCATCGTCGTGCCGAAAGTAAGCGCAGCCGGAAACACGTAGCCGCCGTTGTAATCGGTATGTTCGCCGATCAGATTGACGCGGCCGGGAGCGTGAAACACGCGGATCGCGGCCCGGTCGCCGCCATACAGCTCGATAAATTGATCGAGCAAACGATTGGTATTGCTCATGAATGCGCCCTCCACATTTGATCGTTTGTGATAACTTCGTTTCGTTTACTTTCGTTTCAACCCTATTTTATGTCAAAAATGCGGTTTCGTCTAGACTAAAATAAGCTCGATGCCTAGCTCGCGAAGGCGATCGGCCGCCTGGTTCGGCAGCATTTTATCGGAAATGACGGTATGAACGGCGTCCAATCCGGCGATGCGGGAAAACATGACCCGGCCGAACTTGCTGTGGTCGGCGACGACGATCACTTGTTTGGCGATGTCGATCATCGTCCGGTTGATGCTCGCTTCCTGAATGTTCGGCGTGGTCAGGCCGGCGTCGAAGTCGAGGCCGTCCACGCCGAGGAACAGCTTGTCGACGCGAATGCCTCGCAGCGCCATTTCGCCTTGCGGACCGACCAGCCCGAACGACTTGCGCCGCATGATGCCGCCGATCAGATGGACGTCGGCGTCGCCGGTTTCGCTGAGCTGGATGGCGATGTTCGCCGCATTCGTCACGACCGTAAGCGCCCGTTTGCCGGCAAGCAGACGCGCCAGCAGCATGTTGGTCGTACCCGGCGTCAGCAGAATCGCTTCCTCGTCTTTCACGAGCTGCGCCGCGGCTTCGGCGATGCGCAGCTTCTCGGCGGCCAGCGCGCCCGCCTTTTCGTTGAACGAGCGCTCCTGCGCCACTTCGAGCGGCTCGTTGTCCGCCGGCATCGCGCCGCCATGGGTGCGCACGAGCAGCCGCCGCGCCTCCAGCGTCTCCAGATCGCGGCGAATCGTCACCGGCGACACGCCAAGCGCTGCGCTAAGCTCGCCTACGGTAGCTTTGCCCTGGCTGCTGACTTGCTCGACGATTCTGATATAACGTTCTTCCGCAAACATCCGGCACCTCCGAAACATGGCCCAAAATGGAAGAAAGCAGCCTCGGCTTCAGGATGCCGGACTGCTTGTCCTCGTTCGTTTCACTTGCGTATAGGCCCGGTGGGGATCGAACCCACGACCTGATGATTAAGAGTCAACTGCTCTGCCAGCTGAGCTACGGACCCGAAGAGCAATTATGACTTTACCACAAAAATCCGGACATTTCAACCTATTCCTATCCAGTTCCTGCTCTTCCGGCCAAGTCGAGGCCGCGAACGTTGTCAAGCCGTAACTGTATGGCACCAATTTTTCCAACATTATGGGGTTTCGATCGTGCAACCGATGCTTTATGATGGAACGGAACCGACTGGGCGGACCGTCAGCCGGCAACGGCGGCGCGAAACCCAAAAAACAACGTACAGGAGGAACGACACGTGCAAACTCGAACGTTCAAATGGATGCTCGCCACTTGCGCCATCGCCATGTCCGTATCGTTCGCCGCCTATCCGCGAACGTCGTCGGCCGCAAGCGCAACGAATTACACCGTCGTCTCCGGCGACACGCTTTGGAAAATCGCCGCCAAATTCCAGATCGGCTTGTCCGAGCTGACGGCTGCGAATCCCCAGCTCGCCGATCCGAACTTGATTTATCCGCAACAAACGATTCATATACCGGGCACCGCGGCCGAACAATCGTGGGAGACGCAAGTGGTCGACCTGATCAACGCCGAACGCGCCAAACAAGGCTTGTCGCCGCTCGCAAACGACTGGCAGCTGGCCCGCGTAGCCCGCTACAAATCCGAGGACATGCGCGACAACAACTACTTCTCGCACACCTCGCCAACGTACGGCTCGCCGTTCGATATGATGCAAAGCTTCGGCATTTCCTACGGCTACGCCGGCGAAAACATCGCCGCGGGACAAACGAGCCCGGCTGCGGTCGTCGATGCATGGATGAACTCCGCCGGACACCGCGCCAACATCCTGAACGCCAACTATACGAAAATCGGCGTCGGCTTGGCCCAGGGCGGATCCTACGGGTACTACTGGACGCAAGAATTTACGAGCTGATCTTGCCGCAACGAACGCGCAAAGGCTGCCTGCCCTGTTATGGGGCACGGCAGCCTTTGTGAGGTTACGCCGGCTGCCGGTCCTGCAGCTCGAACAACCGGCGAATGCCGAGAAATACGGCGCCGGTCGCACAAGCTTCGTCCCCGAGCACGGAGAAACGAATCGCAACCGAACCGTAGTCGACGAACGGCAAGCGATTGCCGAGCGCCTGTTCGATCGCCGGCGCCAGCCAGCGTTTGTAGCGGGCGATCGCATTGCCGACAACTACCGCCTGCGGATCGAAGGTGTGCATCATATTGACGATGCCGGATCCGAGACTGGCGCCGATATCGGCCAAAGCGGCATGAGCGCGCATATCGCCGGCTTCGAGCAGCTTCAGCGCCCGCTCCGTGAAGCCCGGCCGGTACGGCAAATCGAGCATGGCGGCGAACGCTTTCTCCGACGCGTACATTTCGAGGCAGCCCTTGTTGCCGCATGTGCACGCAAGGCCTCCCTGCACGATCGTCGTATGCCCGACTTCGCCCGCATAACCGCGCCGGCCGCGGAATACTTCGCCGGCGAGAATGAGTCCGGCGCCGATTCCGGCGCCGACGCTGACATACAGCATATCGGTCAAAGCGGCCGTTTCGTCCGTCTCCAGCTCGCCAAGCGCGGCCAAATTCGCCTCGTTGTCGATCCACACCGGCACGCCGAGCCGCGCCTCCATCTCCGCTTTCCAATCGACCCGCTTCCAGCCAAAATGCGGCACGAACCTTATCGTTTCGCCCGGATGCCGGACGAAGCCGTGAACGCCGATGCCCACGGCGCACAACCCGAGCGGCGAAGCCGGCAACCGGCCGCGCGCCTGCTCGATCAGCGAGAGCAACTGGTCGCGCGTCGCCTCCGGATCGTCCGGCCGCTCATATTCGGCGCAAATGCGCTCCACTTTGCCACCGGCCAGATCGGCGACAAGCAGCAGCAGCGAAGTAGCCTGCAAGTCGACGCCGATGACGTAGCCGCCGGATCGGTTTACTTCCAGCAGCAGCGGCTTGCGTCCGCCGCTGGACGGACCGATGCCGGTCTCCGCCACCAGATGGCGGGCGATGAGCGGCTCGACGAGCGCAGATACGGTCGCCCGGGTCAGCTTCGTCCGTTTGGCCAGCTCGGCCCGCGAGATCGGCGCATGATGGCGGATGATCGCCAGCAGCGTCGTCTGGTTGATCGATTTCAACAACGAGCTGTCGCCGGTCATATGCTGCCTTTCCATTGCTGCCCCACTCCCTTTATTATTCCGCCGCACGGTTGTCTCTCAAGCATTGTAGCCGATTTTTGCCGCGATCGAAAGCGGCAGGCAGGATTTTGCCGAAGCAGTCCGAATATATTACCTATCTACTTTGTAAAATAAATAAACAAAGATGGCACAAACAAACCACTGTGAAAGGCGAGGTGTTCGTTATGGGGTACTATTTGGGGATCGATTTGGGAACATCGGCGGTCAAATGCATTCTGGTAGGTGTTGACGGCAGCGTCCGGAGCAGTCATAGCGTCGAATATCCGCTGCTGCAGCCGCATCCCGGCTGGGCGGAGCAGCGTCCGGAAGATTGGTGGGACGGCACGGCGCGCGCCGTACGCGAGCTGCTGGCCCAATCGGGCGTTAACGGCGGCGAAGTGCTCGGCGTCGGCTTGTCGGGGCAAATGCACGGCTCCGTCTTCCTCGACGCGCAGCGGCGTGTGGTTCGCCCGGCGCTGCTGTGGTGCGACCAGCGCACCGGCGAGCAGTGCGAGTGGATCGAAGCGACGATCGGCCGCGAACGGCTCGGGCAGTTGACCGGCAACCGTGCGCTGACCGGCTTCACCGCGCCTAAGGTTGTTTGGCTGCGCCAGCATGAGCCGGAGCACTATGCCCGCGTCGCCCATTTGCTGCTGCCGAAAGATTATGTGCGGCTGAAGCTTACCGATGCGCTCGGCATGGACATGGCGGACGCCAGCGGCACGCTGCTGCTTGATGTAGCCGGACGCCGCTGGTCGCGCGACGTGACGGAGGCGCTCGGCATCCCGGCCGAGTGGCTGCCGCCGCTGTACGAAAGCAACGAAGTGGCCGGCGCGATCACCGCCGCCGCTGCCGAAGCTACCGGGCTGCGGGCGGGCACGCCGGTTGTCGCCGGCGGCGGCGATCAGGCGTGCGGCGCCGTTGGCGTCGGCGTCGTCAAGAGCGGCATCGCATCGGTCGCGCTTGGCACGTCCGGCGTCGTGTTTGTGCATGACGACAGTTACCAGGTCGATCCCGAATGCCGGCTGCATTCGTTCTGCCACGGCGTGCCCGGCAAATGGCACCGCATGGGCGTTATGCTGGCGGCCGGCGGATCGTTCCAATGGTGGAAAAATCATTTTGCCTACGAAGAACTTCAGCTCGCCGCGCGCGACGGCAAAGACGTGTACGAGTATTTGACCGCGCTTGCCGAACAAGCGCCGATCGGCAGCGAAGGGCTGCTGTTCCTGCCATACTTGACCGGCGAACGTACGCCGCATCCCGACCCGCAGGCGCGCGGCGCTTTTATCGGGCTGAATATGCGCCATACGAAGGCGCATTTGACCCGCGCCGTGCTGGAAGGCATCACGTTCGGCCTGCGCGACTCGCTGGAGTTGATGAAAGCGTCCTCCGTAAGCGTCAGCGAGCTGCGCGTGAGCGGCGGCGGCGCACGCAGCCCGTTCTGGCGGCAGATGATCGCCGACATCTTCGGTTACCCGGTCGTGACGGTCAATTCGACCGACGGCCCGGCTTACGGCGCAGCGGTGATGGCCGCCTCCGGCGTCAGCGGCGAAAGCATCGCTTCGCTGTGCGACCGCTGGATCGCCGTGACCGACCGGACGGAACCGTCGCCCGAACGCCGCGAAGCGTACGAGCGCTACTACGCAGTATACCGCAGCCTGTATCCGCTGCTCAAAAGTTCGTTCCACGAACTGGCCGGACTGGCCGGACACAAGTAAGGCACCGGCGCGAGCACCCGGCTCTACGGACGACTGTCCGCCCATTCCAGTCGCGGCTGCTGTTCCGGCGGCTGTTTGCCGCCGCGTCCGAGTTGTCGCCTCATGACAAGCAGCGTCAACAGCGCGGAGGCGGCTCCGAACGCGGCGACAACGCCCGCATCGCGCCAGAGCAGCGGCGTATCGCCGGTCGAAATGATGGCCCGCAGCCCCTCCACGGTATACGTGATCGGCAGGTAAGCGTGCACCGTTCGCAGAAAAGCCGGCACCAGCTCCACCGGAAACGTGCCCGACGTCGCCGTGAGCTGCAGCACGAGCAGCAAAATGCCGATGAACTTGCCGACATTGTCGAGCGCCGCCACAAGCAGTTGGATAAGCGCCATAAACGCCAGGCTGCAAACGAACATGAAGCCGACCAATTGGAAGGCGTTCAGCGGCTGCAAGCCAACGCCCCACGTCAGCACGAGCGCCGCAACGATCACCTGGCCAAGCGACAAGGCGGCGAGAATGGCGAACTTGGAGACGAACCAGATGCCGGCCGACGGAGCCGGCTGCGCCGTATCGCGCATTGGGAATACGGTGCTGAGCAGCAGCGCGCCGACATACAAGCTGACCGAAATAAAAAACGGCGCCATACCCGTCCCGTAGTTCGGCAGTCGGTGCACCGACTCCTCGCGCAGATGCACCGGGTTCGCCAGCATCGCGTAGAGCGGCTGCGCGCCGTTCACCGCTGCCAACCGGTCCGCACCGTCCGACAGCGAATCCGCCAGCTTCGTCCCGCCGTCCGCCAGCTGCCGCAGCCCGCCTTCCAGCGCCTGCAAATGCGCCGTCATGTCGCTCCAGCCGGCCGACAGCGTCTTCGTCCCTTGCGCCAGCGACTCGCTGCCCTTCTGCAATGATGCCGCCCCCGCCGTCAGCTCCTTCGACTTGGCGGCCAATTCGCCGGCGCCGGCGGACGCTTCCGCTTGTTTCTGCGCATAGGCGACCAGCCCGGCGGACAAGTCGCCGGCTCCTTTAACAAGCGGCGCCGCACCTGCGGCCAGCTGCTTCCCGCCGGCCTGCGCGGCCTGCAGCGCAGCGTCCTGCGCAAGCTCCGGGTGCGCCGCGGCCAAGCCGCCGAGCGCCTGGTCCAGCCGGCCGGCTCCGTCCGCCGCTTGCGTCAGGCCGCCGGCAAGCTGCGCGCCTCCCGCTTGCAGCGGCTTCAAGCCGTCGCCCAGCTGCGCGAGCCCGCCGGACAGCTGCCCGGCGCCGCTTTGCAGCGCTTGTGCTCCTGCCGATAGCCTTGCGGCGCCGCTCGCCGCATCCTGCGCCCCTTGCGCGAGCTGCGCAACCGCCGGCTGCTTCGCCGCGGCGGCGTCCGCGAGCTGCTTGGCGCCGTTATCCGCGCCCGCTGCGCCCGCCGCCAGCTCTCGCGCGCCGTCGGCCGCTTGCCGCATGCCGCCTCGCACTTCCTCGAACTGGGCGAAGATGCCTTCCGCGTAACTTTCGATCAGCCGCTGCGACAGCTTCTGGCGGATCGTTTCCACGCCGGTCTGGCCGATGCGCGACACCGAATAATTGACGCCTTCGTTGGCTTTAAACACCAGTTCAAGCGGAGTCGGCTGCGCGGCGCCGATCGTAGTCGCCCGCTGCGAGAACGAATCCGGTATCACCACTTCAAAATAATACCGGTACCGCATAAGCCCCTGCTCCGCTTCCTCGCGATCGACAAAATGCCAATCAAATGCCGCATCCTTTTTCAGTTCTGCGACCAACTCGTCGCCGATCGCAAACGTCTTCCCTTCGTAAACGACGCTGCGATCTTCGTTGACGACGGCGACCGGAAGCTTTTCCACACGTGCGTAGGGGTCCCAGAACGCCCATAAATAGGTGCCGCTGTACAGCATCGGGATCAGCAAAATCCCGAGCAGCGGAACGACTGTTTTGGGGGAGCGAACCACGCTTTTCCATTCCTGCAGCAGCCAGCGAATCGGTTTCATGGCGTCTCCTTTGCACCGCTGTCAGGCCGCGGCCGATTTCGGTTTGCGAATTTCGGCTGCATGCCTTTACTTGGAGTATGCCTTCCGCTGGAAGGATTATTACTGCATTTCGCCCCAAAAAAGAAAAAGCGCCCCAAGGAGCGCTTTTTTCGTTGTCTGTTCGGTTGCCCTTTTCCCTTTATACCTTGAAGCGATGGATGCCTTTTTGCAGCGCCAGCGACATCTCGTTGAGCGACTCCGCCGATGCTTCGATCGATTCCATCGTCGCCAATTGTTCCTGCGCCGTCGCGGCGATGGACTGCGTGGAATCGGCCGCGCGCGCCGCGCTGCGCTCCATTTCCAGCAGCGATGCGGCTACTTGCTCCGTCCCGGCCGACATTTGCTCCATGGCCGCCGACGTTTCCTGCACTTGATCGACGACATGGCGGGTCGCCTCGACGATGCGGCGGAACGCCTCGCTCGTCTCTCGCAGCGTCTCCACGCCGGTCTGCACTTCCCGCTCGCCGCGGTCCATCGCCGCTACGGCTCCGCCGATATCGGACTGAACCGCGGCGATCAACGTTTCCACTTCGACGGCCGACGCGTTCGAACGCGCCGCAAGCTTCTTGACCTCCGCGGCGACGACGGCGAATCCTTTGCCGTGCTCGCCGGCCCGCGCCGCTTCGATCGAAGCGTTAAGCGCCAGCAAATTCGTCTGGTACGACAACTCCTTGATTGATTGCACAATGGCGCCGATTTGCTCAGAACGATCGTTCAGCACATTGACGACGCCGGCCAGTTCGCCTACCGTCGAACGCACGGCATTCATCTGCTCCGCCATTCGTTCGCTGGCCGCATTGCCCGCTTCCGCTTCCTGCAGCGTTGCCGCCGACGATTCGTACGCAGTCGAAGAAGTGACGGCGATGCGCTGAATGCCGGTCGCCATTTCCTCCATCGTACGCGCGCTTTCCTGCACGCTGCGCGCTTGAACGTCGACCGAATCGGCCATTTCCTGAATCGCTACGGACATGCTGGTCGTTGCATCCGTCGTTTCGCGAATGGCTGTCGCCAATCTCACGGATGCTTCGGATACGCCGTCCGAGCTCGTCCCGAGCTGCCCGGTCAGCTGACGGAGCGTTCCCGTCATCCGGTTGAAGCTTTCGGACAGCCAGCCGATTTCGTCCTTGTTCGTTACGCGCAGCGCCGGTGCGGTCAAATCGCCTTCCGCCACGAATTCCGCCGTCCGCGCCATTTGGGCAAGCGGTCTGGAGATATGCAGCGAGAACAGCAGCAGTATGATCGCGCCAACGGCGAAACAGCCGATGAACGTCCACAAAATCGCGTGCAGAATACGCGTTTGTCCGGCGTTGTAATCCATCATGTAGGAGCCGGCGCAGACGACCCAGCCCCATTGCGGCGCCAACTCGGCATAGGTCACCTTCATGGCTTCTTTCGTCTGGTTCGGCAACGGCCAGTTATAGTAGGTAAAGCCGCCGCCTTGCTGCGCTTTGCCGATCATGTCGCGGATGAAATAGGTGCCGTCCTTCGTTTGTTTGTCCCAAATATTCTGGCCTTCCAGCGACGGATGCGCCAGTTCGGTTCCTTTTACGTCCATCACAAAAAAATACCCGTTCGGACCAAGATCGATGTCTTTGTTGATCGGGCGCTTGCCGTCCTGCTTCGGGCCGAGCAGCATCGTTTTCATGTTTTCCTGCGCCTGGTCGAGCGTAATCGTTCCTTTTTTGACCGATTCGTCCATCGATGCGATCTCGGCGAGCACCAGCTCCACGCTGTTCTGGATGTTTTTTTCGATCAGCTTGTTCGTTTCCTTGTATGAGACATAGTACCCAATCGAACCGAGCACGGCAATCGGCACAATCAGCAACACCAGCGTAATCGCCAGCAGCTTGCGGCGAATCGTAAAACGAATGTTGCGTTTTCTTGCGTTTTCCATGGTGAGCCTCCGGGCCATATTTTCTTTTTTCATTTCGATTGTACGACATATTTATCCAAAAATCGACGTGTTTACAACAAAATAACCCTTCCCTCGACTTCAGTTAACAGAATCTCCACACAAAGCGAGAGTCGATCATTCGAAGTGAATTCACGGACTTGGCGAAGCTCATCGATCGGCAAAAGAAAAAGCACCTCCAAAGAGGTGCCAAGTTCGCATATGGTGCGCAAAAACCCGCCTATGCCGTCCGATTTGGCGTTTCAAACCCGCTCTCGCAGGTGGGTGTCCGCAAAACCGCTTTTGAAGTCCCCTTTTGGGGGCGTGACAGCCGCGATTCGATATTGGTCTCCCAAGAAACAGTCATTGGTTCAAAACAACTTAAACCGTAACGAACATCGCAGGAAATCGCGCGTGAGCCTTATTATACTTCCTTGCGCGGCGTTTGTAAACCGCCGTTACTTGTTAGCCTGCCCATCTTCTGACGATCGATTCGCCGAGTCGTCCAAAGCGAGCGGTTCGATCTTCTCGGTTTCTTTCCCCTTGCCTTTGCCTTCCTTGCCTTCCTGCTCCTTCTGCGCCAGCTTCTCCATCTTGTCCTGGATGCGCTGGAAATTGCGGTAAAACTGCCAGAAGGCGACAAAAGCGATCAGGCTGCCCATAAAGAACGGGATCAGGAATGTGTACTTCGAGCTGATGTACATGATGAACCCGCTGCAGACCAGCGTCACGATCGTGCCGATCGGATTGCCGATCGTCAGCAGGAATGCGTTTTTGACGATTTGGAACAGTTTCATGTGGAAGTGCACGGTGATCGACAAAAAGTTCAGGAACGCCCCTACCAGCAGCACAAACAACATGATGAACAAATAGGACAACAGCTTCATCGTATCCGACTGGCTCGTGTAGAACAGGAAATTGATGTACAGGATGACGGCGATTGCAAGGAAAATCAGACCGCCGAGCATGCTCTGCAAATAATTCTGCTTGTAACCGCGAAAAAACGTTTTGAATAGCGGCACGTCTTCTTCTCCCATCACCCACTTGCGCACGACGGAGAACATGGCAGCGCTTGCCGGCACAAGCGTGAACGGAGCGACGATGGCCAGCGTAAGCAGCCATTGTTTCACTATATCACTCGTAACGCCGCCGTCTTCCGATACTCCCGGGCTGATCAGCATCGACAGGAGCAGGAAAAAGAACGGGCTCGAACAAATAACCCACAGAATGTTGGTGACGGACAATCGCATGATCCACTCCGAGATCTTGTAAAATCCGCCCATGATGCCGCGCATTTCCAAAGCCGTTTCCTCCTCTTATTGGCGAAAAGCGAACAAAGCGGGCGCTCCCGCTCGTTTACCCCCATTATAGCCTATTTTCGCGGGAATAGGTAGCTGTCTAATCCGCAGCCGCCATTTGACATATGATACATTACCAGCCGGCAATCCACTGAAGAAAAGGAGGCAGGAAACCATGTCGACAGGCGTAGGGTTTGGCGGTTTTACTTCGGCAGGCATTATTTTGGTGCTGTTCATTCTTCTGGTGATTGTCCTTCGCGGTTTCATCTAAATCCCGGACATTTCCGGAACGGGCCTTCGTGCGGATTAGCCGCACGAAGGCTTTTTTTGTCGTATAAGAGCCTCTTTCGCACTACAGGGCTATTTGTCGTATAACGTTCACTTGCGGCTTGCCGGCAACAGGCGTACAATTGGTTTCAAACGATTTGGAATTGTCCAAACTATTAGTGCGTGTTCAAAAAGCCGGCTTTTTGAACGACCTCTAGTAGGATCCGCTTGGGAGGAGAGTGTCAACGATGGCCTATCAACACGTCTTGGTTCCCTATGACGGCTCCGAGCCGTCCAATCATGCCCTGGATACCGCAATTGCCCTGGCATCGTACGAGCCGCAATCGCGCATCAGCGTGCTTCACGTCGGCCCTATCCCGCAAGCCGTCATCGGCGAGGCGCTTGTGGTTGCGCCCGAGTCCGTTCAGGCGGAATACGAGGAAGCCGCCGAAAGCGTGCTGCAGGAAGCCCGCAAGCGGCTTGCCGGCGTTCCGAACAAGTCGGATACGACCCGGACGACAGGCGCTCCCGGCCTGACGATCGTCGATTACGCTGCCGAAAACGGCTGCGATCTTATCGTCATCGGCAGCCGCGGTCTCGGCAATCTGCGCGAGTTGTTTCTCGGTAGTGTCAGCCACTATGTCGTGCAGCATGCCAAAGTTCCGGTGCTCGTTGTCAAATGAGCAGTCCGTTTTCCGAACATTCAAACCCTCCGTCCCGGTTCTGCCGCGGCGGAGGTTTTTTGCGTACTCGGCAGGCTTCGCCGCTGGTTATGCTCGGCAGAGCAGGCCGAATGGCGATGGACAACCACTTGGGCAAATAGGCCATTTTTAATTGGTTATTTCCGGAACCAAGCCGTCTCCCCCTTATCCTATCTGTCAGGTATTCCTGAATTCAGACCTAACCGAAGTGTCTTCTCCGAACTCCCCTTCTGCCCGCTATCCCCTTCGCTCAGACTGGAACCGGGTTGTCCTCTCCTAGCCTCCTTTCTGCCGAATCCCCTCGACTCAATCTCAACATCAACAACTTTTATCTCCCATTGAAAAAAAGTGCCCCCTTATGATGCAGTGACATCATTCAGGCTACACTTTGCACTCGATCCATACAAACGCCAACTGAGCCAACGGGATAACGAACAGACACGAACCGACGCCGACCTCCACTCGCCCCTCCCCCGCGCAGACTCAGCCGACCCACCAGTCTGAGCCAACGGGATAACCAGCAGACGCGAACCGCTACCAATAATATGCACGCTCGCCGCCACGCAAGAAAAAACCGGACAGCGCGAGCTGCCCGGTTTTTCACTTTTGCGCCCTAACGACTTACCGGTTGGCGAAATCTTCGCGGCCGCCGCGCGAGCCGTCGCCCTGCTTCGAGCCTTCGCTGCGGTAGCTGCGCTCGCCGCGGCTGCCGTAACCGCCGCCACCGCCGCGGTTATTGTCCCAACCGCCGTCGCGGCTGCCTTGACGCGGTCGCGAATCGCGGCTGCCGTAACCGCCGCCGCTTCCGCTTCCGCTGCCGTAACCGCCGCTGCGCGGCCGGCTGTCGCGGCTGCCGTAGCCCGAACTCGAGTTCGGACGGCGCCCGTTCGAACGTACATCCGGACGGCGCTTCTTCGCGCGGATCGGATCCTCCGGCGTCAATTCAATCTGAACATCCTTCTTGTCGCCGGTCAGCAGCTTTATCGCCGCCGCGAGCAAGTTGACGGAATCGTATTGCTCCAGCATCTGGATGGCTACTGCCTTGAATTCCTGGCTTTCTTCGTTCTGCAGCACGTTGATGATGCGTTCCGCCGTCATCTTCTGCTTGCCTTCGATCGCTTCCGCCAAGCTAGGCAGCGGTTTGCGCGCGATGCGATGGCGCGTGATCTTCTCGATGAAATGCAGATGGTCGATTTCGCGCGGCGTGACGAACGTCCACGACGTGCCTTCCTTGCCGGCGCGGCCCGTACGGCCGATGCGATGCACGTAGCTTTCCGGATCTTGCGGCAAGTCGAAGTTGACGACGTGCGTGACGCCGGAGACGTCAAGACCGCGAGCCGCTACGTCGGTAGCGACGAGCACATCGATGCTGTTGTCGCGGAACTTGCGCATGACGGCGTCGCGCTGGTTCTGCGACAGATCGCCGTGCAAGCCTTCCGCGGAATAACCGCGCTTCTGCAGCGCTTCGGCCAACTCGTCGACGCGGCGCTTCGTGCGGCCGAAAATGATCGCCAGATCGGGCGCTTCCATATCAATCAGGCGGCACAATACTTCGAACTTCTGCTTCTCTTGCAATTCGATGTAGAATTGCTCGATCAGCGGCGCACTGACTTGCTTCGGAATGACCGATACGTGCTCAGGTTCGCGCAGGAACTGCTGGGCGAGCTTCTGGATGTTGATCGGCATCGTTGCCGAGAACAGCATGGTGTGGCGTTCTTCCGGCACGAGGCTCAGAATCGACTGGATGTCTTCCATGAAGCCCATATCGAGCATTTCGTCCGCTTCGTCAAGAACGACCGTTTGCACATCGTCGAGTTTGATCGTTTTGCGGTTGATGTGGTCGAGCAGCCGTCCCGGCGTGCCGATAATGATTTGCGGGCGTTTCTTCAGCGCGCGGATCTGTTTGACAATGTCCTGACCGCCGTAGATCGGCAGCGAACGGATGCCTTTGAACCGGCCGAGTTTCTCGATTTCTTCCGCAACCTGAATCGCAAGCTCCCGCGTCGGGCACATAATCAGCGCGACAATCCGGTCTTCCTGCACTTCGATTTTATGAATAAGCGGCACGCCGAACGCTGCCGTCTTGCCGGTACCCGTTTGCGCCTGCCCGATCAAATCGCGACCTTCCATCGCGAGCGGAATCGTTTTCTCCTGGATCGGCGTCGCTTCCTCAAAGCCCATTTCCGTAATGGCGCGGAGTACCTTCGGCTCCAGGCCGAATTCGTTAAAAGTTTTCAATCGTTCATTCTCCTTATCCTTATTCGAAAGGCTTTCGCCTTTCTTTTCTTTGTCTCTTAAGCACGACTTGTCCCGAATGCTTCTTAGTATCCTCATCTGAGCGTACTGCCGATACACAACAAAAAAGTATTTTCCTAACCAGCAGGAAAATACCGCCGTCCTTAAGAACATCTATATTATAATACCACGAAACAAATAAAAAAAGCCAGCCTGTTTGCAGAAAAAGTTGACAAATTTTCAGAGGGCGAAACTTGCCGTCGACACAAAACGTAAGGTAAGGTACAGTTATCGTGTGAACCGCAAAGGAGCGCTGGAATCATGTCGATTTTCAAACGCATCGGATCTATCATCAGAAGCAACAAGGAGCAGCAGCCGCTGCCGTCCGTCAATCCTTTCGAAGATGCCAAGGTCGGCGATATCGTAACGGTCGATCTGGAAGAATACGTCGTCTCGGGCAAAGTCGCTTATTTCGACCGCGGTTATGCGCCTCATCGGTTCGCTTACTATCTGCAGAGCGGACGCAACATTTCCTGCCTGGTGGTAGAGAAAGGCCGGCAGTACGAATGTTTTCTTTGCGAATTCATCGAAGGCGCGCTCGACAACCCGAACGATGTGCCTACCCGGCTCGACGTCGACGGCGAAGTGAGCTACGACCTCGAAAGCCATCGCAGCGACATGGCTCGCTCGGAAGGCAATACCGATTTCCGCAGCGGCGACGAAGTGCTTGTGTGGCGCTATTTTTCTTCCAGGGATCGCTACTTCTTCCTGCAATGGCAGGACGGCAAGTTCATCGCCTTGCAAGGAGAACGGACACCGGCAGCGGAAGTGAAATGGCTCAAATCGGCCCACTGACGGCCATGGCCGCCCCCAGGCGGCTGCCCGCGCGGGAAGACGGGCTTCATCAGCAGGAGGTGACCGGCATTGGATCGTTTCCGTAAATATTCCGGCTGGCTAATCATGTTCGGCCTTGTCGCTTTTGCCATCATCGTGTTCTTTGCGTTTACCGGCAGCGGCAACGCAAGCGGCTACATGAAAGATCATTATCCGCTGGTCGACGTGCAGGGCGCCGGCAAGGAAAATGCCAAAGTGTACGCCGTCAGCGGCAAAACGGTGCCTGTTGTCGCAAATGAAATTGCGGCGGAGGAAACGCCAAAGGAAAAAAGCAAGGAAAACGAAGACCGCATGTTCCTGCTGTACGACGACAAAGTCATCAACGTGCAGAAGGACCCCGCAAACGAAGGCGGCACGCTCGTCGAAATTGATTCCGTTTCCTACGCGAAGAGTCACTACGATTCATCGTTCCTGAACGGTTATTTGACCGCATCGCTCGTGAACACGCTGCTTGGCAGTCTGGGCGACGCCCTTTCCGGAAGCTCGGGATCCGGTACCGGCTACGGGGGCTACAATACGACCGACGCCCCGCGCAACACGCAGGCGACAACGCCGCCCAAAGCGAAAGACACGCCGTCCACATCGGACCGCACCGGCACATTCAAGAGCAAGGACGCTGCCGATTCGGGCACCGCAGCCGTTCCGCCGGCAACAGGCTCCAGCGGCTCGACGTCAACGAGCACGAGCAAGCCAGGCACGTCATCCGGCTCGTCGACGGGAAGCTCCGGGACGTTTACGACGAACAAATCGGGCAGCACGAGCAGTTCCGGCAGCTCGAAGTCAAGTTCAAGCAGCTCTTCAAGCGTGCGCAAGAACGACGGCTCCAGCGTCAAGAAACCGGCAACGGCAACGAAACCGAGCACCAGCTCCCGCTCCGGATCGTTCACCAAGCGAAAATAATCGCCCGCCGTGACACATCGTTTTGAAATTGTGGTATACTGGTTAATGTAAGGAAGGGTATAATTTCATAGCGTTTCTGGGCTCGCATGCAGGCTTGCGCATTTTCCTCAACAGTCTTTTTCTAATCGCGTTACACATCTCGATTGGAAGGGTGATGCCTGTGGAAACGGTAAAGCTGTCCAGCATTGTGATGAAATTGACACCGGATTTATACCCCTTTTTGACACGTACCGAGCTTGAAACAGACATCGTCCTCGTCAACGGCATCGCCGCGCTTGACGTCGAAGACGCCGTCGAAATCGTACAATTCAGCATTTCCGAGCACCAGAAAGACGACTTGATTCACTGAAAGTGAACCACAAGCCGGTCACAACAACCCCCGCCATGGCGGGGGTTGTTTTTGCGTTCGCTACAGGGCGGCCGAGCTAGCCTGCCTGGCTTCCTTCCGGCGCATGCGGGCATGTGTCGCAAAGAAAAGCAGCATCGCCAACCCGGACAATATGGCGCCATAACCGTACATCGATCCGCCGCCGAACGTTTGCTGCATCCATCCTCCGAGGAAACCACCCGTGATGCCCGCCAGTCCGATGAAGCTGGCCGACAGCAGCGATTGCCCGGAAGACCCCATATCCGCGGGCACAAGCCGCATCACATACTGCACGGCGATGATCCAGAACGCGGCATACGTCACCGCATGCAGCGTCATCGCGAACATGAGCACCCACGGATCGTCAATCAACGCGTACAAAATCCAGCGCATGGTGAACAAGCCGGACACAATGCCGAGCAGCGGCAGCTCGTGGAACCGCTGAATAAAACGGCTCAGCAGCGCAAACGTCGGCACTTCGCTCATCGCCGCAAGCGACCAGCCGAGCGACACCATCCACGGGCTTGCGCCAAGATCGGTGATGAACAGCCCGAATTGCGCATCGTTCATCCGGTGCGGGACGGAGAGCAGGAACACCATCGCAAGAAACCAGACGAACCGGCGGTCGCGAAGCAGCGCGTTCATCGAACGGAACGTGATCGGCTTGCGGCCCGCCACCCTCTGTTCGTCGCGTTGAAAAGCGAGCAGCGACAGCGGCACCAGCCAGATGATCCAATACATCCAGCCAATGTGCGTAATGCCGCCGAACAGCGGCAGCAGCAGGCCCGCGACAATGGCGAACGTGCTGAAGCCGACCGATCCCCACAACCGGATCGAACCGTAGGAAACTCCCGCTTGCTGACCGATCTTGATCGACATGCTGTCAAGCAGCGGCGTTGACGGAAGCATGAAGAAATAGAGCAGCAGCATGAAAGTGAACGTCAGCGAAAAACTGTGCGTCGTAAACAGACCGACACTGGACGCTACCGTAAGCAGCCACAGCAAATAAATAATCCGTTTCGTCGTATGAAACCGGTCGCTCAGAAACCCCCAGATCGGCTGGGCAAAAACGGCCACGAACGGGCCGACCATCATAAACAGGCCGATTTCGGCCTTCGAGTACCCTTCCGCGGCCAAATAAAGCGGCAGCAGCGGTGTCAAAACGGCCGTCGTGGTGTAATAAGTAAAATTGAGTCCGCTGGCTAAAACAATCGGTCGGTTCATCGATGACGCCCTGCTTTTCTGAAAAGTAGACATGCCTTTGCCAATACGTTCTATCCTAACGCATCTCGCAGCAAAATAGAAGATGGCAGCAGCCGACAAAATGCGTCAAATTTCCTCTGTGCCTGACGGGACCCTTGCACTATAATAAAATTTATTGATCGATGCAATTTGAAAGCACAGCAATCATAGCACTCGAAAGGAAGCGGCCGGACACCATGGAAATGTTGCTTGCACTGCTTATGATGATTTGGGGGAATTTGACCGGCGCCCACCCCGATTTGACCCTCGATCAACTTGTACTGGCTGCCGAGGAAGCGAACAAGCCGCCGATCGTGTCGCAGATGGCGCCCGGAGCGACGCCCGACCCGCTGCGGCCGATCAACAAAGTCGACCCGCAGAAGGACGCGCCGGTCGTCAAAGGCATATACGCCACCGCTTACAGCGCCGGCGGCAGCCGTTTCAATACGCTGCTGAAGCTGCTCGACGATACCGATCTGAACGCCATGGTCGTCGACATCAAGGACGATCGCGGGTACATTACTTACAGAACGGGCAATCCCGAGTTGGAAGCGATGGGCACAACGGAGAAGCTGATCCCCGACATCGGCAAAATGATGGCCGCCATGAACGAACATCAGGTGTACCCGATCGCGCGGATCGTCGTGTTCAAGGATACGGTGCTGGCGGGCAAGCGGCCGGACTTGTCTTTTGTAAACCCGGACGGCTCCGTCTGGACCAACAGCAAAAAGGACAGCTTCGTCAATCCGTACAGCAAGGAAATATGGGATTACAACATTGCGGTAGCCAAGGAAGCGGCCAAAGCCGGCTTCAAGGAAATCCAGTTCGATTACGTACGTTTCCCCGAAGGCTTCGAGACGCGCGCCGACAAACTCAAGTACACGAAGGATGAACGGTCTCGCATCGATGCCGTCGCCTCCTTCGTCAAATATGCGCGTGAGCAGCTGACGCCGCTCGGGGTGCGCGTATCGGTCGATATTTTCGGCTATGCCGCCTCCGTACCGGCCGCGGAAGGCATCGGGCAAGATTTTAACAAAATCGCGGAAAATACCGACGTCATCTGCCCGATGATTTATCCGAGCCATTACGATACCGGCTGGTTCAAGCAGAAAGTGCCCGATGCCGCTCCTTACGCCACCATCAACGGCGCGGCCATCGACACGCTAAACAAGATGAAGCCGATCGAAGACATCAAGCCGGTTGTGCGGCCATGGATCCAGGATTTTACCGCCACCTGGGTGCCCGGCCATATCGCTTACGGCAAACACGAAGTCGAAGAGCAAATTCGTGCGCTCAAGGACAATGGAATCCAGGAATTTCTGCTCTGGGATGCGGGCAATTCGTACACGCCGGGCGTCAATTACAAATGAACGGCAAAAACCGCGCCTGCGAGGCGCGGTTTTTTGCAAGCCGCCGAAACTTCCCTTAACCGATAACGCCGCAGGCGACACGCGCGCCGGAGTTGCCGGCTGGATCAGTTTGATAATCGTCGGGGTCGGCGTGGATGACGAGCGAGGTCCCTTCCGAGTTCAACAGCGAGTTCGGTTTGCCCCTTACGAGGGTGACGCGCTTGTCGATCGCCTCCGCCGTCGCTTTGCCGTCGCTGCCGACGTTGATGTTCGGCAAGTCGCCGGCATGCGGCCCTTGCGGGTTGTGGAAACCGTGCTTTTTCATCTGCGGATTGAAGTGGTCTCCGGCCGTTTTAAAGTCCGGAATGTCGCACTTCCCTTTCGCGTGAATGTGGAAGCCGTGAATGCCCGGTGTCAATCCGGATACTTGCAGGCGAATCTGCACGCCGGCCGGCGTTTCCGCAAACTCGGCCATCCCGATCGTTTCCCCCTTGCCGTTAATGATGTTCGCTTTTGCCGCGAGCGGCGCAGCCGGTTCGGCATGCTGGCCGTGCCCGTCGTGACCGCCGGTCATGACGCTCGCCCCCGTCGTGCTGCTGCAGCCGGCCAGCGCCGCGAAGCAGATGGCGGCGAGCCATTTGTTCGAGTTGCGCATCGATATGCTCATCCTTCCGCTGGAAAAAGTTGCGTTGCTCCCGCTTAGGATGTTCAATATACGGCAAATGCAAACATCGAACGCAAATAAACGCCGTATTCCCCCGCTTTCAACAATGACAACAAAAGCCATCCCGCCGGGATGGCCTTCGCTGATGGCTTGTATCAGGACGGTTACGAGTCGATGCCGCGCAATTGGCGAGCCAGCCCGACAAAATAATGAAGCACCCGCTTCACGCGTTCCTTCACCTTGTCCTGCTCCGGTTCGCCGTCCGGTCCGAACCGGCGCTGCTCCGCGCCGATCGAAATCCACTCCGGGCAATTGACGCCATGCACGTTGCGGACGATCGCCTGCATGTGAGTAAGCGAGCTGGTGCCGACGGCGCCTCCCGCCGAGCTGACCGACAGCACGAGTTTGGAATCGAACTGGTCTTTGCCGAGAAAATCGAGCGCGTTCTTCAGCACGCCGGACAAGCTGCCGTGATAGTCCGGCGTCGCCAGTATGATCGCGTCGGCTCGCCCTGCCGCTTCGCGCATTTCATGCACATTCGCATCTTCCGCATCTTCATCCGGGCTATAAAAAGGCAGCGGTTTGCCGTAAAGATCGAAAACGGTCACCTCGATGTCCATCTCCGCAAGCAGCCTGCCGATATAGGTTGTCAGCTTGGTGCTTGTTGCATGCCGGCGATTGCTTCCGTTCAGGATAAACACATTCATCCGTTACCCCCCCTCCCACTTAATATACATAGTAGTATATAAAGTGTGAAATGGCAACGGGATTAGGCCGCAACGGCTGCGGCCCCTTCGGCTTACTGCGAGAGCCGCAGCGCCAGCTCGTACATCTCCTGGTTGAACACTTTTTTGGTGTGGACGACGGTATCAATATCGGTCGCCACCAGTTGGCCGTGAATGACGCCGCACGCCTTGCCCGACTCGCCGGCAATCAGCTGGCGCACGGCAAAGTCGCCCAGCCGGCTCGCCAGAATCCGGTCATTGTGCGTCGGCGTGCCGCCGCGCTGAATGTGGCCGAGCACCGTAACGCGCGGCTCGATGCCGACAAGCTCGGTAATGCGCGCCGAGACGTCTTCGCCTTTGCCTACGCCTTCGGCAACGATGATAATGCTGTGCCGTTTGCCGTGCTCGAAATTTTGTTTCATTCGATGCGCCACATCGTCGACGTTGACGTTCATTTCCGGCACAAGAATCGCTTCCGCACCGCTCGCAAGTCCCGCATAAAGCGCAATATCGCCGCAGTGGCGGCCCATTACCTCAACGACCGATGCCCGCTCGTGCGACGACATCGTGTCGCGCAGCTTGTTGATCGCATCGACGACGATGCTGACCGCCGTATCGAAGCCGATGGTAAAGTCGGTGAACGGAATATCGTTGTCGATCGTGCCCGGCAAGCCCATCGTGCGGATGCCCAGCTTGCCGAGCTTGTTCGCGCCCTGGTACGAACCGTCGCCGCCGATGACGACGAGCCCGTCGATGCCGCGCCGGCGCAAGTTGTCGGCCGCCAGCTGCTGGCCTTCCGGCGTCGTCATTTCCTTGCAGCGCGCCGTTTGCAGAATGGTGCCGCCGCGCTGAATAATGTCGCCCACGCTGCGCAAGTCCATCGGCCGGATGTCGTCGTGGATGAGCCCGTAATAGCCGCGCTGCACGCCGTAAACTTCCAGCCCGTTAAACAGCGCGCTACGCACGACGGAACGCACCGCCGCGTTCATGCCTTGCGAATCGCCTCCGCTGGTCAATACCGCAATCGATTTGATCGTCATAAACTCCCTGCTCCCTTATGGTAATGGTGAAACTGCCAAAGAAACGTCGCTCCGCAATCAGCTGCGTCCGGTCAACCGCCGAATCCAATAGCTGTTCGCCCAAAAAAACAGGCGCGTCATCGGACTGCCTTTCATCAGCAGCCGGGATACGCTGCGCACTTCGCGCTGGGAACGCACTTTCGGATCGGATAAATAAAGCGCCAGCAGCCCTTCGATAATCATCCGGTGAAACGCCGGCGTCTTCAGCTGCGCCACTTGCTCGCGTGCCTTCTTCACGATGTCGGCAATGCGGGCGACAGCCGTTTCCGTGCTTTCGTAGTAGCTGCAGAAGTTCAGGTCGCCGCCGATGCGGTCCTCCTCCTGGTCGATCAAATAATCGAGCAGAATGTGCAGCCCGCATACGTACGGAAAATAAGACTCGCGAATGGCGGCCGTCCGCTCCCGGGTCAAGCCGGGTTCGGCCGCGGCAAGAAACAGCGCAAACACGCCGAGCGTCGAGCCCGTCGCCGCCGCGAACTCGTTCCAGCGCAGCGACGAATAGCCGCTTTCGTTCGCCGACCACCAGCGGGCCAGTTCATCCTCGCGCTTGTCGGGGCGGATGTGCTTGTACACCTGCAGGTCGCAGTAAAGCGAAACGAGCCAGGACACATCCTCTTTCACCGCGTCGTACGAAGGCAGCAAACCGACGCACGACTGGCACGTCTTGACAAGCGCTGCCAAATAGCCGCCATCCTCTTGCTCCGCACGGTGGGCGTAGTAGTCGCCGAGCGGCCGCTGCGGGTGGACGGCATCCAGCATCGATTGATGCAGCGCGCGAAAATCGGCGGGATCAAGCGATGTGCTGCGATCGCATAAATTGTCCAAATAGTCGCTTATCGTCTGGAACGCGACGATGAGCGGAATGAGCACGTGCCGCTTCGGCAAATTGGCGGCGGCGTATACGGCCCCGCCTTCGCAATGAAACCGCTTGTCCGTCATGCTGGCGATCGCTTGCCGGCGCAGCTCCTCGTCCGGCATCGTCTCCGCGAAGCGGCGCCAGGCGGCGAGTTGTTCGCTCACCTCCGGCAGCACGTAGCGGTACACGCGGCTCATCAAGGAGAGCGGCTGCTTCGGCACGAGATTCTTGGTGTCAGTCGAGTGATTCAAATAACGTACCTCCGCAGCATGCCATGCAGCAGGCGTTCAGCAGCAGCTTGCATTCCAGCGCCTGCAAGCGCCTGAGCAGCGCGCCGGTTTCGGCGCTGCCGCCGCGGTCGACCTGCGTGCGGACCAAGTCGACGAAGTCGTACGGCTGCCAGCTCCCGCCCTGCACAAGCCGCCCGAAATCCGCAGCGCCGATCCGGCTGCGCCCGTTCGGCTCCGGCACAACGCTTCCGCGGATGACGGCAGCCGCCTCCCGCTGCAGCTGCTCGTACACCGGATGATCGCCTACGCGGCGAAACCAGTATTTGGCGTTGTCGAAATCGCCTTCCATCCGGTGCATGATGCCGTGCCAGAAGCTTCCGGTCCGGTCGTGCAAATCTTGCGAAATGGCGTGCGAAGCGTCAAGGCTGCCATTCCACAAATAAAGGCCGGATTTGACGGCCAGCGCGTCCGTCCGGCTCCCGTGCGCCGTCGCCGTCATTGCCGCCGGCTCGAGCGCCGCAATCCGCGCGTCGGCCGTCGTTATGCGCACTGCTGTCGGCGCCAGCTCCGGCGTTTCCGAAAGCAGCTCGCGCAGCCAAACGGCGGTCGTCCAATGTTCCATGCGTTATCCCACCCTTGCCTTTGTTACATGTGCATGCGCACGCCGTAATCCTGCTGCGTGCGGTACCAGATGTGCAAGTCGTTGATGATGCTTGCTTGTTCGGCAATTTCCCACGTCAAACGGCAGCTGGCGGCAAAATCGTCCTCCCGGTCGAGCTGCGCCTGCTTGGCGATGATGATCGCTTCCAGTTGCATGATCCGATCGGGAATGGCGCCG
Source organism: Paenibacillus cymbidii (assembly GCF_004764705.1). Classification (GTDB taxonomy): domain Bacteria; phylum Bacillota; class Bacilli; order Paenibacillales; family NBRC-103111; genus Paenibacillus_AN; species Paenibacillus_AN cymbidii. Next base: position 121,080 of record NZ_SHLX01000016.1, on the reverse strand, counting down.
CGAATATGCTCCCATCGCTCCAGAATGGCCGAACGGTCGGCTTCGCCGTACTGCTCCCAGTCGCGGTCAAGCTCGGGAATATGGATGCCCAGTCTCTCGTCGTATATGAATTCCGCCCTCACACGGCATCTCCCTTCCGCGAGCGGTCGCCCATCCAGAGCTTCATGCTGTTGTTTGCCGTAACGATGGAAGCTTTCGTTCCACGAATGATGGCTTCATTCTACTTTATCACGTTGCCGCCTATCATGCCAGTCGACCGAATCATGCGCTCCCGGCTCATTTTCATCCTCGGCTCCGGACAATTTGTGCTATACTAGTGCAATCGTATTCGTCCAGGCAGATGAAGCAAGGAGCGCGGTTATGTCGATTCAAGCCTCACTAAGCGCACACAAAGCGCAACCGGAACGCGCCGTCCGGATGCGCCAGCTGTTCGTTTTTTTCGTTCCGCTCGGTTTGTCGGCCACACTTGTGACCGTTTCCCATCTTATCATCAACAGTACGCTGGCCCGTTCCGCACAGCCGGAACTGGTGATCTCCACCTATGCGCTGGCCATGAGCCTGCAGGGCATAACGGAACGCCCGGCGACGCTGCTGCGGCAAACATGTTCGGCGCTTGTGCGCGATCGCGTTTCGTTCCGCGCGATGAGCAGCATTGCCGTCTATGTGTTCATGAGCATCGTGGCGATCGGCTTGCTGCTGAGCTATACGCCGCTCGGCCCGCTATGGTTCGCCCACGTGCTCGGCGCGCCGAAGGAGAACGTGCCGATGGTGATGGACGCGTACCGGATCCTGATTTTTGTCGGCTTGTTCTCCGGCATTCGCTGCCTCTACCACGGCATTATTATTTATAACAAACGGACCGCCTGGCTGACGGCCGGCATGGGCATCCGGCTGGTCGGCATGTATGCGGTGGCGCAGTTTTTTCTGCAGACGGACCGGGTGACGAGCGGCAGCGTGGGCGCCGTCATCTTCCTCACCGGCATGATCATCGAAGCGATCGTGAGCTTCTTGGAAGGCAACTCGCTGTCGAAGAAGCTGCCGGAGAAGCTCGAAGACCATCCGGTCACGCGGAAGCGGCACGTCTTCGGCTTCTACAAGCCGCTCCTGTATTCGTCGGTCATCGCCGTGTTCGCCGGCCCTGCCATCAATTCCGCGCTTGGCAAAACGAGCGACATCCAGCTCGCCATCGCTTCGTTTGCCATCGCGTCCAATTTGACGCAGCTGGTCATCAGCTTTTTTTCATACCTGCATCAGATCGTCATCAACTTCTACAAGGCCGACCGCGCCGTCGTGCTGCGCTTCATCCTGGTGCTCGGCTTCATACCGTCGCTTCTGATCGGTATTATCGCCTATACGCCCGTCGGCCCCTTGTTCATGGAGCATGTCATGGGCGTCAACGAACGGCTCATGCATGCCAGCATTCATGCCATGCGGGTGCTGATGCTGCTTACGCTCGTTTTCCCCTGGCTCGACTTCTGCAACGGCATTCTGATGCTGCGCGGCGAAACGCGGGTGATGATGTGGTCGCAAACGGCGAACGTTACCGTCACCTTAATTACGCTGATCGCCTGCATCACGGCGTCTCCGGGCTGGAACGGCGTTATCGGGGCGCTCGCGCAGTCGCTCGGGCTGTGCGCCGAGCTGGCGCTCGTGCTTGTCGTGCTGCGGCTGACGGCGCAGCAGCCGATGCGGCCGGCCGGTCAGGCCGGTCGTTAAATCAACCAGAATGGCGGAAGGTGTTGGCATGGCATTCGAACAACCCGCGGAAGCGACAGCGCCGCAAACGAACCAAGGCCGTACGCGCAGCGGCGCGCTGCGGTCGTTTACGTTTTCGATCTATTTTTCGCTGGCTGTGCTTACTTCGTTTTTCCCCGGCTATTTCGACTCGCTGGGTTTTACGAAGCTGCAGATCGGCGTGTTGTTTTCGGTCGGGCCCGGCATCGGCATCGCCGCCAACCTGATATGGGCGATCGTCAGCGACAAGTGGCAAACGCTCAAAAAAACGATTATCGCCGTCCTGATCGGTCAATTCGTGCTGATGGCGCTGCTGCTGCAGACGGACTCGTTTCCGCTGGCGCTGGCGCTGATGGCGGTGTTTTACTTTTTCCAGACGCCGATGAGCGGCTTGAACGACAGCCAACTGCTGCTGGCTACCAAAGCAAGCGGCCAAAACTACGCCTCGTACCGGCTGATGGGATCGCTCGGCTTCGCGCTTTCGGCGCTTGTGGTCGGCTTGCTGCTGGAGCGATTCGGCATCGGGCTCATTCCGATTGTGATCCTCGTTGCCCTCGGCTGTTCGCTGGCGCTGGCGTTCCTGCTTGCCGAACGGCAGGGCAGCCTGAAGAAGGTGTCGTTTTCCGGTCTCGGCAATGTACTGCTGGCGCGCAAGGCGCTCATGTTCCTGCTGCTCGTGTTTGGCATCGCCACGGCCAGCCGGGCGAACGACGGCTTCCTGTCGCTGCACCTTGCCCAGCTTGGCGCAGATCCGTCAATCATCGGCTACACGTGGACCGTGTCGGCCATTTGCGAAATTCCCGTGTTCCTGCTGCTGGCCAAATACGGCAACCGATACCACGAGCTGCCGCTGCTTGCTGCGGCGACGCTGATGTATACGCTGCGCTTCGGGCTGATGGGCTTCGTAAACGATCCGGCCTGGATCGTCGCCGTACAAATGCTGAACAGCTTGTCGTTCGGCATCTTCTTTTTTACAGCGCTGCGCTATATGCAGCAGTTGGTGCCGGATCGATTCCGCGCCACCGGCCAGGCGGTATTCGCCATCGCCTGGAGCGGCTTGCCGGGGCTGATCGGGGGCATTGTCGGGGGACGAGTCTTCGACGAGTGGGGCGGGCATGTGCTTTACCGCTGTTCGGCTACTATCGCCGCGGTTGTGTGCGTGGTGTTCGTGTGGAAGGCTATCGCCAATTACGGGCGCAAGCACGAAGGGTGAACCGCCAGACGGGTTGGAATCCCGGTTCAGGTAGGGGTGTGCCGGCTGGAAAACTTGTAGCCGAACCCGCGAACATTGTGGATCCAGCGCGGTTTGACCGGATTCGGTTCGATTTTTTTGCGGATGTTGCTCAAATGCACCATAACGGTGCGCAAATCGCCGTTGCTTTCCGCGCCCCAAACCTTTGTATACAAATCTTCCAATGTGAAAATGTGATCCGGATTTTGCGCCAAAAAAATAAGCAGCTGCATCTCTTTGGCCGAAAACGTAATATTTTCGCCGCCGATTGTCACTTCGTAATTGCCGACGTCGATCGCCAGGTTGCCGAACGTCAGCTTGGCCGCTTCGCGTACGGCGGCCGTCTCGTCGACTCGCGACCGGCGATAAATCGGCGCCCGCCGCAGCAGCGCCGCAAGGCGGGCCAGCAGCACCGCCGGTTCGAACGGCACCGGGACGAAGTCGTCGGCGCCCAGCTCGAAGCAGCGAACGACCGTCTCCGGATCGACGCCTTCGCCGAACATCACGATCGGCACATTCGAATACGACCGCAGCCGCTCGCAAACGCCAAGGCCGTCCGGCAGCATCAAGCCGCTGTCCAGCAGCACCAGTTCGGGCAAAACCTCTTCGTACAGCCGCAGCGCTTCCTGGCCGTTCGCAGCAAGCGCCAGCTGAAAGCGGTGCTTGTCCAGATGCGGCGCTATCGCGTCGCGAACGGCGGAACCGGATTCCGCCAGCAAGATCGTCGTGCCCTGATTGCGTTCGTTCAATGCTCCGTTACCCCCGCTCACGCATGCTTACTGCTCCCATTATAGCAAGAGGTCCCGTCGTTGGTAAGCGAATGTTTCTTGACAACCGCCTGCCCCTAACCGCCCGGCAACGGCCGCCGCACAAACGCGACTTCGCGGATTTGTTTCGTTCGCGATTCGGCATCGATCGCGATCGAATGCCCGATCTGGAATACGGTCGATGCCGAAATTCCGATCACATCGACGAACCCGATCCGCGGCGTCGCCTCATAAGCGACGCTCATGGCGGCCGGCGTCACTTCCGGCGGCTTCGGCAGCGGCCGGCTAAACAGCGAATAGTCGGCGAAATCGTACTCTTTGCCTTCCAGCAGCGGAACCGTCCGCTTCACCGCAATTGCCTTCGAGCGCAGCTCCGTAACCGCATTGTCGCCGATCAGCGCCGTGGAGCCCGAATCGATGCTGATGATTTTGACGCAGCCGACCGCGACGTCCCGCTCGAATCCGGGCGGATCTCCCGCCGCGACGATGTTTCGCCCGGATTCCGTCATACCGTTTCTCCCGTCGGCGCAAACGGCACCAGCGGTCCGGTCAGCGACTCCGGCGGCGTGTCGGAAATCGACGACAACTGAACGATATGAACATCCCCGATCAAAAAAACAGACGAACTTGCGACGCCAATCACTTTGATCGCGCCGACGCACACTTCCTTGTTTACCACGTTCAAAATCATGCTTCATCCTCCCCGGAGTTTTCGTTCGTTTCCGCCGCCTTCGCCTCTTTAAAGTGATTGGCCAGTGCGGTTTCGATATCGCGTTTGACTTTGGCGACTATCCCCGCTACGGTATCGGGCGAACGGCCTTCTTTTTTTTCGATGCCAAATTGCTTGTAGTAATGATCGATCCGTTCGTCGACCTGCTTGCGGATATCGTCCATCACCAGCTTGCGGTACTCTGCGCCGAACGTACGCTTCAGCTGCCCGGTGAGCCGGTCGATGTGCTGCGGCAGCTCCGTGTCGATGTACTGCCCGATTTGCCGGTTTGCTTCCGCAACAGCCGGGTCTGCCGCCGCCGTCTCGCCCGCATTCGCTCGCGATTCGCCGTTCACCGCCAAATCCTCGATATTGCCCGTCCCCGGCGCCATGCCGATGGTCAGCGTTCCTTCCAGCTTCTCGACTTTCAACTGGTCGAACGAATACTCGATTTTGTCGATGCGCGTTTTTGGCTGATCCTTCAGCGCCTGCACGTCGCGTTCGATGCCGCGAAGCAGCTGCTCGAGCTCGAGCAGCTTGTTGTTTTGCCAGCATAAATGAACGTTCAACTGCTCGACGAATCGGATCCACGCACTGTCCGCCGTCATGGTGCCGCACCCCCTTGCCTTATCCTATGTCCGGCTTCCGCGCGTTCATGCCAGCGGCGGCCTTGGGCTAGGAAGTCGCCGGCAGCGGCACGACGAACGGCGATATTTTCTGGCCTACCTCCCCCTTGCCCTCCGGGAAGGCGCCGGAATTGTAGCTGTTGGCGAGCGAGCTGATCGTGCCGGCCGTACCGATAATCAGCACCGAGGCATCGGATACCGAATCGACGCGGAACTGGCCGATGGCGATGCTCTGATGTACCGTGATGGTCACGCTTCGTTCTCCCCTTTGGCGGCGCTGTCGATCTGGTCGGGATCGTTCGTGTTCGTGCTGCTGATCAAATTGTTCGTATTCGGCAAGTCGCCCGTATTGAACGAACCGGAGCCGGCATACGATTTGGACGTGCTGATCGGGTTGATGATGAGACAATCGCCGAGGATGACGACGGAGCTGGAGCTGACGCTGACGATTTTGATATTGCCTACTATGGAAGGCATCGCGAACACCCTTTACCGCATTGTCATTACGATAGTGTATGACGGCCGCGCCCAGATGTTCTTCACAATCGCCGGCGGCAAACACTTCGCGGATGCCTTGCATATAGTGAGGCATAACGGCGTGTAGGATACGGGCGGAATGGACTTGCGCCGGCTTGTACGGAGGTGAGCGGATGATGGCGAGATGGGGAGAGCAAGGTCCGGGGGAATTCGATTGGAAATCGTTCGAAACGAATTTGCGCCGCGATATGGCCGCAATGCAAGCCGGTATCGATCGGCTGCCGGGAGGCGATTGGGTGCAATCGCTGGTGCGCGGCGCCGTCAAACGGACGATGGCGACCGTTTCCGATCTAGGCGATGAATCTGGAGAGAAGCTGCATAAAGAGATGTTCGAAACATCGCGGTACATCATCGTCAAATGGAAGCTGCCCAAGCAAACGAAGCGCGAGGAAATCCGGCTGTTTCTGGCCGCAGACGTGGTGAGGCTGGAGCTGCCCGGCCGCAAGCCCGAGCGGATGAAGCTGCCGGCGTTAGTCGATGCGAGCCGCAGCCGGGCGGAAATCGTCGGCGACCAGTTGGAGCTTTTCCTTTTCAAGCAGAAAAAAAAGCGCAAGGAGAGGGAATTGTTCATTACGTATTGACGCGGCACGGGGGCCGCTCGCTGTGTAAGGCTGGGCTCAGCCTTATTTCGTCCGCCGCTTGCCATTGGGCGGCTACAAGGCTGATTTCAGCCTTCTTTCGCCGACTGAGCCCAACACGACGCGGACGCTCCTCTCCTGCAACAAAACCACTCTTCGTTATTGCTCTGACAGGGGCCTAAGTGCAATTTTGCGCTTAAAAATCTCTGAAACGAGCATATGCGCTTGCTTAAGTGTAAAAATGCATTAAACTCTCCAAATCCAGACCATATTTGTGAATTCCCTTACGCGTTTATTGCATAAATACATTTAAACATGCGGAAGGAACGAAAATGCGGCTATTTAAGCGCATTTTTGCATTAAGAGGTTGGGGCGACTCGGCACGGTGCGTGGTGACTGGCGACACGACGCTACTACTGCATCCGCCGATGCGGCAGGATCAATCTCCCCGCAAAAAAATAGAAACGGGACGAATCCGGCTTGCGCCGTTCTCGTCCCGCAGTCTTACATTCGTGTTTATCAATGAATCGAAAGATTACAGTTTGGTAACATTGGCAGCTTGTGGACCGCGGTTGCCTTGCGTCACGTCGAATTCCACTTCTTGACCTTCTTCAAGCGTTTTAAAGCCTTCTCCTTGAATGGCAGAGTAGTGAACGAATACGTCTTCTCCGTTCTCCACACGAATGAAGCCGTAGCCTTTCTCTGCGTTGAACCATTTGACATTACCTTTCAAGTAGACAACCTCCCATTGACTTTCGATCGAAAGCCTTCATCGTAAGCGTCATCAAGGTGACGAGTAACAACATAATACCACTATTCATTTATGCGAATCAAGACTTAAACGTGCCGAAACGCAACAAACGTTTTATTTTTCGCCGAACGGGCGAATCGCCAGCAGCTCGGACGAGCCGGGAATGAACGGCAGCCGGGAAGCCGGCAGCCGCACGTCCGCTCCCGAGCCGCGAACGAATGCCAACAGCTCATCCATGCCGGCATAAGGCATCCAGCGCAAGCTGCGAAGCGGATACACCCGCACTTCGCCGCCGGGCTTGCATACGCGCATCAACTCGGCCAACGCTGCACGGTGAAAGGCATCGTCGAACTGGTCGGCATACAGGAACAGGAAGTGGCTGCATGTCACCATCGCGAACGTGCCGTCCGCAAACGGCAAGTGCGGCAGCGACGCCGGAACGTACGCCGCTCTCGCGTCCGGCGACCGGTAATCGTCGCAGAACAGCCGCAGCGACTGTCTCCGGTTCGCCTCGTGCCGCTCCAGGCTGCCGTAATAGCTCCAGTCGAACCGCTCGCGGATCGCCGCAAGCTTCGCCGTCGAAACGGCAATTTCCTCCGTGCCGTACGCTTCGATGTCGGCCGCCGCCATCGCATACAACGGGTCGGCCGCAAACGCCGCCACTCCCCGCTGCCGCGCCGTCGCCACGAACGACGACGCGCCGCCGGCCACGTCCAGCAGCGGTCCCTGCAAATCCGCTTCGTCCAGCGCAAACATGGCGACATACTCTTCAAACGACCGGCACGTCATGGCGACGCCGGTTTGCTCATAACCCTTCTCCTTGTAATCCATCGCTCCGCTCTCCTCTTCTCTTCTGTACTCGGCTCATCTCGTCTCCTCTTTCGTCGGCGCCGCTTGCGCGCCTTTCGAAAGATTATCGTCATCGTAGGGCATATTCGGGCGGAACGCAATCCTTATTTTAGAAAACGCGCCCGACCGAACGCCGCCGGCCCCGATTCGCTTTGATAACGATGGCAAATCATGCTAAAGTTAAGCGTATAGCTTGACCGATTTTCACGAAACGAGGGATCGGCTGTTGAAAAACAATTCAAACATCAAAACCTACCAAATCTACAAAAAAGACAAGTGGAATATGCTTTCCGTCGAAGTGAACGGCAAGTCGCTCATCGTCCGCGAAATTTCCGACCAATGGGGCGAAGAATGCCATACGTTCCTCAGCCGGCCGGAAATGATGCACTGGGTCGAACGCCGCTTCCCGCCCGGCGACTTCGTCGGCAAAGAAGACGAACGCGAATCGCTGCTGACGGCGTTCCGCGACATTTGACGGAAGGGGCTGCAGCTCGCCATGGTCGACTCCGCCTCGATCCTTACGTTTCTGATCGTCTCGTTTTCGCTCGCGCTCGTGCTCATCATGAAGCGCGACACGATTCCGCCGCAGATGAAGCGGTATTTGGCGCTCATCGCCATCGTTATGGTAGGCGTTTCGTTCTTCCTGATCGTCTACAGCTTTCTGCGCGTTTAAGCGCACAGCTTCCCGTAATGCTCACATAATGCACCCGCCACCCGCTTATAATAAAGGGAAAAATGGCGGCCTGTGGCGTCGCCGGCTTGGAGTGAAGCGGGTGCGACTGATTTGTTTGGCAACGGCGGCAGCGCTGCTTGTATGCGCGCTGCCCGTCCACGCGGCACGTCCCGCCGATCAGGCGGCAATACCGAAACAGACGAGGAGGCCCCCCATGAGTCAAGTGATCAAACGCAGCGATGTAAAACCGGAAAACAAATGGAATCTGGAAGACATTTATGCCAGCCAGGCCGATTGGGACCGCGATTATGCAGCGGTCAAGGAGAAGCTCAAATCGGTTGCCTCTTACCAGGGCAAGCTGCACGACGCAGCCGCGCTGAAGGCATGTTTTGCACTGGAGGACAACATTTCGGAAATGACCGAAAAGCTGTACGTATACGCCAATATGAAGCATCATGAGGATACGGCGGAACCGGCCTACCAGGCGCTGTCGGAAAAGTCGAAAAAGCTCAGCGTCGAAACCGGCGAAGCGACATCGTTCATCACGCCGGAGATACTAAGCCTGTCCGATGAGCAGCTTGCGGCGCTGGTGGCCGATCCGTCCCTCAGCTTCTACAAGCGTACGCTGCAGGAAACGATCCGCGAGAAAGCCCATGTCCTCTCCAAACAGGAGGAAGCGCTGCTCGCCCAGGTCGGCAATATTGCGCAAGCGCCGAGTACGATCTTCGGCATGCTTAACAACGCGGACATGAAGTTTCCGAAGGTGAAGAACGAAAACGGCGAAGAAATCGAACTGACGCACGGGCGATACATCCAGTTCCTCGAATCGAAAAACCGCGACGTGCGCAAAGCCGCCTTCGAAGCGATGTACGCTACATACAGCAAGCAAAAAAATACGATCGGCGCCACGCTGAACGCGAACATTACGAAAAACGTGTTCTACGCCCACGCCCGCAAGTATCCGTCCGTGCTGGAGATGTCGCTGTTCGGAGACAACATTTCGCCGGAAGTGTACACGAACCTGATCGATACGATCCATGAGTCGCTGCCGCTGCTGCACCGCTACTTCAAGCTGCGCAAGAAGCTGCTCAAAGTCGACGAGCTGCACATGTACGACTTGTTCGCGCCGCTGGTCGACGAGTTCAAGATGGACATCACGTACGACGAAGCGAAGGCGAAAGTGGCGGAAAGCTTGAAGCCGCTGGGCCAGAACTATTTGAACATCCTGCAGGAAGGCTTCGACAAAGGCTGGATCGACATTTACGAAAACGAAGGCAAACGCAGCGGCGCCTACAGCTGGGGCGCTTACGGCACTCATCCGTATGTGCTGCTCAACCACAAGGACAATCTGAACAGCATGTTTACGCTCGCGCACGAAATGGGCCACGCAATCCATTCGTACTTGTCCGACAGCACCCAGGAGTACCGGTATGCGCAGTATACGATTTTCCTTGCGGAAGTGGCGTCGACGCTGAACGAAGCGCTGCTCATGCACAACCTGCTGGGCAACACGACCGATCCCAAGGAGAAAATGTACCTGCTCACTTATTACGCCGACCAGTTCCGCACGACCGTGTTCCGCCAGACGATGTTCGCCGAATTCGAGAAAATTACGCACGAGAAGGCCGAACAAGGCGAATCACTGACGCCGCAAGAGCTGAGCGCGATTTACTACGAGCTGAACAAGAAGTATCACGGCGAAGACATGGTCGTCGACAAGGACATCGAAATGGAATGGGCGCGCATCCCCCATTTCTACAACAGCTTCTACGTGTACAAATACGCGACGGGCTTCTCCGCCGCGACAAGCTTCGCCAAACAAATTATCGACGAAGGCCAGCCGGCCGTCGATCGTTACCTCGGCTTCCTGAAGAGCGGCGGCAGCGACTATTCGATTGAAATATTGAAGCGCGCCGGCGTCGACATGTCGTCGCCCGAACCGATCAAACAAGCGATGAGCGTGTTCAAGGAACTGATCGAGCAGATGGAGCAGCTGGCCGGCGCATAAGCGGGAGCCGAAGCGCTCGGTCGGAACTAACGAAAGGGCTCGCGCCGCAGCGGTTAGACGCTGACGGGCGAGCCCTTCTTTGCGAGCCGATCAATAATAACGTTTGGCGCCGATGTAGCGCGAGCCCCAATAGCCGGAGTCGATCGGATTGATCGCAATGCCTTTCGAGCCGGTAGCCGAAATAAACTTGTTGTTGCCGACGTAAAAACCGACATGCGACACTTTGCCTTTCGTGCTCGTGCTGAAGAACACGAGGTCTCCCGGCATCAGCTTCGACTTGCTGACGGACGCGCCTTTTTTGTACATGTCCGCCGCGCTTGTGCGCGAGATGTCGACGCCGAATTTATTGAACATGTAATAGACGAAGCCCGAGCAGTCAAAGCCGGTTTTCGGCGACTCGGCGCCCCATACGTATTTTACCCCTTTGTACTTGTTCGCATCCGCAAGCAGCTTCTTCTTCAGGATGGCGTGGGCGATGGCCGTTTGCGTCGTGCCGGTCGCCTCCCCGCTTGCCGTCAAACCGTAAGCCCGCTGAAACGCGGCTACCGCGGATTCGGTAATGGAGCCGAAGTTGCCGGTTGCTTTGGAGTAGTTGAAAAACCCTAGTGTCATCAAATCGTTCTGTAATTTGGTTACGCTCGAGCCGTTGTCTCCTTGCGACAGCGTGGCGGTTGCGGCGTAAGCGCTGCCGGCAGGCAAAGCAAACGGAATCGCAGAAGCGAATACGAACGAAGCGACGGTCAGTGCGATCATCTTTTTCTTCATTTGGACTCTCCTCCTTGGAATGTGCCTCTCGACTGTGCCCATTGTAGCCGCATCCAAAAGCCTCATTCAATAGCAAATTCCTTCCAAAGTCTGTGATCGCTTGGGAATCATGGGCTCGCCGGTGCCCGGCCATATTTTTCCGCCATGTCGAAAAGCGGGTCTTTGCGCCTGCAACCAAACGCCGGGCAAGTTCGTCTGAAGGGCAAGATTGGAAATATCCGTTCCATTTCCTGCATACAAGGAGGGTTTAGCATGATGAAAAAGAAGTTTGCCGCACTGACCGTCGCGCTCGCGCTGACGGTGATGCCCGCCGTATCCGGCATCTCGACCGCGGCCGGCACCGAAGCCGATTACGCCATCGTCATCGACGGCGCCCAAGTCGCCTTCGATCCGCCGCCGCGCCTGTCGGGCGACACGATGATGGTGCCGCTCCGCAGCATTGCGGACGTGCTCGGCATTACGCTCGACTGGTCGGACTCGGCCCGCACGATCTCCGCCGTCAAAGGCGACACGAGCGTCACTCTGACAATCGGCAGCACGGCCGCCGAACGCAACGGGCAGCCGATGCGGCTGGCCGCCGCGCCGGCGATCAGCCACGACAAGACATTGGTGCCGCTGCGGTTTTTCGCCCAGACGTTCGGCATGATCGTCGCCTGGGACGGCATCAACCAAACGGTGACGCTCGATTCGGAAAGCGGCGCGCTGCCGACCGTCGGCAGTTATGCCCAATTGAAAGAACTGCTGCAAGAAATGCCGGATGGATATGCACTGACCGGGGTCATGGTCAAGTCGGCTGACGGCTTCATCAACCAGGCCGGGGCAGAAATGCCGATGCCCGCTCCGCAAGCAAGCGCCGCCGGATCCGCCGCCAAAGAATCCGGCGCAGCGCCGGCGGACCACTCGGAAACAAACGTGCAAGTGCAAGGCGTCGATGAAGGCGATATCGTCAAAACGGACGGGACGTACATTTATCAAGTGAACGGACAGCGGATCGTCATCGCCCAAGCTTATCCGGCCAGCGAAATGAAGCTGGTCGCCACGCTGCCTTTCGCCGATCGTTCCTTTCAGCCGCAGGAGTTGTACATTGACGACAACCGGCTGATCGTCATCGGCATGTCTTACAGCCAAATCGGCATCGCCGTTCCGGAAGGCGGACCGGCCGTAGACGTTGCCCCCGGCATCATGGAAAAACGGCTGATTGCGCCGTATCCGTCCGGCATGCAGACGACGAAAGCGATCGTCTATGACACAAGCGATAAAGCGGCGGTCAAACAAGTGCGCGAAGTTGAGCTGCAAGGCAATTATTTGACCAGCCGCAAAATCGGTTCGAGCTTGTATTTGCTGGCGAACCAGTATGTCAACGTATACGCCGTGCTGAACGAAAAGGCGGAAACGCCGGCGCCGATGGTCAAGGATTCGGCTGCAGGCAGCGACTTTCAGTCGATCGGTTATGACCAGGTGCGTTATTTCCCGCACGCGGCGCGGCCGAACTATTTGCTAGTCGCCGGCATCGATCTCGGACAGCCGGACAGCCAGGCGCAAGTGAACGCCTATCTTGGCGCGGGCGACAATGTATACGCGTCGACGGACAACTTATACGTGACGCTGACGCAATACCCGGCTTATGACGTGGTGCCAATGCCGGCCATTTCGGTGCTCCCGGCACCTGCGTCGGCCCCTGCGTCAATGCCGTCCTCGGCTCCGGCGACTGCTGCGGGGCAGGCAAGCGGCAGCGCCGCCTCGCAGGAAATACCCGCCGCGCCGCCGGTCAACCCGCCGGAAGCGCCGCCGATCCAGGAAGAAGCGTCCAGCACCGTGTACAAGTTCAGGCTGGACGGCGGCCGCACCGCTTATGCCGGCAGCGGCAGCGTGCCGGGAACGGTGCTCAATCAATTTTCGATGGATGAATACGGCGGTTACTTCCGCATCGCCACCACAAGCGGCAATGGCTGGTCGGGCCAAACCGAACGGAATAATATGTACGTGCTGGACGAAGCGCTTCATGTCACCGGCAAAATCGAAGGCATCGCCCCGGGCGAAAAAATATATTCGGTTCGTTTCATGGGCAAACGCGGCTATATGGTGACGTTCAAAAAAGTCGATCCGCTGTTCGCCATCGACTTGTCCGACCCGCAGCAGCCGGCCATTCTCGGCCAGTTGAAAATTCCCGGCTACAGCGATTATTTGCACCCGTTCGACGAAACGCACCTGATCGGCTTCGGCAAAGACGCGATCGAAGTCGCGAACGAATGGGCGAAGCCCGCACCAGGCAGCACGACGCCGGCGACAACCGCTTATTACCAAGGCATGAAACTCGCGCTGTTCGATGTCACCGACGTCACCAAACCGGTTCAGCTGTACCAGGAACTGATCGGCGACCGCGGCACCGATTCCGAGGTGCTGCACAACCATAAGGCGCTGCTGTTCGATCAAGCGAAAGGGCTGCTTGCCTTCCCGGTGACGCTGATGAAGGTGCCGGCCAATCAGCAGCAGCAGTCCGGCGGTTTCCCGGCCTACGGCCAATTCGCCTACCAGGGAGCTTATGTATACGACTTGAGCCTGGAGCACGGCTTCAAGCTTGAAGGCACGATCACGCACATGAGCACGGACGATATCGCAAAAGCCGGCACCTACGGCTATGATATGAACCGCTACGTGCAGCGCGTCCTGTATATCGGCGATACGCTGTACACGCTGTCGAACGGCGAAATTCGCGCGAACGACATGGCGACGCTGGCGCAAACCGGAAGCGTCCGCATCCCGTAACGGCGCGGCGCGCCGAAAGAAGCCCCTGCCAAACGATCGAACTCGTTGGGCAGGGGCTGTTTTGCCCGCGCCACTACAGCGCCAACGCCAGCAGCGCCGCCGTGCCGGCGCCAATCAGCGTCGCCAGCGCGTTGACGGCGTCGTTGCCGAGCCAGCGCCAGCCGCGGGCGTAGTCGGTCGGCTCGCCGCAATGGCGGGCCGCTTCGACTTCGCGGCCGCAGACGCGGCAGCGCTGCATGCGCTGGCGCCAAGCGCCAAGCAGCGAGTCGGCGAATGCGCCGCACAGGCCGCCGGCAAGGCCGAGCAGCGCCAGCGCGGCCAGCGACGCCGGCGCTTCCGCGGCGACGCTGGCGCCAAGCTGCTGCGGCCACAGCGCGAGCAGCGCCCACGCGGCGACGCCGACGAACAAGCCGCCGCAAGCGGCTGCGGCCGTACCGGCCGCCGTGACGCCCCCGCTCGTGCCGGGGGCGACTTGCCGCCCCGACAGGACCGAGCGCGGCGGCCGGGCGCTCAAGCCGCCAAGCTCCGTCGCCCACGTGTCGGCGTTCGCCGCCGCGAGCGCGCCTACGAAGGCGGCCCACCAGAGCGGATGCGGCCCCAGCGCATGGGCCGCGCACAGCAGCACCGCCGCGCCTCCGTTGGCGGCGACTTGCCCGGCGTCGCGCCGGCCGCTCTTGGCGTAGCCGGATTCCGCTTCGGCACGGCGGTGCTTCTTCCACACCGACAGCGCCGTGGAAGAAACGAAAAACGCGAGCAGCGTGCCGAACCAGGCCGTGCTCCCCAATCCGACGAGCGCCGTGCCGACGACAACGGCGGCCGCAACGCCCGAAGCGGACAACGAACGCCGGCGATACGCCAGCCAGGCGATCAAACCGCTGCAGATTGCCCCCGCGATCCATCCGAGCATCGGCCATCTCCCCCTTTTCGACAAAAAAATCGCCGTTTGGCTCAATTTCATGCAGGAACCTGAACAGGTACTGCGGAACTATAACAATGAAGGCATACCCGGGAGGAATCCGCATGGTATATCACGACGAATATACGATCGAGCAGAAGATCAAGGAAGATCCGACACCTGAAGAAATGCTCCGCATCATATTCGATTATACGGCCAAAATCGCCAACGAACGGCATCTCGACAATGTGCTGATGCTGATGGCCAACATGGGCCGCGAAATGATCGTGTCCGACCGCTGCAGCGTGTGGCTCGTCGACAAAATCCGCAAAGAACTGTACACGACCGTCGCGCACGGCGTCAGCGGCATCCGGATTCCGCTGGCGGCGGGATTGGTCGGCCACTCGATTGCGATGGGCGAACCGATTTTCATTGACGATGCCTACTCGAACGAACCGTACCGGGAAGTGCTCGATAACGGAGCGCTGGCGACCGACCGCAAAACCGGCTACCGTTCGAAAGCGCTCATGGTCGTGCCGTTCCGCAACAACGACGGCGACATTATCGGCGCTTACCAGGCCGTCAACAAAATGACCGTTTCGGAAACGTTCTCCCAGAAGGACCTGGAATACTTGACCTTGGCCGCCTCCTATGCCGGCAAGTCGCTCGAATCGGTGCAGCTGCATCACGAAATCGAAGAGACGCAGAAGGAAATCATCTTTACGATGGGTGAAATCGGCGAAAGCCGCTCCAAGGAAACCGGCAACCATGTGAAGCGGGTCGCCGAATATTCCTATTTGCTCGCCAAAGGGCTGGGCATGGGCCAGGAGGAATGCGACCTGATCAAAATGGCGTCGCCGATGCACGACATCGGCAAAGTCGCCATCCCCGACAGCGTGCTGAAAAAGCCGGGCAAGCTGACCGAAGAAGAATTCGACATCATGAAGGCGCATACCGATATCGGGTACGGCCTGCTCAAAAACTCGACCCGGCGCATCCTGAAAACGGCGGCGATCCTCGCCTACGAGCATCACGAGAAATGGAACGGCAAAGGATATCCGCGCGGCCTGAAGGGCGAAGAAATCCACATCTACGGCCGCATCACGGCCATCGCCGACGTGTTCGACGCGCTGGCCAGCGACCGCGTCTACAAAAAAGCGTGGGAACTCGACCGCATTCTCAATCTCTTCATTGAAGAGCGAGGGCACCACTTCGATCCGCGGGTCGTCGACACTTTCATGGAGCAACTGCCCAAAATTTTAAAAATACGCGACGACTACCAGGACATCATCGAAGATCACGGTTGATGACGGCGGCAATCCATATCTACATAGGAACATCCCGCCGGCCTCGGTTTCGAGGCGGCGGGATGTTCGGTTTTATACGAGCGCGAACCGGCAGGAACCCGCCTCTTCGCCGTCCCACAGCAGCTCGAACCGATCGCCGTCCGCAACCGCGCCGACGCCGGCCGGCGTGCCGGTGAAAATCAGATCGCCTTCGCCGAGGCCGTAATGCATGGCGCAATAGTCGACGATCGTCTGCAGATCGAAGATCATCATGCCCGTCGTGCCGCGCTGCACCTCTTCCCCATTGCGCTTCAGCGCAAACGACGTGTCCCGGATCGCCGCAGCGCCCGGGAACGGACGGAACGGGCCGAGCGGCGCGGAGCCGCGGAAGCCTTTGGCGGCGAGCCACGGCTGCCCTTTCTTCTTCAGCGTGTCCTGCACCTCGCGCAGCGTCATGTCGAGGCCGAGCGCAAAGCGGTCGACCAGTTCGTCGACGGTCAACCCTTCGCGATAATCGCGGCCGACATGCAGTACGACTTCGGCTTCGTAGTGGATCGCGCCGTGACCGGCAGGAAGCGTGATCGCGCTGCCGTCCATCGCTGCCGCGGCGTGCGACGGCTTCATGAACAGCATCGGCGCTTCCGGCACCGCATTGCCCAGCTCGGCGGCATGCTCGCGGTAGTTGCGCCCGACACAATAAATATTGCGTATCGCTCTCGTCGTCATTGTTCCTCTCCCCGCTTCTTCTTCATTTCGGGCTCGATTTCGGGCTCGGCGAAGTCGCTTTTGCCTTCGTTGCTACCCGCCCCTGCTCGTCCACGGCCGCGCCGAACGAAATGCCGGACAGCCGATTGAACAGCTTCTTGCCGTCCGCTTCGTTCATGACGACCGGCTTCGCCCACTGGGTAAAGATCGGCACCGCGTTCAAACTGCAGGAGCGTTCCTTCGTGCAGGACGCTTGCAGCACGACCGTCTCCAGTGTATCTTTTACCTCATTCGTCGTAAAAATAAAGTTGCCCAGGCTGTAAGCGATCCACTTGCCTTTGTACGACTCGAACCCTTGCAGCACGTGCGGGTGGTGGCCGATGACAAGATCGGCTCCGGCGTCGATGAACCGGTGCGCCAGGTCGGTCTGGTACGGCTCCGGCTTGCTGTTGCGCTCGACGCCCCAGTGGGCCGATACGACGACAAGATCGGCGTCCTTGCGCGCCGCTTCGATCGCCGCCACTGCCGGCACGTAGCTGTACGTGTCCGCAACGCCGGGATGGTTGATTCCGGCTTTCCACGACTGCTCCGGCACCACGCGGCTGAAGCCGAGGAAGGCGATGCGGATGCCGTTTTTCTCGACGATAACGGGGCTGAACGCTTCTTTCGCGTCGCGGCCGGCGCCGATCCGTTTGATCCCGGCTTTGTCGAGCGCGTCGAACGTGTCCAGCAGCCCTTCTGTGCCCATGTCGATCGAATGGTTGTTCGCCAGGTTCACGATGTCGAAACCGGCGTCTACGAATGCCGGAAGCGCTTCCGGCGGCGACTTGTACACGTACTCTTTGGATTGCGCCGTGCCGCGCTTCGTGATCGGCGTCTCCAGGTTGGCGATCGTCAGATCCGGGCTCTGCAGCAGCGGCAGCACGTCTTTATACGGGTAATCGTACCCGTTCTTCTGCAGCAGCGTCTCGACGGTGCTCGCCATGATGACATCGCCGACGAACGCCATCTTCACCTGCGCCCCCGCCGGCGTGGCGCTCCCGACTGCCGGCGTCGACGATGGGGTCGCCGTTGGCGTCGGCGACGCGCTTGCACTCGCGGACGGCGACGGCGCCACGCTCTTCTGCGGCGTAGCCGTTGCGCTCGCCTTCGGCACGGAAACAGCAGGCGTTGCCGTGTTCGCCGGCTTGCCCGAAGGCGATTCGCCGCGTTCGTGCAGCAGCTTCCAGCCGCCGAAGCCGGCAGCCGCCAAACCGACCAGCAGCACAATCGGCAGCAGCTTGATGCGGCGCCGTTTGCGCCTTCTTCTCGAAGCGGACCTTGTAACGGATCGCTGTTCGTCCATTCGAATCTCCTTCGCCAAGCGTTCTCAATCTCCCAAACTCTTCTCGTATTATAGCACGGGTGGAAACGTTTTTCAGCGTCTCCCTTATACGATGGCGGCTTGCTTCATCGGCCGCGAGGAAACCAAAGCTCCCCTCGTCCGTATGTAGAACAAACGCGTTCATACAGATCATAAAGGAGTGGAAGTGGATGGAGTGGTTGACCGGCGATTTTTTGGCCGCGCTATTGTCAATCGTATTAATCGATTTGATGCTGGCGGGGGACAACGCGATTGTGATCGGCATGGCGGCGCGCAATTTGCCCAAGGAGAAGCAACGATCGGCTATCCTGTGGGGAACGGTAGGCGCCGTCGTCATTCGTACGATCGCTACGGTGATCGTGGTCTGGCTGCTGAAGATTCCGGCCGTGCTGCTGATCGGCGGCGCCGTGCTGATCTGGATCGCTTATAAATTGCTTGTGGAGAAGAAGGATCATGACATCCCCGCACAAAGCCAGCTTCGCCAGGCGATTCAAACGATCGTCGTCGCCGACTTCGTGATGGGGCTCGACAACGTCATCGCCGTAGCGGGTGCGGCGCACGGCAGCTTCCTGCTTGTGGTGATCGGGCTCATCATTTCCGTGCCGATCATGCTGTGGTGCAGCACGCTCTTCATCAAGATCGTCGACAAGTTCCCTTGGATCATCTACATCGGCTCCGCCCTGCTGGCCTTTACCGCGGGCAAGATGGTGGCGGACGACCCGCTCGTCAAACACTGGTTTGAAGCGAACGGCTTCTTCAAATGGGCGCTGATCGTGATCGTTGTCGCCGCTGTCATGTCATTCGGCCATTGGCGCAAAACGATGATCGAACGAAAGCTGCAGCTCAGCGGCCATACGGCCGGCAAATAAGCCCCGCAAAGCGGGACAAGCGAAACGGCCTGCGCACCGCGGCCTCCTGACAGGAGGCGCGGCGCGCAGGCCGTTGTTGTGCTGCCGCCCGGGCGTCAGCCGGGAAAGTTACCCGGCTACGTCGCGTTTGGCGAACAGCGTCCACGAAATCACGTTGAACACGACGAAGTAAATCGCCAGCATCGTTATCGAAAAACCCATCGTCATGTCGTCCCGCAGCGGAATCGCTCCGCCCAGGTACTGCGACAAATCCATATTGGCGAACAGCACGTACTTGACCCACGCGTACCGGCTGAGCGCTCCCACAATGATGGAGCCGGCCAGCAGCAGGCCGATCGAGAAGCCTACCGCCATAATGCCGCTGCGGAAGGCAGCCGAAATCATGAACGCGAACGTCACCATCATCAGCAGGCTGACGCATTGCAAGCCATATGTTTTGAGCACGCTCGCAATCATGTTGCGCTCATGCGCGAATCCGTCCGAGCCGACGTAAACGTCGGGCTGCGACAAATTGCCGAAGCCGTGCAGAATGCCGCCTAGAATGAGCGCCGCAACGAACAGCATCACCAGCATGAGCAGCGAATAAAGCAGCGTCGCCGCATATTTGGTCAACAATATTTTCGACCGGCTGGCCGGACGGATCAGCAGCAGCTTGATCGTTCCCCACGTGAACTCGCCCGCCACCATGTCGCCGGCGATGATGATCGTGAAGATGGAAATGATCATGATCATATTGGCGGCTTCGCTCGCCGTCGTCCACGGGCTCTTCTCCTGCGGATTCAGGTTATGTTCGATCCGATACTTGTCGATGGCGATCTGGTGTTTGAAATAAGTGATCGTTTTTTCGTCCATATTTTTCTGATTGGCGACCATTTGTTCGTTCTGGGAGATTCGCGACTGCAGCTGGCTTTTCCAATCGTCGTTGCTTCGTTTGCTCGATTCCGCGTTGTCGATGATGAAGTACGCCAGCATCAGCGCGAGCAGCAGCCCCGCCATGATCCAGGTGCGCAGCCTCCGGTAGATCTTCATGTTCTCATTCTGCAAGAGCGGAAAAAAATTAGACAATTTGCTCCCTCCCCGTCATTTCCAAGAACTTGTCCTCAAGCGACATGCCGACGGTGCGAATGCCGTACACCTTGACGCCGGCTTGCACGAGCGCCGCTACGACCTGCGGAATTTGCTCCCGCTCCAGCAGCACTTCCAGCTCGCTGTCGCCCGATGGCGTCGCCGCGGCGGAAGAATAATCCGACGCCACACGCACGGCCTCCTGCACGTTGTCCACTTCCAGCGCCACTTTGTTCGCGCCGCTCTCCTCGCGCATCTCCTGCATTTTGCGTACGTCGATCAGCTTGCCGGCCTGAATGATGGCGACACGATCGCACATCAATTCCATTTCGGACAGCAGATGGCTCGAAACGATGACGGCGATGCCTTCGCTCCGCGCCAGCCCGCGCAAGTAGTCGCGCAGCTCGCGGATGCCCGCCGGGTCGAGCCCGTTCGTCGGTTCGTCGAGGATCAGCACGGACGGACGGTGAAGAATCGCCTGCGCCACGCCGAGCCGCTGCCGCATGCCAAGCGAATAGCGTTTCACTTTTTCGTGGATGCGGTTTTTCAGCCCGACCAGCGCAACGACTTCGTCGATCCGCTGCCGGGTAACGCCGGGGTGCATGCGCGCGAAGTGGATCAGGTTCTGGTAACCGGTCAGAAACTTGTACATTTCCGGATTTTCGACGATGGCGCCAACGTGGGTCATCGCCTTTTCGAACTCTTTGGCCACGCTCAAGCCGTTTACATATACTTCGCCTTCTGTCATCGTGATGAGACCGACGATCATGCGGATCGTCGTCGTTTTGCCTGCGCCGTTCGGTCCGAGGAAGCCGAATACTTCCCCTTTCGGCACGTCGAACGTCAGATGGTCGACGATCGTTTTGCCGCCGATTTTTTTGGTCAAATTGCGGATTTGCACTACCGTATTTGCCGACATGCGATACCTCCCATTTTTCCATCGGTCCAAGCCATTTCCAACGGTTTCATTATAGCTTACTTTTCTTGCCAACGGAATGCTGGCGTGAATTGCCCTGCCGTCATTCAGTATAGTCAAAGGAGACCGCTCCCATCAATCGACTTCGGTCGGTCCGGCAACTGGACTTTGGTCGGGCACGCAGGCTATAATGGAAAATACGGAAACAAACGTTCGGATAGGATAGAAACGGAGGAGCGGTCATGAACGATTCGCGCGTTTCGGTCGGTTCGAAGCCGGCAAGGCGGCTGCTCAATCCGGCTGGCGGTTTTCTCGAAGGCTATTCGCATACGCTGAACCCGTATGTCGGATGCGCGTTCGCGTGCTCTTATTGCTACGTGAGGGAGATGCCCGTCGCCAAATTCCGCGCGGCGCCCTGGGGAAGCTGGGTCGATGCGAAAGAGGGAGCGGCGGGCTTGCTGCGCAAGGAGCTCAAGCTGGCCAAGCGTAAAGGCCCCGTAACGATCTTCATGTCCTCGGCTACCGATCCTTATCAACCGCTGGAGTATAGCGCTCGACTCACCCGCTCGCTGCTGGAAGTCATGACCGAGGAGCCGCCGGACTTCGTCTTCGTGCAAACGCGAAGCCCGCTCGTCGCGCGCGACATCGACTTGCTGCGCCTGCTTGCGGCGGAAGGGCGCGTTCGCGTCAGCGTGACGGTCGAAACGGATCTCGAGGAGATTCGCCGCGCGTTCGCTCCGGCAGCGCCGCCGATTGCGGGACGGATTCGCGCTCTTCGCGAGCTGCGTGAGGCCGGCGTGCCGACGCAGGCGGCCGTTGCGCCGCTCTTGCCAAGCTCGGAACGGCTGCCGGCGATGCTGGCGGAAGTCACAGGCCGCGTCTGCATCGACGACTATTTTATGGGCGACGGGAGCGGAGGCAAACGCACCGAACGTCTGCAAATCAAGCGCCTCTATGAACAGCTCGGGCAAGCGGAATGGTACGACCGGCAGATGGCCGACCGGCTGCTCGCGGCATTCGCCGAAGTGTTCCCGCGCGAGCGGCTGTTCGTCAGCCGCGACGGGTTTATGCCGTGACTCCGAAAGTAGATGCGGGGGACAGGGATAGGGATTGCGACGGCGAACGCCCATGCGGCACGGATTTCGCCGAGATTCGCATAAGTCAGGTTGGCACATCCGCCGAGTTGGGTTAAAGTTAGAGTTATCCGTCAGCCAGCAGGAGCGTGCCTCATGACCGCAACGCAAGCGCAACACCGGCGCCGATTCGCCATTTATTCGTTTGTCACCGTGCTTTATTGGGTCACCTTGTACATTTACGTGCCGATTCTGTCCCCCTACATGGAGGCCAAGGGCATCGGCTACACGCTGGCCGGCATCGTGCTCGGCAGCTACGGGCTCGTGCAAATTTTCGTCCGCCTGCCGATCGGCGTATGGAGCGACCGGCTGCGCGTGCGCCGGCCGTTCGTCGTGCTCGGGCTCGCCTCCGGCGCCGTCAGCTGCCTGTTGTTCGCCGCCGGGGCGCATTGGGGCTGGACGCTTGCCGCGCGAGCCGTCGGCGGCGTTTCGGCTTCCTGCTGGGTCGCCTACACCGTGCTGTTCGCCAGCTACTACGACAAGAACGACACCACCCGCGCGATGGGCCACATCAGCACGCTGACGGTCGTCGGCCAATTGATCGGCATGGGGCTGAGCGGCTGGATCGCCGGCGTTTGGGGATGGACAGCGACGTTCTGGACAGGCCTTGCCATCGGCACGATCGGCGCCATTTGCGCTTTCGCCGTTTACGAACCGCGCGAAGGCGTCGACCGCGAGCCCATCCGGCCATCGGAGCTGAAGGCGGTCATGCGGCTGCCGATTTTGCTGAAGGCGTCGCTTCTGTCCATCCTCGGACACAGCGTGCTGTTCATCACCATGTTCGGCTTTACCCCGCTCCAGGCGGTCAAGCTGGGGGCCACGCCCGGCCAGCTCAGCCTGCTCGTCTTCGCATTCATGATTCCGCACGCGGCCGCCGCGTCGGTGACAAGCCGCTGGATCGTGCCGCGAATCGGCGTCTGGGGCAGCGTCATCACCGGCTTCGCGCTTAGCGCCGTCTGTACGCTGGCGATTTCGCTCATGCCGACGTTCGGCGGGCTCGCCGCCACCCAAATCGTCAACGGCTTCGCCCAAGGCATGCACTTGCCGCTGCTGCTCGGACTGGCCATTCGCCACGTCGAACCCCGGCTGCGAGCGACGGCGATGGGCTTTTATCAGGCCGTGTACGCGATCGGCATGTTCGCCGGGCCGTTCGTCGCCGGCATCATCAGCAAAGCCGCCGGACTGGCCGGCGGCTTCTATCTCGGCGGCGCGCTCGGACTGGCGGCGGCCGGCATCGGCTTGTATTGGAGCGCCAGGGAACGGCGCAGCGCCAAAGCGGCCGCGTCCGTGTCGCTATAAGCGGCGCGTCAGTCGAAGCGGCGCAGCGGCAGCAGCGACATGACCGCGGCAAGCGCCACGCCGGCGACGAAGCCGCCGAGATGGGCGGACACGTTCACTTGCCGCGAAATGAACGTAAACACGATCCCGATGATGACGATCGTATACATCGTTTTGCGCGATTGGATGTCAAGCACCTCAGGCTTGAACAGACCAATGTAAATGTAAGCGCCGTACACGCCGAATATCGCACCCGATGCGCCGATGGCCATGTACGGTTCGCTGTGAAACAGATCGGTGGCAATATTGCCGATGATGCCGGTCAATAAATAAAACGCCGCATACCGGAGCGGGCCGAACAGCCGTTCCAGCGGCGGAGCGAATACGAGCAGCGCAAAGCTGTTGAACAACAGATGCTCGATGCCGCTGTGCAGGAATATCGGCGCAATGTAGCGCCACCATTCGGGCGCAGAACCGCCGTCGCGGAACAGCGCGCCGAAATGCTCCAGCGTCAGCTCGTCCTTGGAGCTCCCATACACTTCCGTCGCGATGTACAAGGCGATCTGGATCGCCAGCAGCAGCGTCGTGACCGGATAACGCCGAACATACTCGCGAAACGATTCTTTGCGCAAAAAAAGCATGCCGTCCGGCGGCCCCCTTTCGATATCGGTTTGCACAGCTGGTTGCACCTTGGCGAGCAAGAAAGAAGGAATCGCATTGATTAACTGGAAAGTCAACTTGTCGGTGCTATGGATCGGCCAATTTCTGACGATGGCCGGCATGACGATGATTGTCCCGTTCATGCCGCTGTATTTGCAGGAAATGGGCATGCAAAACGAGCATGAAGTCGCGCTTTGGGCCAGTCTGATTTTCTCCGCCAACTTCGTCACGTCGCTGTTCGCCCAGCCGATCTGGGGCGGCCTTGCCGATCGCTACGGCCGCAAAATGATGCTGCTGCGCTCCGGCTTCGGCATGGCCATCGTCATGACGCTGATGGGCTTTGCTCACAGTCCGTGGCAGCTGTTGCTGCTGCGGATGCTGAACGGCACCATCTCCGGCTTCGCGCCGGCGGCGATTGCCTTGATTTCGATCAATACGCCAAAAGAACGAATTGGTTTCGCGATGGGAACGCTGCAATCGGGCGGCGTCGCCGGCACGATTCTCGGGCCGCTGATCGGCGGCTTGCTGGCCGAAGCGTTCGGCTACCGGCCTATCTTCTATATCACCGGCTCGCTGTTGTTCGCCGCATCGATCATTGCGCTGCTGCTCGTGCGCGAATCGTTCGACCGCACGAAAGCGAAGCTGAAGGAGCGCGTCTCCGTGCTCGCCGGCGCCCGCGAGCTGGCCAAGATCCCCCAGCTGCCCGCGCTGTTCTCCGTCACCTTCCTGATCCAGTTCGCGCTGCTCGGCCCGATGACGCTGATGCCGCTGTTCGTGCAGGACCTCCACGGCAAAACGGCGATGCTTGCCTTTTTTGCCGGGCTCGTCGGCTCGGTGAACGGCTTCTCGAACATGATCGCCTCACCGCTGCTCGGCCGGCTCGGCGACAAGCTCGGCGCCGAAAAAATTCTCGGCATCTGCCTGATCGGCGCCGCGCTCAGCTTCGTGCCGCAGGCGCTTGTCGAGAATGTGTGGCAGCTGATCGCCTCGCGTTTCCTGCTTGGCGTGTTTATGGGCGGCCTGCTGCCGTCGGTATACACGCTCATCCGCCGCTTTACGCCGGACGGCATGGAAAGCCGCGCCTACAGCCTGAACACGAGCACGCTCAGCCTCGGCAACATGCTTGGCCCGCTCGTCGGCGGTTTGCTTGGCGGCTGGGTGTCGATTCGCGGCGTGTTCGTTTTGTCCGGAATTTTGCTGCTGATGAACAGCGTCTGGGTCAAACGGACGCTCGGCTCCGGCAAGCGCAAGGCAGCAAAGGCGTAAGGCTGCGCAAAGTGCAGCAAACGTTTGCCCCGCCCCGCTCAATCCGTTACGCGGGTTTAGCGAAACCGGGCGATCGTCAGCCCGTCGTAAGCGGGCAGCAGCACGCCTTCGAGCCGCGGATCGCCCGTCATGCGCGCGTTGAACGCGCGCATCTGCGTGACGGCGTTGCCGCGCTCTTCTTCGTTCAACGTTTTGCCGTTCATGAACGCGTTGTCGCCGATGACGATCGCCCCCGGTTTGCCGAGCCGAAGCGCCCAATCGAGGTAGTTCGGGTAGTTCCCTTTGTCCGCGTCGATAAAGAAGAAGTCGAACGTCCTTCCTTCCGCGCCCAGCTGTTCCAGGCTGTCCAGCGCTTCTCCCACCCGGTATTCGACCTTCTCCCCAAGCCCCGCCTGCCGCAAATGCTCATGGGCGAGCGCCGCGTATTCCGGCTTCAGTTCGAGCGATGTCAACGTGCCGCCGTCCGCAAGCCCCCGCGCCAGACAAATGCCGCTGTAGCCGCCAAGGGCGCCGATCTCCAGCACGCGGCTTGCTCCCGTCATTCTCACGAGCATCGTCAGCAGCTTGCCGTAACCCGGCGCAATCGATATTTCCGGCATGCCGTGGCGGCGAATGCCTTCCTTCACCCGTTCCAACTCGGCGTCGTGCGCCGCAAGCGATTCCGCATATTGTTCGCGTTGTTTGGTTTCCATCACGATCATCCTTCCCCAAGCGGACCGATGCGGTTCCGCACAATTGTATGCAGCCCTCTTTTCGCCTATACTACTGTATTGTATGGCTTTTCCGGCCGGATCACAACTTGATGCCAAGAGGTTAGAAGATGCCCAAATTGCAATTGATCGCTACCGTCCCGATGGGACTTGAAGCCGTTGTCGCCCGCGAAATCAAGGAGCTCGGCTATGAGGATATGCAGGTGGAGAACGGGCGGGTGACGTTCGCCGGCGACGAAGCCGCCATTTGCCGCGCCAACCTGTGGCTGCGCACGGCCGACCGCCTCCTGGTCAAAATGGGCGAGTTCCGCGCGACAACGTTCGACGAACTGTTCGAAGGGGTAAAGGCGCTGCCGTGGCCGGACTGGATTCCGGAGCGCGGGGAGTTTCCGGTGGAAGGCCGCTCTCACAAGTCGCAGCTGTCGAGCGTGCCGGCGTGCCAAGGGATCGTGAAGAAAGCGATTGTGGAAAAGATGAAGCAGCGCTACCGCACCGACTGGTTCGAGGAAACCGGGGCGCGGTACGTCGTCGATGTGGCGCTGCTGAACGACATCGCCACGCTGACCATCGATACGACCGGCCCCAGCCTGCACAAACGCGGCTATCGCAAGCTCGTCACCGAAGCGCCGCTGAAGGAAACGATGGCGGCGGCCATCGTGCTGTTGAGCCGCTGGAACGCGGAACGACCGTTCGTCGATCCGTTCTGCGGCTCGGGCACATTCCCGATCGAAGCGGCGATGATCGGCTGGAACATCGCGCCGGGGCTGCGCCGCAGCTTCCCGGCGGAGGCGTGGCCGAACGTGCCGCAGCGGCTGTGGCAGGAGGCGCGCGACGAGGCGTACGACTTGCTGCGCGACGATGTGCCGCTCGATATCGCCGGCAGCGACATCGATCCGGCCGCAATCGAAGTGGCGCAAGCCGCCGCCAAAGCGGCCGGGCTTGCCAAAGAGCTGCGGCTCACCGTCCAGCCGGTCGCCAAAACGCGCCTGGTCGGCGAGTTCGGCTGCATCGCAACGAACCCGCCGTACGGGGAGCGGATTGGCGACCGCGACGAAGTGGAGAAGGCGCTGCGCCAGCTTGGCTCCGTCGCCGCCGGCCATCCGGATTGGTCGATGTTCGTGCTATCGCCAAGCCGTCAGTTGGAGCATTACATCGGTCGGCCCGCCACGAAGAAACGCAAGCTGTTCAACGGCCGCATCGAATGCGCGTTGTACCAGTTCCACGCGCCCGGCGGTTTGTATCGCCGCAGCACGAACTCATGAACAAATCGCCTTTCTCCCGGCCCGAAGGGTTCGGGGAGAAAGGCGATTCTCATGTTGAAGCGTCTTCCGCCGGTTGCGGAAACCGGAACACCCGGTGCTGCCGGGGTCCGGTCGGCGGTTCGTCGGGCAAGGCGATATTGTGCAGCCGATCGTGCCGGTAACGGTCGCGAAACTGGCTCGGCGTCATGCCTTTGATGCGTCGGAAGCAACGCGAAAAGTAATGCTCGTCTTCGAAGCCGACCGCATAAGCGATTTGTTTCACGCTCCACTTGCCGAACGGCAGCAGTTCGCTCGCCCGTTCGATGCGCAGCCGCATGATCAGCATTTGCGGCGTTTCGCCGAAATAGTGGCGCACCTGGCGCGTGAAATGGGCATGCGTCCAGCCGGCATGCTCGCAAAGCTCGGAGACGCGAATGGTCCGATACAGATGCGTACCGATATAATCGTACGCCCGCTGCAGTTGCTCCGGGAGCAGCTTGCCGTGGCCTCCGGGCGCCGCCGCCCCGAGCTCGTAAAGCGCCGCCAACTCGTCGAGCAGCACGTAGAGCAGCTTGTTGCAGCGTGTCTCCCAGCGATGCGCCTTGGCTTCGCCGTATTGAAAGATACGCTGCAGCAGGTCGATGAGGAGCGGACTCGTTTCCGGCACGTAGTGCGCCTCCGCCAACAGCGTCGAATACTCGCGGGGAGGAAGCGGGTCCCAGACGAAATGGGCGAACAAATGCCGGGTCGGCACGTCCGGATCGAATTCATACGTATGCCCTTCGCCGGGCCGGGTCACAATGTAACCCGGCCGGTCGATCCGGATGCGTTTGCCGCCAACTTCATAGACGGTGCGAGAACCGATCGGAAAATAAACCAGTTCGTAATCTTCCAGCTCCCGATACGGCAAGCTTGCGCCTGCCGCGGCAAACACGTCGCCGCAAATGATAAGGCGCGGCAACGGCGCGGCCTTGCGAATCTGTTCGGTCATCGCCTCACACCGACCTGTCCCGACGTTTTCCTCCACTATAGCCGATAACGCCGGCCCGGGAAAGTCCGTTCAATCGTGGTCGTCGGTCATCCCCGGCGGCTGCTGCCGTTCTTCCATATTGCCGTCCGGCGACGCCATCATGACGGGCAGTCCGCCTTTGCCGATGCCGCTCCCGGGTTCGGGCAAATCGAGCGGCGTGCCGAACGCCGGCTTGGCATAAGGCAAATGCGTTTGCCCCCTGGCCAAAATATGCAAGTAATTCGCAGAATCGCCTTCATAAGGCGAACCGTGGTTCCACGGCACCCAGGAGCGTGCGTTGCAGTAATGGCACACATAGGCGCGGCGCAACCGGTCCTCCGTGCGATTCGGGTAGGAACGGTGCAGCAGATGCGATTCAAAAAACAGCACGTCGCCCGGCTTCATCGGCACCGGCGTCACATCAGGGTAACGGGCCGCCACTTTGGAAAGCGAGTTCAGTTCGTCGTCCAGGTTGCTTGCGTTCACCGCAAACTGCATGTCGCCGAAGACGCCGTTCGCGTGCACCCAGCCGTCCTGGCCTTCCGCCATATAAATCGGTTCGCGGCTGCTGCCCGGCGCCACCCACAAGCAGCCGTTGTCGACGTCGGCCTCCTCAAGCGCAATCCATGCGCCTATCAACGTCTCGGGATAAGTGCGGATATAATAAGCGTCCTGGTGCCAGCCTTGCCCGCCGCGGCCCGGCGGATTAAAAAACAGCATCGATTGCAGCGCCGTCACGTCAGGTCCGATCAACGCTTCGAGGACGTCCAGGACACGCGGATGCAGCAGCCCCCACTCCGCCGTTTCATGCAGGCGATGCAGCATATGGACCCGTGTAAACTTTTGCAAAAAATCGGGATTCGGCTTGTCGGAGGGCTGAAATTCCGCTCCAGGCACTTGCACGCGCCCCGTCATCAAATCTTCGGTCCACGCCAGCAATCGTGCGATATCGTCCGCGGCGATCAGCCCCGGCACCTTCAGAAACCCGTTCTGCTTGTAGGATGAATATTGATCTGCGCCTACCAAATACCGATCCGGCCGTGCTGTCGCTTGCGCCATGTAGCTCACACTGTTCGCCTCCGCCATGTTCAAGAATCGCTTTCATTATCCGCAAAATAAGCGGCGGCAACAATAGAGCGATTCGATAGAATGGTGGACTCATTTGCTATTCAGCGAACCCGGTGGACGCCGACATATTCATGAATGCTGCCGATAATCGTGATCGGAACATCTTCTGTTTTAACAATGCCGTTCGCATAACGAAGACGGAACCGGATCTGGTAAACGCCGTTCGGCAAACGGCCGGGTACCGTCAGCATCCGTTCGTCGAACAACTCGCCGTCGAACCGGTAGCCGGAGCTGTCCGGAGCAAGCGCGACTTCGAGATCGTACGGCGTTCCGTCCGCGCCTGTCGCCTGCAGCCGGGCTGTCGCTTCCTCAACCGGCGCCGGCGCGCTGGCGGCGCTCAATACCAGGCGTTCGCCGGAATAAAAATCTTGCGGACGCCCCGTAGTAACATGCCCAAGCGCTTCGTGGTTGGCCAGCCACTCCGGCGTATGCCGAACGTCCGCCTGAATGGTCAGCGGCAGCACATCGATCGTATGCAAGGCGCTTGCAGTCGTACGGCCGTCGGAAACCGTCAGCGTCGTCTTGTATGCGCCGGGCGCGGCAGCCGGGACGACAAGGGTTGGCGCCGCACCCGTCAGCAAGCCGCCGTCCGGCTTCTCGACCGCCCACACGTAGCTTAGCGGATCTCCGTCAGGATCGGACGACTGGCTGGCTATCATTACCGTGTCTCCCTCCCACGCCGGCTTCGGGGTCCAATCGAATGCAGCCGTCGGCGGACGGTTGATGTACATCCACTTCTGCGTCGACCAGTTGCTCCAAACGGCTTTATCGTCCTGCACCCGTACGCGTACCCGGTAATACTGGCCGCCGGCCAGCGGCATCGCGGCATGTACCGCCCAGCTTTGCGCGGGTGCGGACGTGTTCTGCGCCATCGCGCCGGACGATGTGGCCGCAACATTGGACGACCAGCCGGCGCTCGTCCACGTCAGCGTATTCGCTTCATTCGTGATCTGCACCTCATATCCTTTGAACACGGTGCCTGCATCAGGATCGGTTTGGCTCCACTGGATCGTTGGCGTCGTCGTGCTGACAATTGTCGCCGTCGCTTTGGCCGTTCCGCTTGGATTTGTTACGTCGGCCGAAGGCGGTTGGTTGAGTACGATTTTGAAATACTTTTTCGCCGCCGGCGCCGAATCGGCATAACCGTCGTTCGCTTTCACCTGAACCGAGTAAGTCTGGCCGTCTGTCAAATAGTATGCTGGCATCATACGTGTTTGCGCGACGGACGTTACCCAACCGGAATCGTAGATTTGCGTGTTGCTGCTGTTGTACACGTACAGCTCGTATTTAACCTGCGGATCATTTTCCGCGTCCGTATACGTCCACTCGAATGTCGGCGTCGTGGTGCTGACGATCGTCGGGTTCGTCGGATCGGCGCTGGCCGGGTTCGTTATCGTCACAACCGGCGGATGGTTCGGTGTGATATTGGCCGGGCCTGTGTCGAACGAAATCGTATACGGCATGCTGTCCGCGCCTTCAATGTCGGTAACGGTCAGCGACAGCATGTACGTCGTGTTTTTCGCCAGCGGCGACGGCAAGGTGCCGTCCGTCCATTCCGTGTCGGCGGCGAGCTTCCATTTCCACGCTTTTGCTGCAATGCCTTTTGTTGTTGTCGCCATTGTGATCGAATGGTCCGCATCGTACGAATCTTCTTTGATCGTCGCCGTCGCTTGCAACGGGTTGGCCGGATTGTCGCGCAGCACGACGCTGAAATGAGCAATCGGTCGCCGGTGCACATAGAACGTCAGCGGATCGGCCGGGATCGCGCTCCATTTGGCATACGGGTTCACCGCGGCGTTTCCTTGCGTCGGATCGTCCTGCGCCCGGAAATAGACGGTGTACATGCCGACCTTGTTCAGTCCGGATAACGGCGTCTCGATGTCCTGCCCGCTCTCCGGCACCGTGCCCTGGTTGTTGTCGAACACGTTCGGGTCGTGGGTGAAGCGGAACTTGCCCGCCTGCATCGGATCGGACTCGTAATCCTGATACACCCCGGCAAAATCGACCGAGTCTCCCTGCAGAAAATAAAGCGCGCCGCCGGACGGATCCGACTGTTTGATATCCGCGGCGATGTACGCGGCGATATCGTCCAGCGCTGCGGCTGCGGACGTATAAGGCAGGTACGTGCCGCCGCTTTGTTTGACCAGGGTTTGCACCGCGCCCCAGATGGATGACGGTCCGGTGAAGATCGTGCGGATGTTTTGCCCGCCGACCGTGTTGACGAACGCCGGATCGTTCTGGCTCATATCGATCGCGCCAGCTGCCTTGACCGAAACGTTGCCGTTGTTGTCCGAGGAAAGATAAATGACTTTCCCTTTCGCTTTCAACGGGAATGCCGACTGAGGGTAACTGACCGCCGGCAGCCATCCGGCATCGAGCAGCGTCATGTCCGCTTTGTTGAACCGATATAACATCCCCGAGCCGACCAGATACAAGTCGTAATCGTCGAGCAGGAAACTATAGCCCGGCAATCGTTGATTGAGCGCTGTAGAGATGAAGCCGGGGTAATAGACATTTTGTCCCCAGTCGTCGACCCAGACGTTGTACTGGCCTACGGCAAAGAAATTTTTCCCGTCGTAAGCGATATTGGTGATGTTGTACAGCCCTTGGGTAAGGAGGGTACTGGTAGCCGTTCCGGTCGAGAGATCCGAAAGTTTAATATACCGGAACACTTGCCCGGAGTACCCCTGCAAAGCAACGCTATAACCATTGCAAGTAAAAGCGATATAGCCGCCGGATAAGAAAAGCTTGGAAGTCAGGAGACAGCCATTTGTAGGTAACAACTGCATCGTGACGAAAGTACCGCTGCGATTCGTACGCAAATACGTGATGAAATCGGTAACGTAGGACGAACCGTTCCAGGTACTTGTGGAAGTACTATAAACCGTATAAGTATATCCGGCATCGTCCTGAATCGAAGAGATCCCGGAGTACAGACTAACACCCGTAATGGTATCCACTAACGAGGTGCCATTGCGAGTCGTTTTGTAGATACTGTAAGGCGCACTGCCATTATATCGCATATACAGGTAGGCGCCGTTGCGGAACGTTTTGAGACTCTCCTCGATCGCCAGTCCATTTTTGGGCAATGATGTGCGCGCATAAGATTTCGTGCCTGGGTTGAAGAACGTAAAATCATACGCGTCCGTTGTCCCGTTGTATTTCAGTCTGCTGTAAGAATTCGAGCTGGAATCGAATTCGATTCGATTATTCTGGTAGTTTCCGGAATCGTAGATCAAGTCGTCTTTGGTTGCGCCTACAGTCTGATCGACGAGATAGGACGGAATGGGCGGCTGCGGCTTGGCGGCAGGCAAGTTCGTGTACCCGGCACTGGCCACATATTCGGTGTTGCCGATAAACTGTTTGATCGATACCGTCGAGTTCATGATCGCACCTGTCCGCGTGAGGCTGCCGGTATAGGCGACTCCAGGATTGAGCCGATAGATTGCTGCGGGTCCGGTCCCCGCGTACACATATAAATTGTTGTCAGCGCCGAACTTAACCCGGACATTGTTCTTGCCGTAGATCGCCATCCCGTTCGTTTGCGTACCGTCGGAACCGTACAAAGAATAGCTCGGGGTATTGGCTGTTGTAGGGTGCATGACCTCCATTTGTGAGACAAACTCCGGACGATTCGTATAGAAATAGGTCCGGTAGGTGTAACTGTCATCCACGATCGTTATGGTTGCCGCGTAATAGCCATCCTTGTCGTAATCGAGGGAGCCTGACGCATAACTCGGCATACTGTAATTGTTTATCACGCTTTCTGTAGTCCCGGCCCTCACGATCTTCCCGTTTAGATCCAGTTGGTACATATTGTTCGTACCATACTGCTGCCAAAAGCCGGATAAAGCATTGGATTTGACTTGTTGATCGTCGGTGATGTACAAGCCCATTTCCGAACTTGCGTAATGTGTCGCGAGATTAGGCCCAAACTTTCCCGTCGTTTTGTCAAAATAGTACACGCCGCCGTTCGCCAAAAGATAGGGTCGCCCCAGTTTGTCCCGGTATGTGCGTAAATTGGGCTGATTGGGAGAAAAGTAAGGATTACTCTCGAGTGCAAACTTGATTTGGTAATGCTCCTCCTCCAAGGCGTAAAAAATCTTGTTGTTTGTGACGCCGAAAATGGCCACATTGCCGTCTTCATAGGTATAGGTAGCAAAAATGAACGTGCCATCAGCTGCCGGGAAAGCTTTGTACGTTTCCTTGCCATTGCGGTCCATCTTGTGAACCTGGATGACCGTACCCTTGGTTGTTGTCGCGCATCCCCCATATGGGCAGTCATTGGCATAATAGTAGGCTTGGTAACTATTGAACCAGGAGTAGTCTCCCTGCGTGTTGTACGAAATAGCGTTTGGCGGAATCGACTCTTGCGTCATTTGATTCATGATATTGGTGGTGCCGGACGATGCCGCGCCTTCTTTGCTGATGTACAGCACCGTTGACGTCAGCGCGTGCTTGAATAAATAAATGGGCTGGCCGTCATAATCGAGGCCAATATCCATGAAGGACACATTGACGTCAGCCGTTTTCGTCCAGAGCACCGTTTTGCTCGTCATGTCGTAAGCGGTCACCGTGCGTTTGTCGTAACCGACGGCGTAAATTTTATTTTGGTTGATGCTGTACCGGATCGGGTAGCCGGTCGGCGCCCCGGTCAATGCCTCGGAGCTAATGACGTTGCCAATTTGCAAGGTAATTTTGTGCGGCACGTTTCCGGTTATTTTGTTGGCGATGATGACCATTTTGTCGCCGACCACTTCGGCGTCATAGATTTGTGGGTAGAAATCAGTCATTGTCCGCAAGCTGCCGTTGTAGCGATAGCCTAAATACTGGGTGTTGACCGTGCCTTGGGCGCCAAACCAGTAGGTGTTGGAACCGACATTGTAGCCATCCACGTACGTATCGACGACTCCGCTGGAAACCACGTAGTTGTCAGGGGAAGTTGTCGGCGCGTAATGGTTCGATGCTTTGCGGAAGTAGTTCGCCTGCTGCTGGTAGGTGTCGAAATAATAGATTCCTTCCGCCGACCAGATCACCCACTCGCCATTCACGTAGCTGGGATGGCCGACAATTTGATTCAGTCCGTTGAATGCTCCCACAAGCGGGAACGATCCCATGCTGGAAGAAATCATCTGATACTTGTGGCGGAACTGGTCGCCGGTATCTTCGATTTCCAAGATAAACGGGTTGCCTTTGCTGTCCTTTTGCAGCGACCATTGTTTATTCGGTGCATAGTCGTAATTGATGACCGTTGGATTCGGTCCGACCTTCGGAAACAGCGCTTGTGTTGTACTGCCCACCTGCACGGATGTCGGGTACTGATTCAGCGCCAATGCCAGCGGAGCGACCGGCGGTCCGATCGAGCCTTGCTCGGCCAGTGTGTTGGTGGCTCCGACGAAATATTTGTGGTCGACCGGGTTGCTCCAGCTCATGTCGTGGTTCAGCTTCGTATTGCTGTCCTTCAAGTAGTCGCTTTCTCCGATTGGATCCCACGTACTTGTTTTGATGTTCGCCTTCACTTGGTTCGCTTGCAACGTCGTTTTCAGCGTGTTGATGTTGTTGCGGAAGTAATTCTGTTCGGCCGCCGAAAGATTGCCGATGTTCACGTAGATGTCCGCCTTGTACTCCTTGCTCGCATTGAGCCCGGTGGTTGGCGCCTGGTTATCCGCTTCGGCCTCGGCAAACGTCACGTCGGACCACAGATAATCGCTGTCGTGGATGTACGCGGCGAACGGGCCGGGATCGAACGTTTCGCGCACACGGAACGCGAACAGGTAGTGCCCAACTTGCGTCGCTTCTGCGGTTGCCTTGCCGGTGACCATATTCATATTGATCGTCATCCGGTCGTCCTCGTCGAGCCAGGAGCCGTCGTTGTCGGCATCGTAAATGCCGGTAAGCTCCAGCGTGCCGAGCGTATCGCTGTCGGGTGAATAAGAGTCGCTGCTCAAATTGAACGTGATTTTGTTGTCGTTGTCCGGGTCGCGGTACACTTTAGCCGCCGTGTCCAGAACCGCTACGGGCAGTTGGTCGGGCGCGATGGTGAACGTTTTTTCGGCGGTGTCGCAGCCAATTGCGTTGCAGACCGTGTAAGCGGCTTTGAAATCGCCCGGTTTGCGGAACATCACGTCCAGCCTTGTGGTGCCGGACAAGCTGCCGATCGTCACAATATCCGCTGCGGTGACGCCGGCGGAAACTGGCGTTACCGTGAACGTGCGGCTCGTGATCGGAAAAGCGGCAGGCGTTGAGCTGCCGGAGCCGTCAAGCACCATCGGCCGTTTTTCCTTTTTGTCGCCGGTAACGAGAATGCTCGCATCCGGACCGGGCGACTTGATCTGGAGCGTCATGTTCGTTTGTGCGCCGCAGGCAGGCTTGTCCAGATCGGTGACGCCGAGCCACACTCGATATGTGCCGATTGAATCGAACGTAATGATCACATCGCGGCCAATCGGGCCTGTGATAAGGCTGCCGACGTTGCCGCTGCCGTCTTGCAAACCATAGTACCATTGATACGACAAGTTTGTGCCGCCGCCGTTTTGTTTCGAGCCGGAGCCGGAAAAATAGACTTCCGCGCCTTGCTTGGCGCTGCTCGGGCCGTTGATGGCTGCCGTTGCCGGCGTGCTGCATGATGGCGGAGTCGGAGTTGGTGTTGACGTCGGCGTCGGTGTCGCGGTTGGAGCCGGCGATGGTGTGGAACTGTCCTTGGTAATGGTGAGCGTACAAGACTTGCTTGTTTCGTAATTACCTCCTGACGTATATACAGTCGCTTTCGTGTCGATGGTGAGGGTCTGCGTTGGTTGGCTGGAGAGATCGATATCTGCCGCTGCGATCGTCAGATTGAGCGTCTTGCTGCCGCCACTCGCGCTCGTTGATGCGTAGCTGCTGCTCTGCGAGCCTTTGCCTCCGCTGTAGGAGGCGTCTGCTCGCCAGCCGTTAATTGGGGCTGCGGGCGGGTTGTTCAGCGTCGATGGGCCGACGGTTACGGCGACAAGAACGTTGCCGCTGGTGTAGTTGACTACGCTGGTGGGGGAGACGGCGCAGTTTGTCGTCACATAAGGTGTGGCGTCGTCAGCGTACTCGACCGTTAATTTTGTTGGATATTTATAAGTTTTCGAAGATATATCGACAAAAAAAGCGGCATAATAGACCATTACAGCTGCACCTGGAGCTGCAAGTCGGATCCAATCAGCTTCGTGATTGAAGTTCTGTGAGTACTTGACAGAGAAGTTGTCTAACGTACCAGTGGTAGTGATGATGGATGTCGTGTAATCGGTTTTGCCAGATGCAACGCCTGCAGGGCCGGGAATATCATCCTGCGTATTTTTTGTTGTTGTAAAGGTAATATCTGATGATGACACTGCACTTGCAGGAATCTGATCTGAACCTGCAAAATACTGAGCGGTTCTCGAACCAGACATCAATAAGTTGCTGTCTGAACAGGCCGGAAAAAGTGGCAACGAAGGATATGATGGATCAAACTGAGTTGCTGCGCCACCACAAGGGGAAGCTGTTACACCGTCTGCATACCATAGATTCCCCATTGTTCCGACCCCATATCGGTACCATGCGTAATATCCGAGTGTAGTTTTATTTTTTTCCGATTTTACATTCAGAGATGAACCAGATACATAGATTGTTCCGTTCCATGAATGTTGTCCAACCGCGCCAGGTGTTATATTGTCCTGATAGAGAGTACCGTCTCCGTAGTATAAGCTGATCTTGTTTATTTTCTTTCCTGCTGCAGCTGAAACAGTCACATCGTTCGATGTCAAATATGAACTAGATGAATATGAGTGTGATCCCACGACTGAACTTTCCGGATAAGAAACGCTCAATTGTGTTTGTCCTGCTGTACTGGCAAAGTTCCATATATTCAAAGGAACTAAGCTGGACAGAAGAATGATGATTTGAAAAAAGGCAATCAGAGTTCGGCGTTTCTTCATGCAAGTGTACTCTCCTTCCACATCCATTTAACGTTTTCTATCCCTACTCCTTTCGTGGACGAACAATCAACAGGGTCTTTCTCGCAATATCCGCAGGTGGGCGAGCAGGAGCATAGATTGAAATATCGATTTGAGTAGCATTTGCGGCAATTATTTTTGGGATAATGTAAGCTTCGGTATCCCCATCTTTTGTAAGGAAAATGCTTGTGATGCGGTTTAACTCACCATTCATGAATGCTTGATCTTTGTCTTCAGGTGATTCTAATCCACTCAAACTTTTACTAATGTGATTGCTTTCTACATAGACATTCTTGTCCGTATTGTAATCGACGTGTGATTGATAGATAAGAACATAGCTGTTCGGATAATCTTTCACCGGATATCCTACCGTTTTTGATGTCCACTTGTACCACTGCATTTTATTTAGTTCCGGCAATAGTCTTCTATTAGGGTCATTAGGGTCTGCGAGATCAATAGCCACTAGAGCATCAAGTTCGCCACGATAATTCCCATCTGTCGTCTCGACGAATAAATTGTTCGGATTCCACTGACCATCAGCAGTCATTTCTTCCATTTTGAAAAACTCCGGCATTACGGTAAAGATATTAGTTTTGTGCCAAGCCAGTTCGGCGTTGCTAATCGCGTACTTATCTGCCACCAGTTTCCCGCCGCTGTTCACCGTTAATATCCGTTCAATGATCGTCACACTCTGCGCCCTTGTCGTCGGCTGATCCATGCCGAGCATGCCGGTATCGTCCATACCTTGAATAAGCCCCGCCTTCGTCGCCGCGTACATATACTTCTTTTGGTCGAATGCTACTGCATCCCGCACATCCTTCACTGCCGCGCGCACGGCCAGCATCGCCATTTCTTCGCGAGTGATCGGATCGTCCCACGTCCCCGACGCAAAATCATACTTGTACATGCCCGCCGACACTGCGCCACGCACATAGGTGTCGTACCAGACGCCGCCTGCGGGACCAAGCGGCAGCTTCAGCGCCGTCATTGCCATCTTCACAAACTCCGCACGCGTCACGCTTTGTTCGGGCTTGAAGGTCCCGTCGAGGTAACCGTCGACATACCCTTGGTAAACGGCATCCGAAACGGATGAAGCCGCCCAATGCCCGGCCAAATCCGAGAATACGCCGGATGCCGTAATACCGGCCCCTGCCGTTTGCCCTTGCCCCGCGCCCGCCGCCGCATGCCCGACCGCCCCGCCGCCCGCCGCGCCCACTGCAATGCTTGCCAACAACACAAAACCGGCCGCCAACTCAAACCCTTTGACTCTCATCCTTTTCACACTCCGTCCCCTTTATTGGCCATCCGACGCCGCCTTCTCGATCGACGGACTATCAAGATCAACGACAAAAGGACGCACCCCAACCAAATACGGTTCGGTGCGTCCTTCGCTACTCGACAACGGATGGGAAAATTACCCTTTCCACACAGTACCATATTTCCCACAGGATTGATAGCCCCTTGCAAAAAAATTGTCGGATCGATCCGGCGTATGTTTTACCTGCGGCCCGACTTTTTGCTACAATAGCGTCAGATTGCAGACGGGAATCTCACCGGGACAGCGCACAAACAGGAACTCTCTCAAAAATAAGCCATCTTTTATTGGCTATTCCCCCCAAAATAGCCCCCAACAACAAAATAGCCAGTGAAATCGCTGGCTATTTCGCTGAAATTAGCGTTTGAGGGGCATTTGGGCCACAATAGCCAGTGTTTTCACTGGCTATTTCCCCCGGACCGCATAAAAAGTGACGAATAAGCCATTTTTTATGGCCTATTTCGGTGGCAGCGAGAGCGAATGTATAACGAATGTCGACAAAAAAGGAGCAAGCCGATGAAAGCATTGGTACTGGCGGAAAAACCGAGTGTCGCCAAAGAAATCGCCCGCGTGCTGGGCTGCCATAACAAGCAAAAATCTTACCACGAAGGGCCGAACTACGTCGTCACCTGGGCGCTTGGCCATTTGGTGACGCTGGCGGAGCCCGAGGATTACGACGACAAATACAAAACGTGGAAGCTGGAAGATTTGCCGATCATCCCGGACAAAATGAAGCTCAAGGTAATCAAGGAAACTTCGCACCAATTCCGAGCCATCGAGCAGCTCAGCAAACGCGCCGATTTGTCCGAGCTTGTCATCGCTACTGATGCGGGACGCGAAGGCGAACTGGTCGCGCGCTGGATCATGGAGCTGATCCGCTGGAAGAAGCCGTTCAAGCGGCTGTGGATTTCGTCGCAGACGGATCAGGCGATTCGCGAAGGCTTCGCCAAACTGAAGCCGGGCGCCGAATACAACCGGCTGTTCCAGTCGGCGGTGTGCCGCTCGGAAGCCGATTGGCTGATCGGGCTGAACATCACGCGCGCCCTGACGAGCAAGTACGATGCCCAGCTCGCCGCCGGGCGCGTGCAAACGCCGACGCTGGCGACGATGATCGCCCGCGAAGAGGAAATTCGCCGCTTCCAGCCGGTCGAATACTGGACGCTGACCGCCGATTTTGGCGGCTTTCAGGGGCAATGGCGCGGCGCCAACCAGGAGGCGCGCATCTTCGACAAGGCGAAGGCCGAAGCGATCCGGGCCAAAGTGAGCGGCAAACAAGGCCGCATCGTCCGCGTGCGCAAAACGGAAAAAACGATCCCCCAGCCGCTCGCTTACGATTTGACGGAGCTGCAGCGGGATGCCAGCAACCGGTACGGCTTTTCGGCCAAACAAACATCGTCGCTGCTGCAGCGGCTGTACGAGCAGCACAAACTGGTCACCTACCCGCGCACGGACTCCCGCTACTTGACATCCGACATGGCGCCGACGCTGAAAGGAAGGCTGGAGCGCATCGCCGTCGGCCCGTACGCCCAGCTCGCCGGGGCGCTGCTGCGCAAGCCGCTGGCGATCGGCAAACGAATCGTCGACGACAGCAAGGTCAGCGATCACCACGCGATCATCCCGACCGACCAGTATGTCAACATGAGCGCCTTGTCCAATGAGGAGCGCAAGTTGTACGATTTGATTGTGAGGCGGTTTATCGCTTTGTTCTACGCGCCATGCCGGTTCGATCAAACGTCCGTCGTCGTCGATGTGGCGGGCGAGTCGTTTCACGCTTCCGGCAGCATTATGAAAGAAGCCGGCTGGAAGGAAGTATACGGAACGATCGACTTATCCGATCCGGACGACAACGAAGACGGCGCGAACGGCGAAACGGCCGACCGGCTGCAGGAGCAGGCGCTGCCGCCGGTTCGCGAAGGCGAAACCGTTGCCATGCGCGAATGCCGCGAGCGCAGCCAGTTCACGAAGCCGCCCGGCCGCTACACCGAAGCGGCGCTGCTTACCGCGATGGAGCGCGGCAACCTCGGCACGCCGGCGACGCGCGCGGACATCATCGAGAAGCTGCTCGGCACCGATACGATCGAACGCAGCGGCAGCACGCTGCGGCCGACCGGCAAAGGCACGCAGCTGATCGAGCTCGCCGCAAGCGAGCTGCGTTCGCCCGAGCTCACCGCGCAGTGGGAGCTGGAGTTGGAGCGAATCGCCAAAGGGCAAGGCAGCATGGAGAAGTTTCTGTCCGGCATCCGCGGCATGACGCAAACGATGGTGCAGGCGGTCAAAGCGAGCGATGCCGTCTACAAACCGCACAATTTGACGCACAGCCGATGCCCGCAGTGCAGCCAACTGCTGCAGGAAATCAAAGGAAAACGCGGCTTGATGCTCGTGTGCAGCAACCGCGAATGCGATTACCGCCGGGCCGGCGAGCCGCAGCTGATCAACAAACGCTGCCCGACGTGCAGCAAGAAGATGGAGATCCACACCGGCAAAGCGGGCAAATACGCGCAGTGCCGGCGCTGCAACGTAATTGAAATGCTTGAAGGGGACAAGGCGAGCAGCGGCGGCGGACGCAAAGCGGCTCGCAACAACCGCGAGCTGATCAATCAATACAGCGATAAAGAATCGCTGGGATCCAGCCTGGCCGACGCGTTGAAAGCGGCGATGGAGAAAAACAATTCATAACCAACAAAAGGCCTTGCCGACACCAAACCGGCAAGGCCTCCCGTATTAATCGCCACCGCCCCCGCAACTGCTGCAGCTGCTGCCTCCGCTGTCGCCCGAACTGCACGACGACCCGCCGCCTCCGTCCGAACTGTCCGAGCCGCCACCGTCACCCGATTCGCCATCCCGATCGTCCGAGTAATCCCCGTCCGCCGCGCCGAACCCGGTGCCGCAAGCGGCATCGTTGCGCCGCGCCTCGTCCTCCTGATAAATATCGGCCATATGCCGGTCGTAGAGACCATCGCCCATTAATGAATAGCCGATCATCGCGCCGGCCATATAAGACATGGGATCGCTGGTGAAAGCCGTCCGATCGTTCCGCTGTTCGTTGTACGAAGGCGCCCGATCGATCTGGTTCCGGGCCTGATCGATCAGCCAGTCGATCGTTTGCGCAAGATCGTCGTGACGCGCTGCGGCTTCCCGGTTGAACAATTCGTCCAGCAGCTGTTCCCGACTGCCGTTCTGCAGCCTGTGCAGCCGTTCCTTCGCCAGCGGGTGGCGGCAGAACGGTCCCCAAATCACGCTGCTGAACGGCGTTTCCGCAAACAGCTGGATGTAAACCCAATCGAACCACGCCCGCTCCTGCGGCATCGGCTGAGGCGCGGCATGCGGCGCATGATGCAGGAACACGCCGGAGAACCGCTCGCAGAACCGCTGGTAATCCAGCGTAAACATCAGCATTTCATGCCAAACGGCGTCGACCGCCGCGCTGAACATCGGCAGCTTCCGCAGCACGGCGCTCATCAGGAAATAGCGCTTCAGCTCCACCAGCTTCCATTCATACTCCGCCTCCGACATCCCCGGATGCGCGGACATCACGCGCTGCTTCAAGCGCTCGCGAAAAGCCGGCGACAGCGCCGTCTCCAGCCGCTCCACCGCCGCGGCAAGCGGCGCTTCAGGGCGAAGGCCGACGGATTCCGGCAGCCCGGCGCTCGTATATCCGAACCTCCTGCCGTCTCGTTGTCCGCCAGCCCCCCCGCGACCGTTATTGACCGATCCGCCGGTCCGCCGACGCTGCGAAACAACGGATAACAGCAATAAAACAACTACCACGACAAGGGCAAGCCCGATAATATTTCCCACGTCATTTCCTCCGATCCCGGTATGTACGAGCCAAGCGGGAAGTCATGTACGCCGCGCCTCCCCGACTCTTTCTTTCACTATACCATAAACCGTTCCGGTCAGTTGAGACGGGTGAACGATGTTTCCCCGCGCCACCTTTTCCCGCACAGGACCAAAACTGTTTCTCTAGACCCACATGATAGCGGTATTGTAAGATGGCAATAATGATTGGAGGACGCGAGGGGAGGTGCCTTCCTTGACAGCAAACGACGACAAAGCAAGCGACATCAAAGCCGGGGAGAAAGGCGCTCTCGTCAGCATCGGCGCCTACTTGCTGCTGGCCGCCGCCAAAATCGCCTTCGGCTACTTTTCCGGCTCGAAAGCGCTGACGGCCGACGGTTTGAACAATACAACCGACATTATCGCTTCCGTCGCCATCCTGATCGGGCTGCGCATTTCGCAGAAGCCGCCTGACCGCGACCATCCGTACGGCCATTTGCGCGCCCAGACAATCAGCTCGCTCGTGGCGTCGTTCATTATGGCAACGGTCAGCATCCAGGTGCTCATCCAGGCCGTGCGCGCATTGTTCCAGGACGCCGGCGAAGCGCCCGGCATGATCGCCGGTTGGGTATCGCTCGGCTCCGCAGTCTGCATGTATGCGGTCTACCGCTATAACCGCGGCGTCGCCAAACGGATCAACAACAACGCGCTGATGGCCGCGGCGCAGGACAACCGTTCGGACATGCTCGTCAGCATCGGCGTGGCGGTCGGCGTCTTCGGCTCCGGTTTCGGCGTCTCCTGGCTCGATCCGGTCGCCGCGATCGTCGTCGGCTTCATGATCGCCAAAACGGCGTGGGATATTTTCAAGGAAGCGTCCCATGCCCTGTCCGACGGCTTCGACGTCGGCGAGCTCGACAGCTTCCGCCAAACCGCCGCCAGCGTGCCCGGCGTAAGCCGGATCAAGGACATTCGCGCGCGCATTCACGGCAACCATGTGCTGGTCGACATTATCGTGCTGGTCGACCCCGAGCTCAGCGTGGCCGACAGCCACGCAATCGCCGACCACATCGAGCGGCGCATGCGCAAACGGCACAACGTCTATTACGCCCATGTACATATCGAACCCTTGCGCCCGATGGACATGCAGCTGACGCAGCCGCAGCCGTAGGCAGCACCGGCACATCCCGGCAACGAGGCCGAGGTGCGCCGCCGCTCCGCACCTAATAGCCGCAATGCCCGTCCGCCGGGCGCTGCGGCTATTATCGTTGTTGCGGCTGAAGCGAGCCGGCTCAGAACAGATCGGTTTTGACGTCGATTGTCAGCAGTTGTGTCGGCACGCCGGTAAACGTCAGGTTGGCGTTTTCGTCGTAGTTGACTTGATAGTCGTTGTCGTTGACGACGGCAATCGTCCGCTTGTCGATGACGGTAAGCCCTTCGAATTTCTCCGGCTGGTAGCCGAGCTTGACCAGATCGACCGCAAGTTCCTTCGTGACCGGTACGATACCGAGATCTTTCAGCTGCTGAACCGAATAGCCTTCCAGCTTGTCGCTCCATTCGGTGCCGAGCAGGTTCGTTGCCTTGCTGAAGTCGGACTTGTAGACGCGTTTGATTTGCGAATCGGCGCCGGACAGCTTGTCGCGCTCGTCGACGAGCAGCACGCTGCCGCTCAGCGCGTGCAGGTCGCTGATGACTTCGTCTTTCTGCTCCGTTTTGACGTAATCCTTGGCATTCTCCGCTACGTAAACATACTCGCCGGTCACTTTCACCGTTTCGAGATCGACTTTCAGGATGCGCAGGTTGCGCGACGCTTCGCCGGTCTTTTTGTCCGGCACGGCAAGCGGGCTTTGGATCGACGTATACAGCGTCTTGCCATCGGGCGAAATCGCCACGCCTTCAAACCCGCGATTGGCGATGCGGTTGTTGTAAATGGCAGGGAGCAGCTCGACGAGATTCATTTGCGCGCCGGCGGCTTCCAGCTTCGCTTTCATCCCCTGCGGCACATAACGGGCGATGACGGTGCCGTCGCGCTTCACATGCACGAGCGAAGGACG
Organism: Paenibacillus cymbidii; assembly: GCF_004764705.1. Taxonomy (GTDB): domain Bacteria; phylum Bacillota; class Bacilli; order Paenibacillales; family NBRC-103111; genus Paenibacillus_AN; species Paenibacillus_AN cymbidii. Next base: position 76,461 of record NZ_SHLX01000016.1, on the reverse strand, counting down.
GTACTCCTCGCTGATCCAGAACGTGTCGTCGTTCGGGTTGTAGGCGATGCTTTCCGGATCGAGGCCGTCGGGATCGTATGACAGCACCTTGACGCCTTTTTCATCGTACGGAATTTCATCCGGGCCGGCCAGATTGGACAAACCGGTAACCGCCGTGTCGCCGGTCACGACGTTAGCTTTGCCTTCCGGCAGCTTCAGCTTGATCGTATCGACAATTTCGATTGCGCCGTTCTCCACCTTGATTTTGTAAATCGCCGGGTTGAACCGTTCGACCGGGAACGTGCGCACCTTGTCTTTGCCGATTTGCCCGTTCGGTCCGCGGTCGCCCATCGTATAGAACACGTTGTCCGGATCGCCGGGCAAACGGGTCAGCGCCGAAAAACCGCCCATGCTGATGCCGCTGCCGATCGGCCCTGGATTGCGCAGCTCATACGTATTCGTAATGACCGGCTTCTCCTGGAGCGTAATCGTCCGGTTCCAATCGTTCCAGTCCAACTGCTTGCCGAGCGCCTCGCCAAGCGAACGCAGCGGCACGTACGCGCTGCCGTCGATGACGACCGGGTCCTTTTCCAACTTCACCTGTTTGCCTGCCGAAAAAACCGGAAATTGCACCGTTACCGCCTGAAGCGTCGCTTCGCCGGCGGCGTAGGCAAACGGGGAAATCGCGGCGCAAATAAGGACAATGCCTGCGGCGATCGTGCGTTTGCTGCGGACCATCTTGTTCCAAGACATGAAAAAAGCCCTCCCGAGAATAAAGTAATCGAAGTCGATTGCTCTTCTCAGCGTAGGGCTTCCGTATTATCGCGACATCAAACCGGTATGGAGAATTTGTAAAGGCTTCATGCACAATCAGCGTTTGATGTACTTGCTCGCCTTGTCCACCGCTTCGTCTTCGGTCGCTCCGGTAATGTACCGGCCGTTGATGAACACGAAGGCGAACCGGGAACATGGGCCGCAGTACGACTTGCAGCCGACTTTGATATCCGCGTCCGGCGCAAGCTTCTCCAGCCTCGGCACGATCGTCTTGAGCCGCGTGTGCTTGCACTTGTCGCAGACGCGAATGTCGTTTTTGGCCATTGGATTAGTGATCCCCGTGGTTTCCTTTGCTCGGATTCGTCACGACGAATCCTTCCTGCGGCATATACAGATAATCGATCTTGACTCCGTCGAGCAGCGGTACGTTCGGGTCGAGAATGACATCGATTTCCTTATCCGTCGAAACGACGACGTCCCACTCTTTCGGCGTATCGAGATCGAGTCCGTAGTGCGCGTGATCGCCGTGGCTGTGCGTAATGTAAACGCGCAGCTTCAGCTCCTTGTTGTCTTGCTTGTCCAATTCCTGTTTGATGATTTTCGCGGCGTTGCGGGTAATTTTGCATTCCATAGCATTCCATCTCCTGTTCCTTGTCCGCATTTCTTTTATTTTATAGAATGAAGGGCCCGAACGCAACCGAAACAACGGCAAAAGAAAGCGGCAACCGCATGTTCCGGCGCGATTAATCGATCCCGGATTGGACACGCTACAGGAGGAACCTGGTATTGCGCGGGTTTATAGCCATACTTTCTATACGGGAAAGTTGATTTAGCGGCGCGCTCGGTTCATAATAGAGTTGTTTGCGGCAATCAAAACGCTAGGAGGGATTAATCGATGTACGACATTGCGATTATCGGAGCGGGACCCGCGGGAGCCAGCGCAGCGCTGTTCGCCGCCAAAGCGGGCAAAAAAGTCGTCGTGATCGACAGCGACCAAAGCGTAACAAGACGCGCCTGGATCGAAAACCACTACGGCGTAGCGGAAATTACCGGTCCCGATCTGGTGGAAACCGGGAAGAAGCAAGCGGCCAAATTCGGCGCGGAATTCATCACGGACAAGGCTACCGCCATTTCCGGCGAAGCGGGCGGCTTTACGGTCAAAACCGAAGCCGGCGAATACGCCGCTTCCCATGTCATCGTCGCTTCCGGTCTGATGACCGACGTGGCCGAAGCTTCCGGCCTGCAGACGAAGGATGGCACGGAGCCGCGGATCAAAACGATTTTTGACGTGGATGCCCAAGGGAAAACGAACAAAGCCGGGATTTGGGCCGCCGGCACTTGCGCGGGCGTCAGCATGCATACGATCGTTACCGCCGGTCACGGCGCTGCGGTCGCGATCAACGTCATCAGCGAGCTGAACGGCGCTCGTTATGTCGATCACGACGTACTTAAAGCGTAGCAACACACAATCAACAGCCCGGACGCCTTGTCCGGGCTTCTTATGTTTCTCCCGCCGTCTCATCCCCAAGCAGCTTCCGCACCCATACGCACCATTCGATATTCGTACGCACGACCGCAATCGCCTTTTGCAGCAAAATGAACTTGCCGAACTGATCCGACGTGTGCGCCAAATACGATTCGCTCTTGTCTTCCCGCAGCTCCCCGGCCATCTTATCGTAGAGAGCCCGTTTGTCACGGTACAGACGTTCGCGCTCGGCAAACATCCGAATCATCGTCGGCGCGTCGGACAGCCGGATGCAATACGTCTTGAGCAGCAGCTCGTCGCGGCTCGCCGGCTCCGCCGTTGGCGCGGCAATCCAGACACGAATGGCGTCGATGCCGGCATCGGTGATGGCGTAAATTTTTTTGTCCGGCTTGTCGTCCTGGCGATAGACGTTGTACCGTACGTATTCGAGCCGCTCGAGCTTGGCTAGCAACGGATAAATTTGGCTGTGCTTCGCCTGCCAGAACGGCTGGATGCGCAGCATCATGTCGTAGCCGGACAGCCGCTCCTTGCTGAGCAGCGCCAGCAAGCCGTAGGCAAGCGTGTTCAGTTCCGGCGGCCCGCCGCGCTCCGTGTTTCCATCTCGCATTGACAACTTCTCCTCTTGAGGAGTATCATTTCTCGTGCAGCGATGACCATATGTCAATATATACATAACGCCAGCTGTCATGTCAACCAACGTCCGGAGGAGCTCCATGTCAACCGATTCTACGCATCACATCCGCTTTTGGCCGGTTATGATCGCGATCTTTCTCGGCTCGTTCGTAACCGTACTCAGCATGAGCACCATCAATATCGCCATACCGGTGCTGATGAACGAATTGAACAGCAGCTTGTCGACGATGCAGTGGACCATCACCGGGTTCATGCTGGCGATGGGCACCGTTGCCCCGCTGACGGGCTTTCTCGGCGACCGGTTCAGCTACAAGCGGCTGTATGTGTTCGCCCTTGTCGGCTTTACGGTCACGTCGGCGCTGTGCGCGCTTGCCTGGGACCCGGCTTCGCTCGTCTTTTTCCGTATTCTGCAGGGCTGCTTTACCGGGCTTGTCATGCCGGCGACGATGACGATCATTTACCAGGTGGTGCCGCGCGAACGGCAGGCGATGGCCATCAGCCTGTGGTCGCTGTCCGCAATGCTGGCGCCGGCGTTCGGGCCGACGATCAGCGGCTGGCTGATCGACAACTGGAACTGGCAGTTCATGTTCTGGTTCAATGTGCCTTTCGGCATCGTGTCCATCGTCCTTGCCTTTATCCTCATTCCTTATTACCGGCTTAACGTGCCGAAGGCGTTCGATTTCATCGGATTGCTGACCGTTGTCGTCGGCAGCCTGTCGCTGCTCATCGCCATCAGCGAAGGCCACAAGTGGGGCTGGTCCGATGTCAAAACGATCGGGCTCATCGCGCTCGGCATCATCGTCATCGGCTTGTTTATCTGGCGCGAGCTGAAAGTCAAGGTGCCGCTGCTCAACCTGCGCGTGTTCCGCAACGGTCGCTATACGATTACGCTGATTATTGCCAGCATCATCACGATCAGCTTGTACTCGGGCACGTATTTGACGCCGCTGTTTTTGCAGCAAATCCAGCATGTAACGCCGCTTGACAGCGGGTTGATCTTGCTTCCCGCCTCGCTTGCGATGGCGATCGCCATGCCGGCCGTAGGCAAGCTGTACGGCAAAATCGGTCCGATGCGGCTCATGATCGCCGGCATCGCGCTGATCGCCGTCGGTACGCTGGCGCTGAGCTGGCTGAGCGTAGACGTTTCGCACGGCTACATCATCTTCTGGATGCTCGTGCGCAACATCGGCATTGCGCTGTCGACGATGCCGGCCAGCAATGCGGGCATGGAGGAAATTCCGCGCGAGCTGTCGGGCCACGCTTCTTCGATCAACAACTGGATCCGCAACGTGCTTGGCTCGTTTGCGATTGCGTTGTTCACATCGATGCTGGCCAGCCGCCAAACGGTTCACGTCGCCGATCTGAAGTCGGCCGCGGAGGGCGCAGGCGACCAGGCGGCCATCGGCGTCCAGGCGTTTACGATGAGCGTCAACGACGTCTACCTGCTCGCCACGATCATCGTGCTGGTCAGCTTGCCGATCGCGCTGCTGGTGCGCAAGAAGCCGAAGCCGGAGATGGCCGTCGCCTCGGCGGCGGACAGCGGCAAAAGCGCTACCGCGTAACGGCAGCAGTTGCCGAAGCATGGATTATTCCGCAGGGCCGGTATCGGCCCTGTTTTTTTCGTGTTGACAAGGCTGCTCAAGAGGCCACTGAGGCCACTACTCGCCTCGCTTCTCCGCAGACACTCCACCCGCTTCTCTTCGCTGTCCGGATGAGGACAAAATAGGCCATAAAAAATGGCTTATTAGCCCCATTTCGCCTGCCTCGTCGGAAATAGCCAGTGAAAACACTGGCTATTTGAGCCAAAAGACTCCAATCTGGGCAGACTGACGCGAATAGCCAGTGAAATCACTGGCTATTTTCAATGATGCGCCTGAAATGGAGCCAATAAGCCATTTTTTGTTGGCTATTTCATTGCCAAACTTGTTCGCGCCCAGCCAAAGCACAAACAGAGCCGATCTGTCGATCGGCCCCGCTTGCCTCGCTTCCTTACCCTTGCAGCACTTGCTCGATATCGCGGATATCTTCCGCGCTCAGCTTGACGCCCGACGCCTTGGCGTTGTCTTCGATCTGGTCCGGGCGCGACGCGCCGACGATGCAGCTCGAAATGTTCGGCAAGCGCAGAATCCACGCCAGCGCCAGCTGCGCCAGCGTAATATCGTTGCGCTCGGCGATCGGCCGCAGCCGTTCGACCTTCTTCAGCTGCTCTTCCTTCAGCAGCGCCTCCATGAACATGTTGGACTTCGGGTCGAGCGCACGCGAGCCTTCCGGCGCCGGCGCCCCCGGCTTGTATTTGCCGGTCAGCACGCCTTGCGCCAGCGGCGAAAACACGACCTGCCCCACCCCGTCGCGCTCGCTCACCGGGACGATCTCCGCTTCGATTTTGCGATTGAACATATGGTACTGCGGCTGGTTCGACACGATCCGGTCGAGGTTCATTTCCTTCGCCGTATGCACGGCGTCGGCAATTTGCACCGCGCTCCACTCGCTGACGCCGACGTACAGCACCTTGCCCTGCGTTACCAGATCGTCAAGCGCGCGCAGCGTTTCGTCCAGCGGCGTGTTCGGATCGTAGCGGTGGCACTGGTACAAGTCGAAATATTCGACGTTCATCCGCTTCAGACTCGCTTCGCACTGCTCCATGATGTGCTTGCGCGACAAGCCGCGATCGTTCGGACCGTCGCCCATCGGGAAAAACACTTTGGTCGCCAGCACGTACGAATCCCGCTTGTATTTGGCCAGCGCCTTGCCGTAAATTTCTTCCGCCGCGCCGCGCATGTACACGTTCGCCGTATCGAAAAAATTGATGCCCAGCTCATATGCCTTATCGACGACTTCCTCCGCCGTTTGTCCGCCTACCGATCCGCCGTACGTCAGCCAACTGCCGAGCCCGATTTCGCTGACCTTCATCCCGCTTCTTCCCAATCGACGATATTCCACTTCCGATGACCTCTTTTCCATTTGAAAATAGTGCTGCCGTATTGCTATTGCCATTGTACCCGTTCTTCTATACTATGAAAAGTAGTGAAAAGATTGTACCATTATTACACCGATCATAGCTGCTTACCTTGGCGTAAGTAACTGCCGAAAGGAGAGAACCCGTATTGGCCAAACAGGAAGAAGCGCTCGCCGCCTCCCGCCACCTGGACAATTACGTGCCGAAGCAGCCGACGAAGATCGCCTGCTCGATCGAACAGACGCTGAACGTCATCGGCGGCAAATGGTCGTTCCTCGTGCTGCGCGAGCTGTTCTGCGGCACGCGCCGGTTCGGCGAGCTGCAGCGCAGCATCGCCGGCGTCAGCCCGAAGGCGCTCACCGACACGTTGCGCCACCTTGAGGACAAGGGCGTGCTCGAACGCCACGCGTATCCGACCGTGCCTGTCACCGTCGAGTATACGCTGACGCCCAAAGGGGAAGATTTGCACCAAATATTAAAGGAAATGAAGCTTTGGGCGGCCAAATGGACCTAGGCGGGGGATCCCCCCGGCCTGTCCGCAACTGACGAAGAGGAGGAGCAGCTTTGCTCGCGTTTTACAAAAAGTATTACAAAACGGTGTTCGACATCGCCTTGATCGGACTCACGATTTATTTGTTCATGCTGCTGTTCAGCTTCCTGTACAAGCTGGCGACGCCGATTTTCCTCGCATTGATCATTTTTGCGATTATCGAGCCGCTGGCCCGCTGGCTGCACCGCCGCGGCTTCAAGAAGTCGATCGCCACCGCGCTGTCGATGACGCTGTTCGTGCTTGTGATCGTCGCCGCGCTGTTCGGCGCCGGCTTCATCTTCACCCAGCAAGTGTACAACCTCGTCGATAAAATCCCGGCCTACAAACAAGCGCTGCAGCAGCAAATCGACATCAACGCCGATTTCCTCGAACAGCGGCTGGATGCGCTCCCTCCCGACCTGGCGGAGAAAGGCAAAGAATACATAGGCGTCGTTACCGATTACGGCTCCAAGCTGGCGCAAACGTTTCTCAAATGGCTCGTCGGCAAAATATCGTCGATTTCGTCGTTTGTGGTCAACTTTACGATCGGCATCATTCTCGCCTATTTCCTCAGCATCGAAATCGGCACCTGGAAGCGGCTCGCCCGCGACAAGACGCCGCGCACGTTCAAAACCGCCTTCACGTTCATTCGCGTCAACGTGCTTGCCGGCATCGGCGGTTATTTGAAAGCGCAGATGAAGCTCATTTCGATCACGTTTGTCGTCATCCTGCTCGCGCTGCTGGCGCTGGGGGTCAAAAACGCGTTTTCGATCGCGCTGCTCTCGGCCGTTTTCGACCTGTTGCCCTTGCTCGGCGTTTCGACCGTGTTCGTGCCGTGGATCATTTACTTGTTCTTTACCGGCGACACGACGCTGGCGATTTGGCTGACCGCGCTGCTCGGCATCGTAATTGGCGCCCGGCAAATTCTCGAGCCGAAAATTACCGGCGACACGCTCGGGGTCTCCGCGTTTACGATGCTGTCGTTCATGATCATTTCGCTCTCGCTGTTCGGCGTATCCGGATTGATCCTGTCGCCGATTCTGATCATTTCGCTGAAGGCGCTGCACGAGCAAGGATATTTGAAACGATGGATCCGGCTGCCGGAGGACTACGAGCCGTATGAACCGTACGAGCCGGACGGGCCTAACGGACCGGACGCGCCCGGCGCGCAACCGGAGCAAGCCAAAGAGCCGCGCGCCTGACCCTGTGCAAGGGATCGGCGCCGGCTCGGTTCAACAGGAAAAGGAGGGATTCCGTGCCCATCGATTTCAGTCAGGTCAAAGCGGGCGACATCCTGCCGGTACAACCGGCGGATAAAGAAATCAAGCTGTTTCTGGAACGGCAAGGCTACCTGGTCGGCATGGCCGCGCAGGTGCTCGAAATCAGCGAGCCGATCGAATCGTTTAATCCGCGCACCGGCACGGACGACACGTATTTGCACGTGGTCGTCACCAACGGCAAACGCCCGCTCGAATTCGGCGTGCGCAAGTCGGAAGGGTATCATTCCGACTATTTCTAAAGGGCCGCGCTACCCCGCCAGCTCCTCGAGCCGGCTTCGGATATCCGCAGCTGCGCCGGTAACGACGCCGCCGTGGTAGCAGACGACCGTTTCGATGTCGTACGGCAGCAGCTTGCGCAGCGAAGCGAGCGCAAGCGGCATGTCCGGCGTTGCGCTTTCGTTCGGGCCAATCAGCTTTCCGTCCGCGGCCATCAGCGCGTCGCCGGCGATCAGCACTTTGCTGGCGTGCAGATAGAAGCTGAGATGGCCGGGCGTATGGCCCGGGGTATGGATGGTGGTGATGCCGCCGCAATACGGCAGCTTCTCGCCGTCCGCCAGCAAGGTGTCGACTTTGGAAACCGGCGGGGACGCCAGCACATGTTCGACGATCGTGCGGAACGATTCCGGCAGCGTGTCGAAACGGGGCGACTGGCGCAGCATACTCATCTTCAGAATCGGCTTCTCGCCTTCGATCGACGGCTTGTCCTCGGCATGGGCGAACACTTCAAGTGTTTGCGGCAATTCTTCGCGCAGCTTGGGCATGCTGCCAAGGTGGTCGATGTCCTGATGCGTCAGCACCACCTTGTCGAGCCGGGCGATGTCGATGCCGAGCCGTTCGATTTCCTCGCGGATCGGTTTCGATTGCCCCGGCGTGCCGGTGTCGAACAGCAGCACGTTCGTTTCGTCCCAGACAAGCGTCGGATGAATGACGCTCGGCGTTCCCGAAAACGACATTGTCAATTCCAACGTAGCTACTCCTTCGGCGATTTTCATCTTGTCGCCACTCCTCCTTCGGATGAGCACAACAAACGGGCCGATCGATTTCGGCCCGTTTGCTGCTTTTCCTCCATTATATCACGGCACGATAATGATCGCATGCACCTTGCCCGGCCCGTGGATGCCGATGGTCAAGTCGTTTTCGATATCGGCGCTGCGGCTCGGGCCGGTAATCAAATTGATCGAGGACGGCAAATCGCCGAGATCGGGGTATTGCTCCTTGATGCGGGCGAACACTTCGCCCATGCGCGTCACGAGCTGGTCCTGACGGAAAATCGCCAGCAGCGCGCCGGGCAGCAAGCTCACCGAGCGGCCTTTGCCGCCGCGGGCGAGCAGCGCCAGCGTGCCGGTGTTGGCGATCGCCCAGTCGGCCCAGACGATGCCGAGCTGGCTGCGCTCCGCGGCGCGCAGCAGCGGGCTGCGCTTCGCCCAGTTCGACGGGCGCTGCTCCGCTTCTTCGGCGATGGCCGCGGCGGCGCCCGGCGAGGCGGCCGCCTTCGCCGCGCTCGGCATCGCTTCGCCCACCGCCGCTTCGGCCGCATTCGCCGCCTGCGGCTGCAGCGCCAAGGCTTCGGCCGCGCTCAGCTCGCGCCACGGCACGTAGTCGACGCCGGCTTCGCGCAGCGCATCCTCAATGCCAAGCGCGGCCAGCTCTTCGTGCTCCCACGCCGCCGCTCGCGACAGCGCAAGCTCCGTCTTCAGCTCGCGCAAATAAGCGGCGATCGCCTCTTTCGCTTCCGCTTCCTTGACGATCAGCACTTTGCCGGTGAGCGCGGACCAGCTTTTGGCGAACAGGCCGACGTTTTCGTCCGGCGTCAGCTTGATGTCGCGGTAATGCTCCGGCACGCCGCGCACCGGATGGGGCGGCGCCTCGGCAAGCGGCTTGCTGCGGCCGAGCCGCCGGGCGATATTGTTCATGAACGCTTCGCGTCCGGTGATCGTGCCTGGCTGTGTCATCGTCCGTTCCCCCGTTGTCCGTCGTGTCCCGCTTGCTTCGCGCCGGCTCCGCCGCCGGTTTTGCCGCCGCCGGCCTTCAGCTCCTGCTGCAGCGCCTCCCAGCGGTCGCGGAACGATTGCTTCGGCTTCATCGGGAAAAACCGCGCGTCGGTCCAGCCGGCCATCGGGCCCGGCCCCTTGCGGATGAACCCGCCGCGCACGAACGGCTTCTGCAAATAATAAGCCGATTTCGTCGCCATTTTATAGAATGTGACGTTGCCGAACATCGTTTGGAATGTGCGGAAAGCGATCCGTTCGACAAGAGGCGTCAGCTTCATTTGCACCTTGCGGTGGCGAAGATGGACGAGCATGTCGTGCAGCGGAATTTTCACCGGGCACGCTTCCCAGCACGCGCCGCACAAGCTCGACGCATTGGCGAGCGCTCCCGCTTCCTTCATGTCTTGCTGCAAGAGCGGCGTCAGCACGGCGCCGATCGGGCCGCTGTAGACGCTGCCGTACGCATGGCCGCCGATGTGGCGATACACCGGGCACACGTTCAGGCAAGCCGCGCAGCGGATGCAGTGCAGCACTTCCTGGAACGTTTCGTCGCCGAGCTGCGCCGAACGTCCGTTGTCGAGCACGATGACGTGAAGCTCCTCCGGCCCGTCGAGATCTTCCGGCCGCTTCGGCCCGGTGACCAGCGACGTGTACGTCGTCAGCTTCTGCCCCGTGGCGCTGCGCGCCAGCAGGTTGAGCATCACTTCGAGATCGTCGAACGTCGGGATCAGCCGCTCCATGCCCATCACGACGACGTGCACCTTCGGCAGCGTCGATACCATGCGCCCGTTGCCTTCGTTCGACACGAGCGTAATCGAACCCGATTCCGCCACGCCGAAGTTGCAGCCGGTCAGCCCGATGTCCGCTTCGAGGAAGTAGTTGCGCAGCTTGCCGCGGGCGTAAGCGGCGAGCGGCTTCGTCTCCGGCGGGAACTTCTGTCCCGAATCGGCCGTGAACAGGTCGGCGATTTGCTGCTTGTTTTTGTGGATGGCCGGGATAATCAAGTGCGAAGGCGTTTCCTTCGCCAGCTGCAAAATATATTCGCCCAAATCGGTTTCGATCGCTTCGATGCCGATTTCTTCGAGATGGTGGTTCAGATGCATTTCTTCGGACACCATCGACTTGCCTTTGGCCACCAGCTTCGCTTCGTTCGCCAGCGCGATGTCGATGAATTGTTTCACCGCCTGTTTGCCGTCGTTGCAGAAGTAAACGTGTCCGCCCGCTTTGGCCACATTGTCGGTGAACTGGGTCAAATAGTAGTCGAGATGGTTGATCGTGTGGCGGCGAATGTCGCTGCCGCGCTCGCGCCACTTCTCCCAGTTGCCGATGTCGGCCATGGCGTCAAGCCGGCCGTTCTTCAGCTTGTCGGTCGTAAACGCAACCGCCTTGCGCAGAAACTCGTCGGCAAGCGCCAGCTCCGTCCGTTTCTTCAGCCCGGTGCCGATCAGCTCCAGCTTCGGGTCGTGCGCATGATCCTTAACGGCCTGACTCACGGTTGTTCACTCCTTCCTCCAGCAGCTGGGCGATATGCATGATGCGAATCGGTTTGCCTTCTTTGTTGAGCCGGCCGCCGATGTTCATCAGGCAGCCCATGTCGGTGCCGCACAGCACGTTCGCGTTCGTCGCGCAGACGTTGGCCGCTTTTTCGCATACCATCGCTTCGGACATGTCGGCCATCTTCACCGCAAACGTACCGCCGAACCCGCAGCAGTCTTCCTTGCGCGGCAGTTCGACGAAGTCCATGCCGTCGACGTTGGCGAGCAGCTCGCGCGGCTCCTCCTTCACCCCAAGCAAACGCATGGCGTGGCAGGAAGGATGGTACGTCACTTTCTCGCGGAACACCGCGTCGAGATCGGTAACGCCCAGGACGTTGACAAGAAATTGCGAAAACTCGTACGTCTTCTCGACCAGTTGTTCCGCCTTGCGCAACCATTCCGGTTCGTCCTTGAACAGATGCGGATAATAATGGTGCACCATACCGGTGCAGGAGCCCGACGGCGACACGACATAGTCGCTGTGCTCGAACGCGCGGATCATCGCGCGCGCCACTTCGCGCGCTTCGTCCTGGTAGCCGCTGTTGAACGCCGGCTGGCCGCAGCACGTCTGCGCCTGCGGAAAATCGACCTCGCACCCGTAACGGGAGAGCAGCCGGACGACGCTTTCGCCCACTTCGGGGTACAACTGGTCGGCCAGGCACGTAACAAACAAGGAAACTCTCATTGGTAACGTTCCTTTCGACATCTTTTATACTTGTCAGGTTATCAGATAAGTTGCGATTTGAAAAGCCCTTGTTGCGCAAGGGCGCCAGTTTAGTTGGAGAAATTTTATTTGAGAAAACGGATCAGCACGCGTTCTACGTGGAACAGATGCTGCTTCATCTTTTCCTGGGCTAACGCCGCGTCGCGCGCGCAAATCGCGTCGAATATTTCTTCATGCTCGCGCAGCAGCTGTTCGGATACGGTGCGGCTGGCGTACATTTGCAGCCGGCGCGTTTCGCGGATGGCCAGCTCCATCTGCGCGGAAATCGTTTCGAGCAGGCGCGCCATGATCGAATTGCCCGTAGCGCCGGCGAGCGACAAGTGAAACGCCATGTCGGCGCGTTCGCCTTCCTCTTCGTTGCCGAGGTGGTCTTTCATCGTTTTCAGTATGCCCCGAAACGCTGCCAAATCTTCCTCGCTCCGCTTCTCGGCGGCAAGCGCCGCGTTGGCCACTTCCAGCGCCTTGCGCGCTTCGAGCAGCTCAAGGATCGTGTCGCTGCCCAGCAGCAGCGATTGCAGATCCGGCATGTTCACTTCGTCGGGCGCCACTTTGCGCACGTAGCTGCCTTCGCCCTGGCGGCTTTCGACGAGCCCCATCGCTTTGAGCGCGCTGAGCGCCTCGCGGATCGTCGAACGGCCGACTTCGAACGTTTCGGCCAGCTCGCGCGCCGCCGGCAGCTTGTCCCCCGGCTTGAACTGGCCGCCGGCGATCATCGTTTTGATGCGGCCGGCTATTTGGTCGGATATGCGATCCTGTTTGATTTTGCCCAGTTCCATCACGGCTTCACGTTCCCCGCTTCTCCATCGATTCGAATGTTGTACTTCCGCTCCATCCAGCTCGCGAACCAGCCGGCCAGAAGCATCGTCACCGCGATATCGTCGATCGGGATGAACGGCATGACATCGGGCAGCACCCAATACAGCAACACCGGCACAACGAACAGCAGCTTCATGCCGAGCGGCACCTCCTTCGACCGAAGCACGCGCCACACGACGCGAAACACATGCGACCATTGCCGCAGCGACAACCATTTGCGCATCCGGGACACCTCCTCGGGCAAGTTGCGGTACCTTTTCATCATATCAGAAATCGGGAAACAACACGAATGGCGGCAAAAAGCGCGTGAGGCGGTGGCGGGGACGGGGACAGTGCGCGGTGATGGAAAAGCAACTGAAAAACCTGGTGGAGAGCGGGAATAGTGGCGGAATGGCGAGATTCGTGACGAGGACGGGAAAGTAGCTGATACAACTGGTGGGGGACGGAGAAGTGGCGCATTGGCGAGGTTCGTGACGAGGACGGAGGGAAGTAGCGAGTACAACTGGTACTGACAGCTAGCGAAGCACAGTGGCGAGGGCCGCGACGAAACAGGGAAAAGCACCCCGCTAAAGGATGAGCGCTGAAAATAGCCCATAAAAAATGGCCTATTCGCCAGAAAACACTCGCCTCAACGAAAATAGCCAGCGAAAATAGGGCCTATTTCGTAAAAATGGCCCCGAAATCGAGCTTTTCAGCCGAATAGCCAGTGTTTTTACTGGCTATTTTTCGGCTGAAGCTCATTTTCAACGAAATAAGCCACAAAACATGGCTTATTTCTCCGAAGGCGGCGGCTCAGGCCACGCGCCCCTGGAAACAGCAGCCAAATCTGCTCCACGCCGCCGCACCGGCCGGCTGCGCAGCAGCCCCGCTCACGCATCAAACGCCGCCAGCAAAATCGCTGCCGCTTCCTCGTACAGGTCGTCGAGCTGCGACACCGGCAGCGGGTTGACGCCGAAGCCGAGCTCCACCGTAAAACCGGGGCGGCGATATTCCGCAATGAACCAGTCCTTGTAGCCGGCATCGCTGCCGGACAGCTTCACCGGCCGATAGCCGCTGACCCGGCCGAAGCGTTCGGCCAGCTCCTCCGCCTCCGGCGGCTCATAGTCGCGGTAGTTCCAATAAATTTCCCGCCCCTGCGTGTGAAACGCCAGGACGAGTCGAAAATCGCGCTCGCGCGTAAACCGCGCCAACGCCTCCGCTTCCGGCTCGCTGAGCGGCGCCGGGCCGCCGTAGTCGCGCGCCCCAGGCCCTTCCGCCGCGCGGCGATCTCGTTCCGTTTCCCAGCCGGCGGGAAACTGGTCGTTCAAATCGACGCCGCGAATGTTCGCTTTCCAGCGCGTGAACCGCGGCACGCCGTGGTTCCACTGCAGCAACTGCGCGTCGTAAGCCGGCTCGCCCGGCAACCCGGTCAGCACAAGCTCGACGCCGTCCGGGTTGACCAACGGCACGAGCCATACGGACGACTCCGCCAGCAGCCGCGCCATGTCCCGTCCGCGAAACCGCTCGCCCGCTTCCAGCGCGGCGGCGCAATCGGCGGCGAACCGGACAAGCAGCGGCGCCGTGATCCACTCGTTCGCATGCATCGCCGCATTGGCGAACCATACCTTCCCGCCGGTGCCGATGCGCAGCGCAACGATCCGTCGCCCGAGCACGCTGGTGCCAATCGTCTCCGTATGCAAGAATGAAAACCGCCGCTGCAGCGCCGCCACGTCGTCCATCAACTCGGCAAACCCGTACGGCGCGGGCTCGTCGGCATGCAGCCCCCTGCCCGGCGGAGGCTGGCTTTCCGCCAGCCCAACCGCAGAAGGCACAACCAACTCCGTGCCGGCTTGCAGCGCTTCCCCTTCCGTCACAAGCGGATTCGCCGCCAGAAGTGCCGTCATATTGATCCCGAATCGGCGGGCGACTCGCACGATCGTATCTCCTTGCCGGCTGACATATCGCTGTTGGTCCTTCCCATCCTTTTGCTGCATCTTGATCCTCCGCCCCCCGCAAAATGAAACGCCTCCGCACGCTCTACACCCGAGCGTTGCGGAGGCGCTTTCGCTGCCCTATATCCTTATGCGGCAAGTCAAATAATATTCGGCACCTGCCAGACGACAGGCGATACCATGATGTGCTCGCCAAGCCACGTTTGCGCAATTTGCTGAAACATCCTCGCGTCGCCGCTGCAAAAAAACTGGTGCACCGGCAGCTGCTTCGACCGCGCCAGCTGGCCGCGGTGATACAGAATCGTGCTGACCTCGCGCGCCGTTTCTTCGGCGGAGCTGATGAGCGCAACGGGACGTTCCATGACAGCTTCGATATCTTTGCTCAGAAACGGGTAATGCGTGCAGCCAAGAATCAGGCAATCGAGCGGATAAGTGCGAATCGGCGTCAATGCTTCCCTTACTGCGGCGCGCGACTCATCCGTGTTGAACTTGCCTTCCTCGACGAGCGGGACAAGTGTCGGGCAGGCAAGACTGACTACCTCGATATAAGGCGATATTTCCTTTAGCGCATGCTCGTACGCCTTGCTTCGAATCGTGCCTTCCGTGCCGATGACGCCGACGATGCCGCGGCGCGACATTTTGATTGCCGCCCTTGCGCCGGGATGGATGACGCCGACGACCGGGATATTGACAACGGAACGAATCCGGTCTATGGCGACCGCAGTTGCGGTGTTGCAGGCGATGACGATCATTTTGGGCCGAAACTGCAGCAAATAATCGACGATTTGACGCGTAAACAGGTTGATCTCCTCATACGGACGAGGACCGTACGGCGTTCTTGCAGTATCGCCAAAATAAATAATTTTTTCCTGCGGCAGCTGCCGCATGACTTCCTTGACGACGGTAAGCCCGCCGACGCCCGAATCCAATATCGCGATAGCCTGCTCCAAGCAAATACGCTTCCTTTGCGTCAAAGTTAGAATTCATCCATAGCGTATGAGCGGTTCGCTCGAAACGTACCGGGACATATGTTCCGATTATGCTATGCGCGAAAGCCGTTGTCAAACCCGGAGCGCCGTGCGGCAGACGATCATTTGGCCAAATCGGTCATCGGCGCCAGCTCGTAGCCTTGCCGCTGAATTTCTTTGATAATCCGGTCAAGCGCGTTGATGTTGTCTTCCGAACCTTCGTGCATCAGGATGACGGCGCCGTCGTGAAGCTGGCCGATGACGTCCTGGTAGGCTTCTTCCGCGCCGCCTGCGCGCGGCTCCCAGTCGCGCATGGCGACCGACCAGAAGACGGACGTATACCCCATGTTCGAAACGAGCGTCATCAGATGATAATTGTAAGTCCCGTACGGGAAGCGGTAGAAAGGTGCAACATCCTTGCCGGTAATCTGCTTGTAAAGGACGTTGAAATCTTCGATTTCCTTCTTTACGGCTTCGTCGGACAACGTCGTTTGGTCTTTATGCGTCATCGTATGGTTGGCGACGATGTGGCCGTCCGCCGCCAGCTTGCGGATGAAGTCCGGGTAAGCCTTCATATTGTAGCCGGCGATAAAAAAGTTGCCGACCGCATGATTGTCCTTAAACGCCTTCAGCAGTTTGTCCGTATCGCCCATCGGCCCGCCGGCGTCGATCGTCAAATACACTTTTTTGCCTTTGCCGACCCAGGCCGCCTTGTCCGTCGGCTGCAGCTTCTTGACGTCTGCCGGGAAATCCGGTACGACGCCTTTTCCTTTTTTCATGTAGTACCAGGAAATCGGCTTCTTGTCTGCCGGCAGCGGCGCGACCGATTTCACCGGCGTTGGGGTCGGCGTCGGTGTTGGCGTTGGGGTCGGCGTTGGCGTGGGTGTCGGCGTCGGGGTCGGCGTTGGTGTTGGAGTAGGCGTCGGTGTTGGCGACGGCGTAAGCGTCGCGGTCGGTGTAGCCGTGGCGGTAGGCACGGCGATTGCCGGTTCCGATCCGTTGCAGGCGGCGAGCAGCAGCGATATGGAAACGGAGGTCATGATCGTGGCGGCAAACTTGCGTTGCATAGTAAAACGCCTCCCGGAAATGGACTCGAATGGATGATACAAAAGGTTGCCCTTGTATATTCGACAAAAACCGAGCGATTCCTCCGCGACAAAAAACCGGCCTCCGCCTCGACCATGGTCGGGCGGCAAATTCGGCCCGCGGCCCGATAACCGCGGCTGCCCGCACAGTTATACTGGGAACATTCCGGAAAACGAGGCGAACGATCATGAACGGTTTGGAGCAATTGTTTGAGCAATACGGTTATTGGCTGCTATTCCTGGGGCTCTTGGCCGAATCGGTAGCGCTGCCGTTTCCCGGCGAGCTTGCCATGGCATACGCAAGCCATCTGGCGGACGGCGGAAATTTGGCGCTGTGGGCCGTATACGCGGTCGTCTTCGCCGGCGCCACCGCGGGCACTACAATAACGTATGCGCTAGGGCGCAAACTTGGGCTTCCTTTTTTCGAACGCTACGGGAAGTTCATCTTCCTGAGTCCGGCGCGCATCGCCAACATGCAAACCTGGTTCGCCAAATACGGCACCAAGCTGCTGCTCGTCAGCTATTTTATCCCGGGCCTGCGCCATTTCACCGGGTATTTGTCGGGCATGCTGCACATCCGGCTGCGCACGTTTCTGCTGTTCAACCATACCGGAGCGCTGCTGTGGGTGCTCGTCTATTGCACGATCGGTTATCTGCTCGGCGACAATTGGGAGCGGGGCATCCATCTTGTCAGCAAATACTCGCTGCGGGCGGGCATCTGCGCCGCAGTCATTCTGATTGTTTATTTAACGGTCAAAAAAATGCGTTCGACGCGCTCGCAACATCCCGGCGGCTGAAGGGGTACAAAAAAGAGTCCCTCGCAAGATGGGACTCGCTCGCATGTATGCTCGAATTCTGACTCTCCTGCCGGTTTCGACTCCTTAAGTTTCCGTTGGCATGCACCGCACACCGAACTTCAGCAGCATCTGATACAGCATATTTAATGGAAGCCCCATCACGCTGTAAAAGTCACCTTCGATTTTTTCGACAAAACAAGCTCCCAATCCCTGTGCCCCGTAACTTCCCGCCTTATCGAGCGGCTCGCCGGTTTCTACATAAGCGGCAATTTCCCTGTCGCTCATCGGCCGGAATGTCACGCGGCTGACCGTATGCCCGACCGCAATGTTGGCTTCCGCGCCCGGCGGCTCCGGCCATACGCGGTACCGGCCGATATCGCCGAAGCGAGTGCCTTCCTCCCACTGGAGCGGCTCCGTTGCCGGCGCGGCCGCATCGACGCAGGCGACGCCGGTGTAGACGTTGTGCGTTCGCCCTTGCAGAGCAGCCAGCATCCGCCGCGCGTCCGCTTCGTCCGCCGGCTTGCCGAGCACGACGCCGTCCAGCACAACGATCGTGTCGGAGCCGATCACGATCCCCGCAGCCGGAGACGATCCCGGCTCGCAGGTCCGCATTTTGCCGCAAACGGCTTCGGCCTTGCGCAGCGACAGCGCTTCGACGATTTGCTCCGGCGCAAGCCCCGGCTCCACCGATTCGTCCGCATCGCTGACGATTACGCGATAAGGCAAGCCGAACGTACGAATCAGTTCTTGCCGGCGCGGCGAAGAAGAAGCGAGCACCAGCGCCCGTGTTGCAATTGTTGCCTGTTCAACCATGAACGAATCTCCTTTCGACGCCGGCTTCGATGCGCCGCTAAAGCTTCCGGTAAATCCAGAACGCCGCGGCGACGCCGATGATGCACAACAAATTCAGCTTGATCTGCAAATCGAGATCGTATTTGATGACGCTAAGGTCCGCCTTCGGCTGCCACGTGAGCGAAACCGACTTGGTCAGCACCGACAGTCCCGACACGGGAGCGAGCAACTCCGAAACGATCATCCCCGCCACCAATCCGAGGATAAGGCAAATCAGCAGCACCCAATTGTTTTTTTTCACCTGATATCCTCTTCCCATTCGTCCAACGTTATCCTTGCCGGGCCTGCTACGCCGACTTGCTTCGAGCTATAACTATTATATGAAATCGCGACTACGGTCGTCTACTGGAGGTGCTCATCGTGCAATCGCGCGGACTCTGGATGAAATTTCCGGATTCCTTCTCTCTCTCATTCCTAGTACAATTGTGAGATAACCCTGCAAACCGATTACATTTTACTATACAATCATGCAGCTTCCCGGCTGCCGCCATAGACACCAAGGAGGACCCGCAATGAAGAAGTGGCTGCAGCTTACGGCCGTTGCGCTGCTTTGCGCATTCGTCTTTCCCTATCCCGCTTCAGCTGTGAAAATCGTCGTCGACGCCGGTCACGGCGGCTACGATCCCGGCGCGATCGGCGTGGGCGGCCTGCAGGAAAAAACGGTCAATCTCGACATCTCGCTGAAGCTGCGCGACGAGCTGCAGCGCCGCGGCTACATGGTAGCCATGACGCGCGAAGACGACCGGTTCATCGCGCTGCCGGACCGGGTCTCGTTCACGAACGGGCAAAACGCCGATTTGTTCGTCTCCGTCCATGCCAATTCTTACCCAAACGCCAGCATGACCGGCTCGATGGTGCTTTATTACGACGACGACTACCCGCAAGCCGACTATCCCGCAAGCGAAGCGATGCGGGCGCTCAGCGCGGTCAATCGCGCGTTTGCGACGCAGATGCTGCAATCGTTTCTCGCCGGTACGGGACTCGGCAACAAAGGCATCGTGCCCAGTGCGGTGCACGTGGTGCGCATGGGTACGATTCCGAGCGTGCTCGTGGAAACGGCATTTCTCAGCAACCCGGCAGAGGCGGCGCTGCTCGCCATTCCCGAGAAACGGACAAGCATGGCGCTGGCGATCGCCGACGGCATCGAAGCTTTCCGGCCGCCGATCTTTCCCGATCTCGGCCAGCATTGGGCGCAGCAAGCCGTCATGCGATTATACGCGCTGGGTTACGTCCAGGGTGCCAATAACTTGTTTTATCCGAATCAGCCGCTGACGCGCGCGGAGCTGGTGACGATGCTGGGGCGCGTCTTCGCCGGGACTCCGGGCGCCGTCGATACGGCGATCGTACCGTGCGCGACGGCGCAAACGCCCGCCGCCGGCTCCGGCGTAACGGCCGCCGTCTACGGGACGGGCGGCAAGGAACCGATATGCAACGTGCCGGTGTTCCGCGACCTGGCGGCGACGCACTGGGCGTACGACGCGATGCGGCAGGCGGCGGCCAGCGGCTGGCTGCAAGGCTATCCGGACGGCACGATCCGGCCGAACGCGCCGGTAACCCGCGAGGAAAGCGCCGTGCTGCTCGACCGGCTGCTGCAGCTGGCCATCCCCGCTTCCGGCTCCGCCGCAACAGGGAAACTGCCGTTCACGGACGTGGCGCCGACAGCGTGGTCGGCCTCCGCAATCGCCAGACTGGCCGCTGCCGGTATCGTGCAGGGCGCGTCGAACGACAAATTCGCACCGCAAAGGCAAGTAACCCGCGCCGAAATGAGCGTCATGCTCGATCGTTACGTCAACGCGGCAAAAGACGCCGGTTAAACCGGCGTCACGAGTTGCAGCAGCTTCTTTTCGGCCACAAGATAATCCATCACGTTCGATTGCGCTTGCCAGAGCATCGCGATCGAACGATTTTTTTTGTATTCGTCGATCGACAGCTTGGCGGTGTCGAGCGCGTTGTTCATTTTTTGCAGCTGCGCTTTCGCTTCGGACGAAGCGCCTTCGGCTGCTCCCGCCACCGTTTGCGACCAGCTTTGGTGCGCCGATGCGAGCGATTGGTACGTCGCGTCCTCAAGCGGCGTCGTTTGCCCGCTTTCGAGCTTGAGCAGCGTCAGCGCGTTCATCATTTGCGCCAGCTTGTCGGATTGAGCGATATAGGTTTGCACTGCCTCCGCTTTGCCATTCCAGACGATCCTGCTGGCGGCGGGAATCGTTACGGTTTTCAAGTATACTTCGAACTTTTTCGCTTTCAGCTGATCGCTCAGCGCTTGCGCGTCCTCCTTCGTCCCGGCGACGCCGGCATAGACGTAATATTTGTCCGCCGCTTCGGTGACGCCGGCAAACCCGCTTTTGCGCAGCTCGGCTTGTGCCGTAGCCGCGCCTTGCTCACCCGCGAAGCCGCCATTTTGCAGAAAAACGTATGACTTGGCCGGAATCGACACGGCAATCGTATTCGCCGCAGCGTTTGCGCCAACCGCCGAGTCTTTGACGCCGGCGGCCGATTTGCCGTCGGTAGATGCCGATGCGGGGGCGGCCGATGCATTTTTGTCCGTCGTCGCCGACGTTTCCTTGGCCGAGCCGCCGCTTCCGCCAAGCTTCGTCAGCTCGCCGAGCGACTGGCCGGAGAACAGCGACAGCACCAGCAAACCAAGCAAGCCGCCGGTTATGACCGCTCCGACGACCGTAGCGGCGATTTTCATCCAAGGCGTCCGCGAATGGCGCACGTACCGCGGTCCCGTCACCGAAAGAGGCGGATGCGGCGGCGGATCGTCATCGCGGCGATCGTAATCGTCCAGGCGGCCTTGATACCGGTCGTCGCGTAAGCCGGCGTCGTGCATCCGGTAGTCCCACTCGTCCTCGAGCCGCATGCCGCCGGAGCCGCGCACCGGTTTGCGCTCCTGCTCCCGGCGATCGCCCTTCGCCGGCATCCGCTGCGATTGCCGCTCCACCGGAAGCCATTCGTTCGTGATCGGGTCCGGCGCCAGCTCCCAGTCCCGCTGCGGCTGCAGCTCACGTCGCGCTCCAGCCTGCCTGTATGGCGGCTGCGCCTCGCCGCCGTGTCCGGGCGACGGCTGTCCGGCGGCATGTCCCGCCGCCTTGCCGTACCGATCGCCGCCGCGCATTTCCTCTTGCCATGCCCGGCTTTGCCGGTCATGCTCTCCAGTTACCGGCTCCTGCGCTTCGAACGGCCGCTGGCGTTCTGCCCTGCCGCGTTCCCGCTCCCGCTCGTCCGCATGGCTGCCGACCGGCGGCCGCCGTTCGTCTGTGCGGTCCCGCGCCGATTGCCGCCGTTCGTTCGACTCGAGGATGAGCCGTTCGATCCGCTCCGTCTCCTCGTCGAACGGGCTGTTCCAGCCGGTCGGCACTGGCTCGGATTTGGCCGCGTAACCCGGTTCCGGGCCGCGCCCGCGCTGCTGCGCTTCGGCAACCGGCTCCTGTTTTTTGGCCGGCTGCACCTTTTCCTCGACGACGTGATACTCTTCCCCGTACAGCGGAATCACTCGCTGCGTTTCGCCTTGCGCTGCGGTTTCCTTGCCCGGTTCCCGGTTGATCCGATATGTAATGCGCGCCTTGTTCATCGCCCAATCGCTCCCTTGTCCTTTCTTGTTACCATGCTATGCGGACAAGGGACGAACTATGCCAGTATGCGGAAGCATGCGGAAAGGGATGCCCGATTGCGGGGACAAATGATATGATAGAAATCAATATTCGATATCAGGAGAGAAGATAAACGCTCATGTTCCGTTATACGCTCGGTTTCATCAAACAAAACGATCGTTTGCTCATGCTCAATCGGGACCATGCTCCGGCGAAAGGACTCTGGAACGGGGTAGGCGGCAAAATCGAACCGGGCGAAACCCCGCTGGCGTGCATATTGCGCGAGGCATGGGAAGAAACGGGAATCCGGCTGACTGCGGCCGAGGTACATTTCAAAGGCATTGTTTCCTGGCAAGTGGACGAAACCGACTCGGGCGGCATGTATACGTTCCTGGCCGAACTTCCGCCGGATGAAGCCTACCGGACTCCGCGGAAAGTGGACGAAGGCGTTCTGGATTGGAAAGCAATCGACTGGATTTTGGCGGACGGCAACCTGGGCGTCGGGGAGCTGATTCCCCGTTATTTGCCGGCCATGCTCTTTCGCGAAGAACGGTACGAACACCGCTGTACGTTGTACCGCAACAAGCTGACCGACTATTCGGCCATCCCTTTGGCAGGCGATCCGCTGTATAGCGAATCGGCTCGGTATAGTTGCGATTAGAGTCGGTGCGGAGCACGCTCGATGAAGGTGTTGCAAAATAGGTCATGATTTATGGCCTATTTTGTAAAAAGCAGGCATCCTCACTAAAATAGCCAGTGAAATCACTGGCTATTTCCGACGAGGGGGGCGAAATGGGGCAAATAAGCCATTTTTCGTGGGCTATTTTGGTTCGATCCGGCAGCACCACCTCTATGAGCTTTTTCTTGTCCTTCAAAGGTGTCGGATCTGCCCAACAGCTTATTCAGCAGCCCGCACGGTACGATTATCGCCCCGCCAACCACGATGGGCGGCATCGCGGAGATAAGCTTTTCCGCTTCCAGTTCGGCGAGCCGCTTCTGCATGCGGGCGGCCAGTTCCCCGGCGCGACGGGACGTCACCTGCGAATTGTACCTGGCGCCGATTTTGCCCGCCGTCTGCTTCCGCTTCAGGTCGACAGAGCGGAGGTCCCAGTACCGGATCTCGGCGGTCAGCCGCTCCTTGACGGCTTTTGCGGTCTTGTCGATGAGTTTGATTTTGCGCGCTTTCACTTCCCTGACGTGGGCAGGGATCATGGCGTCGATGACATAACCAATCGCAATATCCTCCACGTTCGTCCGAAGCCATTGCTGACTGTTCAGGAATGGCAGAATGACGGCTTGTTCGTCGCCGTTGGCGGCGCGATAGTCAAGATACGGCGCATATCCGGCGTTCGCCGCCGATTTGTCCGCCTTGATTTCCACAAAATGAACGCGCCTGGAGATCACGCGCCTGCTCCCGTTCGGCAGGATCATGCCGTCCTGCACACAATCCTCTACATAGCATAGCAAGCGTGTTTCCGTGCCGCAGTCGCTGTCATCGACGAATACCGCGCCGCGTTTCAGCACATCTCCATTGCGCTCGCGCACAAGATCGACGGTTGCTTCCAGAAGCGGATGCCCGGGGGCAATCCGTACGGCGGGAGCTTGTCCCTGTTCGCTGCGGCAAGTCTTGTCGAAGCAGACCCGCTCGTAGTACGAAAGCACCGGCTCGCCGAACCCGAGCTGCGCACCGCGGTTGCGAAGGGCGAACGGCACGGAAGAGATTTCGTAGCGTCCCTTTTCTCGCGGGCGGATTATGCCGCCGACGCTCCGGAAGGCTTCTATAAAAAACGCCTTAATAAATTGCGGTTGGAGTTTGTAAGCTTCCGTCCGCTCCATGTCCTCACGAATGGCCATCACCTGGCTCACGTCCATCGCGTCTTCGTTCAGGGCGTGCTCATCAGGCAGTCTGTACAATTCCGCGCGGTTCAGCGAATGATCGACGATCCGATTCAATCGTTCGCGAATTTCCCGCGGCACGAGGTTCCACAAGTGACAAACTTCCGTTTGCCCAATGCAGTGAATGCGCCCGAAACGCCGTTCCAGGCGATTCGGGTTCCACGGCAGGTCGTAGTTGATCATCAAGTGAGCAAGCTGCAAATTAATGCCTTCGCATGCCGCATCGGTGGCGATGAGAATATGCACTGCCTTGTCGCGCATGAACAGTTCCTCTACCTTGCGCCGCTCGTCGCGAAGCATACTGCCGTGAATGGTTGCGACGGCTTCCTCGCTGCCGAGCAAAGAGCGAATTTTGGCGGCAAGGTAGCGGAGCGTGTCGCGATGTTCGGTGAAAATAATCAGCTTTTCGCGCAACCCGCCGCCGCCGAACATATGGTCATTGTCACGGAGCAGATTGGCAAGTTCGTCCCACTTGCCATCTTCGCCGCTCTGACGGACGTCGCCGGCCATACGCTCCAGTTTGATCAGCGCGGCGATTTCCGCTTCCAGTTCCCCAATGGTCCGGGCGGCGGAGGCCTGGCCGACGACCTCCTCCTCCGTGTCCTCCAACTCCGCGGACGGCATATCGTCATAGTCGCAATCGTCATCGCCCAGAGCGATATAGGCAGCCGCGCACCCGCCCAGCCGTTCCTCCGCGAGGCGGCTCTCCAAACGCTCACGGCGGCGTTTCAACGATTGATAGATCGCTTCCGGCGAGGAAGCAAGACGACGCTGCAAAATCGTCAGCGCGAAGCCGACGGTAGACCAGGGTTCGCTGTTCAGGTATTCGGCGCGGTTCAACTCGTCCCGCACATAGTCGGTGACCGCGGTATACAGCATCGCTTCCAGCGGCGAAAGGCCGTAGTTGACCGTATGCACTCTGCGTTCGGGAAACAGCGGCGTGCCGTCAAATTTCAGCAAGTCCTCTTTCACAAGCCGCCGCATCACATCCGACACCTCCACAGCTTGACCGCCGCTTCGCGGTACTCCTCCAAAACGGTCCTGGTCGATCAGCGACATAAAGAGCTGAAAATCCTCATCTTTGCCATTGTGCGGTATCGCGGTCAATAACAAGAAATGCCGCGTAATGGACGAGAGCAACCGGCCAAGCTGGAAGCGTTTCGTGTACTTGACTTCGCCGCCCTTGACCGTGGCCGACATCTTGTGCGCATCGTCGCAAACAATCAAATCCCAGTCCGTGACCCGCAATTTCTCCAGAATCCCCTGGTTGCGGGACAACTTTTCCGGACGAACGATGATCAGGTTCTCCTCCGTGAACCCATTTCCCGTAACCGCCGATTCGATGCGGTCGTTCGTCAACATGACAAATCTCAGGTTGAACTTGCGGTCGAGTTCGTCCTGCCACTGCTCCGCCACATTTCCCGGCGCAACAATCATGCATCGTTTCAGGTCGCCGCGCATGAACAGTTCCTTGATGAGTAACCCGGCCGTAATCGTTTTGCCTGCGCCGGAGCCGTCTGCCAGAACGTAACGAAGCGGCAACCGCGAGAGCATTTTCCGGTAAACGGCAGCAATTTGGTGAGGCAGCGGTTCGATGGCAGACGTATGCAAGGCGAGATATGGGTCAAAGATAGGGGCATGGCCGATGCGGTATGCTTCCGACACGAGCCGCAGCAGGTTCGCGTCCGCGTCGAAACGCCGCGGCAGGCAGTTGACGCAAGCGCTCAACTTGTCCTCGTCCTCCCTGTACAGGAGCTGGTTGGCCAGTTGGCCGCAAGCATGCTTGAACGTAATCTCCAGGGCGGCGTTGCCGTACCATTTGACTGCCACAACGTTTACCTGCGCGCTCCCCGCGATACCAAACAACCTTGCCCCGACGGTTATTTCCTCCAGCCGAACCACCGGCTCATTCCTCCTTCCACCCGCTTCGTCTGATCCCGGACGTTGGCGGACATAAGCGCGCAATTATCTTCACAGAAGCAAATCAATTAAATTGTACCACTGATAGCGTATTTTATAAACATAATAATTCCCTGAAGGTATCTCATTTTACCACATAATTCAATACCCTCATTTTGAGGTGGTGGCAGGCATGTCTGACTTTCGCAGGTTGGTCGGCGAGCAGTTAAGAATGATTCGCAAAAATAGAGGGTTCACCCAAGCGCAAGTAGCTGAAAAAACCGGCAAGGAAGGCATGAGCAAATCGCATATTTCGGATATTGAGCGGGGGCGGAAAAATATTTCGCTGGACACATTGGATGTCCTGATGAATGCGCTGGAGATTGCTCCGAATGAATTGTTCAATTTCCACGAATTAAACCGTTCGGGCGAAATCGGGGAAAAGAAGCTGCTCCTTGATCTTCATAAACAGCTGCTCATGGAAAGACCGATTGAAGATGTGCGATATGTGGTGCGGACGGCGAGAGATTTTCTCGATACGGTGGATCACAAAGTTCCGAAGCGAGATGCGAAGCAGTGACGGGAAAAAGCCGCCCCCGGCCTCAACTATCGAGGCAACGGGGGCGGCTTTCGCTTTCGCCTGCGCTACGCGTCTTCGCGATCCATCAGCCGCCGCACGTCCGGCCACGCCAGCTCGTGCGGCAGCACGCCGCTCGCCGCGCTGAGCGCCGCCGCCGCGCCGGCCGCTTCGCCCGTGGCGACGGAATTGCCGGTGACGCGGTAGCTGGAATGCGCGATGTAGTCGCCGCTGATGCACCGTCCGGCCATCAGCAGGCCGTCGACATCGCGGGCGATCAGCGCGCGCAGCGGAATGTCGTACGGCTTCGACTTGATGCCGTAGTTGGACAAACCGTTCTCGTGGCGGTTTTTCTCCTTGCTGAACGAATGCACGTCGACGCCAAATTTGACGTACGCCGCAGCATCCTCGTGACGCGCTCCCGCCACGATATCGTCGCGCGTCACCTTATAGCGGCCGTGGAGGCGCCTGCCGTCGCGCACGCCGATCTGGTCGGCAGAAGCGACCAACTGGATGCCTTCCCACACCCCGCCCAGCGCGCGCAACGCGTCGACGATGGCGCTTACTTCGCGGCGGGCGCGCAGCGTCGCCGCCGTTACCTGCGCTTCGTCGAACGGCGTTACGCCGTACTCGTGGTTGACCATAATCGCAACCAACTGGTCGCGAATATGGAACAGTGTCGGCCGCATATAGGACGGCTCCAGCCCGGCGCGGTTGATTTCGCGCAGGAAGCCTTGCCACGCCAGCTCGCGCAGCTCCTTGTCGAGATCGCCTTCGTAGAAGGAGATGTACTCCTTGATTGCCGCCGCGTCCTTGACATTGACGAGCGCCATGAACGTCATCGGCTGCGTTTCCCCCGTCCCTTCGAGGCCGTAGTCGAAGCCGTTGCCGGCCAGCGCCCCGAGGTCGCCGTCGCCGGTGCAATCGACGAACGCAGCAGCCGACCATGCCTGCCGGCCCGACTTCGACTCCGTGATCACGTTGCGCAGCCGGCCGCTGCCGTCCTTCGTCGCCGCGACGACACGCGTATGCAGTTGCACGGTCACACCCGCTTCCGCGCACATTTCCTCCAGCAGCAGCTTCATCGCTTCGATTTCGTACACGTACTTGTCCGGGTTCGTCCCCCGGCGCGCCCCGCGCCGGTCCAGCTCCCGCGTCAGCTCGCGGCTGAAGCCGGCCTGGTCGAAATCGAACACCCACGCCAGCATGCCCGCCGTCCACACGCCGCCGAGGCAGCCCGCCACTTCGAACAGCGCCGTTCGCGCGCCGGAGCGCGCCGAACGAATCGCCGCCGCCACGCCCGCCGGGCCGGCCCCCGCCACAATAACGTCATATTGGCCGGCAATCGCCGTCTGAAGCTGCTCATCAATATGTTGCATGCCATTTCCCTCCTTCGAACGGCTTCGGAGGAACGCGCCGCAGCCGTTCCTCCTTCCGTCCGCTCCGCCTTATCGGTTTATTTGATCGCGCCTTTGTCCTTGAAATATTTTTGCGCGCCGTCCAGGAAGCTCTTGTACTTGAACGTCGTCTCGAGGTTCGACAGGAACTTGTCGTACTGGTCGATCGCCGTTTTGCCGTAGGCGAACTGCACGAGCTGCTCGGCGATGTAACGGCTCGCATCGGCCGCATTGTAGCCTTCCGGCAGCGGAACTTCGGTCGTGTAAGACATTTCGTGCGGCTGATTGAACGCGTTGTCGATGTACGGCTGCTGCTTGGCGAATTTCGACGGCAGGTATACCTTGTCGTCGCGGCCGAACATTTGATACAAGAAGAAGTAAGTGCCTTCCTCGGCCAGCTTCGGCGTCGGCACCACAACCCCGTTCTGGATATTGTAATGCACGCCTTCGATGCCGAACTGGCTGAGATAAGCGCCTTTCTGCGTGCCCATGTAGTCAAGCAGCGCCAGCACCCGGTTCAGCTTGGCCGGGTCCTTCTCCAGCGACTTCGGCAGCACGATGCCGCCGCCGCCCGCTCCGACTTCCCACACGTTGTTCGAACGGCCGCCCGTTCCCTGAATCGCTTCCAGCTGCGCCCATTCCGCCTTGGCGTTGACCGCCTTCCACTGCTGCACGTATTCGTCCTTCATCATACTCGCCCAATCGATGAAGGCGATGCCGGCTTTGCCCTGGAACGCCGCCGTACGCACATTGGCCGACTTGTTCGCCACCAGCTCGGGGTCGACGTAGCCGCCCTTGATCAACTGGTTGATATACGTCAATGCGTCCTTCATCTTCGGCGCGTACAGGCTGTTCTGCAGCGCGCCGTCCTTGATCGTAAATTCGCCCTGCAGCAAATCGCCGATGCCCATGTTGACGCCAAATGCGCCGAAGATCGGGTCGAACGCGGCAAGCCCGTTGCCGGTAATGCCGTACGTATCCTGCTTGCCGTTGCCGTCGGGATCGTTCAACGTAAACGCTTTCGCCACCGCCGCCAGCTCTTCGAGCGTTTTCGGCGGCTGCATGCCGACCTTGGCCAGCCAGTCCGTGCGAATCCAGTACGTAAAATAGCGCTGCGACTGCCCCGGCAAACCCGGAATGAAGTACATTTTGCCATTCTGAACGCCGTTGTTGAAAATTTCGTTGCCCAAATATTTTTGCAGGTTCGGCAGCTTGTCTTTGTACGGCGCCAGATCGAGCAGCACGCCGCGTTTGGAAAAATCGTCGACCTTCTGTTTATTCAGCACGAACGCGTCGGGAAAATCGTTTGCCGCCACGCGCACGTTCAGCTTGCTGTCGTATTCCGGCACCGGATTGAGCACGAAGTCGATGTTCAGCTCTTTTTCGAACACCGGGCGCAGCGCGTCTTTGTCCGCGGACGGCATCGCCGCGCCGGCGCCCAAATCTTTCATGATTTCGATCTTGAACTTTTTGCTCTTGTCGTCGTCGGGCGCCTTGGACGGCGAAGCGGATGCCGTTGCCGAGGCGGACGGCGCCGTGGACGGTTGCGCCGCCGGCGTTTCCGATTTGCTCGAGCAGGCGCCGAGCACCGTTCCTACGGCAAGCAGCGCGCTTGCCGAAACCAGCCATTTGCTTTGTTTGTTCATGCGATTGCCCCTCCCAAAAGTGAAAGTTGTGAACCTTTTGCCCCATTCAGTCAAAGACCCCTCGGATGCCGCCTTCAGCTTTTGACCGCGCCAAGCATCACCCCTTTGACAAAATGCTTCTGCACGAACGGATATACGGCGATGACGGGAATGCTGGCCAGCACAATCGACGCCATCTGCAAGGACATCGTCGGCACTTTGATATCCACGTTGTCGAGCGACTCGCCCGCAGTCAATATTTGCCGGATGAGCACTTGAAGCGGGTACAGCTCGCGTTTGGAAATATAGAAGATGGCCTGAAAAAATTCGTTCCAGTGTCCCACCGCGTAAAACAAGCCGATCGTCATCACCGACGGCAGCGACACCGGCAGCACGATGCTGCGCATGATTCGCGTTTCGGAAGCGCCGTCGATGCGCGCCTGCTCGAACAGATCGTCGGGAATTTCCTGAAAGAAGCTTTTCATCAGCAGCACGTTGAACGGCGATATCGCGGTCGGAATAATCATCGCCCAGATCGAGTTGAGCAGCCCCGTGCTTTTGACGATCAAATAGGTGGGGATGAGCCCCCCGCTGAACAGCAGCGTAAACACGACAACGAACAGAAACGTCTGGCGCAGCGGCGTTTGCCGGCGGCTGAGCGGGTAGGCGGTGAACACCGTCAGCAGCAAATTGACCAGCGTGCCGACGACGGTCACGATGACGGTCACGACAAAGGCGCGCGGAATTTGCGCCTGGTTCAGCAGCGTCGCATAGGCTTCGAACGACAGCGCGTGCGGGATCAGGATGAAGCCGCCGTTTTTCAGCACCTCGGAATATGGCGTCAGCGAGCTCGACACGACGAAAAACAGCGGAAACAATACGATCAGGATGACGACAATCAGCGCTGCTGCGACAAAAGCGTCGAACACGCGGTCTTTGGCCCCGCTTACCATATGCCGCCCCCCCACCGTTTCGCCAGCCGGTTGGCGACCAGCACCAGCGCAAGCCCGATGAACGACTTGAACAGGCCGACGGCCGACGACAAGCTGAAATTGAGCTGCTCCAAACCGCTGCGGTACACCCAGGTGTCGATAATGTCGGCGACCTGGTACACATTGATGTTGTACATGACGAAAATTTGGTCGAAACCGGCGTCCATAATATGCCCGAGCCGCAAAATGAACAGCAGCACGATCACGGAACGAATGCCCGGCAGCGTAATGTGCCAGATTTGCCTGAACCGCCCGGCGCCGTCGACGCGGGCCGCTTCGTAAAGCGTCGGATCGATCGCCGCAATGCCCGCCAGGTAGATGATCGCGCCCCATCCGGCGCCCTGCCAAATGTCGGAGCTGATCAGAATGGTGCGGAACCAGTCGTTCGAGCTGAGGAACGGCACCGACGAATGGCCGGAGTCGACGATCCAGCGGTTGACGAGCCCCGTGCTTTGCGACAGCAGCGCGACGAGAATGCCGTACACGATTACCCAGGACAGAAAGTGCGGCATGTACGTCACCGTCTGTGAAAACCGCTTCAGCCAGCCGACCCGGCATTCGTTGAACAGAATGGCCAGCACGATCGGCGGCAGCATGCCGAACGCCAGCCGGTACACGCTGATCAGCAGCGTGTTGCCGATCAGCTGCGAGAAATACGGCGAATCGATGAAAAACTTGATGTGCTTGTACCACGGATTCGCCCACGGGCTGTTTGTAATCCCTTTCAGAATGTCGTAATCCTTGAATGCGATGAGCGCGCCGTAGATCGGGAAATACTTGTATACGACGAACCAGGCAAGGCCCGGCAGGAGCATGAGCAGCAGCTCCTTGTATCGCCACATGCGCTGTAGCAGCCCGTTTTTGCGCGCGCCTCCCGCGGTAATGTTGGCGAGATGCCCGGCGGCGGCTGCATTTTTCATGGTGTTCACCTGCCCTTGTCGGTTGAGTAGCCTTATCGTAGCACCCGATCCGAAACGTTCGACAGATACGATTTTATCTTTTGCATCGTACGATTTTAGTGGCCTGGTGGTCAGTCGGCAGTCGCTGTGCTACGATGAAACCACGATTCTTCGGCGCCAGGAGGGACTTTCGATGCCGGCCAACCGCATCATTGCCAAGCTGCTTCCGGCCCAAATCAAATACCGGCTGATGCTGGCGTTTCTCATTTTTATTTTGCTGCCGTACACGGGCTTTCAGCTTTACAGCTTTGGTACGATCGACAACACGATCCGCGCCAATCTGGTCAGCCAGAACCGGGAACAGCTCGCCTTCCTCAAAAGCAACTTCGAGGACATGAAGGTGTCGATCCAGAATGCGGTGCTGCTGTTCGAGAACGACCCGGAGATGATCGCCATCCTCGACCGCCCGGGAACGATGCCGGAAGAAACGAAAATCGTCAAAACGAAATTTGCCGATATGGAGAACCGGATCGACTTCGGCAATGGCATTTCCGTGCAATTTCTGCTGGCCGGCGAGAACGGCGGGCTGTACATGTCCTACATTCCCGAGCTGCAAAAAAGCGACCGCACCTTCGTCAGCCAGCCCGCCATTCGCGCCCTGCTGGAAAATCCGTATCTCAGCGAGTGGTCGGACGCCTCCCCGGTCGACTTGCTTGGCCGTTATGCGCCCGGCAATACGCCTTACGTGACGCTGACGACGACGCTCAAAGGCAATCGCGAAACGCCAAACGCCCTCCTATTCGTGTTTTTCGACTATACGACATGGCTGAAGACGAGCGTGGCCAAATTCCCGGTCAAGCAAAATTATTTTCTGCTGGGCAACGACGGGGGACTGCTGACGCAAACGGAGCCGGCCATGACGATCGAATCGCACGCCATCCGCGATATGACCGCCCGAAAAAGCGATGGCGGTTTGTATACCCGGTCGGACGGCCCCTACGTCATCAGCTCGATTCCGCTGACGTCGTTTCATTGGCAGCTCGGCTGCCAGTTCGACCTCAACCTGTTTCTCGGCAATATTCAGCAGATGAAGCGGCAATTCTGGATTACGATGCTCGGCTTGACCGGCCTGTTCCTGGGCCTTACCGTGCTGATTTCGTCATTGGTCACAAGGCCGCTGCTCCAGTTGAAAAAAAATATGCTGCGCACGGCGGACAGCAATTTCAAGCAGCAAATGAAGGAAAACCCGTATGCCGGCGAAATCGCCTCGCTCACGCATGCTTACAACCAGATGATCGTCGACATGGACGCGCTCATTCGCAAGCTCAAAATCGAGGAACGGCAAAAGGAAGCGCTTCGCTTCCAGATGCTGCTCACCCAGATGAACCCGCATTTCCTGCTCAATACGCTGAACACGATCAAATGGATCGCCATAGGCCACGAGGAGGAAACGATCGCCGAAGCTTGCGTATCGCTTGGCATGCTGCTGGAGTCGAGCCTGGCCAGCGAATCGGAGCTGATCTACTTGAAGGATGAGCTGGAGCTCATTTCCGCTTACGTGAATTTGCAGCAAATTCGTTATGCGGGAAAACTCGATATTGCGATCGATTTTGACGAATCGCTGCAATTTGCGCTGGCGCCGAAGTTCGGGCTGCAGCCGCTGGTCGAAAACGCGATCCAGCACGGCATCACGCCGCTGAAGCGGCAAGGCCGCATCGCTATTCGGGCGTATTCCGCCGGCGACACGCTGCTGCTCGAAGTGGAAGACAACGGCGTTGGCCTGGAAGTGTCGCGGTCGGCGGCGCCGCGCAAGTATCGCAAGGGCATCGGGGTTATTAATTTGCGCGAACGGCTGGCGCTTATGTTCCGCGGCGAAGCGGAGCTGACGCTGACGCCGCTGGCGGAAGGAACGCTGGCGCGCATGCGGCTGCCGCTGCTGCTGTCCAATCCTTATTCGGAGGAGGAGAAACCGGATGCGGACCGTATTTCTCGTTGAAGACGAAGAAGCCGTTCGGGAGCGGGTGCGCAAGCTGATTCCGTGGGAGCAGCTCGGCTTCCGGCTGGCCGGCGAGGCGGGCGACGGCGAAGAGGCGCTGGAGCGGATTATGCAGCTCAAGCCGGATTTGATCATCAGCGACATCGTTATGCCGATCATGGACGGCATCGAGCTGCTGCAGCACGTGCGCCGCGCCGGCCTCGACTCGCAGTTCGTCATGCTCACCTGCATGAACGAATTCGAATATGCGCGGCAGGCGCTCGAATACGGCGCTTTCAGCTATGTGCTCAAGCTGTCGATGACCGTCGAGCAGATGCGGCAGCTGCTGCTCAAGGTGCGGTCGAAGCTGGACGAGCGCGACAGTCTGCAGGCGCAGCTCGCGGCGGGGCCGTTCCTGCGCCATTACGGCCAGCTGTGGGAGCGGATGTTCGGCCAGGATAAACAACCGGCGGCGCCTGAAGCCGCGCCGCAGTTTCAAGGCAAGGCGAACCGCAGGGTGACGATCGTGGCGGCGCTTGCCGGCGGCGAAGCGGAGCGTTACGCCCGCAGCATGCCGCGGGACGAGGGCGGCGACCCGCTGCCGCTGCAAGCGCACGCTTTCGCCAAAGCCGGGATCGCGACGTGGTTTCTGTGGCGCGAAGCGGGGCGCGAGCGCGAACCGCGCGATGAAGCGAGCATCGCCGCCTGGGCGGCAACGCTGCCGGACGCGGTGCGTACGGAAGCGGCGGATGCGGCCGACCTGCCGCGGCAGTGGCGTCAAGCGCTGCGCAAGCTGGACGCCGTCTGGTACGGCGAAGCGGCCGGTTCGGCCGGCACCGCGGTCGGCGCGGTCGGTGCGTCAGCCGGGGCGGCGGCTGTTGCGACTGCTTCCGCGGGGCGGCAGACGATCGCTTGGCCGCAGGAACGCGAGTTGTTCCAGGCGTTCGAGGAGATGAAAGCGGGCGAGTTTCGCCGGCAGCTCGCCGGCATCTGGGCGGACATGGCGCATGCGGCGGTGCCGAGCGTACAGGTCAAGCAGACGGCCGAACGGCTGCTGGCGACGTTCGACCGCATCGTCGGCCGCAGCGAGCCGGGCCCGTTCGACACGGACCGCTTCCGCACCCACGGCGAGCTGCTCGCCTGGCTGCAGGCCGAAGGCGAACGCCGGTTGAACGAAACGATCGAAGCGCATTCGCGGTTCACCGATCATCCGGAAATCAACAAGATCGTGCACTACATCCGGCTGCACTATCATACCGACATCACGCTGGAATCGATGGCCAAATACGCCGCCATGGACAAACATTATTTGAGCGGTCTGTTCCGGCGCAAGACCGGCGACACGCTGATCCACTTCGTGCACAAGACGCGGCTCGAACACGCCGCCCGGCTGCTGGCGAGCACGGACCTGAGCCTGGGCGAAATCGCCGAACGGGTCGGCATCGCCAGCGACAATTATTTGATCAAGCTGTTCAAGAAGGGGTACGACATTACCCCGGCGGAGTACAAGCGGCGCTGTGCGGCGGGGGAGCGTTAGAGGCGAGTCAGCGCAGCAGCAAGCCAATTTTGCTTCTGTGCCGCTCCGATCGGTGCCGTCTGCCAAATAGGCCATGTTTTGTGGCTTATTTCGCCAAAAAAGGTCCGCCTCTCCGAAATAGCCAGTAATATCACTGGTTATTTCTTTGAAATGGTCGATTTTCGGGTTCCGGGATTGAGATAGCCAGTGTTTTCACTGGTTATTTCCGACGAGACACCCCAAGTTGAGCAAATAAGCCATTTTTCACTGGCTATTATCAAAAAAACCTGCCCCCTATTGCCGGGGGCAGGTTTTGTAGCTTACGACACGTGCCGGCTGCGAATCGCTTTCGCCAGGCCGTCGGCCGCTTTCCAGATGTCGCCGGCGCCCATCGTCAGCACCAGATCGCCGCTGTGCACGCTCGCCAGCAGCCGGTCGAGCACCTCTTCCTTCGTCGGCACATACTCGACATTGGCGTTGCTGTTGATGCGAATCAGCTCGACGAGCCGGCCGGAGCTGACGCCTTCGATCTGCTTTTCGCCCGCCGGGCTGTAAATGTCGGTGATGATCACTTCATCCGCCTCGGCGAAAGCGCGGCTGAACTGATCGAACAGGAAAAAGGTGCGCGTATACCGCTGCGGCTGGAACACGGCAATGATCCGTTTGCCGGTCGCCTTGGCGGCGCTGATCGTCGCCTGGATTTCCGTCGGGTGGTGCGCGTAATCGTCGATCACGAGAATGCCGTCCTGGTCGCCCAGCACCTGGAACCGCCGCTTCGCGCCGCGGAAGTCGGTGATCGTCGCTGCGACCTGGTCAAACGTAAGGCCCGCCTCCAGGCAGGCGATCAGCGTCGCCAATGCGTTGTACACGTTGTGCCGCCCCGGAATCGACAGCGTCAGCTCGCCGAGCGGAACGCCCGCGTGGACGACGCCAAACGACACCCGACGGTCGCCGAGCCGAATGTCCGTCGCCCTGTAATCGGCTTCGCGATCGATGCCGAACGTCACCACTTCGCCGTTGATGTGCGGCATCAGCTCCCGCACGTGTTCGTCGTCGCTGCAGACGATCGCTTTGCCGCCGTCCTTCACCTGGCTGAGAAACTGCGCGTACGCAGCTTTCAATTGATTGAAATCGCCGTCATAATTTTCGAGATGATCGGCTTCGATATTGGTCACGACGGCAAGCGTCGGATGGTACTGCAGGAACGTGCCGTCGCTTTCGTCGGCTTCGGCGACGACATATTCGCCTTTGCCCGCTTTGGCATTGCTGCCGACGTTCATGATTTCTCCGCCGATGATGAAAGTCGGGTCCTGCCCGCAAGCTTCCATCACCAGCGAAATCATCGACGACGTCGTCGTTTTCCCGTGCGCGCCCGCAACGGCGATTCCTTTGCGGTCGTTCATGAGCCGGGCGAGCATCTGCGAACGGTGCAAAATCGGAATGTTCAGCTCTTCGGCGCGTTTGATTTCGACATTGTCTTTCGGCAGCGCGGTCGAATAAACGACCAGATCGGCCCCTTGCACATTGCCCGCTTCATGGCCGATATACACCTGCGCCCCTTTGGCGACGAGCTTCTCCGTCAATTCCTGCTGCGCCAGGTCGGAGCCCGACACGTGATACCCCATTTCCAGCATCACCTTGGCAATCGCGCTCATCCCGTAGCCGCCGATCCCGATAAAATGCACATGTTCCGTCACACTCACGGCCCGCTCACCAACCTTTTTCAGAATCGGATTTATGCAAAATCCACGACCGTACGTCCGAGATCAAATAAAGCGTCCCCGCCACTACCGCCAAATCGTCTTCGCCGGTTGACCGCTCAAGCTGCTCCAGCGCCAGTTTCCAATCCGGTTCGACGACGATTTCCACGGTTGCGCCGATTTCCGCCGCCTTCTTGCGCGCCAGATCGGCGAGGGCGGAGGCGTCCATCTTTTTCACCCAAACCGGCTCCGTCACGATCAGCGTATCGACCAATGGTAGTATATGATCCAGGTATCCCGAATGATTCTTGGTCGACAGCATGCCCATCAGGAAGCGCAGCTTCCGGTAGCGATAGACGACGCGCAGCGCCGCCGCCAGCGATTCCGCTCCTTCGGGATTGTGCGCCCCGTCAAGCAGGATGCGCGGCTGCTCCGATACCATCTCGAGCCGGCCGGGCCACTGCGTCGCCGCCAGCCCTTCGCGCAATTCCTCGTCGTCCACGATCAACGCGTAATACTGGCGCAGCACCTCCAGCGCCATGACGGCGACGGCGGCGTTCTTGAACTGGTGGCTGCCGTTCAGCGTGATGGGCAGCCGCTCCAGCCCGCGGAACGGTCCGCGAAAATCGAACGTTTGCCTATCCAGCTGCGACTCCACCGGCTCATAATCGAACTCGCGCCCAAGCAAATAAAGCGTCGCCTTCCGCTCCTTGCACACCGCTTCGATCGTTTCCACGACGCCGGGCTGTTCCACCGCGCTGACGACGGGGACGCCGTTTTTGACGATGCCGGCCTTCTCGAAGGCCACCTTCTCGAGCGTATCGCCGAGAATTTCCATATGATCGTGCTGCACATTCGTGATGACCGACAGGATCGGCGTCACGATGTTCGTCGAATCGAGCCGGCCGCCGAGACCGGTTTCCCAGACGACAAAGTCCGGATACGCCACCCTGGCAAAATACAGTATCGCCAAAGCCGTGCTCACTTCAAACATCGTCGGTTCGCCGAGCTCGCCGGCGGCGATTGCCTCGACATGCGGCTTCATCTCGTTCACCAGCCGCAGCAAATCGGCTTCGCCGATGTCGGCGCCGTTCACCTTGATCCGGTTCGTATACTTCTCCAGGTACGGCGACGTGAACGTGCCGACGTCGTACCCGCAGCGGGCGATCACCGCGCTCAAATAGGCGCAGGTCGAGCCTTTGCCGTTCGTGCCCGCCACATGAATGAATTTCAGCCGCCGGTGCGGATTGCCGAGCCGTTCCATCAGCGATTCCATGCGCAGGAGCCCCGGGCGGATGCCGAAGGAAACGCGCGACGTAATCCAACGGACGGCTTCCTCGTAAGTGCCGAATCCGGCGACGGCCGGACTTTCTGCAAGATCCATTTGACTCATCCCTTTAATATATGAAATCGCGAGCGGGTGTTGACAACAACACCCGCTTCGTGTGTGCTAGGGCGTGTCTGAAAACCCGCTCGAGGTCAACTTGCACCGCCTTTTCGCCCCCTGCTGCGTCACTTTTGCTTGACTTACCCCCGGTAAGCCTGCTCAAAACTTCCTTGCATGGGACGAAAATTCGGCACAATCTGTTCCCCTCGGAGTATTCAGACACGCCCTAGAGCGTTTCCTTCAATTCGGCCAGACGTGCCGATACCTTGCTCCGTTTGTCCGCGTAGTCGGCCAGCTTCGCCTTCTCTTCCTCGATGACGCGCGCCGGCGCCTTGGCCACGAAGCCTTCGTTGCCGAGCTTCTTTTCGATCCGTTCCACTTCGCCGTTCAGCGTCTGCACTTCCTTCTCCAGGCGGGCGATTTCCTGGGCGATGTCGATCAGGCCGGCAAGCGGCAGCATCAGCTCCGCCCCCGAAACGACGGCCGTCATCGCCTTGTCCGGCGCCGCCAGCTCAAGGTCGACTTCCAGCTTCGACGTGTTGCAGAAACGCTGCACATACGTTTCGTTCGCCCGCAGAATCGCCAGCGTCTCCTCGCTGCCCGGTTTGATCAGCAGCTCGATCTTTTTGCTCATCGGCACATTCACTTCGGCGCGGATGTTGCGCACGGCGCGAATCGTATCCATCAGCAGCTCCATCTCGCGCACCGCGTCCGGCGCTTCGTGCTCCGCCTGTGCCGTCGGCCACGGAGCCAGTACGATCGTGTCGCCTTCATGCGGCAGGTGCTGCCAAATTTCTTCGCTGATGAACGGCATGAACGGATGAATGAGCCGCTGCGTGCGGTCGAGCACGTAAGCG
Source organism: Paenibacillus cymbidii (assembly GCF_004764705.1). Taxonomy (GTDB): domain Bacteria; phylum Bacillota; class Bacilli; order Paenibacillales; family NBRC-103111; genus Paenibacillus_AN; species Paenibacillus_AN cymbidii. Next base: position 37,818 of record NZ_SHLX01000016.1, on the reverse strand, counting down.
AGCACCGATTGCGTCGAACGTTTCGCTTCGGCATCCTGGCCGTACAGCGACAGCTTGCTGAATTCGATATACCAGTCGCACAGATCGTCCCAGATGAAATTGTACAGCAGCCGTCCGGTTTCGCCGAATTCGTAGCTGTCGATCAGCCGCGTGACGTCGCGAACCGTTTCATTCAGCCGGTGCAGAATCCAGCGGTCCGCCGTGCCCAACTTGCCGCTCAGATCGATGTCGGCGGCGGTCACGCCTTCGAGGTTCATCAGCGCAAACCGCGACGCATTCCAAATTTTGTTGGCGAAGTTGCGCGCCTGTTCGACCCGCTCCCAGCGGAAGCGCAAATCCTGGCCCGGCGTGCTGCTCGTCGAAATCATGAAGCGCATCGCGTCCGCGCCGTACTTCTCGATTACCTCGAGCGGGTCGACGCCGTTGCCGAGCGACTTGGACATTTTGCGCCCTTCGGCGTCGCGCACGAGGCCGTGGAGCAGCACGTCGCGGAACGGGATGCGGTCGGTAAATTCCAGGGCGGTAAAGATCATCCGCGCCACCCAGAAATAAATGATATCGTAACCCGTCACCAGCAGATCGGTCGGATAAAAGCGTTTGAAATCCTCGCTGGTTTCATCCGGCCAGCCGAGCGTCGAAAACGGCCAAAGCGCCGAGCTGAACCACGTGTCGAGCACGTCCTCGTCCTGCTTCAGCTCCGTGCTTTCACAGCGCGGGCACTGCACCGCATCCTCGCGGCTGACGTGGATCGCGCCGCAGCTTTGGCAATGCCACGCCGGGATGCGGTGTCCCCACCATAACTGGCGGGAAATGCACCAGTCGCGGACATTTTCGATCCATTGCAAATACGTTTTGTCGAAACGGTCGGGCACGAAGTTGACGCCGGCGCCGGATTTCTGCGAGGCGATCGCGCGTTCGGCCAAAGGCTTCATCGCCACGAACCACTGCGTCGACAAATACGGCTCGATCACCGCGCCGCTGCGCTCGCTGTGACCGACCTGGTGCACGTGCTCTTCGATTTTGACCAGTACGCCGAGCTCCTTCATGTCCGCGACGATTTGCTTGCGGCAGACGAAACGGTCCAACCCGTTGTACTTGCCGGCTTCGGCGTTCATCGTGCCGGATTCGTCCATCACGAGCACTTGCGGCAGATTGTGGCGCTGGCCCACTTCGAAGTCGTTCGGATCGTGCGCCGGTGTAATCTTCACCGCGCCGGAGCCGAACTCCTTGTCGACGTATTCGTCGGCGACGACCGGAATTTCGCGGCCGATGATCGGCAGCACGAGGTTTTTGCCGATCATGTGCTTGTAGCGGTCATCGTCCGGATGCACCGCAACCGCCGTGTCGCCCAGCATCGTTTCCGGGCGCGTCGTGGCGACGACGATCGAACCGGTGCCGTCGGCGAGCGGGTAGCTCAGGTGGTACAGGTTGCCCTGCACTTCCTTGTACTCCACTTCAATATCGGACAACGCCGTACGGGCCGCCGGATCCCAGTTGATGATTTTTTTGCCGCGGTAGATGAGCCCTTTCTCGTACAAACGGACGAACACTTCGCGCACGGCGCTCGACAGCCCTTCGTCGAGGGTGAACCTTTCACGCGAATAGTCGAGCGAAAAGCCCATCTTCGCCCACTGCTCGCGAATCGTGCCCGCGTAAAGCTCCTTCCACTCCCACACTTTCTCCAGAAATTTCTCGCGGCCGAGGTCGTAGCGCGTGACGCCTTGCTCGCGCAGCTTCTGCTCGACCTTCGTTTGCGTCGCGATGCCGGCATGGTCGCTGCCGGGCAGCCACAGCGCGTCGTAGCCTTGCATGCGCTTCGTGCGCACCATAATATCCTGCAGCGTAAAATCGAGCGCATGCCCGATATGCAGCATGCCCGTGACGTTCGGCGGCGGTATGACGATCGTGTACGGCTTCGCTTCGGGGCGTTCGCCCGCCTTGAAGAAGCCGCCTTGCAGCCAGTAGTCGTACCATTTGCGCTCCGCTTCCTTCGGATCGTACGTCGTCGGCATTGCGGATTGCGATTGCGCCTGGGCCGCCGTTTCGGTTTCGATTTCGGTTTCGTTTGCCTGCGTGCCGAGACTGTTGTTCTCTGCCATGACCAGTTCCTCCATTTCGCTAAAAAGCCAAAAAAGCCCTTCGCCGCAAAGGACGAAAGGCTGATCTTCCGTGGTACCACCTTCATTTCGCGCCGATTCCGTTAGACCCGGCCGGCACGACACTCGGATGCAGATAACGGCTGCGGCCGGCAGATTTGGCGGATGGGGGGCGGCCACCGGCGACGGCGCTGAAACGCGCGCTTAAGCCGTAGGCTTGTTCGGAACTCTTGTGCTCCTCCGCTTGGATGCTGCAACTCCCGGGCGACTTCGACAATTACGTCCTGCAGAGCCTTCCAGCGACCGGCTCCGCTCTCTGAAGGGTTCGTTGTCTACTACTCCCGATCTTCGTCGATTTTACTGTCTATCATACCCATATTATGCCCGATAGTCAACACGGGTATAAGCGGAGTTGGCATGGCGCTATCGACGCTGGCGCTGCCGCGAGCAAACGCGTTCAGTCCCCCGAATAGCCAATGAAAAATGGCTTATTTGCCCGTTTTCAGCTGCCGCAGCGAAAATAGCCAGTGAAAACATGGCCTATTTGGCCCCAACAGCCGTAAAATGGGGATTTTCGACGAAATAACCAGCGATTTCACTGGCTATTTCGTTGCAGCCGGCCATTTTAAGCGAAATAGCCAAGAAAATATGGCCTATTTTTCGAAATAAATATCCAACCGCCTTGCTACTCCCACTCATCTGCCACTTTAGCGCATATGCCCCGGATCCGCCCGCTCCTCCACGCTCACGCGAATAACGAGCAGCCGACGAAGCGGCCCGCCCGCTCGATTTCCGCCCACGTTTCGTCGTCGAGAAGGATGCCTTCGGCGAGCCGCTTCTCCCGCGTGCGAAACTCCAGATCGCCGGGCATGAGTACCTCCGTGAAGCCGGCGGCAGGCGGGCACGACACGACGTAGCGGTGCAGCTCATCCATCAGCGCCACGAACGCATCCGACCCGCAAAACGCTTCCGGGTTGATCGCGATCAGCGTAAACCCGTTGCCGTAGTTGTACTCCTCCGACAACTCCTCGCCGACAAGCACGCTCGACATGATTTCCGCGAGCAGCCCGAGGCCGAAGCCCTTGAAGCCGAGCTCGGAGCCGAACGGCAAAATCGTCCCGCGCGGCGGGCCGTAGAAGTCGTTCGGATCGGTCGTCGGCTCCCCGTTCGCTTTCTGGATGCTGCCGGGCGGCAGCTGCTTGCCGAGCTTCTGCATCACGCGGATTTTGCCTTCCGGCACCATCGACGTCGCGATGTCGTAGACGACGGGATGACCGCTCGTCGGGAATGCGTACGCGATCGGGTTCGTGTTCAGCCGGCCCTCGCGTCCGCCCCACGGCGTGACGATGTGCCCGCGTTTGCCGCCGTTGGCGTAAGCCAGGCCGATCATCCGGCGGTCGGCGAGTTTTTGCACCCAGGCGCCGAGCCGCCCGACATGGTTGGACCGTTTGGCGGTCACAACCGCCATCATCTGCGTCTGCGCTTTCTCCAGCGCGATGTCGACCATCTTCCGCGAGCTGACGGCGCCAAAATTGCGCCCGCTGTCGACGATCGCCGTTGTCGCCGTTTCCTTGAGCACCGTCACCGGCGCGCCGGGAATCGTCCAGCCGCTCTTCACCGAATCCACGTACTCGGTGATCCGCTGAACGCCGTGCGAGTCGAGCCCCAGCAAATTGGCCTCGATCAATTCGCCGATTACAAGCTCCGCCTCGCGCAAAGGCGCGCCGCAGGAGACGAATATTTGCGCGCCGACATGGCGCAGCTCTTCGATTGATTTGACCGGCATGCGCTCCAGACCCCCTTCTTCCGAACGAATCTTAATTCACTAGCGTACGCGGCGTCTTTCCTTCGAATACGTCGACGATCGCTTGCACCGCGAGCATACAATCATCATGGACGCATTCGTAGGTGGAAGCGCCGATATGCGGAGTCGCCACAACCCGTTCCAGCGCCAGCAACGGATTGGCCGGATCGACCGGCTCCCGGTCGTACACGTCGATAGCGGCGGCGGCGACTTTACCCGAGCCGATCGCTTCCGCCAGCGCCGCCGTATCGATCAAATTCGCCCGCGCCGTGTTGAGCAAATAAACGCCGTCTTTCATCCGCGCAAACTGCCCGGCGCCGAGCAGCGGCTGTCCGTCCGCCAGTCCCGGCATATGCAGGCTGAGGATATCGGACTGCTCCACGATTTCGTCGAAAGCGGCGAACCGAACGCCATATTGCAACGCAGCCGCAACGTTCGGCATCGTATCGCAAGCGTATACATCGGCGTCGAACGCTTGCAGCTTGCGGGCAAACGCCTGCGCCACAAGACCGAAGCCGAGCAGACCGACGCGTTTGCCCCGGATCTCGCGGCCCATGTTCGCCATCGCGCCGGCCCACTCGCCGCGTTTGGTCGCCGAATTCAGCTCGGCGATCCGGCGCAGCAAGCCGATCAAATGGCCGATCGCCAGCTCCGCGACAGCACTCGCGTTGGCGCCGCGCGTGTTGACGACCGCCACCCCATGCTGACGGGCAAGCCCCAGCGGGATATGATCCGTGCCCGAGCCGAGCGAGGCGATAACGCGCAGCTTCTTCGCTTCGGCGAACAACGATTCGTCGAGTTTGCCGCCGCCAAGCACAAGCGCGTCAAGCTCGGGGAGCAGCTCGCGGAACGGCGTTATGCCGCAGTAGCTGTTTCCGGTAGGATTGAATATCACGTCAAACCCGCGCTCCCGCAACAAACCGAGCGCATCCGGCACACTTTCAAAAACGCCGGCCATCAAAATCAACACCTTGCGCAACCCCGTTCCCCCATTTCCACAACAGTCGCTCATCGCGCCTCTACGCCTTCACGCCGCCGGCCGTCAAGCCCGTCGTCACGTAGCGGGACGCCAGGACGAACAGCAGCAGCACGGGAATCGTCGAAAACACGGCGCCCGCCGACAAAGCCGCCCACGGGTAAATATCGGTGACGATCAGATCGGCCAAGCCGACCGTCATCGTCTTGTGGTCGCGGGACGTAATGATGACCAGCGAATACAGAAATTCGCTCCAGCACATCGTGAATGAAAAGATGAACGTCGACACGATGCCGGGCGAAGCTAGCGGAAACACGATCCGGTACATCGCCCCGATCCGGGTGCAGCCGTCGACGATGGCGGACTGTTCGATGTCTTTGGAAATCGACTGCAAATACGCGGTCAAAATCCAGGTAGCATACGGAATCACGAACGTCGGGTAAACGACGATCAGCCCGAGCAGCGAATCGGACAGCCCCAGCTTCGTCACCACCATGTACATCGGGATGAACATGATGCTGCTCGGCAGCAAATAGCAGTACAGGATGAACCGCGAGCCGAACCGGCGTCCGGCAAAATTCATCCTCGCGATCGCGTAGGCTGCATGAAAGCTGATCAGCACCGACACGACGGACACCGTCATCGACACGTAGAAGCTGTTGCGCAGCTGCTTGGGAAAGTCGGAATGCAGCAGCTTCTCGTAGCCGGCGGCGAAGTCGAACTTCTCCGGCCACAGCGTCGGGTTGATGCGGTATATTTCCGCATTTTGCTTGAACGACGTATTGATCATCCAATAGATCGGTATCAGGGCGGCCGCAAGGAACACGGCCAGGATCAAGTAATGGAGCGTCTTGTGCAGCACAAGGGCACGTTTCATGTGCATCATCTCGCTTCGCCTTGATCTAGCGTCATTCGGGCGACCCCGTTGACCAGCACGATCATGACCGGCAGGAAAATGACCGCCGCCGTAATCGCCTTGGCCAAGTCGGATTGGCCGAACAACAAGTTGTAGCTGTACAGCGAGACGACGGTCGTAGCGTCGACCGGCCCGCCGTTCGTCAGCAAGTACACGACGTCGAACGCGTTAAACGTCCAAATCGTGCTCAAGAGCGCTGTCAGCAGGATGACGTTTTTCAGCAGCGGCATCGTAATGTACAGAAACTGGCGGAACCGGCCCGCGCCGTCGATTTCCGCCGCCTCGTACAGCTCCCGCGATATCGTCTGCAACCCGGCGAGGAGCGAGATGCCGATGAACGGCATCCCTTTCCAGACGTTGACCATCACGATCGAGCCCATCGCCCACGTGCGGTCGTTCAGAAACAGCACAGGCTGCGCGATCAGCCCCAAGCCTTTCAGCACGTAATTGATCAAGCCTCCGATATCCGAAAACAGCCACTTCCAGGTCAAAATCGCCACGATTGACGGCAGCGCCCACGGCAGCAGCAGCAGCGCGCGGGAGAAGTTGCGGCCGACGAACGCCTGGTTGAGCACGAGCGCCATGACCAGCCCGATCGCCAGCTTCAGCAGCACGGACAGAACAGTAAATTCCAGCGTGTTGAAAACCGATCGGTAAAATGCCTTGTCCTTCAGCAGCACCGCGTAATTGTGAAGCCCGATCCAGTGCGCTCCCCCGCCCAGCGTCTTATCCGTAAAGGAGAGCGACACCGCCCAGACGAGCGGCACGATCATGATAGCCAGCAAATACAGGAACGCCGGGAAAGCGAGCAAATAAGCCGTTCTCGCCTCACTTTTGAGCATAAACCTGTTCGTAAGCGGCCTGCAGCTGCTTGACCGCCTGGGCCGGATCCATTTTGTCGATCAAAATTTTGCCCCACATTTCCGTAATGAGGAACTTGGCGAACACGTTCGACGCAGCGGCGGTAGAAGGTCCCGGGTAGCCTTGGTACGCATAGCTGTTGATCGTGTCGAGCGCCGCCTTGTTGACTTCGATTTTCCAAATGTCGCTTTGCGCGTCGCTCTGGAAGACGGGTGCATATACCGGCGCTACTTTTTCATGGAACACTTTGTAAAATTCTTTGTCCGCAAACATGTCGTATAAAAACTTTTTCGCCAAATCCGGCTCTTTCGTCGAGCTGAACGCGCCATAGTAGTACGTGCCGCCCATGCTCTTCACCGTGCCGCTCGGACCGGCCGGCATGGCGGCGACACCGGTGTTGTCCTTGACGACCGGATCGGCGGTCGACAGCGACGTCCACACTGTCGGCGGATTCGTAATCATCGCCACCTGGCCGGACAAATACGCCTTGTTGTTGCCGGAGTCGTCCCACGAGGTGGATGCCGGCGGAATCGATTTGTCGACGAGGTACATGTCGGTCACCATTTGCACCGCTTTCAGCGTGTTCGGGTTGTCGATCGTCGGCGTTTTGCCGTCCGGCGTCGTGAACAGGCTGTCGAACGACCAGAACATGTTGCGCGCTTCCTGTTCGCCGTCGTTCGTTTTGCCGAGCACGATGCCGGAGCCGTAAATGCCTTTGGCCGGATCGTTCAGCTTCTTGGCATCGGCGCGGTATTCCTCCCACGTTTTCGGCGGCCCCGCGATGCCGGCCTTGGCGAACAGATCTTTGCGGTAGAACAACACGTAGGAGCTGTTGGCGTAAGGGAAGCCGTAAATTTTATTGTCCTTTTTGACGTAATCGATGCCTGCCTTGAAGAAAGGACCGTTCGCCTGCTCCGCCTTGGCGATCGTATCGCTGATGTCGAGGAGCTGGCTTTTGTCGATGAAATTGCCGATATTCGTGTAATCGATGTAGCCGACGTCGGGCATCGTTTTCGCTTCCAGCGCCGCCGCATATTTGGCGTTGAACTGCGCGCCGGCCATAATTTGCAGGTTCAGGTCGACGTTGTTGTATTTCGCCCATTCGCGCATTCGCGTATGCAGAATGGCGTCCGCTTCCGGGCTGAACGACGTGCCCGCCCAGACGGTGAGCTTCTTCTTCTCGCCCGGCTTGGCCGCCGGCGCGGCCGACGCGGCGGCTGACGCTTGCAAGGACGGCGACGACGAAACGGCTGGCGAAGGCGATGCTGACGAAGCGGATTTGCCGCCGTCCGAACTGCAGGCGGACAGTACGGACACAAGCGCAAGCGGTGCGGCGACGAGCATGGCTAGCTTCTTTTTCATGCGACTTAGACCCTCCCATAATGTGGTTTTGCGTCGATTCGCCCTAATCATAGCGCGCGGTCCGGGCACCGGCAATGCACTCGCTTAAGGTTTGGTGGACTGGATTAAGATGTTCCGGCCAAACGGTTGAAAGCGGCAAGCTTCCTTGCTACAGTGAAGAAAAGGAAAGGGGTGCGAGCATGTTTCGGTTTCGCCGGCTGCAGACGCGTATGCTCCTTTATTTCCTGTGCCTCGTGCTGATCCCGCTGATCGGGCTCGGTACGTACGCCTACGACATGACGACCCGCTCGCTGGAGAAACAAACCGAACGTCACCAGGCGCAAACGATCCGGTTGATCGCCGACAATTTGAAGTCGATCCTGGGCGACGCCGACGGCATCACCTCTTACATTGTCAGCAACGAAAGCGTGCAGGATCTGCTCTCCCAGAAAGTGCCGGACGTATATTTCTACGGGCCGATCTTCGATTACGTCAACAAGCTGAAAGAGACGAAAACCTACATATCGTTCGTGCTTATCTACGGCGAGAACGGACTGATCTACCGCGATTTTGCCGAAAACTATAGGGAAATCAAGCTGTATCCGGATATCAAAACGACAGCGCTGTATAGCCAGATTGCGGCACGCAGCGGCGATGCGGTGCTCAGCATGACGAGCGCGCCCGTCTTCCGCGCCGAACAGCAGGACAGCGAGCCGATGGTCGCGCGCAGCATCATGGGCACGTTCAACAGCCAGCTCAATCTCGGCTCGATCTTCATGGGCATCCGCAAAGAAACGCTGCAAAGCTTGATCAACGACATCTACATCGCCGAAAAAACGAACCTCGTGCTGCTCGGCGAAGGCGGCAGCCTGATGGCGAGCCGCGCCGACGATCCGGCGTTCAGCCGCACGCTCGAGCGCGACGTCGAGCTGCGCGGGCAGCTGGCCGCAAGCGGAGCGACAAGCATGCGCACGATCGACGGGCGGCGCTACCTCGTCGCCGGTTCGCGGATCGAGCCGTACGGCTGGACGGCCGTCAGCCTGACGCCGCTGACGAGCATTCGCCAGCAATACGGCGAGCTGCTGCAGACGACGATCGTCCTGTCGACGCTGCTTCTGCTCGTAGTCGGCCTCATTTCCTTCTTCCTGTCGCGCAGCGTCACCCAGCCGATCCAGAAGCTGCTGCGCTCGATGAACAATTTCAAGCGCGGCGACTTCAACCAGAAGGTGGAAATCGCTTCCTACGACGAAATCGGCTTGCTCGGCCAAAAGTACAACCACATGGTAGCCGAGTTGAACCAATTGATTCAGAAAGTGTACATCGCCCAAACGAACCAGAAAATTATCGAGCTGCGCACCCTGCAGGCGCAGATCGAGCCGCATTTTTTGTACAATACGCTCGACTTCATCTTCCTCAATTCCAAGATGAACGGCGATCATACGACGGCGCAGGTCGTTCAGTCGCTCAGCCGGCTCTTTCGCATTTCGCTCAACCGGGGCAAAGACTATTACACCGTGCGCGAAGAGCTGGAGCAGATCAAAGCTTATATATTGATTCAACATGCCCGTTTCCCGAACCGCTTCACGCCCGAATATTCGATCGATCCGGAAACCGCCCCTTTTTTGACGATGAAGCTGATCCTGCAGCCGATCGTCGAGAACAGCATTATTCACGCCTTCGAGGCGCTGGCGGAGCAGCCGTACGTGCTGGAGCTGGAAGTGCGCAAAGAGGGCGACGATATCGCGTTCGCCGTGCACGACAACGGGTCCGGCATGACGGAGGAGCAGACGCGGCAGCTGCTGCATCCCGCCCCTCACGATGACAAGCGCGGCTACGGCATCCACAATGTGAGTGAACGGCTGCAAATGCTGTTCGGTCCCCGCTACGCCTTGCGCATCGACAGCAAGCCGGGCGGCGGCACAACCGTGCGCTTCCGCATTCCGCAAATTACGGGCGAAAAGGAGTGGGCACAGCTCTATGAAAGTGATGGTTATCGATGACGAACCGATCGTCGCCAAAGGGCTTCGTTCGCTGATCGGCTGGGAACGCCTCGGCTGCTCGTGGCTGGAGCCGGCGGATAATGCGATTACGGCGCTGGAACGGATCGAGCGGGAGCGCCCCGATCTGTTGATCGTCGATTGCAAAATGCCGGGCATGGGCGGCATCGAGCTGCTGCAGCGGGTGCGGGCGCGCCATCAGCAGGTAAAGTCGATCTTCCTCAGCGGCTTCGACGAATTCGGCCTGGCGCAGCAGGCGATCCGGCTCGGCGCCTCGGAATATATGCTAAAGCCGCCTGACATCGACGAGCTGGAAGAGACGATAAGCCGGCTGCGCGGCGAATGGGAAGAAGAGCGCAGCATCAAACGGCAGATGGAGGACCATCTGCCGCTTGATCGCGAGCGATTCTTGCGAAGCTTGTTGGACGGGGCGACGCTGGAGGAGGCCGCGTTCGCGGAGAAGGTCGGCGAGCTCGGCTTGCCGCTGGCGGCGGGAGACTTCCTGGCGATTGTCGTCGGCATCGAGCCGAACCAAGACGAACCAGCAGCGTCGTCGTACGAGAATCGGCTGGCCATGAATGCCGCGCTGCAAGCGGTTGCCGCCGAAGCGCTTGGCAGCTATCCCCTGCATGCGATGACTTGGGACGACCGGCAGCGGCTCGCCGTCGTCGTGACGGGAGCCGGCGCGCTCTCGCCCGAGCTGCGCGCCGATTTGCGCCGGCTGTGCGACATGGCGGGCCGCACGGGGAAAGGGCTGGTCAACGTCGGCGTCTCGCAGCTGCACCGCGGTCTTCACGCGAGCGGCAAAGCCGCCTACAAGCAGGCTTCGGCCGCCCTCGAATACAAGTACTATACGGGACCGGGCGAAGTCGTTTTTCTCGGCGATATCGACTGGGAACGAACGTCCGCCGGCAAGCCGGAGAAAGACGCCCCGCTGCGGTTTGACGAGCTGCGGAACGCGCTGAAGGTCGGCATCCCGGGCGAGCTCGACCGTTGGCTCGATACGTTCGGCCGATATGTCAAGTCGCCGGAATTTCCGATCATGCATACGAAGGCCATCGGCTTGCAGACGATCATGTTCGCCTGCCAGGTGCTCGGCGACATGCATCCGAAATTCCGGCTCGGCGACTGGCTGACGCCGGCCCGCATTAACGCCATCGTATCCAGCGAATCGCTGCTGGCGATGGTCGATTGCGTCCGCAATATGCTGACGGCGATCATGCGCCACTCCATCGAGCTGCGCAAATCGGGCAAACACTCCAGCGTCGAAAAGGCGAAGCTGTATATCGACTGCCATTATGCCGCCAACATTACGCTCGAGAAGCTGGCCAAAGAAACGTGCCTGTCGCCGGAATACCTCAGCTTCCTGTTCAAGCAGGTCGAGTCGGTCACCATCTCCGATTACGTCACGCACGCGCGAATAGAGCAGGCGAAGCGGCTGCTCAAGTCGACGCCGCTCACCATCTACGAAATTGCGGAAAAAGTCGGCTACGCGGACGAAAAGTACTTCAGCCGCATTTTCAAAAAGAAGTCGGGCTTTACGCCTTCGGAATACAAGCATTTGGTAGAATAAACAGGACAATCTCGTGGCATAAAGTCCCATGGCGGCGTCATACCATGTACAAGTACGTGTTCAAAAGATCGCCTTTGAAAGGCGATTTTTTGAACACCCTCTGCAAACGAGGTGATGGCATGTACCGCTGGTGGTGCAAATACCGCTATACGATCAAAGGCGTGCTGTTCCCGCTGATCTGCTTCCAGTTCGTGCGCACGCTGCTGCTGCCCAATCCGTTCGACGTGATGCTGCTGTTTTTGTTTTTTCTGGCGTATCTCGGCTTTTTGCTCGAATTTTACTGAATGGTTTTCCGGCTCCGCCGGAGCCGGTCTGCAGCGGGAAAAAGGACCTCATCCTCCACCGTATCGTGGAATCTGAGGTCCTTTTCTTTGGCAAACGGGGCATTTCCCGTTCTGCGCTCCTATTGTCAACCGGGTATGTACAAAATCTGGCCTTCGGCCACATCGCTTTGCGACAGCCGGTTGTGCAGCAATATTTCGCGCGCGTTAAGCCGGTAACGGGCCGCGATCGAATCGATTGTCTCTTCGCGCTGAACGATGCAGATGCGCATTTTGCGGAACGGGCGTTCTTCCGCGGCGGAGCCAAGGAATAGCTTCTTCCATTCGACTTGTTCGGGGCGCGACGCATCAGCAGGCTGCGCCTCTGCGGCGGACGGCTGCTCGGGAAGGCGCCTCGAGTCGGCGAAGCCGCCGGGAAGCAGCGAAGACAAAGACTTGATCGAGTCGGCGGCATCGCCCGGTTTGCTGCCGAAGGCGATTCGCATCTCCTTCTTTGCATCGGCGGCGACCGTTTCGTTCGCCTGCGCTTCGATCGCCGGATCCGCGGCAAACGGAACGTACGGCGTTTGCACCGTTGCTTCCTCGCGGAAATCGTCGGCCGGCAAATCGAACGACGGCTCCGGTTCCGGCTCCGGCTCGAACGAAGGCGCGGCTTGCGCCGCGGGAATCGCCGGCTCCTCCTGCACGTCATGCGGCGGCCAAGCCGACTGCGCCGGCGGCCAGTTTGCCTGCTGCGGCGGCCATGCCTGCGGCGGCTGCCCGAGCTGCCGCCCCAACGGTTGCGACGGCGCATAAAAAGCCGCATCGGGCGCCCGATACGGCGCTCCCGGCGAAGGAGTCAAGTCGTTGCTTGCGCCGGGCAGCGGAGCGATGTACACCGGCGGCGTTTCCACGGCAGTCGGCTCTTGCGCGCGATGCTCGAACACGACTTCTTCGTCCTCCAGCCAGGCATCCCGGTCGCCGGACAACATTTCGATGCCGCGCAGCGAAAGCACGCCGGTCACATTCATGCTCCGGTTGTCAAGCAGGTCGATATCGAAATTGTCGATTTCGACCGCGATGCTTTCGACTTGGCGAACGCGCCGCTTCGGCAGCGTTATTTCCACGGGGATATAGTGCTCCAGCGTGCAGCCGGGCGAATCGTCCTCGCCGACGTATTTGCCCGTCAGCCACAGATGGCCGCGCAGCAGCGTCTGTTCGCCGTCGTCGTGCACCTGAATGTGCGGCAGCAATTCAACTTCATCCAGCTCGCGAATGCCCGCGAAGCCTTCCGGCAAATGCACGCGTTCGTAAATATCGAACCTGAGTCCGGCTTGTTGTTCCGTCACACGAACTCCTCCCATCCCTCCATAATCGATTGTTCCCCTTCAAGTATATGGGCGGGAGAAGGCGTCCATGCCTATTTCTTTTGCCGCAGCGCGCCGAGAAAGGCGGCCAGATCGGCCGGCAGCGGCGATTCGACACGAATCGTTTCGCTCGTCCATGGATGAATGAAGCCGAGCGATTCGCCATGCAGCGCTTGCCGGTCCATCGTCGGTCCAAGCCGGCGGTCCGGCGCCGCGCCGTAAAGCGGATCGCCGAGCAGCGGATGGCCGATGTGGCTCATATGGACGCGAATTTGGTGCGTGCGCCCGGTCTCCAGCCGCACGCGCAGCAGCGCCGCTTCGCGGAATTGCTCGACGACTTCGTAATGCGTCACGGCCGGGTCGCCCGACGCGCTGACGCGCCGTTTGCCGGCATGATGCCGATCGCGCCCGATCGCGGCGTCGACCGTTCCGCGCACGACGGCGAACTTCCCCGTCGCTACGGCCGCATACGTCCGCACGATCGTTTTGGCCCGCATCGCTTCGTCCAGCACGAGCTGGGCCAGCTCGTTTTTGGCGTACAGCACCGGGCCTGACGTCTGATCGTCGAGCCGGTGGATATGGCGAACCCGGCACGCCTGCCCCGTCGCCTCGTAGTGTGCGGCTACCGCGTTCGCCAGCGTATGCGTTTGCCCCGGCACCGACGGATGGACAGGCATTCCTGCCGGCTTGTTCGCCACGAGACAGAAATCGTCTTCGTGAAGCACGTCGACATCCGCCCAAACAGCGGAAAACCCGGCCTCCTCCTCGGGGAACAGGCGCAGCCGAACGAGCCGGTCCTCTTCCAGACAACCTCCCGTTTGCCGCAGCTTGCGCAGCAGCTTGTCCGGCACTCCAAGCGAAGCCGCATCGCGCGCCTGCCCGTCAGCCGGAGCGGCTGCGAACCGCACCTCCAGCCATTCCCCTTTGCGCACGGAACGGCCGCTCATCGCCTTCTGCCCCCGAAGACAGCGATGGCCAGCAGCAGCAAGCCGAAAACAGCGACTACGATCAGCAGATCGAGCGGCAGCCCGAACAATTGGTACTTGCTCACAACAGTTCCTCCCCATTTGTCGATCCCGACCAAACTTCCAAAGCACTTCATCTATCGTAAACAACCACAAGCCGCGATGCAAGGAATGCACCGCCATGGTAAGTTCGACCGGGGGTCCCGCTTCGCTAGGAGAACAATGTCGAATATGATAAAATGAAAGAATCTATGAAACAATCATTGAAAATACTGAAAATTTTCATATGATCGCGATCGCCAATCATTGGCGGATCGGAAACCGGAAACATTTCGGCCCTGTCCACCGTCTATACAAACAGCATCACACCATCCTTACCGAGGATGATTTCACAAATAATGGTTGTCCGCAACGAGCGAAGCAACGCATTTTTGCGTACATTGGCAACCGAAACGGGAGAGAACTTACGTGTCGATATCAACAACTACGAATCCGCAAACGGGCGGTCATTTGTTCAACGGATGGAGCTGGCTCAAAAAAACGCTTGCCGGCGTTGCCGTCCTGACATTCGCGACGTCCAGCTTTATGTTTCTGACGCCGGCGGGAACGACGATCCGCGAGAAACTGGCGCAAACCGTCATTACGACCCAGCACCGCGATTGGGCTTGGATTTTTGTCGGCGCGGGCAAACGCGACAAAATGGTAAGCGACTGGATCAACCAAACCGAACAAATGGGCGAAGACAAACAAAACATGAGCCTGATCCAGTTCCGCAAGGACCGTAAACAAGGCGAGCTCATCAAGGTCGAGGACATTTCCGGCAAGTTCTGGAAAGGCAAAAAGATGTATGTCTACGACCCGCGCTCCGTGCGCGTTGTCGTGCCGAATAAACAAGGCGAAGGGGAACGGATTACGTCAATGGTCAAAAGAACCGGCGCGGTCGCCGGCGTCAACGGCGGCGCCTTCGTCGACCCGGACGGACTCGGCAACGGCTTCGCGCCGATCGGCTTCATTTTATCTGGTGGGGATTTGCTGTACACGGACAAGGACGGGAATATCCCGGAGCACGTCATCGGGTTCACGGACGAAGGCACGCTCGTCGTCGGCAAATACAGCTTGCCCGAACTGGAGAAGCTTCATGTGACCGAAGGCGTGTTCTGGAAGCCGCGGGTCATCCAGGACGGCAAGCCGCTGATCACCGAAGGCGACGGCGGCTGGGGCCGCGGTCCGCGCACGGCGGTCGGCCAGAGGGCCGACGGTACGCTCATCTTCGTCGTCATCGACGGCCGCTCGACCGCCAGCGTCGGCGCCACGCTGCGCGAGGTGCAGGACTTGCTGCTCGCCGACGGCGCGGTCAACGCCGGTTTCCTCGACGGTGGCGCTTCGTCGGAAATGGTCGTCGGCGGCGAGTTGATCACGGACCCGTCCAGCCGCTACGGCGAACGCCGGCTGCCTTCGGCGCTGCTCATTTTTGACCATCCGGAAGATTACAAGGCGGACCGGATTTGGGACGGCCTGACGACAATCGACCCGGGGGGCGCTTACGATCACCCGGATTATTTGAAGGAGCAGGAAGCGCTGAAGCAGCAGGGGAAACTGAATACCAAGGCGCCGACGCCAAAGCCGACTTCGACGAAAACGCCGACACCAACGCCATCGTCAACGCCAACAGCAACGCCTTCGTCAAGCGGTTCGAGCACGCCCGCAAAGTCGCCGACACCTGAGCGCACCAATTCGCCGACACCAAGCGGCGGCTCGTCCGGTTCGCCGGGTTCGTCCGGCTCGCCGAACGGCGGCGGCACACCGTCCACCGGCGCCACGCCGCCGGGAGCTTCCGGATCGCCGCCATCGTCGGCGAAACCGGGCGGGTCGCAAACGCCGGCCGGAGGCTCGGCGACGCCGTCCAATACCGGCGCATCGGCACTGCCGAACTCGGCGACACCGGGCAATTCGCCGAAGTAAAGCCGCCGCGGCGACGCGGGGTTGCCAAAAAAGCTGAACCGCCGCCGGCCCCCGGGACCGTAGGTTGGTTCAGCTTTTTTTACACCGGAGCCGGCTTACAACGACCGCAGCGCCTCGCGATGCGCTTCGATCGTCGCTTCAATATCCTCGTCCGTATGCGCGGCCGAAACGAACATGCCTTCGTACTGCGACGGCGCGACGCACACGCCCAGATCGAGCATCCGGGCGAAATAAGCGGCAAACTTGGCCGTGTTCGACGTTTTTGCCGTTTCGTAGTTCGTTACCGTTTGGTCCGTGAAGAACGGACAAACCATCGAGCCGACACGATTGATCGTGCTCGCCACGCCCGCCGCCGCGGCATTCGCGGCAAAACCCGCCTCCATGCGCGCCGCCTTCCGCTCCAGCGCCTCGTACACCTCCGGCGTCAGCAGCGACAACGTCGCAAAGCCCGCCGCCATCGCCAGCGGATTGCCGGACAACGTGCCGGCCTGGTAAATCGGGCCTACCGGCGCCATCTGCTCCATGATCTCGCGTTTGCCGCCGTAAGCGCCGACAGGCAACCCGCCGCCGATCACTTTGCCAAGGCACGTCAAGTCCGGCGTAATGCCATACAACCCTTGCGCGCAGTGGTAATGGACGCGGAAACCGGTCATCACCTCGTCGAAAATGAGCACCGTGCCGTTCGCGGCAGTGATGTCGCGCAGCCCTTGCAGGAAACCCGGCAGCGGCGGCACAACGCCCATATTGCCGGCGACCGGCTCGACGATGACGGCGGCAATGTCGTCGCCGTACGCTTCGAACGCAGCCTGCACGGATGACAGATCATTGTACGGCACCGTGATCGTGTTCGCCGCAACGCCTTGCGGCACGCCGGGGCTATCGGGCAAGCCGAGCGTGGCGACGCCGGAGCCCGCCTTGATCAGCAGCGAATCGGCATGGCCGTGGTAGCAGCCTTCGAACTTGACGATTTTGCTCCGCCCGGTGTACCCGCGGGCGAGCCGCAGCGCGCTCATCGTCGCCTCCGTGCCGCTGTTCACCATCCGCACCGATTCCACCGACGGCACACGCTCGCAAACGAGCTTCGCCATCTGCGTCTCCAGCTCGGTTGGCGCGCCGAAGCTGGTGCCTTTTTCGGCCGTCCGCCGCAGCGCTTCGACCACTTGCGGATGGGCATGGCCCATGATCAGCGGGCCCCACGAGCCGATATAATCGATGAACTCGTTGCCGTCGATATCGACAATGCGCGAGCCGTAGCCCCGTTCCACGAATACGGGCGTCAAACCGACCGATTTGAACGCGCGCACCGGACTGTTGACGCCGCCGGGAATTACTTCCTTTGCTTCGGCAAACGCCTGTTTGGACAATGTGTCGATCCGTTCCCGATTTCGCATATTTTCGACAACACCTACCCTCTTGTTTGTGGAATATGGTAAAATCAAATCAGATCATGTCCAGAGATGAAACATTTCCCATGGGAGAGGAACCGCTGCATGCTGAACGAGTTTTTTCGCAAAGTAACGCTGTTCTCGCAAATGACCGACGACCAGCTCGATCTTGTCGCCAATATCACGCAGCGCAAGCAGTATACGCCGAGCACCGTCTTGTTCCGCGAGAACGAACCCGGCAACGCCTTTTATATCGTCTACTCCGGTTCGGTGAAGATTTTCACCACCCACAACGGCGAAGAGAAAATATTGTCCGTGCTCAAGGCCGGCGAAAGCTTCGGCGAGCTGTCCCTGATCGACGGGAAGAATCGTTCCGCTTCCGCGGCGACGCTCGAAACGAGCATATTGATTTCGCTGTCGGCGGCCAATTTCCTCGACCTGCTGCGCAATCATTTCGATATCAACCTGTCCATTCTTCGCGAACTGTGCCAACGTCTGCGGGATACGAACCAGCATGTGAACGACTTGACTTTCCTCGACGCCCGCACGCGCATCCTCAAAAACCTGATCCAGATGGCCAACAAATACGGCACCCGCGAAGGCACGACCATTCTTATCCGCATGGTGCTCAACTACGATGAGCTGTGCCAAATGTCGAACGTTCAGAAGCCGGTGCTGATGCAGGTGCTGCGCGATTTCCAGGAGAAAAAGATTTTGACGATGGGCATGGGCGATATGCGGCTCGATCTGTCCAAATTACGACAATAATAGCCGATTGAACCCGATTGTGCAATGGATCGGCCGGCGCTCGCGAATGGCGGGGCCGGTTTTTTGGCGTTTACTCGCCCCCTACAACCGCTCCAGCAGCTGCTGCGCCGCCTCGCGGCCTTGGCGCACGCAGTCCGGAATGCCAACGCCGTGGAAGCCGGCGCCGGTCACGTACACGCCGGGCATCGCCGCGTTCATTTCGGCGCGGGCGCGCCGCACATTGTCGAGATGGCCGACCGGATATTGCGGCATCGAACGGCGCAGCCGCGTAATTTCCGTGAAGAGCGGCGCGGCGTCGACGCCCATGAGCTCGCGGATGTCGCGGCGCACGCGGGCGATCATTTCGTCGTCCGCCAGCTCGACGTTGTCCTCTTCGCCGGAACGGCCGACATAGCAGCGCAGCAGCGCCTTTCCCTGAGGCGCGGTATGCTGCCACTTGGACGACGTCCACGTGCACGCCGTAATCAGCCGCCGCTCCGAACGCGGCACGAGGAAACCCGAGCCGTCCAGCGGATGGCCGACTGTGCTGCGGTCGTAAGCGAGGATGACGTTAGCCACCGACACATAACGCATGCTCCCCAGCGCCCGCATTTCGCCGAGCCCCGGAAACAAACCGGCCGTTTCGTGCAGCGGCAGCGTCACGATCACTTCGTCGGCCGCGAGCTGTTCGCCATCCGAAAGCCCAATGCGATAGCCGCCTCCGCCCGCCTTGACGATCGTTTCCGCGCCGACTCCCGCCAGCAGCCGCGCTCCCTGGAGCGCCTTCAGCAGCGCTTCGACCAGTGTCGACAGCCCGCCCCGATACGACAAAAAGACGCTCTTCTGCAGCGCCGGCGGCCATAAATTCGGGTCGATCGCCGTCTGGGCGGAGGCAGCCGCTTTGCCGCTCGCCATCATGCCGCGAATCAGGCTGCGATGGTTGCGCTCCGCCGCCTGAAACTGCGGGAACGTCGCCTGCAGGCTCAGCTCGCGCGTATCGCCGGCGTAAATGCCGGCAAGCAGCGGCTCCGCGATCCGCTGCAGCACTTCGTCGCCGAGCCGGCGTGACAGGAAGCCGCCCAGCGACTCGTCGCCGCTCTCGTGCCGCTTCGGCAGCACGAAGTCGAGCGCCGCCCGCGCTTTGCCGCCGAAGGACAGCAGCCCCGAGCCCAGGAACGGCGTCAGCTGCGTCGGAATGCCGAGCACCAGTCCGGGCGGCATCGGATGCAGCTTGCCATCGCGGACGATATACGTTTTTTTGCCGGCCGGGTTCGTGGCGACAAGCTGATCCGTGATGCCAAGGTCGCGCGAAATCGTCAGAATCGGCGTCTTCCGCGCCAGGAACGAGTCCGGCCCTTTTTCAATCACAAAACCGTCCTTGCGCAGCGTGTTGATTTTGCCGCCGAACCGGTCGCTGCGTTCGACCACGGTCAAATCGATGTCACGGTCCGCTTCCCGTGCCAGCTTCTGCGCGTTAAAAGCGGCGCTCAAGCCGGTGACGCCGCCGCCGAGCACCACGACGCGCCGCCGATTGCTGCCGTCCCCGCCGCCGCCGCTCATGATTGCCGCGCCCCTTCGTCCGCTTCGCGGATCGCGTCGCTCAGCGTTTCCATATAAAGCGGGTCGGTATTAAGCGATGCCGTCCGGGCAAATGAAAGCCCGAGCTCCTCCGCCAGCCGCTTCGCTTCGATATCGAGATCGTACAACACTTCCAGATGATCGGATACAAAACCAAGCGGGCAAACAAGCACATACTCCGCCTGCCGCTCCTCCTTGATCGTGCGCAATACGTCGAGAATGTCCGGTCCGAGCCACGGCATGGCCGTACGTCCCGCGCTTTGCCAGCCGAACTGCCAATTGACGATCCCGCATGCATCCGCAACGGCGCGGGAAGTAGCGAGCAGTTGGTCCGGATACGGGTCGCGCATCTCCAGTATTTTTTCCGGCAGGCTATGGGCCGTAAACACGACACGCACCCGATCGCGCGGCGCGCCCGCTTCCGCAAACTTGCGCAGCTCGGCTTCCACCCGCAACGTCAGCGCTTCGACCAGCTTCGGATGCAGGTGGTAGCTGCGCACGAAGCTCATCTTGACGCCTTCGGCTTCAGCCTGCTCCTGCGCGCGTTTGATGTAGCCGCCGACGCTCATCACCGAATAATGCGGCGCCAGCACAATGCCGACCGCTTCCTTCAAACCGTCGGCGGCCATCGACCGCACGCCGTCTTCTATGAACGGCGAAGCGTGCTTCAGCCCCTGGTAGCAGCGGTAGTCGACGTCGGGAGAGCTCTGGCGAAGCGTCTCCTGCAGCGCGGCGACCTGTTTGTTCGTATTTTCGCGCAATGGAAAAAATCCGCCGACAACCGCGTCGTACCGGTCCGTCAGCTCCTTCAGCTGCTCGGGCGACGGCGGACTGCCGCGGCGGATGTGGGTGTAATAAGCTTCGACCTGGTCCAGGCTTTCCGGCGTCCCGTAGGACATGACGAGCACGCCGACGTTGCGTTTGCTCATCTGGCCTCGCTCCTTTCCACACCGGCGGCGAACCGGGACGAAGAATAGTCGTGCACAAACGCGGTCAGCCCTTTCAGCTTGTCGAGCGACGCTTCGGGGAACAAGCCATGCCCCAGATTGAAAATGTACCCCGGCCGCTTCATCCCTTCGTCAAGCAGCGCGGCGGCGTGCCGTTCGATTACCTGCATCGGCGCCGTAAGGACGACCGGATCGAGATTGCCCTGCACGGCGAACCGCTCGCCGACTCTGCGGCGCCCTTCGGCGATCGATACGCGCCAATCGAGCCCGATCACATCGGCTTCCAGCCGCGCCAGCGACGGCAGCAGTTCGCCCGAGCTGACGCCGGGGAAATAAATTTTCGGCTGCGTCACGTTCGCGAGCTCGTGAAAGATACGCGTGATGACCGGCAGCACGTAAACGTCAAAATCGTGCGGAGCCAGCGCCCCGACCCAGCTGTCGAACAGCTGCACCGCTTTGGCCCCCGCGGCTGCTTGCGCCTTGAGGTAGGCGATCACCATATCGCCCAGCTTGTCCATCAGCGCGAACCAGACGTCGGGCTCGCCGTACATCATCGCCTTCGTGCGCAAATATTGTTTGGACGGCTTGCCTTCGATCAAATAGCTGGCGATCGTAAACGGCGCGCCGGCGAAAGTAATGAGCGGCACCGTCAGCTCCCGGTCCAGGATGCGGATCGTCTCCATAATGTGCGGCAAATCGCCGTCCACGTCGATCGGCCGCAATCGGGCCACGTCGGCCGCGGTGCGGATCGGGTTGTGGATAACCGGCCCGATGTTGGCGACGATATCAAAATCGATGCCCATCGAAGCGACCGGGTTCATAATGTCGGAATATAAAATCGCCGCGTCGACGCCCAGCTTGCGCACCGGCATCAGCGTCACTTCGGCGGCCAGCTCCGGCTGCTTGCAGATGTCGAGCAGGCTGAATTTCTCTTTGATTTTGCGATAATCCGGATCGTAGCGTCCCGCCTGCCTCATGTACCACACCGGCACCGTCGGAACCGGTTCGCGCCGGCAAGCCTTGAGGAACGAATCGTTCGTCACCATGGATGCACCTTCTTTCCATCAATCTCCGTACCTACCATTATGCCCGATTTGAAAACGCTCAACAACACGAATGCCGCCGGCAGAATCGAATAAAGTATGACAAAATCGCATCCCTGGCGGCAAAATGAAATCGAGCAAGCGGCAACATCCGGCTACCAAACGGCGAACATCCGGCGAAACCGCTCCCGCTGCGCGCAGGGGTTGGTACTCCGATCGCTTCTTGTTTTCCGGATTCTTCGAACGATAACTTCCAAGGAGGAATCCGGAAAACAAAGGCGAACGCTGAGCGTATGCTTCCGAAGCCGCTTTCTTGCAGAAAGCGCTCAGCTTCTCCATACCAACCCCCGCTCTCCGCTCCCGCTCCCGCCGCCAACTAACCCATTTGCTTCCGTACCGCTCTCCGAGGCAGCATCTTGAGCATCTTGCCAAAAATAGGCCATGTTTTATTGCCTATTTCACTAAAAACGGGCCGCCTCGCGGAAATAACCAGTGAAATCACTGGTTATTTCTTTGAAAAGGTCGATTTGAGGGCTCCAGAGCTGAGATAGCCAGTGTTTTCACTGGCTATTTCCGACGAGCCGGTCGAAATCGGGCAAATAAGCCATTTTTCATTGGCTATTCCCGGTTACCCGGCCCGGCAATGGTGCCGTGGCTGCAAAAAGCGGCCATTCAACACAAAAACGGCAACCCCGCCGACGCGGATTGCCGTGTGTTGATGCTCGCCATAATTGGCTACAGCTCGCAGACGACGACCTGCACGCCCAGCCGGGAAATTTCGGTCAATATCGCAGGGTCGGCCAGCGAACTGGTGATGAGGATGTCGATGTCCTGGAACGTGCTGTACGAAATGAGCGCCTGGCGCATGAACTTGCTGTGGTCGGCGACAACGACGACCTTCTGCCCAGCGGCGACCATCGCCCGTTTGATTTCCGCCTCGTAGATGTCCGAGCTGGTGAAGCCTTTGCGCAGCGAAATGCCGGACGTGCCCATAAAAACAAAGTCAGCGTTGTACTTCTGCAGTTCGGCTTCCGCCACCGGGCCGACCAGACTCATCGACTTTTTCACCACCTTGCCCCCGAGCAGAAAAACGTGCGAATCGTCGTTTTCAACAAACTCTTCGGCGATGTTGATCCCGTTCGTCACCACGGTCAGCCCTTCGCGGTGCTTCAAATGGCGGGCGACGCACCACGTGGTCGATCCGGAATCGACGATGATGATTTGACCGCCCCCGACAAGCTCCGCCGCTCTCCGTCCGATCGCGTCCTTTTCGTTATGATGCTCGAACTTCCGCTGCTGCACGGGAGGAATCGCCGCCGACGGCATTTGCAGCTCTTCGATCAGTATGGCGCCGCCGTAATTTTTCTGAATCAGCCCTTCCCGCTCCAGCTGGTTCAAATCGCGGCGGATCGTCTCCTCGGAAACGTCGAATTCCCGCACCAGGTCGGCGACCTTGACGCTTTTTTCGAGCAGCAGCATTTCTTTGATTTTATTGCGTCGTTGGGCGACGATCATTGTTTGCTCCCCCTTTCCGCCGGTCCGGCGCGCTGCCGCCCGGTTATGGTTCCCTTCGCGGCGCCGGCCGCGTCAGACAAGACGAACGTGCTCCGCTGCCGCCGCCAGGAAATCCTCGCGGCCGAAGCTGCCCGACTTGAGCACAAGCAGCAGCGGATTCGGGCCAAGCGATACACAGGACGGCAGCCCCGGCGCGATTTCGCGGTATACGCGCATGCCGCGAATGCCGAGCCGGGCGCACACCGCCGCCGACGTATCGCCGCCGGCGACGACGAGCCGGTTCTGCCCGGTCGCCGCAAGCACGCGCCCGATCGTTTCGGCGACGGCGCCGGACACAAGCCGCGAGACAGCGACGCCGTCCAGGCCGCGGCGCGCGCCTTCCGCCTTCGTGCGGGCGACGACTTCCGGCGCGTTCGGCGCCTGCGCCAGCGCGTCGCGCCCGGCGAGCACGGCCGCGGCCATCGCATCGGCGACGCGCGCGATCTCCGCTTCGCGTTCGCCATCCGCGAACAGGCGCAGCGCGTCCAGCTCGAGCATTGCCGTCCGCCCCGCGCGCCGCAGCGCATCCAGCTGCGCCGCCGTCTGCGGCATCAGGCTGCCGGCGGCCATGACGATGCCGAGCCCGGGCCGCGGCGGCACGCCAGAGCCGCCGCACAAGCCGTCCGGCTTCGCTCCCCAGGCAAGCGCCAGCTCCTCCGACAGCGCCGAAGCGCCGGCCGTTACGCGTTCGTCCCGCACCGCTTCGGCA
Organism: Paenibacillus cymbidii; assembly: GCF_004764705.1. Classification (GTDB taxonomy): domain Bacteria; phylum Bacillota; class Bacilli; order Paenibacillales; family NBRC-103111; genus Paenibacillus_AN; species Paenibacillus_AN cymbidii. Next base: position 13,737 of record NZ_SHLX01000016.1, on the reverse strand, counting down.
ATCGTGCGCAGCGACGCCTGGTCACGCACGTCGACGAACAAATAACCGGTCGACGGCTTCAGCGCCGCGATCTCCCGCCGCAGCGCCTCCGCGCCGCGGTCCACCGTGTCGATGCCGATGGAAACCGCTTTGCGCCGGGTTTGCGGCTGCAGGATGCCGACCAGGTCCGACCGGGTCATCGGATGGACCGGATCGCGGCGAAATTCGGACTCCTCCAGCTTCTTGCCGTGCACGTAATGCACGCCGCCAAGCGTCTGCCGGCCGTTCGCCGGGAAGCCGAATACCACGACGGCGTTCGTTTCGCCGAGCGAGTCCAGCATCGCGTCGAATTCGGCGCCGATATTGCCGCGGCCGACCGAACAAGACTTGTTGACGTAATGCGTGCAGCCGGCCCGTTTCAATTGCTCCGTCGCCCCGTACACTTTGCGGTACGCCTGCTCCGGCGAATCGAAGCGCGAATCGGTGTCGAGCACGATCACGTCGGGCCGCTCCCCGCCGTAATCGGGCGGCTCGTCCGCACGGTAGCCGAATACAAGCGCCGTATATCCCGCTTTGGCATACATGATGCCGATATCGCCCGCTCCCGTTACATCGTCGGCTACGACGCCGATCAGCCGCTTGCCGCTCATGACGGCCACTCCCGCCGCGGCTTGTAACCCGCGCGCTCCAGAAAATCGCCGGCGGTACCGGCGGACAGCCGCGCCAGCCCGATCCCCGCGCTGCGGGCTGTCGCCGCCATCCGGCACGCCATTTCCAGTGTCTGCAGCGCCATGCGCGCTTCGCGCACGGTCGTGTCGTAAACGAGCACCCCGTGATGGTCCAGCAGCAGCACGTTGGCCCGGCCCGCCTTCTCCCGCACCGCTTCGCCCAGCGCCTCGGAGCCGGGGTGGCGGTACGGCACGCGCTCCACCCGTTCCAGATAGTACATCGTTTCGACGAACAAGTCGGATGGAACCGGCTCGTCCGCGCACGCGAACAGCGTGCTGTAGAAAGGCGATGCGTGCAGCACCGCCCCGACGTCCGGGCGCGTCTCGTAAACCGCCCGGTGCATCGGCTTTTCCTTCGACGCCTTGCGCCCTTCGGGCGACATCGCGCCGGCAAACGTACATTCGACGAAATCGTCGTCCCCCAGCTCGCCGAGAAACGTGCCGCTGGCGGTAATCAAATAACGGTCGCCGCCGGTGCGGACGCTGATGTTGCCCGCGTTGCCCCAGGCGAGCCCGTGTTCCATCATGTACCGTCCCGCCGCTTGCAGCTCGCTGCGGGCTTCATTGCTTGCATCCTGCACCTTTTTCGCCTCCCGGCCCCGATTTTCCTGCCTGCGCGGCAAATTATTGCCATTCGATCAGGTTGACCTCGGCGACCGCCGCTTCCGGATCCTTCGGCACGCGGAACGTTTTGATTTCGCACGGACCGAATTTCGCCTTGATCGTCCGGCCCCACTTCGGCAGCACAATCGTCGCTTCCGTTGCGGTTTTGGCCGTTTCGTACAGACGCACGATCAGGTCGTCGCCGTCCTCGCTATTTTTCATCGCGCCAACAATGACGTTGTCCTTGTCGACCGACAGGAACGAATCGGTTTGCGGCAGCTTGCCCTTGTGATACGTTTCGATCACCGATACCGGACGCTGGATCAGCTCCTGCGTGCGTTTGACGGTGCCCGCTTCCTCCCAGTTGCCGTCATGCGGCATGATCCGGTAGTGGAACGTCTGGATGCCTTGATCGATAAAGGAGTAGTGGCCATTCACCTCCGGAACCGTCGGATCGTGATGCGCGTAGATGGCGCTGCGCAGCACCGTAATCGCCAGCTCCTTGTTCGCGATGCTATAGCTGTATTTGGCGTCATTGGCGATGCTGCAGCCGTAAGTCACGCCTTTATCGCGGGCGATGCCGCCGTAATCGATCCATGCCTGGCCCGGCTCTTCCTCGCCGTTGTGCTCGCGCTCCTTGAAGCCGTACGGAATTTCGTACGTCTGGCGGGTGAAGACGAAGTTCATCGGGAACACGAGCTTCAGCATTTTGAACTGCTCGCGCCAGTCGACGGTCACTTTGACATCGATATAATCCAGCTCGCGGTACATCGTAAAATCCTGCACCAGCTTCGAGCTGCCGTAAGCCGACGTCACGCGCACGACCGATTTGACCGGACCGTGCTCGACCCGTTTGACGCTCGTCGCGCGGAAGTCGCCGATCGCCTTGTTGAAATGGAACACGTTGTGGCTCCACGTATCGCTCTTGTCCTCGATCACGACCGGACGCGCCGCGCCGCCGTTCTCCGGACGGAACACCTCGAACGCCAGCTTCTTGTCGTGCAGGCTGCTGATGAAGCCGGTTTGCGGATCGAACTCGAGCCGGAACCGTTCGTTCTCCAGCGCATAATCGTTCGCCTTCACCGGTGCGGTCTGGATGCGCGCTTCGCTGGCCATCGTGCGCAGCTTGTACACCCGATAGCCCATCGCCGGCAGCTCGGCAACGAAGCTGAGCCGGTAGCGGCCGCCTGCCGTCGCGAGCGACTGTACGGTTTGAAAAGCGATCTGCCTGCCGGCCTCGTCGACAAGAATGGTGCCGTCCTTGACGCTGCCGCCCATCTCCAGCTCGATGTTCGCCTTGTACGCCCACGAATGCGGGTTGAACACGACGATCGGCTTCATGCCTTCTTCCTCTTCGATGCCGATATTCCACGACAGCGACTGGATCGCATAGTTCAAGTTGCGGTCGGCGATCGCCAGCGCTTCGCCGTACAGGTTGCGCGCGTCTTCGTAAGCCGGTTCGATCGAGGTGCCGGCGAGAATGTCGTGAAACTGATTGAACAGCACGCCTTTCCAGGCGGTGATGAAGTCCTGCGGATACGGCTGGTTCGTCGCCCGTTCGGCGATGGCCGAAAACTTCTCCGCCGCGATCAGCAGGTTTTCCGCTTTGCGGTTGTACTTCTTCACTTCCGAATGCACCGCGTAACAGCCGCTGGCGTGATGCTGCAAATCGTCGTGCACGACCGGGTACGACACGCCGTTGTCCGCCACTTCGGCGAAGAAGCGGTTCGGCGTGCTGAACACGAGCTCGGGCAAGTTCGGGTCCTCGTTCATCCGGCGGATGCTGGCGATGTTTTCCTTCGTCGGGCCGCCGCCGTGGTTGCCGACGCCGTAGAAGCACATCAGCTCGCTCACCGGCTCGCGAAGCTCGCCTGCGCAGCGGGCGACATGCTTGTCCAGCTCCTTGCCCCAGGTGCAATATTCGAACAGAATCCGGAACGCCAGCACCTGCGAGCCGTCGTCGGACTCCCAGTGGAACAGCCGGCCCGGCAGCCCTTTTTCGTTCGGCATCGGGCGCATCATGACGTAATAGTCCATGCCGGATTTTTTCAAAATTTGCGGCATCATGCCGAAGTGGCCGAAGCTGTCGACATTGTAGCCGACCTTGGCCGTGACGCCGAACTTCTCCTTGAAATAGCGCTGCGCGTACAACCCTTGGCGAACGAACGACTCGCCGCTCGGGATGTTGCAGTCCGGCTGGATCCACCAGCCGCCGACGATTTCCCAGCGCCCTTCGCGGATGCGGCGGCGAATTTCCTCGAACATCGCCGGGTCGTTGTTTTCCACCCACTCGTAATAAACCGCCGAACTGGAAGTAAACAGGAAATCGTCGGATTCGTTCATCCGGTCGAGCGCGGAGCGGAACGTCGCCTTCACTTCCTGGAAGCCTTCCTGCCATTGCCACAGCCACACCGGATCGAGATGCGCGTTGCCGATCATATGAAGCTTTTTGTTTGCCATCGTATGGTTTCCTCCCGAAAATAGTGCTTCTCTACTGCCGGACGACTTATCCCGTCAGCGTAACGAGCGCTTCCGCCTGCTGGCCGAAGCGCCGGCCGCCGACCGTTACGTCGACGGCGATTCGCGCCCGGATGGCAACGGTTCCGGCCGGAGCCGTCAGCCGGAAACGGAACGGCGCCGCCTCCCGGGCCGGGATACGGAGCGCGGCCGTTGCCGGCTCGCACGTCCAGCCTGGCGGGGCAACGACTTGGATCGACGCCTCCTCCTCCGCGCCGAACGGGTTGCGGATTTCCGCGGCGAACGCCATCGTTTCGCCGCCCGCCGCCGTCGTCTGGTACGGCTCGATGCGGGCGGCAAAACCTTCGGCGCCGAAGTCGAGCTCCTCAAGCGGCAGCAGCTCGCGGTGCAGCCGGTCGAGCGCATCCCCGTTTTCCTCGAGCGCGTCGAAATAACCCGGCTTCACCCAATGCGGCTCCCAGTGGCCGGTCAGAATCAAATCCGGCCGCAGCCGCCGGTACAGCGCGGCGCTTGCCCGGTAATCGCCGATCCGAAACCGGTTGGCATATACATAGTTCCACTGGAGACCGTCATCGCCCTGATACTGGTCGCCGGCGGCAACCACCTTCCTGCCGTCCGCCTCGAACGCGATCGCCACGGCATACAACGTATGGCCCGGCAGCGCGTGCAGCGTAAACTCGTACTCCTCCCAGCGGAACGGCGTTTCCAGCGGCAGCTCGCGGTCGACCGGAATCGGATCGTACCAGAGGCAAGGCAAGTCGTAGCGCTCCGGATGCCGCAGGATGTCCGCGAAGCTTGCCGCCGCCCACACCTCGGTTCCTTCCGCCTCGCGCAGCAGGTTGAAGCCGGCGACATGGTCGTCGTGGTAATGGGTCGGCAGCGCCACATCGATGCTTGTCACGCCGAACTGCTCCTTCAGCGCCGGCAGCGAATACAGCCACGGCCGCCGCGACGCCCGGTCCGCTCCCGCCGGGATGCCCGTCAGAAAGTCGTAGCCAAAATCGAGAAGCAGCGCCTTGCCGCTGTCCGACAGCAGCACGTAGTAGTTGCACATCGTTTGCCGCGCCTTCAGCAGATGCGGCGTAATCGGCACGTACGGCCTGTCGCGATGCTCGAACAGCCGCGGGTTGTGGCCGCGGCCGCGCATCAGCGCCGTCAGCCGCGCCACCGTCAGGTCGACGGCTTCGCCCACGGCATCGATCGGCGCGCCGTGCGAAGGCAGCAGCCGTTGCGGCTTGCGCCGCTCCTTCAGATCGAGCAGCGAAACGATCGTCGCCGGAATGCCTTCGCCGCCGTTGTACGTCCACTGCGTAGCGGCGAGCGACCACAGCTTGCCAGGCGCGGCGATCAGGTCGCCGATGAAAGCGGTGGCGACGCCGTCCACGTCCGCCAGCAGCGTCACCGAGCCGAACGTATGGCCGGGCGTCGGCACGACGGTGAACGTGACGCCGCCGATCGCAAGCGTGGCGTAATCTTTCAGCGTCCCGGCAATGCGTACCGGCTCCAGCAAGGAAAAACGGTCCTGCCGCACGTTGTAGTTGTTCATGACCGATCGCCCTTGCCAGAAAACGTCGACGCCGGCGAACAAGTCCTGCTCCTGGTGCGGCACGCGAATGGCGATCCCGGTCGCCTCGGCACGCGCCAGCCCTTGCCCCTGGTCGCGGTGGTGGTGCGTCATCAGGATGTCGGTGACGCGTTCCACCCCGATGGCGGCCAGTTCGTCCAGCACGGCGCCGCTGCCGAAGTCGATCAGCACCGCGCCTTCGTCGTGCTTGACGACGTAGACGCGGCACGTATCCTCATAAACGTACAGCCGTTCGGAAATCGCCGTTATCACTCGCGTTCGCCTCCTTCATTCAAATGGCGAAGTCAGCCGCATGACTGCCGCTGCCGAGGAAATTCGTCACCTTGTCGGCGACCGTCGCTTCGACGGCGGTCAAACCCGCTTCGAGCTGCTCGCGCGGCAGCGCCTTCAGCCCGGCGTTCGTCAGCCGCTCCTCGCGGCCGAGCGCCGCCAGCAGCGCCAGCTCGAGATCGGTGGCGATGTTCACTTTGCTGATCCCGCCTCCGGGCAGCTGCACCGCCTTCCCGATCATCCAGGCCGGCACGCCGGAGCCGCCGTGCAGCACGAGATGAACCGGCGTCAGCGCGCGAATCGCCTCCAGCCGGACAAAATCGATTTTCGGCTCCTTGACCATATACACTCCATGCGCCGTGCCGACCGATACCGCCAGCGAATCGACGCCCGTTTCGTCGACGAACCGTTTCGCCTCCTGCGGGTCGGTGTACAGCTCCTCGTCATTGTCGGTTTCGATGAAATCGGTCGTGCCGATCATGCCGAGCTCCGCCTCGACGGAAACGCCTTTGGCGTGAGCGTAAGCAGCGACTTCTTTGGAAATGCGGATATTTTCCTCCAGCGGCTTCTCCGACGCGTCGATCATCACGGACGTAAAACCCGCCTGAATCGCTTCCTCAATAACCGAAAACACTTTCGTATGGTCCAGATGAAGCACCGCCGGCACGGTGATGCGTTCCGCTTCGATCATTTCGTAGAAGGCCGCGCCGAATTCCGCCGGCGTAATGCCGTACCGCTCGAGCTCCTTCTGCGAAATTTGGCAAATGAACGGCGACTGCGTCCGCTGCGCGGCTCTGAGCACGGACCGGATCACCGGCGTATAACGGGGAGAAAACGAACCGATCGCGTATTTGCCCCGCTCCGCCATGACGGATGCCGTTTTCAAGGTGATAACATTGTGCGGTTTGCTGAGCAAGCTCATCGCGATCCACTCCTAGGATTAAAAATAAGGTATCTATCTACATGAGTCCGTAAAAAATGATTGTAACGCGGCCACGGCCGCCGCAAGGCGCCGCTTACGTCCGGTCAAGCACCGCTTTGACGCTTAACATGCCGAGCCGCGGGCTGGACAGGAACCGGCCGCGCTGCGCCGCGGGCAGCGTATCGACCACGCGGGCCATTGACGCCTGCGCCAGCACGACAACGTCGACGTCCGCCGCCAGCCGTTCCAGCGCTTCGGCCAGCGTACGATCGTGACCGGCGGCATCGCCGGCGATCAGCAGCCGGTACGCTTCCTCCGCCAGCAGCGGCACAAGCTCCGCTGCTTTCCCGGCCTGCGCCGCGGTTTCGCGCAGCAGCTTCAGCGTTGGCGCCAGCGTCGTCGGCAGCGTGGCGGCGACGCCGATGCGGGCGCCGATCCGCACCGCCTCCCGCGCCATCGCTTCGTCGATGCGCACGACCGGCACGGCAACGGCCGCCTGCTCCTTCGCCGCCAACTCGCCGACCGACGAGCAGGCGTTCAGAATGACGTCCGCGCCCGCCTCGGCGGCAAACTTGGCATATTGCACCAGCCGCGGTTCGACCGCGCCGATGTCGCCGCCGTTTGCGGCCAACTGCGGCAGAATCGAGTCATCCACAAAGTTGATGACGTCGCAGCCGGGAAGCAGTTCGGCGGCAAGCCGCTTCAGCGGGTCGACCGTCACCGGCGTCGTATGCAGGATGGCCAGCTTTTTCCTTGCGCTCATGCCCACCACGCTCCGTTCGCCGCGTCTTTGCCGGCGGCCGGCGCCTGCCTTGCGCCGCTGCACGCAGCGGCCGTCACATCGCCGATACCGGCTTTCGCCGCTTCGGCGATACTGCCTATGCCGCCGCCGGCGCGCGCCTGCTCCCACGTCCGGCGGATCAGCTCGTAATCCGCTTCCTCCAGCGGCTCCTTCGTCGTATCGATATGGCTGACGTAGTATAAAGAAGGAACGCCCAGTGCCGGCTGCAGCCGCATATAATCCCGCCAGTCGGCGCGGTTCGTGATCGGCCAGTTGTCCGTGTCGATGATGGCGTCCGGGCAGGCGATTGCGGCTACCTTGGCGCGGTGCGTCATCGCCGCGATCACGTTTTTGCCGGTGTTGATATCGTTCAGCCGGATCATGTCGAGCCCGTCCGCCAAATACGGGTGCGGCGTATGCGACATCACCAGCGCATCCGGCTTCGTCCGTTTGGCCTCGTCATACAGCACGCGCAAATACTTGCGCATCAGCTCGAGCCCCCATTCGCCGCCGCTGGCGACAAGGCCCGGGCCGCTTGGGATGCGGGCGGAAAAATCGATTTTGAACCCGTCCGCGTCATAGCCTTCCGGCGACAGCATCCGGCGGACCGACGCCCGCAGCCGCCGTTCGAACGCCGGATTGGTCGGATCGAACGCAATCGGCAGTCCCGCCGCGTTGCGAATGCACTCCTCGGCCGGCAGTCCTTCCGGGTCCCACGCCTTCAGCCACAGCAGCACCTTCTGTCCCGTTTCGTGGCGGGTGCGGACGAAGCCGGGAAGATCGGGCCACTTTTCCGTGTCGACGACATTTTCGCCGTAGCTCGCCTGCCATTTGTCGTCCAGCACCACGATGCCCGGCTTGACGCCGTGCGTTTCCAGCGTCGCCATGAACGATTCGTACAGCTCTTGCCGCGCGTATTTCGGCGCACGGTCCTGCGCAAGCGACGCAACGTAGCATTGCGAACCCCAGCCGCAAAAAATCGGTTCGGTCCACCAGGCGGGTTTTGCCTGTGGCACTGACGTAGGCACCAGCCCTTGCCCGCGCAGCGAAGCGACGTGTGCCGCCAGCACGCCGTAAGGCGAATCGGCAAAATCGAAGCCGATCGCCGGCAGCTCGTATTCGCCGTCGACCGACGTGTGGCCTTCATACGACAGCGTCAGATGAAAACCGAACTGCGCCTGGTAAGCATATTCCGTGAACCGGTTATGATTCGGCTTCGCTTCGACGCCCATCCCGACCCAGCCGGCTTCGCTTTCGAAGGCGAAACAGAACGGCGGCGGGGTAAAAAACCAGTCGCCTTTGCCCGGGAGCGGCACCCCGGTCATGTCGATGACGGAGCCGCCGGTCGGGGCGAATTCGTTGATTTCCTGGCCGTTCGGCTCGGGATTGAAGCCGCGCTTGAAACGCTGGCCCGACCAGAAAAAGCCGGAGCCCCAGCGCACATGGCCGGAATAATAGCCGCCGAAATAATGGACTTCGGCCAAGTTGCCTTTGCCCGCAACGGCCATTTCATACGTGAATTTGTGCGGCGTGCAGCGGAACCGGTACGTTTTGCGCGACCAAATCGAGCTTTTCGCTTCAATTTCGGCCAAACAGCTGCCGTCGTCGCCTTTCGTGAACGTCCACTCGCCGAGTATTTCCACCGTATCGTCCCGGTCCGCCAGCGTGTGGATGCCGGAAGGCACGAACAACTCCAGCATCGTCGCTCCGCCCGCGTCCGCCACGATGACGAACGGCCGGTCCGAAGGAAACGTCAGGCGGTACTTTTCGGCTTGAATCGCCGGCACGCCATTGTGATCGTCGATCCGCATCGTTTCTCTCTCCTCCCCGTATTTGGCGTCACCCTTTGGTGCCGGCGGAAATGTTCATGCCTTCAATAAAATAGCGCTGGAAGAAGAAGAACATCGCGATTACCGGCGCCAGCGCGATCAGCGAAGCCGCCATCAGGTAGTTCCACTGCGTCAGCTCGGCGCTGCGGAAGGCGGTCAAGCCGATCTGGATGTTGAACATCGACTCCTTGTTGACGTACAGCAGCGGACCGAGAAAATCGTTCCACGCGCCCTGGAACGTCGCAATCGCAATGACGATGACCGCCGGCTTGGACAGCGGCACCATGATGCGCGCCCAAATGTAGAAGTGATTGGCTCCGTCGATTTTGGCCGCTTCAATCAAATCCTTCGGAATGCCCATATAAAATTGCCGCAGCATAAAAATCTGGAACGCGCTGCCGAAAAATCCCGGAATCGTCAGCGGCAAATACGTGCCGACCCAGCCGATTTTCGCGAACATGATATACTGCGGAATCAGCGTACAGAACCCGGGAATCATCATTGTCGCCAGCATGAGCGAAAACAGGAAGCTGCGCCCGGGAAATTTGATTTTGGCAAACCCGTATGCAATGAACGTATTCGACAGCACGTGGGAGCAAACGCCGACCGCGGCGAGAAACAGCGTATTGAGCGCATAGCGGCTGAATTTGCCGTTCACCCAGGCGTGCTTGTAATTTTCAAAGTGCAGCGTATGCGGGTATTTGGTCGGCGGGAACGTCATGATTTCCTGCAGCGACTTGAGCGACGTCGAAAGCATCCACCAGAACGGAGCGAGAATAATGAGGCCGAAACCGATCAGCACGAGCATCACGATCAGGTTCGATATCCGCTTCCGCGCCCGCCGGCTCTGGAAATAGCCCGAAGATGCGGCGCTTGCGCTCATTTGTTGTCTCCCCCTTCATAGTGCACCCATAGCTTGGAGAGCGCCATATTGATCAGCGTCAGAATGATAACCACCACGAACAGGAACCAGGCCATCGCCGTCGCATACCCCATCTGGAACGATTTGAACGCCTTCAGGAACATGTGCAGGTTGTAGAACAACAGCGAATTCATCGGCGAACCCGGCGTGTTCTGGTCCTGCACCATAACGTAGCCTTCCTGGAAAATCTGGAACGCGGCGATCAGGTTGGTCACCAGCTCAAAGAAGATGACCGGCGTAATCATCGGCACCGTAACGTGCCAGAACCGCCGCAGCGGGCTGGCGCCGTCGATTTCGGCCGCTTCGTACAGATGGTCCGGCACGCCTTGCAGCGCGGCCAGGTACAGCAGCATGCCGCCGCCGGCTCCCCACAGCTTCATCAGAATGACCGCGGGCTTCGTCCAGTTCGGGTCGACCATCCAGGCCGGCCCTTCGATGCCTACCCAGCCGAGCGCCATGTTGACCAGGCCCGTGCCGGGATTCAGCAGCATCATCCACAAGTAAAAAATCGCCACGCCCGCCAAAATGGAAGGCAAATAAAAAACGGTTCGGAATATCCGCATCCCCGGCATTTTCTGGTTCATCGCAACGGCGAGCAGCAGCGCCGCGGCAGTGTTGAGAGGCACATGAAACAGGACGTAATACAGCGTGTTGTTCAGCGATTTCCAAAAAAGCGAATCGTGGAAAAACATGTTCCGGTAGTTGCGGACGCCTACCCAATCCATCTGCGATGTGATGTCGTAATTGGTAAAGCTGGTATACAGCGAAAACAGCAGCGGACCAAACGTAAACGCCAGAAAGCCGACGACCCACGGCAATACGAACACGAATCCCCAGACGGCTTCCTTGCGTTCCAGGGACAACTTGCGTTTTTTGACGGGATTGGCGGGACTGACGGGACTGGCGGAATTTGCGGAATCTGCGTTCAAGGACAACCGGTTCACCTTCCTTCCAAATGCAGCATGGCCATCGGGTTGCTTTTCCGATGCGGACAAACAAGGCGGAGTGGCTGGCAAGCAGCCACTCCACGAGTGAACCTTTGTTCGATTAACCGCCGTTTTGCGCGATCAGATCGGAAACTTCTTTCTGCGCCTGGTCGAGCGCGTCCTTCGGCGACTTCTTCTTCGCCAGAATCGTGTCGCTCGCCGGGTCGATCACCTTGAACATATCCGCCGCAGCGGCCGGACGAGTGTAAACGCGCGTGTCTTTCAAATTGTCGACCGAAGCTTTGTACACCGGATCCTTGATCAACTCGGCGTCGCCCGACGCTTTGACGTTCGCCACGTTGTCGTAGTTCATTTTCGCCCAGTACGTTTGCGCCTGCACGTCGGTCAAATATTTAATAAATTCGTACGACTCGTCCGGATGCTTCGCGCCCGCCGGAATTTCGGCAACGAAACCGCCGCCCGTGCTCCAGTGGCCTGCACCCGCTTTCGTTTCCGGAATTGGCGCCACGCCGACGTCCAAGCCTTTGCCGTAGTCGCGAATTTGCGTCTGGAACGTTACCGCGTCCGGCCAGATCGCCACTTTGCCGGCGATGAACGGGTTCGCTTCCTTGCTGCCGAACGTAGCTTTGAATTCGTCCAAGTTTTTCTGGCCGATCCGGTCGACGTAGCGCAGCACGTATTCGAAGCCGGCGATTTTGCCTGCGGTGTTGACGGCCGACTTGAAGGCGTCGTCGAGGAAACCTTTGCCGCCGTCGAAGTTGACGGCAATGCTTTTCGCGTCGAATCCGGCAAATTGCGGCGCGTACCCGATCCGCGAATATTTGCCGTTGGCGTCTTTGACGTCCAGCTTCTTCGCCACTTCTTCCAGCTCGTCCCAGGTGGTCGGGAATTTGTTCGGGTCAAGCCCCGCTTCCTTGAACGCCGTCTTGTTGTAGAACATCATGCGCGTATCGGTCGTGAACGGAAGCGCGTACGGTTCGTTTTTGTAAAGCACGGTATTGTACAAGTCCGGACGGAAACGATCTTTGACGGTCGGGTCCTTGGCGAGGTATTTCGCCAGGTTCGTGTTCTGTTTCTTCGCGGCGCGCAGGCCGGTTTCTTCGATGCTGTTGATGATGACGTCCGGCGGGTTGCCGGCAGCCGTTTGCGCCAGCGACTTCGTCCAGATGTCGCCGAACGGGTAGTACGTGTGTTTGACTTCGATCTGGCCTTGGTGAGCCGCGTTAAAGTCGGCGATAATTTTTTCGACGAGCGGACGGCGCGTTTCCGAGCCCCAGAACGTCCAGAAGTCGAGCACAACCTTCTCTTTCGGCGCGACGCTTGCACTTGCGGATGCTCCGGCGGATGCCGAAGGAGTAGGCGATGCGGCACCGTTCTTGTCTTTGTCTCCGCAGGCGGCCAGCACCATGCCGGCGCCAAGTGTCAACGCAAGGGCGACTGCGGCCGGTTTCTTCACTTGCTTCATTCCGATAACCTCCCAATTGGTCTAATCGCAAATAATCCCACATCGATATGACGGATCCCTCAATTATTAATCGCTTTCAATGTGGTATGATGACGTTTACAACCTATTTATACCCCCATTCCGTCAAAATGTCAATACCGGTTCTGTGGTTTTTCCTGTTGGTTTTTGACGGATGGTAGTTTGCCCCTTCTGCGCCGAATGATTCCAGCGGGAGGGCAAAACCTTCGCTTGTTCCGCGTGAGAGCCCCTGGGGCTGGCGTGAAAGAGCTTGCTGTTGCGCAGCACCGTTTGCGCGCCTCGCCCGGTTTCACGACCGTAGCTGTCCCAGCGCTCCGCGCCTCCTGCTGCGCAGCTCCGCCTGTTCGTCGTTTGGTCTCCCGACCGTAGCTGGCCCGCGTTCCGCTCCTCCTGTGCTGTGCCGCCCCGCCTGTCCGCCAATGGCCGCCTAACCGTCGCTGGCCTGGCGTTCCGCTCCTCCTGCTGTGTCACCTCACCTGTTCGCCGCTGGCCGCCCACCGTCGCTGGCCTGACGTTCCGCTCTTCCTGCTGTGTCACCTCACCTGTTCGCCGCTGGCCGCCCACCGTCGCTGGCCTGACGTTCCGCTCTTCCTGCTGCGCTGCCCCGCCTGTTCGCCACTGCCCGCCCCATCCGAGTCGTCCCTCCCCAATCGAACCGTTTGCACAAATTGCTTCTGACAGCGCGGCCCGAGCTCGCAGCAATGGTTGCCCAGACGAAATAAGCCATGTTAAATGACCTATTTCGACTATAAAGGTCAGTCAAAGAAAAATAACCAGTGATTTCACTGGCTATTTCTTTGAAAAGGTCGATTTTGAGCCAATCGGCTCCCAATAGCCAGTGTTTTCGCTGGCTATTTCTACTGAAGCATGCAAAAAGCGGCGAATAAGCCATTTTTCATGGGCTATTTCGCCTGCCGGGTTCTGCCTGGGACCTTGCCATGCACAAACCGCCCCGGCACGGAAAAACTGGCACCTCGGCAGGAGGCAGAGAGTAGCTTAAGCGCAAAAATACTCTCAACTGCAGCCTGAAACACTCGTTCGATATTTTTAAGTGTAAAAATGCCTTAAAATCTGCTGAATCCACCCAATTACTGGAATAATCCAAGAAATTAATGCACTTCTGCAGGTAAGCTGCCCCAATCAGCTGTTTGGGACGAGTATAAGTGCATTAATGCAGTTAGAGTTGTTGGTTGGGGTCGGGGTTGGGGTT
>NZ_SHLX01000015.1 GCF_004764705.1 Paenibacillus cymbidii | reverse complement strand
TGATTACAATCGCACTCGCATCCATTCGTCAATTGGTTACCTCACCCCGCATTTATGCGAAAAAAGGTACTACGAGCAACAGCAGATCGCTTAAATTGTGTGTCTACTTTCTTGACAAAGGTACACTCCGCCAGCACTGCCGTACGGCGCAAGTCGAGTGTGCCCCAGTTCGCCTGGTGGTTGTCCTGGTTGCCCGCCGGGCCGATATGCCAGCCCCGATCGAGCGCCGCCGCATAGTACCCCATGTAGTTGATCGCATTCGTCCAGGCGGGCACCTCCATTAAATCGACGACCTGATCCGCATCCGCATCATAAGGCGCAAAGCCGTTAAAATCGGCGTCCCACGGATGGTTCCACTGCACGATCGCCGCCGGATACTGCTTCACCGCGTTGTAGAACGTGGCCGGCGTGTTGTATTTGGTTTCATACGTATTGATAAAATGCTCCATCGCCAGCGTGTTCATATGCCCGAAGCCGTCCGACGGGTACCACGTCGTTTCGCTGCCGGCGATGGCGACGAAGCTGCCGTTCACCGTCTTGCGGTCGGCCGCCAACTTCAGATCGCGCCATTCGAGGCTGCGGTCCCACGCCAGGCCGTTGTCGTACAGGTTGGAGTGGTCGGTAACCGCCAGAAAATCGAGATGCGCCGTGTTGCGAGCGTAGTCGAACGCCGCGTCGGGCACGCTCACGCCGTCGGAGAAGGCGGTGTGGCTGTGCAGGTTGCCGAAGTACACATTGTAGCTTGCCGGCGTCGGCAAGGGCGAAGGCGCCGGGGACGGCGTTGGCGCTGCCGGCTTCTTCGCGAACTGGAACCAGTTGATGCCGAGCCCTTTGGCCGAGTTGTTGCCGATGATCAAATACACGCTGTGCACTCCGGTCACGTTGCTGACGTCGCAGGCGAGCGTGCTGTTGCGCGTCCATTGCTTGAAGGCGGGCAGCGTGCCGATCAGCGTGCCCGTCGGAGAGTCGAGCCGCACCTGCAAGTTGACCGTTTCCTGCGGCTGACCGGCATCCGCGTTCGGCGTATACACCCGGGCGATAAATTGATCGACGCCGCCAGAGCCGAAATCGATGTTGTCGAAACGCAAATAGTCGCCCGCCGTCGTTGCGCTGGCCGCGTCGGCATCGTTACCGTAGCCGTATTCGTGCGTCGAGTCGGGGCTCGGCACGAAGCTGATGCCGCTTACCGCGTCGTAGTTCTCGGACTGGATAATCGCAAGCGCGCTGCGGTTTGCGGCTGGCGCCGGCACGGGGACCGCCTCGTGGTAGCCGTACGCCTTCAGATCGGTAATGTGAAACACGGCGTTGGCGGAATTGTACGTGCCCATCACCCGGATGTACCGCCCGGCTGCGCTGACCGCATACGAATCGCCGGCGTCGGTTGCCGGGGCGGTGTTCGTTTTGGCGCCGACTTCGGTCCAGTTGAACCGGTCCTTGCTGACATAAATCGCATATTGGTAAAAGCGGGTGCCGTCAACGTAGTTGCGCAGCCTGATTTGACGAATGTCGTAGTTGCCGCCAAGGTCGACCTGCCAGTAATGCTGGTAAGGCGAAACGCTGGCATAGTTGCCGTTCGTGGCGTCGGCGTCGACCGCGTATTGCGGCTCGTGGCCGGTCTGGGTGTACGTTATCACCGGGTCGCCCGGCGACGACGGCAGCGCCTCCACTTCGGCCGGCTTGCCGAGCGTCAGCAGGAACGGATCGAGCGAACACGCCTTGTACCCGTATACTTTAAAATCGCTGATGTGCGTGCCCCGGTTCGCCGAGTTGTACGTAACGTTCACCCGTACATATCGCCCCGTGCCGCTGACGGAGTACGAGTCGCCGGCGTCGGTCGCGGGGGTGTTGTTCGTTTTGGCCGCAACGGTCGTCCATGAGGCGCCGTCGGAGCTGGTTTGAATGTCGTAACGGTAGTAGCGGGTGCCGTCAACGTAGTTGCGGAGCTTGATCGTGCGGATGTCGTAGTCGCCGCCGAGATCGATTTGCCACCACTGCGTGTACGGATACGCCGACCAATAGCTGGCGTTGGTGGCGTCGCCGTCGTTGCCGTAAGCCGGGCCGTGCCCGGTTTCGCTGCTCTGCGCGGTGGCGGGCTTGCCGGCGCTGACGAGCGGCGGAGTTTCGCTCAGCCGGCTTTGCGGCACGACCTGCTTCGCCTGGCTGGCGCTCGACCAACTGAGCTTGACGGAGGCGTTGCCTGCGGCGGTGTAATAGTCCAGCCGAATGTCGTAGTCGGTATTGGCCGCCAGCTCGATCGCCGCCGACCATTCGGCGCCTGTCTGATCGAACCACTTGTCGATCAGCAGCTCGCCGTCGACCCACAGCCGGACGCCGCCGTCGAAACCGACATAGAACGTGTACGCCTGCGCGTACTGCGGCCGAACTTGCCCCGTCCAGCGGACGGAGAACGTGTCCGCGCCGATGGAGGCGTCGGGCGAGCCGGCGCCCCAGTTGAAGTTGACCGTCGCGTCGGTGCGCGACAGCTTCGGGACGGTGAAATCGGCGTTGTCGTAATAGTCGCCTTTCAGTCCGTTGCCCATCTGGCCGTAAGCCGGGCCGGGCGGCGGCAGGAGCAGCGCGAGAAGTGCCGCAGCCAGCAGCGCGGCGGCAACGCATGCGACGGACAGCAGCCGACGCGGATGCGGATGAAGATGGATGAGGTTCATTCGTCAAATCCCTCCTTTATGGATGGTGGCTTGCTTTTTCATCATCGAATGGCGCCGGTGCGGGCGTCAACGAACAAAATTTGTTCGCCGGCATACATTTTTCGTCTTTTGCCGGTTCCGTTGCAGCGCGTCTTGATAGCGCTATCATTTGCATGCATAATACAGGCATGCTCAGGTCGCGCGGATGGCCTGGCCTCGAAAGATACACGCGGGCGGGGGAACGGGATGAAAACGATTTTCGGACGAAACCGGTCGGGCACCTTGTTTATGAAAGTGCTGTACTCTTATCTGCTCATTATCACGCTGCCGATGATCGCGTTCGGGCTGGCCAGCTATTATTGGCTGACGAACGCGATCGAAAAGGAGACGCACGCCGCCTACAGCAGCGTGCTCGAAGACATTCGCGGCGAAATCGACCGCAATTTCCAAACGCTGGACACGTTTGCGGTGCAGCTGTCCTACATGCCCTGGGCGACGCAGCTGATGAATATGGAGGGAGACAGCTTCAGCTACGACCGGCTGGACATCGGGCTGCTGTTGAACATTTTGCAGGAGCTGCGCATTTTTCAGGCGACGTACCCGTTTGTGGACGAGCTTGCGATCGATTTCAAAAGCAAAAACACGGTGCTTTCGAGCGTCGGCAAAGACAGCCGGGAGCGGTTTTTTACCGATCTGATGCGCTATTCGCGGCGGACGGCGGACGACTGGTCGGCGCTGCTCGGGCAACTCAACAACCGCACGATCCTGCTGCCGGAGGAGGTTCGCGTGCTGAACCAGCCGAAACGGCTGCTGACGTATCTGCATGCGCTGCCGCCGGGCGATTCCGGCTTCCAGGCGACGCTGCTGCTGTTCGTCCGCGAGGAGACGATCCAGGAGCTGCTCGGCAAGTCCGCCGTGGCGAAAGCCGGCGGCAGCGTGTACGTCACCGACAGCGAGGGGCGGCTCGTCACCGATTACCATGGCGACCCGGGGGTCGCCGCGGCGCTGCAGCAACGCATCCCGCGGGAAGCGGGCTATACGCTGTACCGGTCGGCGGAAGGCGCGAACGGCTGGACGTATCACCTCGCCGTGCCAACCGGCGCGCTGGCCGCCAAGCTGGAGAGCGTGCGCCTCGTGGCCGCCGGGCTGGTGCTGTTTTATTTGGCCGTCGGCGTGGCGATTTCGCTGCTGCTGGCGCGGCGCGATTATCGCCCGGTAGCGCAGATGCTGAGCCTGGTCGGCTCGCGACGGCGCGCCGCCGACAACGAGCACAACGAATACCGCATTTTGGAAAAAACGATTTATGCGATGCTGGGCGACGCCGACCGCAGCGAAAGCGAAATGCTGCTGTACAAGCCGCTCGCCCGCAATACGTGCCTGGCCAAGCTGCTGCGCGACGAAACCGGGCAGGCGGACATGGCCCGTACGATGGAACTGCTGGACATTACGTTCCCGCATGACGAGTACCGCTGCCTGATCGTGCTGCTCGGCGAGGAGCAGACCGTGCCGGAGCCGTTCTTCGCGCAGGTGAACGCCGGGCTTGATGCGCGCGCCGCCACTGTCTACTGGGTCGAGCTGGAGGGGCGGAGCAAGGCGGTCATTCTCAATGTGGAAAATGAAGCCGCCGGCGAACGGGCGCTGGAAGCGATTCGCGGCGCACTGCAAAGCATGAACGTCGCCTACCGGGCGATCGGCGTCGGCCGGCCGTGCGCCGGTCCGGGCGAGCTGCATCTTTCCTACGCGGACGCACAACGTGCGCTGGAGTACCGTTTTACGCAGGAGGACGGCGCAACGCTTTACGCGGAGCGGTTCGAGGAAGCGGTGTACTGGAAAGGCGCGATCCGCGAAGAGGAAGAGATCAAGGCGGCGCTCAAGGCGGGGCATGCCGCGGCCGCTGTCGACAAGGCGCGCCGCGTCGTGCGGGCGGAGGCGCAAGGGCACCGGCTGCCGCTGGGCGCCATTCGTTTCCTCTGCTACCGGGTCGCCGTCGTAGCGTTTCTTGCGCTTGAGGAGCTGAACATCGCCGAAGCGCCGGCGGTCAGCCTGAACGGGCTGCTGCAGCAGAAGGAACTGGACGCCATGCTGGATGCGATTGCCGGGCTGTACGAAGACGCGGTTCGCCTGGTCGCCGCGGAGCGGGAAGGGCGCAACGACCATCTGGTTCGCGACATCAAATCGTATTTGGAGGCGCATTTTACCGATCAGAATTTGTCCTTGACCGCGGTGGCGGACGCCTTCGGCATTTCCTCTTCGTATTTGAGCCGCTATTTCAAAAGCCAGACCGGCACCAACTTCATCGACTATGTGAACCGCTGCCGGATCGAGGCCGCGAAGCGCCTTTTGCCCGGCGACGCGACGATCGTGCAGATCGCGCACAAGGTCGGCTTCGACAACGACATCACGTTCCGGCGGCTGTTCAAAAAATATATGGGCATCACCCCGAGCCAGTTTAAAGGTTATCCGTAGGCGGCGTTCGGCCGGGTCAAATTT
The DNA here is from genome assembly GCF_004764705.1 of Paenibacillus cymbidii. Classification (GTDB taxonomy): domain Bacteria; phylum Bacillota; class Bacilli; order Paenibacillales; family NBRC-103111; genus Paenibacillus_AN; species Paenibacillus_AN cymbidii. The sequence goes on along the minus strand of NZ_SHLX01000015.1, from coordinate 223,147 downwards.
TGTATGGCGGAGGGCAAGAGGTGATCGTAGACGGTCCGTCGCCGCCCCGCCTATACTGGGGGCACCCGGAACGATCGACCCGGCCCGGCACGCCGCCGAACGGCGAATCCGGAGCGCGCGGACAGCGGCGGCGAGGCGCGGGCATAGGCCGACGGGGCACTTTTACATTCGCAGCAATCGAAGGAGAGGGGTTCGTTCGATGAACAAAATTGCGTATACACGCCTTGGGCTGATGGCGGCGCTGGCCGGTACCGTTGCGGCCGCCGGCTGCTCGTCGTCATCCGGCAAGCCGGACGGCGCCGCATCGGCATCGCCGGTTTCGTCCCCGCAGACGAGCGTTTCGGCTTCGCCGGCGCAGGCAGCAGGCCCGGTCAACAAAATGCCGATCGTAACCGACGGTTCGGTGACGCTGACGGTGGCGATTGCCGACAATCCGTTTGCGGCGGCCAGCCTGACGCAAAATTTGCCGGTCTGGCAGGAGATCGAAAAAGCAACCGGGGTCAAAATCAAATGGGACGTGGCCCCGAGCAGCCAATACCAGACGGCGCTGCAAACGCGGCTGGCGGCAAGATCGAATTTGCCCGATATTATGTTCACCTCGTTCGACATGTACAAATACGGCAAAGACGGCTTGCTGCTGCCGCTCGACGATCTGATCAAGAAGTACGGCCAGAACGCGGCCGAGGTGTTCAAGCAGAAGCCGCTGCTGCCGGCGCTGATGAAGACGCCGGAAGGCGTCACGTATACGCTGTCGGGCACCCGCGACGAAGAGGTCGCCTCCGGCCCGTACGGTTGGCTCATCCGCAAGGATTGGCTCGACAAGCTGAACCTGAAGGAGCCGGTGACGGTCGACGACTGGTACAACGTTTTGAAAGCGTTTAAAGAGAAGGACCCGAACGGCAACGGCAAGGCGGACGAAATTCCGATGAGCAACTACCAGGGCGTCGCGCAATTGTATTACTGGGGCAACGCGTGGGGGCTGCATCTGCGCACGAGCGACGGCTTCTACCCGGACGCCAAAGGCAAAATCCAGTACGAATGGCTCGACCCGCGGGCGAAGGAAATGGTCGTGTTCCTGAACAAGCTGGTCAAGGAAGGGCTGCTCGACATGGAGTTCGCCGTCAACAACAAGGACCAGCTGACGTCGAAAATCATCCGCAACCTGAGCGGCGCCGCACTGGCCTGGCAGGAGTCGAACACGCTCTGGAACAACAAGCTGAAGGAAGCGGGCGAAACGAACCCGCAATGGGTGATGGCGATGCCGCCGGCAGGCCCGAACGGGTACAAGGGGCACATCGAGTCGACCTGGACCTCGAACGGCAACGCGGTCATCAACAAGGATTCCAAATACGCGGAAATCGCCTTCCGCTGGCTCGACTACGTCATCTACAGCATGGAAAATTCCAAACGCGCCACGCTCGGGGTGGAAGGCAAGTCGTACACGATGAAGGACGGCAAGCCGGTGTTTACCGATTTTGTGCTGAAAAATCCGAATGGGCTCGGCCCCGTGGAAGCGATCCGTTCGATCGGCGGCTGGCAGCTCAACAGCCTCGTGATGAAGAAGGAATGGGTGTCGATGCTGAAACTGACCGACGACACGCTGGCCGAGCGGGCCAACCGCGTCGAGCCGTATATCGTGCCGGTTGTGGAATTCGCGATGCCGACGGAGGACGAGTTTGCCAAGCTGAATCGCAAGCTGACCGACATTACGACGTACAAGGACGAAATGATCGCCAAGTTCATTCTCGGCCAGGAGTCGATCGACAAGTGGGACAGCTTCACGAAACGCATCCAGGACATCGGCATCGCCGATGTGCTGTCGATTCGCCAGGCGCAGTATGACCGTCTGATGGCAAGCAAGGCCGGCAAGTAAAGCGGCGGCGTTTTGGCGGCGCCCGGGCCCTTGCGGCCCGCGCCGCCTGCGACCCTGCAACAAGGAGAGAAACGCTGCATGATGAACGACACCCGCCAATTGCCTTCGCCCGCCGAACCGTCGCGGCTGTCCGCGGCTTCCGGCTGGAGCCGGTACCGCAAGCGCTGGCTCCGGGACAAATATTTGCTGTTGATGACGCTCCCGGCCGTCGTGTATTTCCTTCTGTTTCACTACGCGCCGATGTACGGCATGCTGATGGCGTTCAAGGACTTTTCGCCGGCCAAGGGGATTTGGCACAGCAGGTGGGTCGGGCTGGAATGGTTCGAACAGTTTTTCCAGTCCATCTACGCCTTCCGCCTGATCAAAAACGTGCTGCTGCTCAATTTGTACAACCTGATCTGGGGGTTCCCGGTGCCGATCGTGTTCGCCCTGCTGCTGAACGAGGTGCGGCGCCAAGGGTTCAAGCGCGTTGTGCAGTCGGTGAGCTACTTGCCGCATTTTATTTCCGTCGTCGTGATTGTGGGGATGACCGTAACGTTCCTGTCGCCGAACAGCGGCATCGTTAACGCGCTGCTCGTCCAGCTCGGTTTGGACAAAATCAATTTTCTCAGCGAGGCCGGCTGGTTTCGTACGATCTACATCGGCACCGACATTTGGGCCGGTTTCGGCTACAGCTCGATTCTGTACCTGGCGGCGATTGCGGCGATCGACCCGCAATTGTACGAAGCGGCGAAGATGGACGGCGCCGGCCGGTGGCGGCAAATGCAGCACGTAACGCTGCCCGGGCTCGCCTCGACGATCGTCATCCTGCTCATTCTGCAGCTCGGCCGGATGATGAGCGTCGGCTTCGAAAAAATCATCCTGCTGTACAACCCCGCGACGTACGATGTGGCGGACGTTGTGTCGACGTACGTGTACCGGGTCGGGCTCGTCGGCGGGGAATTCAGCTTCGCCGCCGCGGTCGATCTGATGAACGCGATCATCAACTTTATTCTGATCGTCACCTTCAACAAGCTGGCGAAAAAATGGACGGCGATTTCGTTATGGTGAGCATATGGTGAGTACAGTGAAAAAACGAACGGCGGTTGCCGGCAAGCTGGCCGATGCTGCTATCACGTGTCTGATGCTGGGTGTGATCGTCGTCTGCCTTTATCCGCTTGTGTTTGTCTTCAGCATGTCGATCAGCGATCCGCTTGCCGCCGCCCGGATGGAAGTGTGGCTGTGGCCGAAAGGCTTTTCGCTGCAATCGTACAAACTGGTGACGGACAATCCGGATTTGTGGACGGCTTACGCGAACACGATCTTTTATACGGCGGTCGGCACGGCGTTCAACGTAGTCATGACGATTCTGCTCGCTTATCCGCTGTCGCGCCGCGGTTTCGTCATCCGCGTGCCGCTGACGCTGTTCATCGTGTTTACGATGCTGTTCAAGGGCGGCACGATTCCGACGTTTATTTTGATGAACCGGATCGGGCTGTACGATACTCGCTGGATTTTGATTTTGCTCGGGGCGGTTGGGGTGTGGTACGTCATTATCGCCCGGACGTTTTTCGAGTCGATTCCGGACACGCTGATCGAATCGGCCAAGCTGGACGGCGCGAGCGACATGGGCATTTTGTGGCGGATCGTCACTCCGCTGTCAATGCCGATTATGGCCGTGCTGATCCTGTTCTATGCGGTGGAGCACTGGAACAGCTACTTCAGCGCGCTCATTTATTTGCCCAGCAAGGAGCTGCAGCCCCTGCAGCTGTACCTGGTGAAGGTGCTGGTGGAAAACACGCAAAGCATGGCCGATTCGATCATGATGAGCGAGGAAAAAAGCCTCGCGATCATGCAGGTGAAATACGCGATTATTATCGTGTCGACGCTGCCGATTTTGTGCGTCTACCCGTTTCTGCAAAAATATTTCGTCAAAGGCGTGATGATTGGCGCGATCAAAGGGTGAAGCGGAAACACCGTGAGCGAGAGAAGCGAGGGAGACGGCGACAAGATGAAAATAGATTATCATACGCATCATGACCGCTGCGGGCATGCGCGGGGGACGTTGCGGGACATGATCGAGGCGGCGCTCGCCGCCGGCATGGATCAGCTTGGCCTGTCGGACCACATCCCGCTGTTTTTTCAGCCGGGCGACCATCCGGCTCCGGGGATGACGATGGCGCAGTCGGAGTTTCCGCGCTACGCCGACGAGATGGTGCGGCTCCGCGCGGAATATGCCGGCCGTCTCGATATCCGGCTCGGTGTCGAATCCGACTACATGCCGGGCTGGATGGAGCGGTACAAGGGGATATTCGCCGCTTATCCGCTCGATTACGTGATCGGTTCGGTGCATTACTTCGAAGGCCGGCACGTGTTCGACCGCAGGCGCTGGGAAGAGGATGGCGCCGATCCGCTGCAGACGTTTACGCATTACATCCGGCTCGTGCAGGAGGCCGCGCAGTGCGGCGCCTTCGACATCCTCGGGCACCTCGATGCGGTGAAGGGACTGGGCTTCCTTCCGTCCGAGCCGCTGACCGCATTGTGGGATGAAACGGTGCGAATCATCGCCGAGCGTGACCTGGTCGTGGAGGTGAACACGTCCGGGACGAGGAAGCCGGCGCGGGCGTGGTTCCCTTCGACCGACCTGCTGGAGCGGCTGCACCGCGCCGGCGTCGGCTTCACATTCGGCTCGGATGCGCACAGCCCGGCCGAGCTGCTCCACGATTGGGAGCAAGTAGCCGAGTTCCTGCAAGGGATCGGCGTGCGGCAGCTTGCCGCGTTCCGAAACCGCAAGCGGGAGATGGTCCCGCTTGTGCGGTAGAGACGCTTGGCGGGCGAAATAGGCCATAAAAAGTTGCTTATTTGCCCGATTTGACCTATTGCAACGAAAATAGCCAGTGAAAACACTGGCTATTCGCACCGAATGGCTGCCTATTCAAGCATTTCGACCGAATAGCCAGTCAAATCACTGGCTATTTTGCGGCAGGCACCTGTTTTTGGCGAAATAGGCCATAAAAGATGGCCTATTTCCAAGTGAGTCTTGCTCGAGCCGCTCGCTTGAGCAGCACCGATTCATCCACCTTCGTTTCAGCCACCAGCACATGTGCCTCATAGTACTGCCCGCCTCAACCGGCCGGCGTTTGCCTCGTCATCCCTAAGTATTCCTCTGCTTCCACTAGCTCCGGCACGTCGTGCCTCGTCCGTCGAGTGCCGCATCTCTCCGCCGTCGCCGCCGTTCCGCAAACTTCTCAAGCCCCATTTTCGCGTGAACGGGTTGTTAAGCTCGCCGCCTCTGCTCGTCAAAAGAAGCGGTTGAGCAGAATGCCGTCGAATGGCAATTGGCTGTAAAGCGACATCGAAGGGCGGTAGTTGACATACCGCCGGTATTCGGCATTGCCGCGATCCAGCAACGCTTCGCCCGTGCTGGCCAGCAGCCGCAGCGCGATCCTGCTCAGCTTGCCCGCCCAGGCGCCGATGGTTCGCTCCAGCTCCGCAACACGGCCGACAGCCGCTGCGTGCAGCTTGCCGCGATCCGCGTCGAGCGAACCGTCGCTGCGCGGGGTCAGGCCGAGCGGTTCCAGCGTGCCGGCGTCAAGCGTTTGCGCCAGCATGCGGTTCAACTGCGGCGCGGCAATGCCTTCGGCTGCGGCGAACGCGCCAGCAAGTTGATTGTAGGCGGCGCCCAGCGCGACGATGTCTTGCACGATCGTCGCATGCGCCGAGCGCACCTGCAGCGTAACCGGCCCGGACGTCGGCACAACCAGCAAGGCGACAATTTCGCCTTGCTCCAGCGCAATTTCGTTCGACTCCGAAGTGATCGGTCCGCCGCCGTCCAACCGGTATCTGGCATTCGCCGCCAGCGCATCGACGGCCGAGATGCCGGTAGTCCCGACGGCGTTGCCGCTTTCGTCGCGGAGCCGGAACGCTTGTCCGGTGCCGGTCGCTTCGGCGGCGACCGCCAGCCGGATTCGGTCCGTGTCGTCCGTGCGAATGACGGCGTTGATCCCGCTTTTGGCAGCGTTGATGGCTCGTTTCATCCGCGTCAGCGCCTGCTCGTGGGTGTCGCCTTCGCGGATGAAGCATTCGATCGTGACCGTCGAGCCGCCGTTCCTTTCCACCGTGAAGCGGTTGGGGCCGGCGAGCAGCGAAGTAGGTCCGAGCTTGACGAAGGAGGCGCCGCTGTTGCGCTGGGCGACAGCCGTCTGCTCGACTTGCAGCCGGATCGTACGTCGTTCCGCGCCGTCGCGCGCCGTCGCCTTGACGGCCAGCGGATCGGAGCTGGTTACTTCGCGCTTGGCGAACGTCGAAACGGCCGCGTCCGGCTTCAGCGGCGCAGCCGCGCTGTCGAGCGCCCTCGCTGCCGACAAAATGGCGGCAATGCTTTGGGCCGCATTAGCGGCGTACGATGGGGCATGTTGTCGGGTGAACGGGTGACGATCTTGCATAGGGGAATTTTCCTTATCCGGATTGCTGTCGCCGAAGACGTGCGCGAACAGCATGTTGTCTTGTCGATAGCGGGAGGCCGCATCTGTCCGGGCAGATGCCGGCAACGGTTCCAGCGCTGTCAAACGAACGCACATCCTTGTAATGTTTTACCATAGTATACCACTGTCCGCGAACGCCGTAACGAGCCGGGCGGGCATATTCACAAAATATATCTTTCGACCTAACCCTGCATATTTTGTCGAAAGCGTTATCTTTGACTTCTTTTCGCCACTGCATCTAAAATGGAAGCATAAGTCTGTAGCAAGGGGAGCGCGACATGGGCACAGAGGCGAACGTCATTCTCGGCATCGTCGTTTTGGTGGCATTGGCATTTTTGTGGCTGATGGGGAAAAAGCATAATAAATAGTGATCGATTCCATCATGCGATCGAATAGCGATGCGGGCGGGAATATGGTACACTGAATCGGCAAGTATATCATGCAAAGGAACGAAGGACCAACCATGAGCGATAAACGTCACGAAGCGTTTTACCAAGAAGGGGCGCTGTTTTTTATATTCGGGGCTACAGGCGATTTGGCGCGGCGCAAGCTGTTTCCGGCGTTCTACAGCTTGTACCGGGAAGGCAAGCTGCCGGAGAAATTTGCCGTTGTCGGCCTGGCCAGAAGACCGCGTACGAATGAACAATTCCGCGAAGACTTGCTGGCTTCGATCCACGAGTTTGCGCGCTATCGCACCAACCAGGATGACGAGCAATGGGCGCGGTTCGCCGCTCATTTCGAATACATGTCGCTGAACACGAACGATACGTCCGGCTACCGCGAGCTGGAGCACGTCGCTCAGAAGCTGGAGAGCAAATTCGGCATCGCCGGCAACCGGCTGTTTTATTTGGCGCTGGCGCCCGATCTGTTCGGCAGCGTCGCGCGCAATTTGCAGGAGGGCGGGCTGCTCGAATCGGCCGGCTGGCATCGGCTTGTCATCGAGAAGCCGTTCGGCTTCGATCTGGCGTCGGCCGAGAAGCTGAACGAAGAGCTGTGCAGCGTGTTCAAGGAGAACGAGATATTCCGCATCGACCACTACCTTGGCAAGGAAATGGTGCAGAACATCGAAGTGATCCGGTTCGCCAACGCGTTCTTCGAGCCGCTGTGGAACAACAAGTACATCGCGAATGTGCAAATCACGCTCAGCGAAACGGTCGGCGTGGAGGAGCGCGGCGGGTACTACGATCATTCGGGCGCGCTGCGCGATATGGCGCAGAACCATATGCTGCAGATGGTGACGATGATGGCGATGGAGCCGCCGAGCCGGCTGGCGCCGGAAGACATCCGCGACGAGAAGGTGAAGGTGCTGCGTTCGCTGCGGGCCTACTCGCCGGATGAAGTGGAAGCGAACGTCGTCCGCGGCCAATATACCGAAGGCGAAATGAAAGGCGAGCCGAAGAAAGCGTACCGCGCCGAAGATTCGGTCAATCCGGCGTCGTCGACGGAGACGTATTTTGCCGCCAAGGTGCTGATCGACAACTTCCGCTGGTCGGGCGTGCCGTTCTACATTCGGACGGGCAAACGGCTCCCGGTGAAAACGACCGAAGTCGTCGTCGAGTTCAAGACGATTCCGGACAACGTGTATCTCGCGCAGAAGCATACGCTGCAGCCGAACCTGCTCGTGTTCCGGGTCAATCCGCTGGAAGGCATCTACATCAAAATCAATGCCAAGCAGCCGGGTTCCGCCGGCATGATTATTCCGGTGGCGATGGATTTCTGCCAAAGTTGCCAGGTCGGGCTGAACACGCCGGAAGCGTATGAACGGCTGCTGCACGACGCGGCGCGCGGGGAGTCGACCTATTTTACGCGGTGGGACGAAGTGAAATTCGCCTGGCGCTACGTCGACAAAATCGCCGAAGCGTGGAAGCAGGGTCGAAGCGAGCTGCAGCCTTATGCGGCCGGTTCCTGGGGGCCGGATGCCGCAAGGGAGCTGCTGGAGCGTGACGGCTTCCATTGGTGGCCTGTCAACGGCCAGGAAGAAAGCGAAGTAATCTGGGCGCCTGTGCGCGCCTAAGAAGTGGAGTGGCCGGCGCCTGTGGGGCGCCGGTTTTTTTGCGTGAAAGCACAATGCCGGATCGCGTAACCAAAATAGCCCATGAAAAAGGACTGTCGATTAACTGTGGACCGTTGTTGTGGTCCCCCCGGGAGCAGGCTTGTTGCGAGTTCGCTGGGATGATTCTCCTGCTATGGCGCTCGTTCGCCATCGGGAGGGAGCGAGAAGCTTCTTCCTTCCACCTTCGGCGTTCTAACGGTTCATCATGAGCTTATGCGGTCATTTCGGACGATTTACTGGTGCTAACGGATCGTGGTGAGCTTATTAGCCGATTTTACTCCGGGTTTGACCGTTTTCGTCGAATAGCGTCTGTGAGAACCGTTAAGTTTTGCTGGCAGGCCGATTTCGACTGAATAAGCCTCGTACGATCCGTTAGGCACGAAGTCCATTGTCCGAACGCCATTGCAGCTTCATTTTGTTTTTTCGCGTTTGAGGGTGATAGACGGGTTCCGTCGGTGGAAGTGATCGGCCGCAGCTTGATTGTTGTTGCGGCAGTTCGTATGACGCTGTGCCCGGGCAAATTGCAGGAAGAATGCTCTGGAAAAAAGATATTCGAACAAACTGTCGATGGTTCGTCAAATTTCGACATGATTATGCCGAAATTGTTCAGAGAATGTTTAGAATTGCCGTTATAATATATAGTAGCGACTCATTGCAGACTTTTGACTGGGATAGTCGCAAATACCTATACCACTTAGAGGAGACGGGACCTTGAAGGACAAAAAGAAGATTGTCTTGACCGGTTTGAGCGTCACGATGATGCTCTCCGGAGCGGCAAATGCGGCGGCGGCGGCAAAAGAGTTTTTCAAGGATGTGCAGCAAGTGCCGTGGGCGCAGAAACAAATTGCCCAGATGAGTTTGCTCGAAGTGATTCAAGGACGCGGGGATCAAGTTTTTGATCCGCAGGACAACGTGACGCATCAGGAAGCGGTCGTTATGACGCTTCGGCTTATGGATGCCGAAGACAAGGTGCTTTCCGGCGTCACCGGATATTCGGCCGACGATTGGGCACAGGGCTACATCAAGCTTGCCGTCGAATTGGGCTTGATCGATTCGTCCGAGTTGACGTCCGACGGGCAAACCACATGGGGCGGCGCCGCTTCCTCGCGGGAATGGGTGACGCAACTGGTCGTGCGCGCCATTCAGCAGGCGAACAGCTTGCCGCAATTGACCGGCGCGCCGTCGCCGTTCCTGGATGCGGACCAAATATCGCCGCAGCTGGCCAATTCCGTCAGCATCGCATCCGAGCTACATATTGTCGACGGATTCCCGGATCAGGAGTTCAAGCCGCTGGAGTTGGTGACTCGGGCGCAGATGGCCAAAATTTTGACTTCCGCACTGCCTTACATGATCAACGACTCGTCGTCCTCCGTTGCGCAGAAAGTAACATACGGCGTGGTATCGTCGATTGACAACGGTCAAGTCACGATTTCGGCAGGCGGCCAATCGCATTCGTTTGCGCTTTCGGAAGACACGCTCGTTTACGGCAAAAATTCGAACGATGCGCTTGATCTTTCTTCGTTGGCCGTAGGTCAGCCCGTTTCGATCATTGCGCAAGGCGAAACGGCGGAAATGATCGAAGTGACCGACCAGGCGCTGACGATGGACGACATTATCGCTCAATTGCAGAAGCTGGCGAAGGTCGGCGCTACCGGCGCAACGGGCGCGGCTGGAGCCACCGGCGCACCGGGTGCTCCCGGAGCCACCGGTGTTCCCGGTATGCCTGGCGCTACTGGCGCACCGGGCGCTCCGGGGGCAACCGGTGCACCTGGCGCAGCTGGCGCGGATGGTGCGAAGGGCGCAACCGGCGTTACTGGCGCAACCGGAGCAACCGGCGCAGCGGGCGTTAATGGCGTAACAGGAGCGACGGGTGCAACTGGCGCTACGGGAGCGACCGGCGCAGGGGCTACCGGCGCAACAGGGGATGCAGGTGCAACCGGAGCTACCGGAGCGACAGGGGGGATTGGCGAAACCGGTGCAACCGGCGCGATCGGAGCAACGGGTTCGACAGGAGCAACCGGGCTTATAGGTGAGACCGGCGCAACCGGCGCGACTGGGGCAACCGGAGCGACAGGAGTTACGGGTGAAACCGGCGCAACCGGCGCAATTGGTATGACAGGCGCAACCGGCTCGGGCGCAACGGGCGCAACGGGCGTAACCGGAGAAACGGGAGCAACCGGAGCAACCGGCGTAACGGGCGCGACAGGATCAGGTGCGACGGGAGCAACCGGCGCAACCGGAGAAACGGGTGCAACCGGAGCAACGGGCGTAACGGGCGTAACGGGCTCAGGTATTCCCGGCTATGGATTTTCCACTAACAACAACACCAGCGTTACTCCAATTGCAGTAGTTCTCGGAGGCACAAACGTTCCTTTTCCTAACGAACAGCAATTCAGCGCGGATATTTTTATTAACGGGACAAATGATATATTTACAGTCTCCACAGCAGGCGTCTATTACATTCAATACGAATTAAATTCGACAGCCGATATGCTGGTAAGCGCTCAACTTTTAGCAAATGGAACTACGATTCCGAACAGCGTTCAAGCACCAACTTTACCTACTAAACGCTGGAATGACTCTGTAATCGTTCCGCTTACTGCAGGATCTACGATACAGTTACAGTTTTTTGATCTGCTGGGACCAGTTACATTAGCTCCATCGGATGGAGCCAAAATTACGATCTTCCGCTTGGCTTAACAAGATCTGCCCGCAATCCGCTCAACGGCGCACGGACAACCGTGCGCCTTGACCGGCAGCGCCGACAGCGTCCGGCAATCACATTTTCCCCCGCATACGGAGGTGCATCATGAAGTCCGTCAGTATTGTATTGCTGTCCCAGCATGAAAGCTTGCTCGGACCGTGCCTGGATGCGATCCGCAAGCATACGAAGACGCCTTGCGAGCTGATCGTCGTCAATGACGGCGGTTCACCAGCCATTGACCGGCAGCTCAAGCGGCGCAAAGCCAGCGTCGACCGAATCGTCGCAACGGAACGAATTTCCGGCGTCGCGGCCGGTTTCAATCTCGGCGCCGCACAAGCGAGCGGCGACATCATTGTCATGCTGCGCGATCACGTCGAAGTGACGGCAGGCTGGCTGGAAAGCCTGCTCCGCTGCCTGGATGAGCATCCGAAAGCCGCGATGGTCGGTCCGGTTACGAACGGCGTCAGCGGCGCGCAGCACATTCTGGTTTCCGTCGATGCGCTGCTGAAGCTCAAGCCGACCGAACGCCGCTCGCTGCTTGCCAGGCACGGCGCGTCGGCTCCCGCTCCGCGGCTGCTCAGCTTCCTGCTGGCCGTCCGGGCCGATGTGTTCCGCGAGCTTGGCGGCTTCGACGAGCGCTTCGCGCTGGAGTCGTACGAGGACGACGATTTATGCTATCGGATGATGCAAGCCGGCTACGAGCTGCGGATCGCCCGCGACAGCCTGGTGCGGTACGGGCAGCCGCCGTTGTTGTTCCCGACCGATCCAACCTGGTATGGCCGACAGCTGGTCATAAACCGGGAGGCGGCCCGAAGCAAATGGGGGAAAGATATTACCGAGCTGCTGTACGCCTGGGAGCGCCCCGCGTCCGTCAGCCTGTGCATGATCGTGAAAAACGAAGAGGAGACGCTGGAGCGCTGCTTGTCGAGTGTCGCCGATCTTGTTGCGGAAATCGTCATCGTCGATACCGGCTCGACCGACCGCACGAAGGAGATCGCCGCCCGCTTTACCGACCGCATCGTCGATTTCCAGTGGGTGGACGATTTCTCCCGCGCCCGCAACTTTGCCTTCAGTCTTGCGACGCAGGATTATCTCATGTGGCTCGATGCGGACGACGTGCTGCTGCCGGCAGACCGGGAGAAGCTCGCGTTGCTTCTGGCGGCGATGCCGGCGGGTACCGACGTCGTGTCCATGCACTACCATCTGGCCAAGGACAAGTACGGCAATGTAACGAGCAGCCTGCGCCGCAATCGGATTGTCCGTCGCAGTCTGGGCCTGACTTGGGTCGGCAGCGTGCACGAGTATTTGCAGATCAGCGGCGTCGTGTTGAACAGCGAGATTGCCATAACGCACGACCGCGTGCATACCGCTTCCTCGCGCAATTTGAACATTTACGAAAACAAGGTCAATGCCGGCGAAACGTTCGGCCCGCGCGATGTGTACTATTATGCCAACGAGCTGTACGATCATCAGCTCTGGCAGCGCGCAGTCGAGCAGTACGAGAAGCTGCTTGCGTTCGGGAATCACGAAGTATGGATCGAAGACCGGATCGGCGCTTGCGGCCGGGCGGCGGAGTGTTATCTCCAGTTGGGGGAGATGGAGAAGGCCCGGCAGAGAGCGCTTCAATCATTCGCCACAGCGTTGCCGCGGGCAGAAAATTGCTGCCGGATCGGGTACGCGTACTTCAGCGAAGAGCGATATCACGAGGCAATCTGGTGGTACCGTCTCGCCACACAGCTGGAGATGCCGGCCGATACTTCCGCGCTGCTCATTCACGCCTGCTGGACCTGGTTGCCCCAATTGCAACTGTGCGTCTGCTACGATCGAATCGGCGCTTTCGAGCTGGCCCGGGAAGCGAATGAACGGGCGGCCGCCTATTTGCCGGACGACAGCCGCGTTCTGCAGAACCGGATGTACTTTGCCGCAAAACTGGGCCATACGGGAGGCTGAGGGCGGAATGGTTCCCAAGCCGCGACTGACATTGTCCATGATCGTCAAAAACGAGGGCGGTCGCTACTTGCGGCAAGCGCTGCAGCGGCACCGGCAATTCATCCACGCCGCCGTCATCATCGACGACGGGAGCACAGACGATACGCCCGACATTTGCATCCGGGAATTGGCGGGCATTCCGCTCAAGCTGGTGCGCAACGGCGAGTCGCGTTTCGCGCGGGAAGTGCTGCTTCGCAAGCAGCAGTGGGAAGAAACGATAGCAACGCAGCCTGACTGGATTCTCAGCCTCGATGCCGACGAATGGTTCGAAGACCGCTTCGGCGTCGAGGTGCAGGCGCTAATGGAGGATCCGGAGTCGGATCTGTTCAGCTTTCGCCTCTACGACTTCTGGAACGAACGCGCCTACCGCGAAGATCAATACTGGCAAGCTCATCTGGCTTATCGTCCGCTATTGCTAAGGTACCGGCCGGAATTCGCGTATAGCTGGAAAGAGTCGAATCAGCATTGCGGAAGATTGCCCGAAAATGTGTTTGCGCTTCCCAACAAAATTTCCCCGCTGCGCCTGAAGCATTTCGGTTGGGCGTCAATAGAGGATCGAATCAATAAATTCGAGCGGTATATGCGGCTTGATGCCGGGGGAAAGGATGGCAGCCTGGCACAATATTTCTCCATCGTGGATGAGCATCCGAGACTGGTGGAATGGGTGGAATAAGAACGAACGGCACAGGCGGGAGTTCCCTTACCTGTGCCGTTGCGTTCGCAGGCATATTCGATGCTCAGATCGACGTGGCCGATGCCGAAACGGGTGCCGGACGAAGCTGGCGGAGCAGAAATTCCCGATTCGACAGCATGCCCGAATGCTGCGGGTCGAAACGAAGCCCGAGCTCATTGAACTCAAATGCCCGTTGAAATTCATTCAAATTGGTATAACATACACACATCTGGATATAGGGCTTCCACATCCATGCGCTGATATCGGGCGATTGCTCCCAGTTCTGCGGCCGCTCCGTCTGGATCGCCAGCTTGAACCAGGCAATCGCTTCCCTCCAGTTGGCCTTGTCCATGCATTTGGCGCCAAGTCTGCAGTAAATTTCGGCTGTTCGATAGGCGCCCATAGCACGCAGCAGACGTTCCCGACCCTTGTCGGCGGAACCGCTTCGGCCATAACAGGCGTCAATCTCCAATAAGGCGCGGACGTTGGCATCCGTTGTGTTGCCGCCGATCGCCAGAAACGTCTCCAGCTCTTGGATCGCGGCCTGGTTGTAGCCGCATGCGATCATCTCCAGCGCCTGGCGGTAATGCCGCTGGCCTTCCTCCCCGCCTGCCGCATGCTGCTCCGCATTCCTTTCGCCATTCCATCCATTGGCGATGTAGTCCTCGACCCCTTCAATATCGGATCCGCGGTAGATGTGATAGGCCGGATACGTCGTATCGACGAACAAGTCAAGTCCGAGCGCAGCGGCACGGATGCAGAAATGACGATCTTCCCCCCAATACCCGAGGTTGGGAATTTCTTCGAACCGGACGCCGGCTTTAAGCGCCTTGCGGCTGATCAATGTACAGGCGCCAAGCCCCCCTACCTTGTAAACGCCCGGCGTACGCAGCTGGAACATGAATTTTTGGGTCTGCGCTGTCAATTCCTCGTCCGTTTGCCGGTGTTGGCGGGCCAGCGGATACAACTCGTATTCGCCGTGCAACCAGACTTGCGGCATGGCGAGAGTGCCGGGCTGCCATTGCGTCCAGTACAGTGCCGATACGATATCCTTGCGATCGCCAAGCAGTCGGAGCAGCGTGCGCGGGTCGAACACCAGGTCCGAGTCGGCGAGAAACACGTGGCTGTACTTTCGCTGCAACGCGGTGGCCAGAATGCGGTCCTTCATCGCCGCAACCTTCCAGATCAGCGCCTCTCGCCAGTGGTGCGAATGATCGTCGCACAGGTACGTTTCATTGCCGCTCGCCGGTTGCCGGACGATTTCCGCACGACCGGTCGCGAGAGCAAATTCGCGAAGCATGTTCGCCGACAATTCGTCCGTATTATCGTCGATGAACAAATAATCGACCTCGATCCCTCCGGTTTCCATTCGCCGCAGCGATTCGAGAAAATGCTGCAGCACGGCGGGTTTCTGGCGGACCGGTCCGCCAATTAGCAGCTTGAATTTTGCCATGTCGTCACCTTTATATGCAGATTGGGAAGAAGAAGCCTCATATTGCCGCTTCGGCAGTCACTCTTGGGTCAATTTTTACCTTCATGATGCGATAGACTGTCTCGTCTTCGATTCGCGCCACCATGTCGAGGAACATCGCGTGCCCTTCGGTTTCGTATTCCCTCAGCGGATCGGTGCCGGCGTAAAGGCGCAAGTGGATGCCTTGCCGCAGCTGATCCATCGCATCGAGGTGATCGATCCAATGGCTGTCCACCGTCTGCAGCAGCAGAAATCGTTCCAGCGAGCGTTGCGCGGGTTCGCCGATTTGCCGCTCCCGCTCCGCATATTGCCGGGTGACCGTCTCCGCCAAATGGTCGACAAGCGTCTCCCGCTCCATGCCCCACAGTTCTTCCGCCGCCAGCTCGCCGTTAAGCGCATGCGTTCGGATATGGGCGGCCAGCTCAGTCAGCGACCAATCCTCCGGCACTTCGTCTTCAGGGCAAAACTTGACTACGGCCCGTCGGGCGACCGAACGAATCATCCCCAGGACAATGCCGCGGGTGTCGCTTGCATCCAGCACTTCCCGGCGGTCCCTGTAGATGCGCTCCCGCTGCAGGTGAATGACATCGTCGTAGCGCATGACCGACATCAGCGTATCGAAATTGGAGGCTTCGACAATGCGCTGCGCCGATTCGATGCCCCGGCTCATCAGCTCCCCTTCGAGCGCCGTCTCCTCGTCGAAGCCGAGTTTCTCCAGGCGGGCGGCTATTTTGTCCGAGCCGAAGCGGCGCATCAATTCGTCCTCCATGGACAAGTAAAACCGCGAGACGCCGGGATCGCCCTGGCGTCCGGAACGACCGCGCAGCTGGTTGTCGATGCGGCGGCTTTCGTGGCGTTCTGTGCCGATGACGTAAAGACCGCCCAGCTCCGCCACGCCTTCGCCAAGCACAATATCCGTCCCGCGCCCGGCCATATTCGTCGCAATCGTAACGGCGTTTCGTTGTCCGGCTTTGCCGATGATGGCCGCTTCTTCCTCATGATGTTTGGCATGCAGCACTCGATGCTCCACACCCGCCTCCTTCAGCAGGGCGGACAGGCGGTCGGAATGCTCGATCGAAATCGTGCCGACGAGCACAGGCTGGCCGGTCGCATGGCAGCGCACGATTTCGTCCACAATCGCACGGAATTTGCCGGCGGCGGTCTTGAAGACGACATCGTCTTCATCTCGGCGGATTGTCGGTCGGTTCGTCGGAATTTGCATGACCCGCAGGCCATAAATATGCCTGAACTCGTCTTCTTCCGTTATCGCCGTTCCCGTCATCCCCGCGAGCTTCCGATAGACGCGAAAGTAGTTTTGATAAGTAATCGTCGCCTTCGTGACGCTTTCGTCCTTCACCAGGCAGCCTTCCTTGGCTTCGATCGCCTGATGCAAGCCGTCGCTGTAGCGGCGCCCGATCATCAAACGACCGGTATATTCGTCGACGATTACGATTTCCTGCTCCTGCACGATATAGTCGACGTCCCGCTTCATCACATAACGGGCGCGAATGGCCTGGTTCATATGATGGTTGATGGTCAAATGCTCTTCGGCGAACAAATTGTCGATGCCGAATAATCGCTCGATCTTGTGGACGCTTCCTTCGGCAAGCAGGATCGCGCGCGTGCGCGCATCGACCGTAAAGTCTTCGCCCTCCTTCAGAACGCTCGCCAGACGATCCGCCTTGTAGTACAGATCCGTCGAGCGAATGCCTCGGCCGGAGATGATCAGCGGCGTCCTCGCTTCGTCGATCAGGATCGAATCGACTTCGTCGATAAGCGCATAATTAGGCGCACGCTGCACGCGGCGATCCGGGAAAAGCGCCATGTGGTCGCGCAAATAATCGAAACCGAATTCGCTGCCGGTGCCGTAAATAACGTCTCGTGCATAAACGTCCCGTTTATGCGCAAGCGACATGCCGTTCAAATTGCAGCCGACGGTCAAGCCCAGCCTGTCAAACACCGGCTTCATCGTTTCGCTGTCGCGTTTGGCCAAATATTCGTTGGCGGTGATGACGTGAACGCTGTCGCCGGCGATCGCGTTCAAATAGACCGGCAGCACGGCGGCGAACGTTTTGCCTTCGCCGGTTTTCATCTCCGTGATTTTGCCTTCGTGAAGCGCGATGCCGCCCATCAGCTGCACATCGTAATGGCGCATGTTCAACGCCCGCCACGCCGCCTCGCCGGCGCAAGCGAAAGCTTCCGGAAGCAAATTGTCCAGGGGCTCGCCGGCTCGAAGCCGCTCGCGAAATTGTGCCGTCATGTCGCGCAGTGATTCGTCGTCCCGTTCCGATGCTGTCTGCCAGTGCGTGTGAATCCTTTTGACAAGGCGGCCGTAGCGCCGCAGCTCGCGTTCGTTATCGTTGCCGAATACGCTGCGAAACCAGTTGCTCATCTGAAAGTTCCTCTCTTTTCAGCGTTATCGTAGTTTGAAGACGGGTTCAACGGAGTCGATCCGGCTTCATCGTCGAAATCCGTTTGCAACGCCGACAGAGCAAAGCGCTTATCGGAGGTCGGTTCGTCTGCCGGGTTAGAGCGTCTGAACGACCTTGATCGCAACAACAGCCAAAGCTGACTGGCGATGTAGATGGAAGAATACATGCCGACGAGCAGCCCAACTGTCATCGCCAGCGAAAACAGCCGGATCGATTCGCTGCCCCAGACAAGCAAAGCGATGGAAGCGAACAGTACCGCGACGACTGTATTGATCGATCGCGTCAGCGTTTGATTGATGCTCCTGTTGACGATGCGCGCCAGATCGCCGTATGTATGCGCACGCGAGAAGCGCAAGTTTTCGCGGATCCGATCGAAAATAACGACCGTATCGTTGATGGAATAGCCGATAATCGTCAGCATGGCGGCGATAAACGGCAGGTTGACCTCCAGCCGCAACAGGGAAAACATGCTGACAACGAAAAAAACGTCATGCAGCAGCGCAACAATGGCAGAGATGGCGAACCGCCACTCGAAACGGATCATGACATACAGCAAAATGCCCAGACTGGCGATCGCAACAGCCAGCATCGCTTGGCGGGCAAGCTCGCGGGCAATTTCCGGATCGACGGTGTTCTCCTCGATGCCGACGACGGGACCTTGCGCCTGATTGAACTGTTCGACGATCCGCGCAGAGTCCTTGCCGTTCGGGTTGAGCACGGCATCGAATCGCATGGAAACGCGGTCTTGCGCCGTTCCGCCGATTGAAAGCACGGACGGCTCGAAACCGGCCTCACGCACGATTTGCTCCGCCTTCTCGGCTGTAATGGCAGAGGAAAGCGTCACATCAAGCGCGGTTCCCGCCTTGAAATCGACGCCGTAGTTCAGGCCTTGATACAGCAGGCTGGCGGCGCCCAGAACGGTGACAACAATCGACAGCAGGAAGTAGCGTTTCGATTGGTTGACAAAATCGAACGATCGACGGGGCGCGGCAATGGGTTCTGCCGCATTCCGATCAGCCAATTGCTCATCGGGGCGGACACCGAACCAGCGCATGCTGCGAAAGCGTTCGGAACGGACGAGCAGCTGCAGCAGCCATTGCGAAAAAAAGACGTTCGTCGCGATGCTGAGCACGATGCTCATGATCAATGTAACGGCAAAGCCTTTGATTGCGCCGGAACCAAGTGAATACAGGACTGCGCCGGCGATCAAGGTGGTGACGTTGGCGTCCATAATGGTGCGGAACGAGCGTTTGGCGCCTGCCTTGTGCGCGGATTGCAGGCTTAAGCCCGCGCGCAGCTCTTCCTTCAGCCGCTCGTAGTGGATGATGTTGGCGTCTACCGCCATGCCGATGCCCAGCACGAAGGCGGCAATGCCGGGAAGCGTCATCGTCGCCTGGAGCAAATACAGGCAAATAAGCAGCAGCCAGCTATAGGTAATCAAAGTGACCGCCGCAACAAGGCCGGGCAGCCGGTACAGCGCAAGCACGAACAATAAAATGAACAGCGACCCGGCGGCGCCGGCCTGCAGCGTCATCTGCAGCGAAAGCTTGCCTAGCGAGGCGCCAATCGATTGGCTGAATTTTTCCGTCAGCTTGAGCGGCAGCGCGCCCATATTAATAATATCGACCAGTTCTTTGGCGTCTTCGGAAGTAAAATTGCCCGTAATCCGGCACAGGCCGTTCGTCATGACGGCTTGTACGACCGGTTCGGTCAGCATGCGATCGTCCAATTGAAAGCGGATTGTTTGGCCAAGCAGGCGGGTGGACAGATCCTCCAGCTTTTTCTTGTCCTTCACTTCCACCAGAATAGTTGGCCGATGCATCTCATCGTAATCGACTTTGGCGCCGCCCTCCTTGAAGTCGGTGCCGTAGAGCTCCACGCCGCCGTTCGGACCGCGAACGGTCAACTCGGCTGGCTTTTTCAGCAACTCCCGGACTTTCGCTTCGTCGGTGACACCGGCCAACCGCACGCGGATCCGGTTGGTTCCTTCGGTCCAAATGTCAGGTTCGGCGGTTCCTAACGCATTAACGCGCTTCTCCAGGCTTTTGGCCGTTTGGCGCAGGTTGTTTGGCGTTATCGTGCCTCCGGCTTGCACCGGTTCGGCCTCATATAAGATTTCGAAGCCGCCTTTCAAGTCGAGACCAAGTCGAATATTGTCGAGAAGGCTCGGTACAGTAAAGGCGATGAGCATGGCGGTAACGGCAACGGTCGCAAGAAATGCACATAATCTTTTCACGTAATCAAGTCTGGCTCCTCTCAGGATGCATCATTTCTATTTTACCATATCTAGTTCCCGGCTCCTATCTTTTTGTCGGATCGGGGAATTCGATCCCGTGTTGTTTTGAAGCGCTTTTCCCACTATGATGAAGAAAGATATCGCCCACTATAAAAAGGACGTGCCTCATGTCAAGACGCGCTTTCATTCGCTGGCTGCTGGCGGCAGCCGCGGCCGCGCTGGCCCTCGTATTCGGCCTGCGCCAACGGGGCGGCGACCCGGGAGAACCCGCAGCCGCAAAGTCCGCTTCGCCTTCGCCGGCGCCTTCCCGGGCGGCAACGCCATCTCCGTCGCCCGCGCCGACTCCCGGTGCGGACGAACCGCTGCTGTCTTTTATGATTCTGAGCGACCTTCACGTCAACTCCGCATTCACCGAGCAAAGCGCCAAGCTGCGCAAGGCGCTCGACGACATCGTCGCATTCGAGTCTAAGGTGGAGCGGCTGATCGTAACGGGCGACCTGACCGACGCCGCAACGGACGGCGATTACAAGGAGCTGCGAAGCGTGCTTTCCGGCTACAAGCTGCCGCAGATCGCAGCCAATATGGGCAACCACGATTATTACGACATCTGGATCGACAAGAGCGGCCAGTGGAACAAGGACGCGGCGCCGAACGGCAAAAGCGATGCCAAATCGCGCGACAAGTTCCTGTCGTTCTTCGGCATGGCGAAACCGTATTCGGAAATGGAAGCAAACGGGTATACGATTTTGCTGTTATCGCAGGAGACGTACGTGCAGGAGAAGCCGGAGGTAGGCGAAGGCGCCTGGTACTCCGACGAGCAGTTGACGTGGTTCGAGGAGCGCATGAGCCGGCACCGGGGCGACAAGCCGATCTTCGTCATGATTCACCAGCCGCTGCCGCCGATCGGCCAGGACGGCGGTACGCATCAGCTGATTCGGGCCAAACGGTTTCGCGACATCCTGCGGCCGCATGCCAATGTGTTCGTGTTCTCCGGGCACCAGCACCAGGATTTCCTGAACGGAAAACCGCATTATGTCAAAGAGACGTTCCACTGGTTTCACAATTCGTCCGTCGGCAAGTTGCTGAACGCCAATTTCCAACAGACGCGGAAAGAGGCGGCGCAAGGCTTGTACGTGCAAGTATACAAAGGCAAAGTCGTGCTGCGCGGGCGCGAGTTCAGCAACCGTACCTGGGTCGGCAAAGAAGCGGACTGGACGGTGCCGCTCGACCGCGCATAAACAGGAGCGGACCGTGTCGTCCGCTCCTTGCATGGCGCATTATTTGACCATCGGCATCGCCGGGTGAAGCTCTTCGATCAACTCCAGCGATTCCAATTCCACATTGTCGATGCGGCGCGAGACGGGATAGGAGCGCAGCTCCGCTTCCGGCAGCCGGCGCAGCAGGCCAAGCAGCGTGTCGATGCGCGTTTCCTTCGGATTGAGCCAGGCCGCCATGCCGGCTTCGTCCAGAATATACGGCAGCTGCAGTCCGGGCTCGCTCGCCGACGGCGTGGTGATGACCGTACACATGTAGGAATCGTTTTTGCGCGGGTCGCGCCAAATTTCGTAAATGCCGGCCATGCCGAACACGGCGTTGTCGCGGCGCACGATGCGCCAAGGCTGACGGATTTTTCCTTCCGTGCGCCAGGTGTAGATGCCGCTGCACGGGATGACGCATCTTTTTTTGCTCAGCAGCTTGTGCAGGAACGGTTTGCCCCGCAGCGTGTCGCGTTCGGCGTTGACCGAATCCTTGGCCCAGAACGGCACGAGTCCCCAGCGGTGTTGGCGCAGGCAGCGTTCCTCGCCGATCTGCTGAATGACCGCCACCTGCTGCCGCGGCGCAATGTTGAACCTTCGCCCGTAACACATTTCCACCCGATCGAGTCCGAACGCGCTTGCCAACTCCGGCAGCTCGGCCGTAAGCGAATATCGCGTGCACATCGCAATCCCCTCATTTCCTTCATTTTCTATCAAGTGAAGTTTCTGCATTTGGGCGGCAATTATGTATGGGAACAAGGATGAAATGGACGTTTGGGCGCAAAACTGGTAAAGTGAAATGGAATTTATCCCGGAGCGGGAATACATTACGATAGGTTGAAGCAAGGAAGGACAGGGAGCAGATGGCCACGGCAATGGAGCAAGAAATGCATGAGGAAGTGGGCAAGCGGCGGACGTTTGCGATTATTTCCCACCCGGACGCAGGGAAAACGACGCTGACCGAAAAGCTGCTGCTGTTCGGCGGGGCGATCCGCGAAGCGGGCACGGTCAAGGCGCGCAAGGCGAGCCGGCACGCGACAAGCGACTGGATGGAAATCGAAAAGCAGCGGGGCATTTCCGTTACGTCTTCGGTGATGCAGTTCGATTATGAAGGGCATCGCATCAACATTCTCGATACGCCCGGTCACCAGGACTTCAGCGAAGACACGTACCGCACGCTGACGGCGGCGGACAGCGCGGTCATGCTGATCGACGCCGCCAAAGGGGTCGAGGCGCAGACGAAGAAGCTGTTTCAGGTGTGCCGCAAGCGGGGGATCCCGATTTTTACGTTCATCAACAAGCTCGACCGCGAAGCGCAAAATCCGTTCGAGCTGCTGGAGGAACTGGAGCGCCTGCTCGGCATTCGTTCGTACCCGATGAACTGGCCGATCGGCTCGGGCAAGCAATTCTGCGGCGTGTACGACCGGGAGAAGTCGCAGCTGGAGCTGTTCCAGCCGGAGGAGACGGGCAGCGTCGAAGTGCGCGAAGTGAGCGGCTACGAGGACCCGCTCGTCAAGGAAATTGCCGGCGACTACTTGTACGAGCGGCTGTGCGAGGATTTGCAGCTGCTGGACGTGGCGGGCGACGCATTCGACTACGAAAAGGTGAGAAGCGGCGAACTGACGCCGGTGTTTTTCGGCAGCGCGATCAACAACTTTGGCGTGCAGACGTTTCTGGAGAACTTCCTGCAGCTGGCGCCGAAGCCGGAGCCGCGCAACAGCACGGAAGGGCTCGTCGAACCGGAATCGGGCAAGTTCAGCGGCTACGTGTTCAAGATCCAGGCGAACATGAACCCGGCGCACCGCGACCGCATCGCGTTCCTGCGCATCGTCTCCGGCAAGTTCGAGCGGGGCATGGCGGTCAAACACGTGCGCGTCGGCAAAGAAATCAAGCTGGCGCAGCCGCAGCAGTTTCTCGCCCAGGACCGCGACATCGTCGACACCGCCTATGCGGGCGACATTATCGGCCTGTTCGATCCCGGCATTTTCCGCATCGGCGATTCGCTCTGCCAGAGCGGAGCGATCGTGTTCGACGAGCTGCCGACGTTTTCGCCGGAGCTGTTCAGCAAGGTGACGGTGAAGAGCTCGCTCAAGCACAAGCAGTACCAGAAAGGGCTCGACCAGTTGACGGAGGAAGGCACGGTGCAAATTTTCCGCACGGTCGGGTTCGACGATATTATTCTCGGCGTGGTCGGGCAGCTGCAGTTCGAGGTGTTCGAGTACCGGATGAAAAACGAGTACGGCGTCGACATCATGCTGCAGCGCATGCCGTTCCAGTTTGCGCGCTGGGTCGTCGACGACAAGATCGATCCGACGAAGTTCCGGATCAATTCGCAGCTGGTGCGCGATCGCAATGACCACTTCGTGGCGTTGTTCGAGAACGAATACGCCATGCGCACGGCGATGGATAAGATGCCAAGCGCGAAGTTTCTGGAGACGGCGCCTTGAGAAGGTTTTGAAGGCGCCGGGTCACATTCGGTTTTGGAGAAAAACTTGCTGTACGCGCTTCGGGGGACAACTCGCGTTCGATTTGTCCAGCATATCCACGTTTCACGTCCGGAAAACATTTCGCCGCGTCATACCCGGCCTGCAGCCATATCGGCCTGCTTGATCGCGGAGACGCGGCGTTGATAGGGCATTCCCGGCGCCGGCAAACCGAATCCGCCGATGCGAACGCCGTCTGCGTATACTTCAGCCGTATCGTGGGCGGATACACCACTCACCGATGAATGGGATTTGTCCTCACTGATTCTCTTCAAACCACGGTACAATAAACGTTCTGATCAGTTCAATTCTGTCCTTCGCGCGCGGCATGAAACGAGAAGCAATAGAAATTACCATTTTCTTTTCGGGATTTACGAAAATCGTATTTCCGCCGTCACCCAAACCTGCATAACAAGTATTGCCCATATCATTAACAATCCACCATAAATACCCATAAGATAACTCCCCCCATCGGCTGTTCTCCCGGGTACTGTCTTCAATCCATTTTGAAGGAATAATTTGATTTTTGCCCCATAAACCTCCATTCAGGTACAGCTGACCAATTTTCGCCATATCCAAGGGCGTTAAAGCAAGTCCCCAACCAGCGGTATTCGTCCCTTTGGGATCCACCACCCAACCACTAACATTTTTACCTTTAATGAAACCCAAATACTCCTCTTTGCAATTTATAATCGCATTATGGGGTGCATTAATTCCAAGCGCTCCAAACAGATTATCCGTGGCAAAATCCAGCACAGATTGGCTCGTTGCATTTTGGAGAATTCCCGACAAAATCTGCATGCCGATTGTGGAATACTTGAATCCACCAAAATCGCCCTTACCCCCCAACAAGTTCAGTGCAGCTTTTGTCCAATCATCGCTTGTATAAACCTTTGTATATGGCTCCGACTTGTATTTATAAGGTGCGGTCATGGTCAACATATTTTTAATTGTGACATTCTGTATCGTTTTTTTCTCCACGCTTGACCGTGTATTCGGGGAAAAATTCCAATACTTTCTGGTCTATGCTTTTGATATAGCCTTTATCTAAAGCAATGCCAATCAGCGCAGAAACCACGCTCTTTGTCACCGATGCTATATGGATGGTATCGTCGGCGGTGTAGCCGTTAAAATACCCTTCATAAACCTTTTCACTATCATGCAGTACCACAATACCGCCAATATTATCATAGTCGGTTTTAATAAGACTTTCGAAATCTGTGATTCTTTTATTCAGACTTTTCTCCTTCTAAATCAAAGTACATCGATGTCTGAGAAAAGCGTATGATGATATAAAATTTTTTGCAATGGTCTTTAATTGAGTCGGGACTCCAACTTATGGCATGATAAAGGAGTTGGCCAATCATCATCACCGTGAAGCGGTGGGGAAGAAGCGGAGGATCATCATGCTCACGATCCATCATACCAAACGCGATTTTGAAGAAACGGACTGTACGGTCGCCGTGCTGCCGGTCGGAGCGGTGGAGCAGCATGGCAGCCACCTGCCTGTCGGCACGGATACGTTGTTCGCCGAGGCGTTTGCCAAGGGAATGGCTGAAGCCCTGGACGCCTATTTGTTGCCGGCGATTGCGATTGCGTCTTCGATTGAACACCGCAAAGGGAAGGGCACTGTTTATATTCAATCGGACACACTGGCACTCATTGTACGCGACATTGCCGCTTCCTTGCAGTATGCCGGCTATCGAAAGTTGATTGTCGTGAATTTCCACGGCGGGAATTGGATCTTGAAGCCGACCGTCCGCAACCTCAATCGGGAACTGACGGATATGGACGTCATCCTGTTGCAGTACGATGCAGCGGCGCACAGACACGGGGAAATTTTCAAGCATACGCAAGGCGATCTGCACGCGGGTGAATTCGAGACGTCGCTGATGCTGCATCTGTATCCCGAATTGGTGAAGACGATCAAGCAGTCGGAACGGGCAAGGGAGGCCGTTCCCCAGGCATTTATGGATTATTTTGACGTAACCGAACTGACGGAAGACGGGTACTGGGGGTTCCCGGAGGAAGGCACGGCCGACAAAGGAAAACGGGTGATGGAGCTGCTGGTGCAATGCGGGCTTGACTATTTGGATAAGGTGGAGCGAACGAGGGAGGAGATTGAGCAGCGCAAGAAATAACGGTTCCGGTGAAAGAATCCGAGGCGAAATGGTCCGATTTCTTGCTCGGCAACGAAAATAGCCCATGAAAAATGGCCTATTTGCCTGATTTCGCCCGGCCCGCCTGCAATAGCCAGTGAAAACACTGGTTATTTGCCCCAGATCGCTTCAAAATAAGCCTTTCATGCGAAATAGCCAGTGAAAACACTGGCTATTTCGTATGGACGGCCCGTTTTTGGCGAAATAGGCAAGAAAACATGGCCTATTTTTCAGGGGGGAGTTGGCGGATGGGGGAGTGGCACGCATGAAGCAAAGTGTCTGCTCCATGGGGCCAAGCCAGATTGCCAACGCGGCATTGCGCTTGCCCCGATGGCCACGGGGTAAAAAAGCAGCCCTTTCAGACTCCAAACCCAAAAAGACCGTCATTTGTTGGCTATACAAACGAATAAAATCCCATGCGATTACTAGGATTAAAGCTTGTCATTCTTCCATTCCAACAGCAATCCAATATTGTATTTGCATGCTGCGAAGAAGGAACTATAATGTGCCTATGGAATAAGTCAGTATGAATCGGGAGGGAAGCAAAACAAGTGACGAACCGAAACGAACCGTATGAAATCAAACCTGGCAGCGGGGTGACCTGGCTTGCAAGCGAAACGGGGGATTTGCAGCTGAAGGTGGAGGTTGCTCCGGCCGACCCGTCGGCACAGTTGAATGTCCGCGAATCGTTTACGCCGATTGCGAACGGTGTCCGCTGGGACATCGAAATAACCGGCGACGGGGCGGAATGGACGGCTCCCGTTGAAGCGAGCGTATGCTTGCCCGTCGATGAGCATACGAAGTTTTGGACCGCGTGGACGCACGGGAACGGGGAATGGACCGATCCGTTGGCCAGCATGCCTTTGGCGGATGCGTCGTGGAAGTACGGCCCTTTTTTCGAAACCGGTTTTTCCATTCCGCTCGCAACCGTTCTGAACGCCGCAGAAGACACCGGCTTCAGCTGGATCGTTTCGCCGGACAATGTGCTGCTCGATGTCGAACTGCTGACGGACGCATCGGGGAAAATCCGCTTCCGGTTTCAGCATTACCGATTCGGCGAGGGGCATGCCGTCCGCTTGTCCATGAGCATCGTCCGGCATGAAGCGGATTGGCGCGGCGGCTTGCGATGGATGACGGATCATTACCCGGCGTACTTCGAGCCGCAGAATGCGCTCGCGGACGCCATGGCGGGATGCGGCTCGTATCCGCTCCAGTATGACGGGGCCGATAAGGAACAATTGCGGAAGATGGCCTACCGCTTCTATTGGGCGGCTTCCTACGACTATCCTTACTATGGCATGTGGATGCCGCCTGTAGACGAGGAAGAACAATGGAAAAGCTGGCGCACCGCGCCTCCCTATGAACTATCGATTTCCATGCTGGCCGAACGCGCCAGAACGGTACGGCAGGACGGGTTTCACTATTTGTATTATTTTAACTGCTCGGAATTCGGCACCTTCGACAGGAAAGCGCTTCCGGACGTCGATGCTCCTGCGGAGACGAACGTTGCGGAAAAAGATTTGTGGCAGGACGGCTTGAACTTTTTGCGGAAGCACTTGAGCACGAGTTTATGGCGGGATGAAAACGGGAATCCGTCGCGGGCGGGTTGGGCGCCTGAAGGGTATTCGTTTGTGCTTGACCCGGGTTACGGCGGCTGGCAGCAGTTTTTGCTGGAGCAGGCGAAGCAACATAACCGGATGCTGCCCGACGCCGCCGGCCTGTGCATGGATCGCATGTGGTGGAGCACGATGGCGGAACAAGGCTACCAAATGCAACCTGTCAATTATGGCGCGGATGACGGCGTCGGCCTGTATGGGAACCGACGCGGCAGCCACTTCAGCGAATCGTTCAAGCGATTTCTCGATCGGCTCGGCCGGGTCATGCGCGATGACGGCAAGGTGCTCTTTTTCAACTCCTGCATGGCATACCGGCTCGATTTGTACAAAGATGTGGACGGCTTTTACGATGAATTGTGGCCGATGAACGGGAATCCGAATGTGAACGGTACCGCTTTGCTTGCCTTGCGCAAACCGGCAATGATGTGGACGAACGAGGCGCAGCTTGAGGGCGATCCGGATCGTTATTTTCAACAAAACCTTTATTTGGGGACGTTTGTGACGGCGCCCTTCCCGACGAACGATCATACGATCCGGCCCGGTACGGCGTATGATTCGTATTTTACCGATTATGGTCCGCTGCTTGCGGCGATGGTCGGCAAAAAGTGGGTGCTGGAGCCGCACTGCGTCACCGTTATGGACGATGCGGCCAAAGCCAATTTGTTCCGGGTGGATGCAGGCTGGGCGATTCCCGTCGTTTTTGGGGGGACGCACGAAGCGGCAGTCGTCGCGATTCGCAATATTCCGGGCCTGGATGGAAAAATGTGCGCCAAAGCCTTTCTTCCCGGCTTGGAGCAGGCGCAGCCGGTCGAAGCGATCCCCGATTCGGGAGGGCTTCGTCTGCAAACGCCGCTGGGCCGGGGCTGTGCGATGATCGTGCTGGAGAAGGAGTTTGACTAACAAGGGAAGAGGGGAGTCCCGTGAGCAAATTTTTGTATCGCCTCTTTTGGGCGCTGATGCTGTTTGCCGTACTCCCGATGATTCTGTTCGCGTCGCTTGGCTACCGCTATTTATACAGCCAGACGATGTGGCAGTCCGCCGACGTCATGAACAGGCAGATGAACCAGGTGCAGAAAAACATGGACGATCTTACTTACAAGGTGGTGGAAACGTACAATCGACTGTATACGGGGAGAACGTATACGGACGTTTTCATTTCGCCGGACTCGATTGAAGAGCGGCGCAAGTACGAGGAGTTTGAGCAGATCAACTTTTCGTTTACGCAGATTTTGCCGCACAACAGCGAGGTTATCCTGATCACGCAGGAAGGACGTTTGTATTTGCTCGACAACCCGAGCATCAAGTTTAATGCCGACCTGGCCAAGTACCCGGGGCTTCAGAAGCTGTATCGGGACAAGTACGCCGGTCTGCATTACGTGCCGCGCGAATGGTACAAGGATTTGTTCGTCCGATCGGAGGAAATTATCGTCTTCGAGCAAAATATCGTCGACATTTCCAACCAAAATTTCAACTGGCAGGGTGCTCTTTTCTATATTATGCCGAAGGCCGATTTCGCCGATCAGATCGGGTTGTCCGGCATCGAAAAAGGCTCGACCCGCGTACTGGACGACAGCGGCCAAACGGTGTACGCTTCCGGTCAAGAGGCTCCAAACGCGACGTTCCTGCCGGATACGACCTCCCGCACGCTGGCGCCGACCAAACAAAATCCGAACGTGCTCGTTTCGACAAGGGCGCTTGCGCACAATTGGCTCGTGGTCAACGAAATATCGCGCGGTTCGATTGTCGTCGGGCTGAAGGAGACGCTTGGCCTGCTGCTGCTCATTACGGCTTCCTCGATTATCGTCGCGCTGCTGTTCGCGTGGTTTGTTTCGTATCGCTTTACGAATCCGATCGCCCGGATTGTCAAAGGGATGAAGAAAATGGCGGCGGGCAATTTTGAGCCGATTCCGATCGTCAAGCAGACAGAGGAGTTAAAAATCATTACGGAATCGTTCAACCGGATGGTGCAGGAGCTGAAGGATCACATCAACGAAGCGTATGTATGGGAAATTCGCGATAAAGAGGCGCGGTTGATGGCGCTCGAGTCGCAGATCGATCCTCATTTTCTGTTCAACATTCTCGAGTCGATTCGCGGACAGGCCCTGGAGAACAAGGACCGGAATACGGCCGACGTCATTAAAAAAGTGGCCAAGCTGCTGCGCATCTCGCTTCAGGCGGACCAGCCGTTCATCCCGCTGGCGCAGGAACTGAAGCTGGTGCGCGATTATTTGGACATCCAGACCTATCGGTTCGGAGAAAGGCTGCAAACGTCGATCGAATTCCAAGGCGCGGAAGCCGAATGTCTCGTTCCCCGCCTCATCGTCCAGCCGATTGTCGAAAACGCGGTTATTCACGGCCTGGAGAAAAAGGTAGGCATCGTTTGCATCAGCATCGTCATTACCGCGGTAAACAACGATCTGCTGATCGAAGTTGGCGATACGGGCAACGGGATGAGCGAGCAGCAGCTGCTTGCGACGCGCGAACGGCTGTCGTCGCGGGATTTTCGCCAATCCAGCCATATCGGCTTGCTGAACGTCCATCAGCGTCTGCAAATTTTGTACGGCTCGCATTACGGCGTCGACATCGACTCTGCGGAGAAGCGCGGTACGCGGGTAACGCTTAAGCTGGACCGAAGAATAGCGGAGGGGTGAGAGAATGGCGATATCGATCGTAATCGCCGATGACGAGTTCCGGGTGATCGAGACGCTGCGCAATCTTGTCGATTGGGAAACGCTCGGATACGAAATTGTCGGCGAGGCAAACGACGGGGACAGCGCTTTGGCGAAAATGATGCAGCTTCGGCCTCATCTGCTTATTACCGACATACGCATGCCCGGCATATCGGGGCTGCAGCTGATCCGGCTGGCGAAGGAAGCGTTGCCGGATTTGCATGTCATCTGCATCAGCGGCTATTCGGACTTCGAGTATGCCCAGAAAGCGATGAGCCTTGGCGTGACCGATTATTTGCTGAAGCCGGTCGACGAGGATCAGCTCATCCCCTTGCTGGCAAAAATACGTAGCCACGTGATCCAAAGCGAACAACTAAAGCGCAAGCTGTCGCAGCTGAGCCGCTACGAGCAGAACCGCCAGTGGGTCAAAATCATGCGCGGGGATCGCCATCCCGATCTGGATGCGCTCGATATCCTTTGGACGTTTCGTTACGGAACTGTCATTTTGCTCGAGCTGGACGATGAATCGCTCCTGGAGCTGGACGATCATGAAATCGAGCTGAACCGGTTTATCGTGGAAAATATTTTGCAAGACTACTCGCGTTTGCACACGAACGGGACGCTGCACTGGTTCGAAAAAGGCGCTTTGTCCTATGGAATCGTCTGGAACCATCCGCAGCCGAGTATGACGGAATGCCCGGTTTGGGCGGAGGAATTAAAGCGGCTGCTCGAACGGTGCTGCAAGTTCAGCGTCAGCATAGGCATCGGCACCGTCGTCGATTCCATCGCCCAGCTGAACGTTTCCTACAAGGCTGCGTACTTGGCGCTGGAGCAGCGATTTTTTTTCGGGAAAGGTGCGGTTTTACTGGCCGATGGCAGCCAAGCGTTGGCGGAGGGGGAAGAAGAACCGCAGCGCATCGATATCAAGCCGTTGTCCGAGGCGATTGCGGCCAAAGACGAGGAGCGGTTCACCGGCTTCATTCGCGATTTATTCCGGCAATACCAGAGCAAGCGGCTGTCCGAGCGCGTCGTTAAACATTTGCTGGTCGAAGCGACGGTCGGCCTGATCCAGCCAATCCATGACAGCAATGGAAGCGTCCATCAAATGATAGCGTCGGGAGGCGGCCTGGATTCGCTAATGACCAAGCGGACGTTGGATGATTTGCGGCAATGGTTCGAGCGATTCTGCAAGCAGCTGATCACTTACGATACGGAGGTGCAGAAGAAGCGTCCGCACAAAATCGTCAGCCAGCTGGAGCACTATTTGGCCGAACATTATGCCGAGCCGCTAACGCTGAAGGAGCTCGGGGAAATGTTTTACATCCACCCGACTTATTTGGGACAGTTGGTCAAGAAGGAAAAAAACATGTCATTGTCGCAGTGGCTGAACCACATCCGGATCGCGCAGGCGATGAAGCGTCTGGCGGAGAGCGACGATCTGATTACGGCCATAGCCGAGCAGGTTGGGTACAGCGATCTCAACTATTTTTACAGCCAATTTCGCAAAATCGAAGGAAAAAGCCCCCGCGAGTACAGAGGCAACCGAAAGTAAAGCTCGTCCGCCTGCAAGGCACGGGACAACCCGTGTCTTTTTTGCGCGAGCCGGGTTGGTTTCACTGCCGCTCCACTCCGATGAAGCGTCTTGCAAAATAGGCCATGTTTTATTGCCTATTTCGCCTAAAACGGGCAGCCTCTCCAAAATAGCCAATGAAAACACTGGTTATTTCGGCCAAACAGCCCCAATCCGGGAAGATTTACACGAATAGCCAGTGAAATCACTGGCTATTTCGTGGTCACTGCCCATTTTTAACGAAATAGGCCATAAAAAATGGCCTATTTCGCAATCCCCTTGCTGTTCCGCGTTAACCTAACAACATCCCTCGTCCCCGACGCTGTATGCGTAGGCAGCCGGTGATTGGGAACCTAAAAAATCGGCTTAAACCGGTGTCGAAATGGGCGAGCTGGTGGAGGGGAGGACGCCGGCGGCGCGCTTTGCGATGTTTCAAACAGGGGCGAGGGGGCGGGAGCGGAGAGCGAGGAGCCGGTCTCGCCGGATATTCGCCGTTTGATCTCCTGCCGCCTATTCGCAATCTTTAATTTGCCATACAAACATCTATAATATTACGGATTCATAAGGCGGAGGCGAACCACTACCATGGAAGTAGAAACAGAATGGCTTGCGCAAAGGAGAGGCTTGTTTTGAACAGCTTGCGATTGGTCAAAAAACAATGGATTTTGCTGCTATTCCTTGTGCCGGCGCTGGTACATGTGCTGTTGTTCAACTATTTGCCGATGTTCGGGATCGTGATCGCTTTCCAGGATTTCGATATTCTCAAGGGCTTCGCACATAGCGATTTTGTCGGGTTTGCCAACTTTGTCGCGTTTTTTGAAGATCATGAGTTTTGGCAAGCGCTTAAAAATACGGTCGGCATCAATGTCATTTGCCTCATTCTCGTTTTTCCGCTGCCGATCGTGCTTGCCATTGCGCTGGATGAAATGATGGGCACGCGCTTCAAGAAGGTCGTGCAAAGCATATCGTACTTGCCGCACTTCATTTCGTGGGTCGTCGTCGGCGGGCTGTTCTACCGGATGCTGGACGCGAATTCGGGCATCGTCAATATTTTGCTGATGAAGCTCGGGCATTCGCCGATACCCTTTTTCCGCGAGCCGCACTTTTTCTGGGCGATTATCGTATTCGCCACCATCTGGAAAGAAATCGGCTGGAATTCGATTCTGTACCTGGCGGCGCTGAACGCGATCGATTCATCGCTGTACGAGGCGGCCAAGGTCGACGGTGCCAACCGGTTCCAGCGTATTCGGCACATTTCGCTGCCGGGCATATCGACGACGGTCATTTTGCTGTTCATCCTGACCGTATCGACGATCATATGCGGCAACGGCGGCGTGAACGGCACGATGACGCCTAATTTGGACGCGTATCTCAATATGCGCAATCCGCTGGTCGCTTCGTCCTCCGATGTCATCGATGTCATCAATTACTACAAGGGCGTGCTCGGGAGCGAATATTCCTACGCTACCGCAATCGGGTTGTTTCAATCCGTATTCTCGTTGTTCGTGTTGTTCACGGTAAACTTCGCCGCCAAAAAATGGAGAGGCGCATCGGTGATTTAGCATGCGGGAGGGAATTCCATTGTCGATGGCCAGAAAACTTTCCTGGTTCGATCTCATTGTCGGAGCTTTGCTCGTCGTCCTTTGCTTTGTGATGATTTATCCGTTCCTGTACGCGCTGGCGTATTCGCTCAGCGACGGCGTTGCCGTGATGACCGAACACGTCACCTTGCTGCCCGTCGGATTTACCTGGGACAATTATCACGCGGTGTTTTTGAATAACGACATCTTTCACGCTTCCCAGATCTCGGTTGCGCGGACCTTGGCAGGCACCACGTATTCCACGCTGATCATCGGGATGGCCGCTTACAGCATGTCGAAGCCGCAGCTCGTCTGGCGGCGCACGTTGAACGTGCTTTTTATCATCGTCATGTATGTGGGCGGCGGCTTGATTCCTTACTACGTGGTGATTCACGATCTGGGGCTGATGAATCATTTTCTGGTGTACATTTTGCCCGGGGCGTTCGGCACGTTTCTCATGCTGCTGATGCGCGTTTATTTCGAGGGCATTCCGGAAAGCATGGAGGAGTCGGCCAAGCTGGAAGGGGCGAACGATTTTACGATCTTTTGGCGCATCTACTTCCCGCTGTCGCTGCCTACGTTCGCCACTGTCGCGCTGTTCGTCGGGGTAGGACAATGGAATTCGTGGTTCGACGCGTCGCTGTTCGTTTCCAATCCGAAGCTTGCTCCGCTGCAGCTGCTGTTGCAGCAGGTGCTGCAGCAGGCGACGGTGAGCAACTTCGAGCAGCTGATGCAGATGGCGAACGGACAGCGCAAAATCAGCGTGGAAACACTGCGTATGGCGGTATTGATCGTTACTGTCGTCCCGATCGTTTTCGCTTACCCGTTTTTTCAACGATTTTTCATCAAAAGCGTCATGCTGGGCGCGGTGAAAGGTTGACCGTCCGGTAATAATCGCCGATTTTCGGCGTTTATTTTATACTACATTATATGGAGGGTGAAAACATGAAGGGGAAAGGATTCCAATCGGTAAGCGCATTCATCGCGCTGGTCATGGTGTTGGTAATCGTTTTATCCGGCTGCACCAAATCGAAGGAGGAAGGAGCTTCGGGCGACAAAGGAGCTGCGGATTCGTCCGCAGGCAAAACGGCGGACGCAACGCCGCCGCCGCTGTTGAAATATTCGTACTTCATGGGTACCAGCGACCAGACGTATCCGTTCATGAACAACCCCGGCGATGTCATTACGCCGATCGTCGAGAAGAAATTCAATATTCAAGTATCGAATATCGACAAGCTGCCGAACGGCATGACGTTTACGGACAAATTCAATCTGATGCTGGCATCCGGCGATTTGCCGGACGTCATCGAGGCGGGCAGCAAGTCTCAGCTCATCGCCGACAGCGGCAAATACGAGAAGCTTGGGCCGCTCATCGAGAAGTATATGCCGAATATGATGAAATATTTGCCCAAGAAGGATTGGACGTCGGGCTTGTACAAAGGCGAGCTGTGGGGCGTGCCGAACGTGCAGATCGATACGGTCGATCCCAAATTCGACAACGACCCGAGCGCGGTTCCGAACGCCGACTGGACGCTGCTGCTGCGCGAGGATTTGCTCCAGAAGCTCGGCTACAAATTTACCCCGCTCAAGAAGGTGCAGGAGAAAGCGAATCAGACCGGCAAAAAGCCGACGTTCGAAGAGCTGCAAATCGATCCGCCGATCAAAACGCCGGACGACCTGTATCAATTTTTCAAAAAAGTGAAAGCGCTTGACAGCAGCATCATTCCGTTCGATATGCCCAATTATTTCCAGGGTCATTTCGGCACGATGTTCGGGTTCCAATACACCTGGTATTGGGATGTCGACACGAAGCAGGTGGTAACCGGGCTCGCCGCGCCGCACGCCAAGGAATTTTACCAATATATGAACAAGCTGTATAAGGAAGGATTGATCGATCCCGATTTCCCTGTCGAAAAAGAAGCGCAGCTGCAGGAGAAAATTGTTGCCGGCAAAGTCGCCGCTTACATTTTCGCGCAGGACAACAGTGCGGCGAACGCGGCCGTGGACAAAATAACGCCCGGCCTCATGTATCATCCGATCCCGATGCCGGTGCTGGCCGGCGTCACCTACCCCGGCATCGATCCGTTTTCGCTCGTGCACAGCGAGTTTTACGTGAAGAAGGATTTTAAAGATATCCCGCGGCTGCTGCAGTATTTTGACTGGTTCTATTCGGACGAAGCGCTCGATTTGGCTATCTGGGGGCCGGAATCGCTGGGCCTGTGGGTCATGAAGGACGGCAAAAAAGTGTTCAAGGACGAAGCGCTGCATCAGGCGCTCGCCGACTACAAGCCGAATACGATCGCGGATGAGCAGTATTACAACAAAGGTCTCGGCCTGCTGCCTCCCAAATTCGCGCCAAGCGCAAAGGCGTTTGCCACTGCGCCGCATTTTATCCACTACGTGCCGGTTTCGTGGCAGAAGAGCTACCCGTTCGCGGTGACCGATATTTCGACGCTGGCGACGACGATCATCAGCACGAAAAATCTCGACCGCAACAATGTGCTGCTGTCCGGCGGCACGAAGGTGTCTTCCGCCGCCGGCAACTGGATCTGGGGCGACCTGTACCAGAAAGTATCGACGACGTTGTACACGGCGAAGGACGACGAAACGTTCAACAAAAACTGGGATACGGCGTACAAAACATTTTTGGATAAAGGCCAGTACCAGGAAGGGCAAAAAGAAATGGCCGAAATCGCCAAAACGTTCGGTTGGGGCAAATGAAAACAAGAAGGAGAGCCGACTTATGCCGCCTGTTTCGATTTCGCTTTATCCGCTGGAGGACCGTTTCGCGCTGCTGACCAACTTTCTTTGGAGCAATGACGGCAACGGCCGCCCGACCTTGAGCAAGGAGCATCTGTGGGTTCAGTTCCCGGAGAGGCTTGCGATCACGGGAATTGAGGTGGTGGCCGCTCAGCCGCTTGGCGATGTGACGTTCGAAACGTCGCTTGATTACAAGAACGACTGGAAGCTGCTGAAGGAAGCGGACATGAGCAAACCGGAAGCGGGGAAACCGTTCCTGATCGAATGGGAGCCCTATCTTGCGGATAACTTGCGGATTGTGGTGAATCGGCCGGAAGCGGCAGCGTTTCCGCTCGTCCCTTATTTTCGCTCCGTGCGGCTGCGCTGCGCCGATGCTATTGCGCCCAACCGGGATGCGGGAGGCAGGCCGTCGTTCCTGCCATTGGAGCGACGAGAGGTCAACGCTTATGAGCCGTTTGCCGGCTCGCGCAGGCAACACATGTTCGAGAAGCTGGGCATTTGCCACGAGCCGCCGGCGACGGACAGGGTGAAAGCGGTGGAGGCTGCAGGTGCTGTCGCGTATGAGACGCCGATTTTTTCGATCGCGTTTTCAACGGCGTTTGCGCTGCTGCCCCGCATCGGATGGGATACGCTGGGGCAGGGCAAACAAGCGGACAATTTGCTGTGCGACAGCAATACGCAAGGGGCGTTTCCCGTCGTCATGCGGGACGGCAGGCGCGTTTCCAGCGAAGCGGGCGGCGGCACGGTCGTTGTGAACGGCCGCAGCGTGATGTATCGGAATATCCGGATCGTGCCGGAGCTGGTCTTGTCTTATGCGTATACGATCAAGGAAAAAGGATTTTCGCTCCGAATCGACTGGACCTGCCTGAAGCCGTTCGTCACGAGCGAATTCGCTTTGCTGCGGCTGCCGTTCGATTTGTACCGCTCCGTCACGACGGTTCTGGCATTGCCGGACACCGCGGGACCGGCGGGTTTGGTGCGGCTGCCGCTTGTCGTCAACAGCCCGAACTACGGCACGATGCGCATCGCGGTCAAGGAGAGCAGCGACGATACGGAAGCATGCGGCAGGGTGGCGCCGTTCCGCGTGCACGGGGAGCTGTGGCTCGATTTGATCGCCGGCGCCGTTCCGCTTGCGAACGGCTTGTTCGAGGTGCCGCAAGGCAGCGGCAGCGTCGAGCTGGAATTCGAGCTGACCAAAATTTTCCCGTTCGGCAACCGCGACCGGTCGAGTCTGTTCGGCTGGTGGGAAATGCCGCCTTTTTACTCTTTTGCCGGCCTGGAAACGATACTCGGCGCCCTGCCCGACGCGTGGCTCTGCGGAATCGGCTTCCGGCCGGAGCTCGCGCGATTCGCGAACAATTCCGTCGCCGATTCCGTGGCGATCAGCGCGTTTTACAATGCGGAAATGGCAGCTTACACGCCCGAATTGGCCCCCGGTTTATCGCCGCGCGAGCTGATCCGCGTCAGTGCGGAGCAGCTGCTGTTCGAAACGGAAGGCAACGTTTATTCGAACCACAGGGAATTTCCCAATTCCGTCACTTCCATCATCGATTGCGTCTGGCTGTATGTCGCGTCGACGGGAAATTGGGAGTGGGCGCTGCGGATGAAGCCTTATTTGCTGCTGAAGGTGAAGCAACTGGGCGAGCTGGAGGATCCGCATACGGGGCTCGCGGCGTGCTCCTTCTCCGGCGTGCCGTCCGATCCGGCTCCGGTGATGACGGCGTCCTGGTCGGACAGTGTAAGAAGCGGGCATCTGGAATCGTATGTGAATGCGCACGCGTACCGGGCGTATAACCGCGCGGCGGAACTGCTGGAGCGGCTGGAGGAAGCGGAGCTTGCCGGCAGGCTGCGGGAAAAAAGCGCGAGGCTGAAAGCGAATTTTTGCCAGGTGTTTTACGATCGGGAGAGCGGTCAAATCATGCAGTGGGTGGACGCGAACGGGCAAAAATACGGGTTTCATTCGCGCATCCACCTGGGGGCGGCAATCGCTTTGGACCTTGTGCCGAAAGAGCTGGCGAAGCCGCTGCTGCTCGCTTACCTGGAACGGCTGGCCGCATCCGGCTTTACCGCCTATGAATACGGGCTTCCGCTTTACCTCGATCCGATCCCGGCCGTGTGCCACAACAATTGGAAAGGCAAAGGCGTCGAGCAAGACGGAAGCGACCAGGTCGGCGTGTACCAGAACGGCTCGTACACCCATCACCAGTGTTATTATTTGCTGCAAGCGCTGTACAAGACGGGATTGCGCAAGGAAGCGAACGAGCTGTTCATGAAGCTCGCTCCGCTGGCGCGCAAGGGCGGCTTGAGCGGGGGGCTTCATTCCGGCATCGACTGGCGCAAGCGGGACGGTTCGCCCTCGGGCTATGAAGGGTTGCTGGCCGAGCAGTACCATTTCCTGCTGGCGGCCATTACCGGTTATCTGGGGATGGAGCTGACGATCGACGGGCTCGTTGTTCGCGAAGAAGCGCTGGACGGCTGCTCCGACCGGCTCGCGCAGCTGAAGCCGAATTTTGCGAGGGTAGCGCCATGAGTTCAGGGAATCGCTATTGTCTCGTGATGAGAAGCCCGGCCTCCTGGTGGAAAAACAAATGGCGGGAAGCGCTGCCTTCCGGCAACGGAACGATTGGTGCGGCGGTGTATGGCGGCGTTCACGACGAAACGGTGCTGCTGAACCATACGGACCTGTGGCGTGGCGGCAAGCCGATGCCGCTGCCCGACGTCGGCTCGACGCTGCCTGCCGCGCGGAAGCTGATGGCGGAGGGACAATATGCGGCGGCGAACCGGCTGCTCGCGGATACGCTGCTCGCAAGCGGCTATCGCCCCGAGCTGCCGACCCCGCTTCCTCTGGGAGATTTAAGCATCGTCATGCCGGTAAGTCAAGGGTTTCGGCGGTACAGGCGTGTCTTGAACATGGAGATGGGGGAAGTGACGGTCGGCTGGCAGGACGGCAACCGGCAGATGGAACGTTGCCTGTTCGTTTCGCGCGCCGCCGACACGATCGTTTGCCGGATCCAGGCTGCCGATGCCGGGGAAATCCGGGCCAGGGTGCGGCTTGCGCTGCACGACCCGCAAGACGCCGTGCACGCGCCGCATCCGGACTTGGTCCGGTATGCCGAAACCGTCGCTCGCGGCGATTGTTTATGCTACGCCTCGCGCAACGACGACGGCGCCGATTTTGGGGCGGTATGCCGCATCGTGGCGAAGCGCGGACGGATCGAGGCCGAAGAGAGCGGCGGCGGATTGGCGGCGGCCGGTGAAGGTGAACTGCTGCTGCTGATCAAGCTGTTCGTCGGAGGCTCCCGGGAAGAGAGGTGGGATGAGCTCCGCGCGCAATTATCCTCGCTCGGCGAAAGCTACGAGGAACTGCTGGACGCTCATGTCCGGCTGAATCGCCCGCTTTTCCATTCCATGCGACTGAATCTTGGCGACGATGACGATGACAGATCGAACGAAGAGCTGCTGCTGGAAGCCTATGACGGCAAAGCGTCCGCCCGCATGATCGAAAAATTGTGGGCATACGGCCGCTATTTGCTGCTTTCGGCGACGGGGGATCGCGGGAATCCGAGCACGCTATATGGACTTTGGGGCGGCGATTATACACCGATATGGAGTCAATACGTAGCCAATCAAAACGTGCAGATGATGCTTTGGCACGCTCCCGCCGGCGGAATGGCCGGGCAACTCCTGTCCATGTTCGCTTATTACGAAGCGATGCTGCCGCAATTCAGGGACAACGCCCGCAAGCTGTTCGGCGCGCGGGGGATCTATATTCCCGCTTATACGGCGCCGGGACACGGGGCTCCCGCCGTGCTCGTGCCGGTGATTACCAACTGGACCGGGGCCGCGGGCTGGCTGGCGCAGCATTTTTACCAGTATTATGCGTACACCGGCGACGAGGCGTTTTTGCGCGAGCGCGCGCTGCCGTTTATGCGCGAGGCGGCGTTATTTTATCGGGACTTTTTTACGCTGGGTCCCGACGGTTATTTTTACTGCTTCCCTTCCGTTTCGCCCGAAAATTCGCCGGCCAATCACGCGGCGGCGGCGGAAGCCGGCCATCTCGATCATCCGATGCCAACGTCTGCGAACGCGACGCTCGATTTTGCCATCGCCAGGGAACTGCTCGGCAATCTCGTGAAGGGCTGCCGGACCGTGGGCGCATACCCGGGTGACATCCCGGCATGGGAGGAAATGCTGCGGCGCATACCGCCTTACCAGATCAATGCGGACGGAGCGCTGAAGGAATGGATGGATCCGGCATTTGACGACAACTACAACCATCGGCACATTTCCCATCTGTATCCGCTTTTTCCGGGGGCGGAAATTACGGCGCGTTGCGAGCCGGAGCTGTTTGCCGCCTGCCGCATCGCGGTGGAGAAGCGCAGCGTTGTCGGGATCAGCGATCAAAGCGGCTGGTCGCTGACGCATTTGGCCAATTTGTTCGCCCGGCTGGAGCAAGGCGATGAGGCGCTGGAATGTTTGCACTTGTTGGCGCGATCCTGCCTGTTGAACAATTTCTTCACCGTGCACAACGATTGGCGCGGCATGGGGGTTACGCTGCCTTTCCATCCCGCTCCCGTGCAGCTCGACGCGAATATGGGCCTCGTTTCGGCTGTGCAGGAAATGCTGTTGTTCGCTTCGGAGCATTCGGTCCGCCTCTTGCCCGCGCTGCCAGCGGCTTGGGCTGCCGGCAGCGTGGAGCGGATGCGTTTTCCTTGCGGCGCGATCGATATGGAGTGGGACCGGCGCAAACGAACGTTCGCAGCGCGGATTGAAGCGAAGCGCGCGGCGGCGTTTGCGCTTGAATGGCCGGCGTGGCTGGACGCCTGCACGTGGGAAAGCGACGGAGAAGCCGCCGCTTCGGCTGACGACCGGCGCCGGCTGCACGTCAAACTGGCGGCAGGGCAGCAGCTGCGCATTACGGCTGCAGGAAATGAGACAGTGGACGCGTGAAGGTAATATTGGTGAAATAGGCCATGGAAAATGGCCTATTTGCCCTGTTTCGGGAGCTGCATCGAAAATAGCCAGCGAAAACGCTGGTTATTTTGGCCAAACAGCCCCGACCCGGGCATATTGACACGAATAGCCAGTGAAATCACTGGCTATTTTGTGTCGGCAGCCCATTTTAGACGATATAGGCTATAAAAGATGACCTATTTCCTAATCCCCTTGCTGGTTTTTGTCACTAAAGAGGCAATAAACATCATGAATGCGGCATTCCCATCCTTGATCCTGCAGAAGTATGCTTAACTGGAATACACCAATAGGAGCAGGGAGTGAGCAAGTCATTCACAGGACTGGATAGCGATAAAAGGAGATGGAAAAAAATTAGAAGTTGCACGATAAGCAAAGGAGTAATCGTATGAATCAAGACGTGGTCAATTTCAGAAAATACGGATTTTACTATTTGATGCTCGTTCCCGCGTTGATTCTCTTCATCCTCTTTAGCTACGTTCCGATGTATGGCGTCATTATCGCTTTCAAAGACTATCGATTTATCGATGGCGTTCTCGGCAGTCCCTGGATCGGATTCGCTTATTTTGAGCAATTTTTCCATGACGTTTTTTTTTGGCGAATCATTCGCAACACGCTGACGATCAGTGGCTTGCATATTTTGTTCGGTTTTCCGGCGCCAATCGTTCTTGCTTTGCTCTTTAACGAGCTGAGGGACTCCAAGTTCAAAAAAATCGTCCAAAGCGTGTCCTATTTGCCGCACTTCATGTCATGGGTTATTCTTTCGAGTATTTTGGCAGAAATATTGTCGCCATCGCGAGGCGCGCTCAACTATGTAATCACCTTTTTCGGCGGCAAACCGATTCATTTTCTGGCAGATCCGAATACGTTTGTCGGCATGTTGGTGGTCACTCACATATGGCAGAGCATCGGCTGGGGAAGCATTATTTATTTGGCCGCCATCGCGGGCATTAATCAAGAGCAGTACGAATCGGCAACCATTGATGGCGCGAACCGCTTTCAACAAATCGTTTACATTACGCTTCCGGCCCTTATCCCGATCATGACGATTTTGTTTATCCTGAACATCGGCGGCATTATGAATGCCGGTTTTGATCAGATTTTTAATCTGTATAACCCGGCCGTCTACAGCGTAGCTGATGTCATCGACACTTATGTGTACCGGATTGGGCTTCTGGAAACGCAATACGGTTTCTCCTCCGCAGTCGGATTGTTCAAGAATGTCATCGCGCTCGTACTTGTCATCGGCGCGAATTACATCGTCAAACGATTCAACGAATATGGCATATGGTGAGGTCTTGCTTGCAACAGTGGATCTGGCGTTTACAGGGAGGAACCTAAATGGCAAGTTCGATGAGACCGAGTAGAGTGCTGAAGAAAATGCGAAATGGCGAAACGGCGATTGCTTTAAAGCTGAATCTAGCTGATGCGCGCGTCGCGGAGATCGTGGCCAGGTTGGGTGGAGTGGATTGTTTATGGACGGATATGGAGCATGTGCCCAATGACTGGTCCATTATCGAGAAGCAAATATGGGCTGCCAAAGGTTATGATGTCGATGTTCTCGTTCGTGTCGCCCGGGGCAGTTACAGCAACTTGATTCGCCCGCTTGAAATGGATGCTGCCGGCATTATGATCCCCCATGTAATGAGCTTGGCGGATGCTAAGCAGATTGTCCGTCAAACCAAGTTCCACCCGATTGGTTTGCGGGCACTCGACGGCGGGAATGCGGACGGCTCATTTTGCACAATGCCGCTCGACGATTATATGCGCGATGCGAATGAACAACGTTTCAATGTGCTGCAGATCGAAGATCCCGAACCACTTGCCGAGCTGGAAGAAATCATCGCGCTGCCCGGCATGGACATGATCTTCTTTGGCCCCGGCGATTTCAGTCAAGCGATCGGCGCTCCTGGTCAATGGGATCATCCCTTTATCACCGAAACGCGTCTAAAAATTGCGCATCTGGCCCGCAAGCACGGCAAATTTGCCGGAACTTTATGTTCTGTGGCGAATGTGGCGGATATTGTGTCCATGGGGTACAACTTTGTCAGTGTAGGCGCAGATGTCATTGGGGTGACCCAGTACTTGGAAGGCATCGTAAAGGCACTGTCACAGCAAGAGTCAATTATAAAGCCCAGTACCAGTATTTATGGCGGAAATGAATGGAACAAAGGGAGAGGGAAATAAGATGAACGTACTGGAGCGTTTTTCACTGCAGGATAAGGTTGCCGTCATAACGGGCGGTTCCGCTTTATTTGGAAAATTGATCACGATGGCTTGTATCGAAGCCGGTGCGCGCACCTATATAACGACTCGGAATTTCGAAGGCTTGGGTGAATTGGAAAAAAGTTATGCAGAGAAAGGTTATTCCGTGACCGCCCTTTATATGGACCAGGAAAAGCCGGAAACGATTCGTGCGATGAAAGATGTGCTGAAGGAGCGGGAAGAGTGCTGCGATATTCTGGTGAACAATGCTGTCTTGCGCCCGGTGAAGCACTATAACGATCCACTGGACCATTTTGCCCTGAGCATGCAAGTCAATGCAACGGGTTTGTTCGAAGTCACGCGGGTGTTCGGAGATTGGATGGCCGCGAATGGGGCAGGGTCCATCATTAACATTGGCTCCGTCCAAGGGATGGTCGGCGCGGATGCAACCTTATACGAGGGCTTAAACATGAACGGTTTTCTCCCGGATTACTTCTTTCACAAGGGGGGACTGATCAATTTTACGCGATTTATCGCAGCCTATTATGGTCCCCGGAGCATTCGCTGCAACTGTGTTTGTCCCGGAGGTCTTCTTTCCGATCGGGTATCCGCCGAGTTCGTGAAACGTTATAGCGACCGGACGTTACTCGGACGTATGGCGGAAGACAGCGATATCGGCGGGACGATTGTATTCCTCGCTTCGGATGCTTCCAAGTATGTGACGGGTGTGACGTTGCCGGTGGATGGAGGATATACGGCGAAGTAGAGCAGGTTATGTCAAACATTGGAGTTCGATGAATGATGCAAAATGTGAAAGCAATTGTGAATGCGAAGATCGTTACGCCTCACTCCATCATAGAGAACGGGGTCATTGTCATTATCGATGATCTCATTGCGGAATGTGGCCCGAAGGGAAGCTTCGATGTGCCGGCTGATGCTCAACTCATCGATGCCAACCATCATTATGTCGGCCCCGGCTTTATTGACATTCACTGTCATGGGGGAGGGGGGCATTGGTCGTGGGAGCAGCCGTATTCATTT
This sequence comes from Paenibacillus cymbidii, assembly GCF_004764705.1. Lineage (GTDB taxonomy): Bacteria > Bacillota > Bacilli > Paenibacillales > NBRC-103111 > Paenibacillus_AN > Paenibacillus_AN cymbidii. The sequence continues at coordinate 178,943 of NZ_SHLX01000015.1, read as the reverse complement.
GCCTGTGCCCATTTGAAATTCGGTACTACCGGGATCTTACCCACTTTGGTCTATAATCAGAGCCGGGAAGAAACACTGGAGGGCGTTCAAACCATCGTGCGGGCGATGAATGAAACAAAAACCTACAGCGAGCTCATCGTGGGCATTCATATGGAAGGGCCTTACATCAATGCTAAATATGGCGCCATCGAATCACCGATCCGACCAGTGGATCCCGAAGAATACAACACGCTGCTATCGCTTGCCGGTGACCGGATTAAAGTATGGACGCTTGCCCCCGAATTGGAAGGACAACTTCAATTTGCACAGGCGGCAGCCGCTTATGGCATCGCATTGTCCGTAGGCCATTCCGAAGCGGATGCAGAAACGATATTCGCTTTTGCCAACATGGGACTTCAGATTGGCTGCCATTGCACGAACGCAACGGGTACAACACCGTCTCCTTCGCGGTATCGCGGATCGCGCGAGATTGGCGTGGATGAAGCTGTACTTGTACATGATGACATTTATGCGGAGATTATTCCCGATGCGGGTGGCATTCACGTCCGGCCTTTGATGTGCAAACTGATTCACAAAACAAAAGGAACACATCGGGTCATTATTATTACGGATGCGATTGATGAAGCCGGCACCGCACAGCCGAAAGCTGCGGATGACGAGAAGCATGGGGATATCCGTTTCATTGAAGGCATTGGTGTATCCGGGAGCAAGCTGACGATGGACAAAGCGGTCAGGAACATGGTGAATCATGCCAATGTAAGTCTCGTGGATGCATTCATTATGGCATCGTTAAATCCGGCGAAGGTGTTAAAGCTGGACCATCGCGTAGGAAGCGTAGCCAAAGGGAAGCTGGCCAATCTGGTCATCGTATCCGAGAGGATAGAAGTGAAAACGGTGGTTTTTCAAGGGAAGGTTGTAGAGTAAATAAGGGCAGCAATTGGTTGCTTGTCATCAAAGGGGCAATAAAAGTCATCATACTAGCATTTCTTCTTAAGATCGGCGGAGTTATGATAGGTTCGCAGTTCGGTTTGAAAAAAGCTCAAGCCCAAAGCGGAGCAGGAGCCTTAAAGCAGAAGGAGGGGAACGCTGCATGTTCCGTCTAACCGATCAACAGAAGGCATCGTACAAAGAGAATGGGTATTTGGTCGGCTTGCCGCCTGTATTTGACAGCAAGGAACTCATGGCCGGTTATGAATTGCTGACCGGCAGTTTGATGGAGGGGGAACTGCCATCGGACATGATCAACTGGCATCGTACCAGCCGGTGGTTGTACGACCTCTGCACGCATCCGCAAGTGCTCGATGCCGTGGAAGATATTATCGGGCCGGATTTTGTTCTGTGGGCGACCGATTTTATTACAAAATCACCGCATTCCGAGAAAATTGTCCCTTGGCATCAAGATGCCTACTACTGGCCGCTGCACCCGCATAATACGGTTACGGTATGGATGGCGTTTACAGACGTCGATGAAGGGAACGCGGCGATGAAAGTTATACCCGGGACACACCGGGGAGGCGTCATCAAGCATAAAATCGCGGATAAAAGCTCCATTCTATCGTTCGAGCTCGATGACGGCGCCTATAGGGAAGATACCGCGGTTTCGCTGGCAATTCCGGCAGGAGGCTTTTCCTTGCACGACGATGCAGTTATCCACGGCTCGCCGGCCAATCTTTCCGACCGCTGGAGGATCGGCTTCGTCGCACGGTATTCCGGCACCAATGTGAAATGCGATTTGACGAAAACGCCGCACTACTTGGCCTATCTTGTGCGCGGCAAGGACGAATTCAAGCATAACCCGATGGGTGTTCCTCCTGCAGAGTCTTACGCGAGGCCGCCCTATCACCGGCGTATCCGCAAAACGGAAGCGGACGGGATCAATTGAACAGCGGGCAGCCTTTGTTGCGGAGAAAGGAAGAAGACGATGGCAAATGACTTGCGTCTGGCTATGCTCGGCAAGGTAGAAGGGAACGGCCACCCGTATTCGTGGAGCGTAATCTTCAACGGTTATCATTCGGAAGAGCTGGAGAAGTGTCCTTATCACGTAATTCGCGATTATTTGCGCAAAGAACCGAAAGACAAGCTTCAAATCGAGGGAGCCCGCGTCACCCACATCTGGACGGACGACCCGGAAGATGCGCTGCGCGTTGCGGCTACGGCCTTCATTCCGCATGTGGTGCAGCGACCCGAAGACGTGATCGGCCACGTGGACGCCGTCATCATTCCAACGGGCGAAGGGCAGGCGGAGCGCTGCCGACCGTTCGTGGAGGCCGGTATTCCGGTGTTCGCGGACAAACCGCTTGCTGATAACGAAACGGACTTGCGCCAGTTTATCCAGTGGCGGAAGGAAGGGAAACGCATCTTGTCGTCCAGCTGCATGCGTTATTGCAAAGAATTTATGCCGTATCGGGCATCGGTGCACAATCTCGGTAAAATCCGTTTTGCCAGCGTCACGACGCCAAAAAGCTGGGAGCGATACGGCATACATGCACTTGAGGCGATCTACCCGATTGTCGGGGCCGGTTTCCTGTCGGTGCGCAACCTCGGAGATGCCACACGGAATCTGGTGCATCTGAAGCATGGCAGCGGCGCGGATATCGTCATCTCCGCAGTCGACGACATGTTCGGCGCATTTGGCATGCTGCAGTTATGCGGAACAGAAGATTATGCCGTTGCGGCGATGAAAGATACGTTCTATTGTTTCAAAGCGCAACTGCAAAGCTTTGTCGATTATGTGCGCACAGGTGTCGATCCCTACCCGTTCGAAGAGACGATCGAGTTAATGAAGCTGGTCATCGCCGGCATTCGCAGCCGGGAAACAGGCGGCCGCGAGATATTCATCGACGATATGCTCGTATGAAATGAAAGTGCAGAGGAGACGGTATGGACAAAACATTGATTTCCCGGCTGACGCTTGGTACCGCCCAGCTTGGGCTTGCCTACGGCATCAACAATCGGAGCGGACAGCCCGATCAAGCCACAGCGTTTGCCATATTGGAAGCTGCACTTGAAGGAGGCATCACGAGTTTTGACACTGCTGCCGCTTATGGCAGCGCAGAAGAGGTGCTCGGCGGCTATTTTGCCGGCAAGCCGACTCCCTTCTTGTTTTCCAAATGGTTTTTCGAACATTTTGGCCCCGGAGTAACGGCAGATGAGGTGATTCGCCAGCTTGACGAGGGGCTGGAGAAATCCGCCGCTGTCTTGGGGCTGTCGCGTCTGCCGGGCATGATGCTGCATCGGCCGCTGCTTCTTCAGCACCACGGACGCGAGGTGACGCGCCGATTGAGGGATTATGTGGAACAGGGTTTGATCGGACATGTCGGCATCTCGTTGGGAGCATTTGTCGACCGGGAATTCGAGGCCATCTGGCCGGTTATCCAGGATGACCTGTATGAGTTGGTGCAGGTGCCGATGAACGTTTTCGATCACCGTCTGCTTCGCACGGGCATGCTTGACAAGCTGCAGGGAGCAGGCAAATCCGTATTTGCACGCAGCGCCTATTTGACCGGACTGCTGTTTCTTGATGATGACCGGCTTCCGGCGCCGATCAGTGACGCAGCGCCGTATCTGGCGCATTTGCGCCGTATGGCCGAGAGCGAGGGCATGTCCGTCGCGGAACTCGCCTTCTCGTACGTACGCGATCTTCCGGGCATCGACAGCATCATTGTCGGCGCGGAAACGCCGGAGCAAGTCAGGATGAACGTTTCCCTGCTGCAAGCTCCCGCGCTGCGCGAATCGACGCGGCATGAAATCGCTTCCCGGTTTGCCGGCATTCGCGAGCAGATTGTGACGCCGGCCATTTGGAACGACAGCTCCATACGCAAATAAGGAACAGAGTCAATAAGGCCGGGACAGAAGCAATTATGCTGGTTTGCAACACTTAAATCGGGTGGAGAGTGATGAAAGTGGAGAGCTTTATCGCAATAGACAACGTATGCGCATGGCCTAATTTGACGTTATTGCCCAATGGGTCGATTGCCGCCGTCATATTCAACAAGCCTAATCATGGGATTACGGAAGGAGGAGTGGATTGCTGGGTTAGCGATGACCAAGGGTACTCTTGGAGGAAGAGCGGCGAGCCAGGACCTCACCAGCCAAACAGGAACCGGATGAATGTTTCTGCCGGACTATCCGATTCCGGAGAATTGATTGTGATCAGCTCGGGTTGGGATAATGTCGTGCCCTATGACAAGCAAGTGATTGAAACCTGTCATGGCACGAGAGGGAAAATACTGGATCCCGTTATATCTCGTTCCGCTGACGGAGGCAGAACTTGGATCCAGGGGGGATCTGTCGAAATGCCTGAAGATGCTTCGGCGATCGTTCCATTCGGCGATATTGTGAGCAATGGTCAAGGCGTCTTGGGATCATCGATGTATTCCTTTCGTAAGGAAATGAATCGAGAGGGCAAGTTTGAAAACATCATGTTCAGTTACTTCGCGAGAAGTTATGATCAAGGGAAATCTTGGGTCGAACCTCATTTTATCGCATCGGCTCATCAGGCAGAACGGCTCCATAACGGGGAGTCTGCTATTCTGTCTCTGGGTGGACAGCGTTTGCTTGCTGCGGTTCGGACAACCGAGCATGGGGAAGATCACTTGGAGATTTTCATTTCGGAGGATTTCGGACTATCATGGGCATCCAAGGGCGCGGCATCTCTGCCGGGGCAAATTCCCGCTCACTTGCTGCATTTGCAGGATGGAAGGATTTTACTCACCTACGGGATGAGGAATAAATGCAATTTTGGAATCGGAGCCAGAATAAGCAGCGATGAAGGGACAAGCTGGAGCAAACCTGTCTTTATCGTTGACTTTGAAATCGCAACAGACGGAGGTTATCCTTCATGCGTGCAGTTGGCAGACGGCACCCTCGTCATGGGGTATTATGCCAATAGGGTGCCTTACCATAACCGCTATCATATGGGAGTTCTGCGATGGAAGCCGGATGATTTTTTCTAATCGTGAATGAAGCAGTCGATGTGCAGCATCCGACATGGGAAGAAGTCGCGAAGGAACGCGGCTTCTTTTTGGCTAGCTTGGCGTACAACAGATGCCGCGCATTGGTCAGCCCGGATGCTTGTAATGGATCGAGTGCCGATATTGTAAGTTGGGTTGAAGACCGATATAATAAATGAATCTTTCAGAGATGAAAGCGAATTCAGCTTGCCAAAGAGGAAATATTACTCGGCCAAAGAGACATAACCGTCTCGTCCGACCAACGATGGAGAAGATGGTAATGATCGATAAAGTATGGCGGTTTACCCGGCGCAAACACTTTCTTTTCCGATTGATCACCTACATGCTGTTGATTTGTTTGGTGCCTATTGTCGTGCTGAGCTATTTTTTTTATTACAATGTTCAATCTTCTATGAGGCAAGAGATTAAGCTGGCCAACGACCGCTATTTGAATCAAACCGTAAATGCGATGGAACTCGTCGTCAAACAGATCGGCAATGGCTACCGGCATTTGGTCATTAACAATTCGCTTGTGGAATTTGATCAATCTCCGCTTGGCGATTATTTCACGGAAATCGGGAAGTGGCAAGGGTCCGAGAGCGGGCAGTCGATCCTCAGCTACATCGATAGCAAGGCCAAAGTGATGAAGAGCATGGTAGATTTGCGGTCGTTAAACGATTTTATATATTCCGTTTACTACATCAATCCGAGCAGAGGAATTGTGCTGACATCCGGATCTTTGCAATATGCGCTATCCAAGTTTTATGATCAGGGATGGGATCAGAATTTAAAGCCCAATGTGTTTGGTTACCCGATCATGATGGACGTACGGGATGCCAAGCAAGTAGATGGTTCATTAAAAAGAGTGATTCCCATTGCCTTTCGACCGGCCGAATCCAATTATACCGTTGTGATCAATCTGGATGCGGAAGCTTTTTATACGAATTTGATCAGCAAGCTGGGTATAGACAACGGAACTTCACTCATCTTGTTCTCAAAAGAGGGAGAGCCGTTGCTTTACGATGGCGCGGCTTCAACCGCGGAACAGATTGACTCTGCCCGCTCATCCATTGTTCATGCGGAATTGGATGAAAGCGCAGGCGGCAAATCAGGGGAAAGTATGGTGGACAAGGACCGGTTGCTCATCTCCTGGAAATCGTCCGACTTGCTCGGATGGAGAATTGCCAGTGTCACGGACTTGAATAAGATGTATGGCAATGTCTTGAGAATTCGCGGGTTATTCTTCATGATTACCTTTCTGCTGCTTATTGCGACCGCAAGCTTGGCGTTTGTTTCAGGTCGGCGCATGTACATGCCTGTTTCCCGGCTGCTGCAGTTCATTAAAAATGATCATCAAGCCGACATGAGCAAGGAGCCTGCGGAAACAACGGGAATCAAAGGGATTTCGAAGCGATTGCAGGGTGAATTTCAAGTCATCAGCGAGAGCTTGACGAACGCATACGAAACGAGAAATCGCTTGCAGCTGCGGTTGCGCGAGAGTCTGCCTGCATATCAGGAAAAGTTTATTCGCTCACTGCTGAGGAAGAATGCTTTTCAAATGGAGGATATTGAAGGTCGGCTTAGCTTTCTGGGGATCGGACTGCAGACGAAAGGAATAGGGCTGATGCTTATTTCTATCGAGGAAGACGGCAGACCGCTCAACATTGAAACGGAGAAGCTGAAACATCTGCTCGTCATTGATACCATCTCATCTGCTATCGATTCCCAATATTCGAAATGGGTGATTGAACTCTCGGATCATGTTTTCCTGGTACTTGTCAACTGCGGGGAGAACGGAATATCCGCCGTTTTCGCAGCGGCAGAAGCGATCAGGCGCAGCATACTGACCAACCACGAGATCGTTTGCACGGTTGGTATCGGCAGCTACTGCCACACGATTGAAGATTTGCCGCAGGCGTATAAGGAGGCCGAGGAGTCGCTTAGTTATCGCAATATGACAGGCGACAGCGAAATTGTCTATATTGAAGACGTCAGATTGCAATCGTACGACCCGCTCCCTTACCCGAAGGACAAGGAAACTACGCTTATCGTGTTTCTCAAAAATGGAGACAAGCAGCAAGCGCTGAGTGTATTTGCCGATATGGTGCAAGACATGCGCGGGAAAGCGGCCAAGGTTGCATTCCCGCAAGTGCAGCAAGCCTTCTTGTTGCTGCTTGTAAAGTTGATTGAAACCGTCAGGGATTTATCGCTCGATATGAATGCAATCGTTCCTGAAGAACGTCCTCACTTGCTTGCCGCTTTCCTTCAGAGGAATGATTGGTTGGAGATGTCGGAATGGTTTGAAAATGTGATAACCAAAATCGCCGATTATATTGGAGATGCTTTCCGGGAGAAGAAGAATATGCATGTTGAGCATGCAAGACGTATGATAGAGGACGATTGTGGCGACATGATATCGCTTACAACAGTGGCGGAAAAATTAAACTTGAATCCGGCTTACCTAAGCCGAATCTTCAAGGAGTACACGGCAACCACTTTCACCGAATATGTGACCCGAACGCGTATTGCCAAAAGCAAAAAATTGCTTTTGCAACCCGAATTGAAAATTCAGGATATCAGCAAACAACTGGGCTATACCAAAGTGAACCATTTTATCAAGATCTTTAAAGAGGCTACGGGAATTACGCCTGGGGAGTTTCGCAAGCTGAACAGTTGAGTTGTACGGGAGCGGCGAAATGGAAGCCTTTGATGGCGGCCTTGTCATCAAGACGGCATAAAAGGCATGAAAGAAGCATTTCTTTCTTGAAAGCGTAGCCATTATGATTGGCGTGTAACAAACAAATATGAGCAGGGAGTGATCGGATTGGTAAGACACAAAGGGGTTTTATTCAGAAGCGTGGCCGTTTGGCTCGTCATTACCGTATCATCGGTAATGATTCTAACGGGCTGTAGCGGCAACAACAAGGAGCCCGTGAAGGCAACGGCAAGTTCGACGACACCTTCTACTGCGTCGGCTTCCAATTCTGCTTCGGCGAACCCATACGAGAAGCAACTGGAGATTTCGTGGATTGGGTTTAATCAAACGGGTAAGGCCAACGACAAGATGGACAGTTCGACAAAGAAATTAATCGAACAGAAGTTTAATGTAAAGATCAATATGGTTCTCCTTGACATGTCCAACAAAGAACAAGTTAACTTGTATTTTGCCGAGGGTAAAACAGCCGATTTCATTAATCTTAACGTTCCTTACGCTCCGCTGCTCGATCAGGGCTTGTTCAAAGAAATATCACCGGACAAGATGCGAAAACTGATGCCAACGTGGATGAAAAAAGTGGATGAAATGATTGGGAAAAATGTAACGGACATTACCATGCAATACAAAGGGAAAAACTACTTTGTTCCTTATATTGGTTATGCAAATACCCAGCCTTGGGTCATGGGTGTTCGCAAAGATTGGCTGGACAACGTCGGGATCGCGAAGCTGCCGGAAACATTGGAAGAATATCATGACATGTTGAAACGATTTACGTTCAATGATCCGGATAAAAATGGCAAAAACGATACTTTTGGCGGTCATGGCCTTCAATTGTATCTCAGAGGGGCTTTCGGATTTGGCAGTTCGAATATCGCTTTCTATGCGGATAAGAATGGAAAGGTAGCGCCGATTGCTATATCCGAAGGCTTCAAAGACTATTTGAAGACGATGCAGGCATGGAACAAGGAAGGCTTGCTCGATCCCGAATCGCTTACCGATCAGCGTCCCCAGCAGCGAGCGAAATGGTCCGAAGGCAAATTCGGCGTGTTGGCGGACCACCCATGGTCGTATGCATCCACAACAGCTGCGAATATCACCAATATGGTGACGGATAAAAACCCGGCTGCCCGGATTGCTTTTCTTAAACCGTTTGCTGGTCCGACCGGGGATAAAGGGGCAGGCGGGCTTGGATTTCCGCGTGCAGGGTATGGTTTTGCCTTCGGCAAGAATACAAGCGATGAGAAAATCGAGCGGATTATGGCGATTAAGGAATATTTGACTGCGAACGAAGAGTTCTATACCCGTGTGTACTACGGAGAGGAAGGCAAGGGTTATACGCGGGATCAGTCGGGCGTTATCGTATTGAACAAGGAATACTCGTCGGTTGATAAGATCAATGAGGAAGGCATCGCCCAATATTTTGGGTTCGCGCCGGTTTCATGGGATTTTGCCAAGAAAAATTTGGCTGGCAAATCAGATTTGCCGGCGTATGAGATATCCATGAGCAGTCCGATCAAATACAACGATGTCAATTTCGCATTCGGCGGGACAAACGAAGCATTGGCCAAATATGGCACTGCGATCACAACGGTAGTGACCGAATTCGAAACGAATGCCGCCTATGGCAAGCTGGATATCGACAAAGAATGGGAAGCCTTCAAGAAGAAATTCCTTGATGCCGGCGGTCAGGCGATTATGGAAGAATACCAGAAATTATATGATGCTACGAACAAGAAATAAGGAATAAGACGAATCATGACACTTGCGGATGCTTTCGTGTGTTCCGCAGGTGTCATGAGTCATATAAGGTGCTGTTGCACAAGAGAGGTGAACGAATATCATGTCAGTAAGTCGAAGAAGCTTTGCAGCTCGTTTTTTCGATGTATGCAATTATGGACTTATGGTTGTTTTGGCGATTGTGTTCGTTTATCCGTTTTGGAATTTATTGATGCTGTCGGTAACGGGGCCGGCATTCATCAACAAACTCGGGTTGCGGCTATGGGTGGAAGGGTTTACTTGGGCCTCCTACAAGCAGGTGTTTCATAGCGATGTCATTTATTCCGCTTTTGCCAATACGATTTTCCGTACGGTATTTGGAGTTGTGCTTACGGTGCTGGTTACGATGTTCGCGGCATTCGCCTTGTCGCGCAAAGATTTGCCGTACCGTAATCCCATCACATTATTTTTATTGTTTACGATGTTTTTCAGCGGCGGCTTGATTCCGACCTATTTGACGATGAAATCATATGGTCTCATCGGTTCATTATGGGTGCTTGTCCTGCCCACCCTGGCTAACGCTTGGTATGTTATTCTGGCTCGCAACTTTCTTATGGCGTTTCCGAAGGAGTTGGAAGAGTCCGCTCATATCGACGGGGCGAATCCGGTCCAGGTTGCCTTTCGCATTATTTTTCCGTTATCGATGCCGATTATTGCGGTCATTGCGCTATGGTCCGGAGTCGCGCATTGGAACGCCTGGTTTGATGCGATGATCTATCTGCGCAATAAGAACAGTTTTGTCCTGCAGCTGCTCGTACAGAAGATTTTTCAGCAGGAACGGATTGATCCCACCACCACAGGGACCTTTATCACGATGACGGAAGAAGTATCGAGTCAATCGGTCAAAGCGGCAACCATCATTGTCGCCATTACGCCGATTATCGCTTTCTATCCCTTTTTGCAAAAATATTTTGTCAAAGGTGTCATGATCGGCTCGCTTAAAGGATGATTCGGTTTGTGATCCCATCTACCATGATTCCCAATCGTCAAACGTGCGCTTCTGCCAGTCGGCAATGCGCCCGCGCAGGCGTTCCGCGATAGCTTGATGCTCGCTGCGGCCGTACAGGTTGTTATCCTCGAACGGGTCGGCCAACAAGTTGAACAGCTCGTGTTCGCCCGTGTCCGCCAGCACAAGCTTCCATCTGCCTTCGGACACTACCGCCCGCATGTTGACGCCGACCGATTCGCGAACCTCCGCGCGTGTTGCGTCGATATCGCCGACTTTGCCGTGCTCGCGATCGAATACCCATTCGATGAAGACGTCATCCGTCCGGAGAGGGGCGTGCGCCAGCAGCTCCGGCGCCCGGCATCGTCATGCGCCAGCTCGTCGGGAATGATCCCTTCCAGTCGGCGATCGAATCGTCCGAACGCCTGAATGCGCCTGCGAAGCACCATGTTCTCGCCAACCTCGGCGAGGAAGCGGGGCGGAAGCTCGATCTCCTGCGGATCGTACAAGTCGTCGTACGCACTGTTGTAGGGCGGGTGCGGCTCCAGGAAATTCGCATACAGCACGAACGGCCCGTCGCGATGCTCGCGAATGAACCGGCACGCCTGGTCGGCGATAAATGCCGGCTTGCTCAAGTGCTCGGGCAACGCGCATGCGAATTCCCGCGAATAGACGGGGAACCCGTTGCTGGCCGCATCTGTCTCCAAGCCTTGCTCCTGCAGATAACGGTGATAGTCGGAATACACCGTGCGTCCCGAGGAGGCAAGCGTTTCGGCCAAATAATAATCTTCCACGCTGATCCACTCGTCGAAGCCGCGCTGCTTGATCGTTTCGTTGCCCAAATGCCACTTGCCGATATATCCGCTGCGGTAGTCGGCTTCGCGCAGGTGCTCGGGCAGAATGAGTTTGTCTGCGCCGAGAATGTCGTTGTTTGCCGTACAGCCATGATGATGCGGGTACAGCCCGGTCATAATCGTCCCGCGGGAAGGCGTGCATACCGGCTGGGTCACGTAGGTATTGCGGAACACGGCGCTCTGTTCGCCGAGCCGGTTCAGGTGCGGCGTCCTGATCTTGTCGTTGCCGTACGCCTGCAGCGTATCGGCGCGCTGCTGGTCCGTGAAGAGGAACAGCAAATTCGGGTTGGTCTTCATGGGATGAACGTCTCCTCCGGACAAACTATTAGGCTTGCTTCGCCTGCAGCGACAGCCGGTAAGCTTCCTCGAGCTCAAGCCGTTTGGCGTACGCCACTTTGCGATTGAACTTCGTATGCACGTTGCGGGTTTCCATCATATGCAGCGCCAGCGCCTGATGAAGCCGGTCGACGACGTCCCGGGACGATTCGCGATACGCCAGGTTGATCATCTCGTGCGGATCGCTGTCGAGATCGTACAATTCTTTTTCGCCGGAAGAATAGAAGATGTACTTGTATCGTTCCTCCCGGACCATAGCGCGGTTATCGAGTTCGCTGAACACGTAAGGACGGCGCTCCTCTTCCGAACGATCCAGCAAGCCGCCTTTCATGAAGCCGAGCAAGATCAGGAAGGCAAAGGCATGATTGGAGATGTTGAGTATAATGACTGCCGCGAGCGACGTATTCAGATGCAAACCTACCATGATGTCGAACTGCGGACGAAGCGTAATCGCGCCGAGCGCCACGAACATGGTGCCGGTTTGCACGGCGACGAACAGCCGTTTCCCTGCGAAAGCGACACGGCCCACCGCATAAGCGGCCATCGACGCGACCGCTACCGTGCCGATCGAAGAGAGGACGCTCACGTAAATGCTGTTCCAGGTAAAGATGGCGAAATGCGCCTCGTTCCAGGCGCGCGCATAGGTCGAGAAGTCCCAGCGCTTAGGCAGGAACGTGGCGCCGACCGTAAGCTCCGTGTTCGTCTTGAGCGAACCGAGCAGCGCGAGCACGATCGGGATCAGCGTAAACAACAGCACCGCAAGCACGAACGCTCCGACGAAAATGCGGCCCATGCTCGCAGCGAAGCGGTATCTCCTTCCCGGCCCCTGCCGGTTCGTACGAATGGCTGTCATGGCGAGTCTCCTTTATTCGTGCATGCGGTTCAGCCTGCGGGAGAGGAAGTAGTACACTGCCGTCACGATGCCGATCAGGATGGCGATGACGAAGCCTACCGAACTGCCGTAGCGGATTTCCTGTGTCGTCGGCCCGCCGGCCGAAGAGATCGGGAACAACATTTTGAACAAATACAAATAAAGCACGTTCGTGGTGCCCGCCGGCCCTCCTCCCGTCAATACCATGATGCCCTCGTATCCTTTCAGGGACGAAATGATGGCGAGCATCATGATGATCTGCAGCACCGGTCCGAGCATCGGAATCGTGATGAAGCGGAATTTCTGCCACGCGCCCGCCCCGTCGAGCGACGCGCTTTCGTATACGTCCCGGGGGATGCCCTGGAGTCCGGCAAGGAAGAGCAGCATGTTGTTTCCGATCGCTCCCCAGACCGCAACGAGAATGACGGTCAGCATCGCGTGTTCGGAGCCGAGCCATGCGACGGGTCCGGAGACTACGCCGAATTTGAGCAAATATTGGTTGAGCAGCCCGTTGTACGAGTTGAAGATGATATAGAAAACGACGGACATGATCGAAACGCTGATGACGGTCGGCATAAAAAACAAGATGCGCAGCAAGCTTCTGCCTCGCAGCTTGCCGTTAAGAATAACCGCCAGCACCAAAGCAATCGGCATCGTCAGGATCAGCTTGCCGGAAGCGAATTGCAGCGTATTCCACAGCGCATCCCGGAATTGATCGTCCCGGAACAGCCTGTGGAAGTTGTACAGCCCGGTAAATTTCGGTGTGCCGTAGCCGCGGTATTCGTAGAACATGAAGCGGAATACCCACAGCACGGGGTAAACGGAGAAGACAAGCGTCAAACACGCACTGGGCGCAAGAAAAAGATAGGCCTTCCAGCGATCCCGCCAATGTGCCATCGGTCAGGCTCCTTTCCGTTTCCGGCGACCATAAAGGGGCCGATTGGCCCCTTTATGGTCGCCGGAAACGTTATTTCTGCTGAAGCTGCGACGGGTTGAAGGAAGGATTGGGCGTTACCTTCTGGCCGGAACGGCTCAGCGCGGCGTTGTAGCTGTCATTCAGGCCCTGGATGATTTTATCCAGATTGCCTCCGGCGATAATATAGTCGACGAACGCTTGATCGGAGTTTTTTCCTTCCGGCACGATATTTTCCGGCGGCTGCGGCCAAATCGCGTCGTATTTGCCCGGCAGGAAATATTCGGTGCCCGGAATATCCGGCAGCTTCGCTTTCGCCACAATGGCAGGAACCATGGACAACCAACCGGCAACCTCCTGCGACTCCGTCAACACTTGATCGCCGTACATGTAGGAGAGGAATTTCCAGGCTTTATCTTTGTTCTTCGATTGTTTGCTTATGCCGTACCAGGTTCCGCCGGTCATATACGCGGCGCCGCCCCGCACCCCTTTGCCTGTCGGCACGGTTGCGGCCGCCCACTTGATTTTGGCCGGAAATTGCGTCTTGAACACGCCAGGCTCGTTGGAGGAGGAGAGCAGGAAGCCGATCTTTCCTTCCGCAAACTGGGCTTTCAGCGGATCGATGTCCGTCGATTCCGAACCCGGGAACGTGCTGCCGTCGACCCACATTTGCCGGAACGCCTGAATGATCTCGGCGTAGCCGCTGAAGTCGTATTTGCCGGTTTTGAAATCGAACCCGGATTTCTCATAGCCGGTCAAAGACGCGATTACCGCAGCGGACCGGCTCAGCGCACTGGCAGGAGACTTGTAAGGCAAAGCGAAGCCGTATACGCCTTCCGCCTTGCCGGCCTGGGTAATCTTCTTGGCTGCATCGACCAGTTCGTCGAGCGTTTCCGGCGGTTTGGCATATCCTGCCTTGTTCAACAGATCGACATTGTAGAGCAGGCGGTAAGTCGAACCCTGGTTCGGAAGCGAATAAATTTTCCCCTGCAGCGTGTTGACGCCTTCCTTAAGCAGGCTTTCGTTCTGCTTCTTCAGTTCCGGCGTCAAATAACTGTCGAGCGGCTCCAGATAGTTTTTGGCCACGAGCGTGCCCAGCGTGCCGACACCCGAGACGTTAATAATGTCCGGCGCTGTTCCGCCCGCATAAGCCGCATCGACCGCTTGCGCGTAATTGTCCGCGAAGATGGTAATTTCCACTTCGATGTTGTCTTTATTCGTTTCGTTGTAACGCTTGACGGTGTCCTTGAGGAAGTCGGCGCGTCCCCGTTCCGCCGTCCAGTAGGCGAGTTTGGTTTTCTCCTGCGCAGCTGCATTGGCGGCGGACGGCGATGGGCTTGCGCTAGCGCCTGCGCTTGCCGACGGCGAGCTGCCCGAATCTTTGGCGGCGTTCGAGCCGCATGCGCCCAGGGCGATGCCGCCGAATGTCTCCAGCAGTTGATTCGCGAACAATCCGAGGACGACGACGGAGACGTTGCGCAGCAAAAACTTGGCGTTTTCGTTTGGGGACAAGACAAATTTGCTCATGGGGCACCTTCTTAAAGAGGTAGCGATAAATCCAAATTGGGGCAAAATGTTAATGTGCAAAATCCTATGCAATTACTCGGAATGAATAGTAACATAGCTTCCATTGTTGCTGCAATCAAATTTTCAATTCAAGTTTAGCGGCAGCAAGCGAGCGGTTGTTGTCTGGTTAACGCGGAGCAGGAAGGAGATGGCGAAAATAGGCCATCTTTTATGGCCTATTTCGCTCCGACCGACGATGAGGCGGGGAAAACGCTCCTGTGACACAGATGGCATGGATATATCGTTCGGAAAATCCGGAAAACAAGGCTATACTGATATTGCCTTATCTGACCAGTATGTTTTATATTTTGATTTTGAAGGGCTTCCTGGAGCGGCGGCAGCGGGAGGAATAATCCACAGAACGGGAGTTGAGGCACGATGCAGTACAGCGAACTGGGCAGAACGGGGCTGCGGGTATCCCGCTTGGGACTCGGAGGAGCCAATATGGGAGAACAGCAGGCGGTGTCGGATCGGCAAGCCGAGACGTTGGTGCATGCCGCGCTGGATCGGGGCATTACCTTTATCGACACGGCTGCTTCATACGGGGAAAGCGAAAGACGAATCGGCCTCGCTCTGAAAGGACGGCGGAATCAGGCGATTGTGGCGAGCAAGGTAGGCAAGGGCCATGGGAGCGACTCGTACTCCTATGAGCGGACGATCCAATCGGTGGAGCGCAGCCTGCAGCTGCTGCGTATGGATCATATCGATCTGATGCAGATCCATTCGCTGGAAAATGCTGGGGACGAGCGGGTTCGCAGCGAGACGCTCCCCGCGCTGAAGAAGCTGCAGGAGCAAGGGAAGATTCGTTTTATCGGCGTGAGCGGGAGGAAAGCCCGTTCCATCGAGCCTTATGTTCAGGACGGGACGATCGACGCGATTCAACCGTTCGGGACGTATACGTTGATCGATCAGAGCGCCGACGAATGGCTGTTTCCCCACACGCGGCACAATCGAATCGGCGTTGTGCTGGCCAGTCCGCTGTGGATGGGGATTTTGGCCGACCAGCCGGCTCCCTTTCTTGACCGGAACGGGGAACTGGTAACCGAGTCGCAAGCCAGAATGGAAAAAATATCGTTTTTGCGCAAATCGGCCGGTCCGGGAGGGCTGGTTGAAGCCGCCATGCGCTTCTGCATCAGTTGTCCGGATATATCGGTTACCTTGACGGGAACGACGGATGTACAAGAGCTCCTGCATAATGCCGACTATTGCGACGGCAAGGGGCTCGATCCCGAGGAGCAGCAGCGGGTGCTCGAGCTGTTTCGGCACCAGCCGTTATGATCGATACTCGCGATCAGCCGCGTCAGACTGTTCCGCGCTGCTCCGGAATGGCGGCGCGCAGCGTTTCCAGGTGCAGGGCCATCATTTGTTTGGCCACTTTGACGTTTTTGCGCCGGATGGCGGCGACAATCTCCGCGTGCTCCTCGCAAGCGTCCTTCCAGACCGGCTCGGCGATCCGTCCCCGGGCGGCAGGGGCGTGGAAGAAGTCGGTCAATATATCGCTAAGCTGCGCATAAACGCCATTGCCGGTCGCCGCGAACAAGGCGCGGTGAAAGCCGAGGTCGCCCTCATCGGGGTCGACCTCTTCCGCTTGGAGCCGCCGATTCCATTGCTCCATCGCCTCAATCAGCCGCGCGTCGTTATGCCGGATCGCCATTTCGACGGCGCCCTGCTCCAACACGATGCGCGTGTCGAGCAGCTCGCGCATTTTGCGCGCGTCGTGCTTCCACTGGTAAAAGACGTGGCTGGCGACGCTCTTCAGCGACGGTTCGCCGACGAACAAGCCGTCGCCCGACTTGATGCGGACGACGTCGACCATGTGCAGCGCCTTCAGCGACTCGCGCACCACCGTCCGGCTGACGGCGAACTTCTCGACCAACTCCTTTTCGTTCGGGAGCCGGTCGCCGGGAGCGAGCCGATTGGCGACAATATAAGCTTTAATCCGTTCGGTGACAATATCGGACAACAACACATTCGACAACACGATCACATCTTCCGCTAAAAGTAGCAATAACAAGTATATTATACTTGAACCTCATCCGCCGCGACAACCCTCCCTTTTCATCGGCCGAAACCCCTCCCGATTTGCCGGCAATTTCGTTAAAACAAAGCATTGACTAACGTCAATCCGTCGGATACGATCATACTCGTAAAGATAGTGAAGGTTATGAAAGTATAATATACCTTAAACATATCAAGTTCCGCGGGAGGAATGGCAAATGGGCGAAATCAGCAAGGTGCTGCAAATCGGTTCGGGGTCGATGGGAACGAGAAGGCTGCGGGATTTGAGCGCTCGCCGGGACGCACGCGGGGACGTGCAGCTGGCGCTGCTCGAGGCGAGAGACGACAGACGCGAAGCGGCCGCGAACCGGTTCGGCATCCCCGGCTTCGCCACGCCTGAGGAAGCGCTCGCCTGGGGGCCGGACGCGATCGTGATTTCCACGCCGCCGGATGCGCATGCGCCTTATGTGGAGCTGGCGATGCAACAGGGATTGTCCTTTTTCAGCGAGGCCGACATCTGGACGTACGATTACACGGTCGTTGAACGGGCCGTCCGCGAGAAGGGGATTGTGGCGGCGCCTTCCTGCACGTTTTATTTTCTGCCCGTCGTGCAGCGGTTGCACGATGTCGTCCGGGAAGATCTCGGCAAGCTGCATGCGTATGCGATGTGCCTGTCCGTCGACGCGCCCGGCTGGCATCCCGGCGAAGGAGCGGAATATTATGCGCGCCGACGCAGCACCGCGCCCGGCAGGGAAATGGTGCCGTTCGAGCTGATCGGCCTCGGTTACGTGTTCGGCGAGCCGCGCGCGGTATCCGGTACGGTCGGACGCAGGGGCGGGCTGACCATGGACTCGGAAGATACATGGTGCTTGCAGATGGAGCTGGAGAGCGGCGCGACCGGCCAACTGGCAGTGCTGATGGCCAGCCCGCAGACGGTGCGCCAAGGCATCGCCGTCGGCTCGAACGGCATCGTCGAGTTCGATCTCGCGGCGGGATCGATCGTGCGCCGGCTTCCCGGTCGCGGCATCGACGACACCTTGCAATGCGGGACGATAGCGGAGCGGCTGGAAGCGACATATGCAGCGGAAATCAATACGTTCCTCGACGCGGCGCAAGGCAAATGCGACTGGCCGTTCAGCTATCGCCAGAGCGGCATGCTGACGGGAACGCTCGCCGCAGCGGAGCGAAGCGCCGTCAGCGGCCGGACGGAGCCGGTCGATCCGCTCAAGCCGCCGGCGCTGTTGCCGGATCAATACCGTTGACGGGGAAGCGGGGAAGACCGATACAAGGGGGCATGCACATGTACGACAAAATTCGCAATGCCGCGCGCAACAAACATTTTTACCTCAAACTGATCGCGTTGTCGCTGCTCGTTTCTTTGCTGCCGCTGCTGGCCGTAAGCTTCTTTCTCGATTTCAAGATGCGGGAATCGATGAAAGACGAGCTTCATTTGGCAAACGCCAGCTACCTGGATCAAACGGCCAATGCGGTTGAGCTGGTCATCAAACAAATCGGCAAAAACTTCGAGCAGTTTACGCTCGACAGCTCGGTGCGCGACTTTGCGGTTTTTCCCCGCGGCAATTACTACGAGCAGCTGTCCGGCAGCCTCAACAAGGAAGATTTGCCGACGCTGGAGCGTTACCTGGCGATCAAGAAGAAGCTGCTGTGGAACCTGGACGCCTTAAAAAGTTCCAACGACTTCATCCACTCCGTCCAGTACGTCGATTATGCGAAGGACATCGCGCTCGATTCCTACGGCTCGTCGCGTACGGAGGATTTGCCGTATCCCGAAGCGGCCGAAGGCATTTCCGCCGGCATCGCGAAATATCCGTTCTTCCTGGACGCGCGAAGCCTGCAGCGGCAAGCCGGCGACCCGGAGACGAAGCAGATCATTCCCGTCGTCTACAATTCTCCGAACCCGAATACGCTGCTGATTGTCAATCTGGACGCGGAGCTGATCTAC
Source organism: Paenibacillus cymbidii (assembly GCF_004764705.1). Classification (GTDB taxonomy): domain Bacteria; phylum Bacillota; class Bacilli; order Paenibacillales; family NBRC-103111; genus Paenibacillus_AN; species Paenibacillus_AN cymbidii. The sequence continues at coordinate 160,052 of NZ_SHLX01000015.1, read as the reverse complement.
GCGAAAATCGTCAAGAAGCTCGAGAAGCAAAGCGACGCCGTCACGTTCGTGCTGGCGGAGAACGGCAACGTGCTGCTGTCGGGCGGCGACAGCGGCAGCGAGCGCCTCATCGCCGCGCGCATCGGCTCCGGTTTGGCGACGGGCGGAACGGCCAGCGCCGCCGACGGCAAGAAGCTGCTCGTCACGTACAAGAAGTCGGCCGCGCTCGGCTGGACGTTCGTGAACGCCGTAGCGCCGGGCGATCTGTACCAGGGCATCGCGCGCATGCGCGGCTTGATCGCAACGACCGTGTTTGTGCTGGTCGCGGCAACGGGGGCTTTCGTCCTGCTCGCGTCGCGCAGTTTGTACAACCCGATCTCGAGTCTTGTCGCTTACGTGCGCCATGCCGATCGGGCCGACAGCAGGCAGCCGCAGCCGGACGGCCGCTTCGGCGAACTGAAGCTGATCCGGACGAGTCTCGAGCGGGCGATTACGGACCGGGAAAGCTTGCAAGGCAGGCTGAAAGAAAGTTTGCCTGCGTACAAGGAGAAGTTTCTGCTGTCGCTGCTGCGGGGCCACACGTACGACAGGAACGAAATCGCCGAACGGATGGCGTTCCTCGGCATCGATTTGCCGATGCGCGATTTGACGCTGATGGTTGTATATGGAGAGCCGCCGCACGGCACGGGGGCGGATATGGAGAGCCGCAACCTCGACAGGCTGCGGCTTGGCGACGTGCTGGAGATGACGGTGGCGGAGACGGGCCGGGGGATTGTGGTCGATATCGGGGAATCGGTGTTCGCCGTTGTCGTCGCATGCGGCCAGGCGGAAGCCAAACGCGCATACGAGCTTGCCGAACGCATTCGCGATTCGGTGCTGTGCGAGCTGCGTTTGCCGTGCACGATCGGGATCGGTTACCCGTGCGCCGACATTCTCGACATGAAGCGGGCGTACGAGGAGGCGGGCGAAGCGATTCGGTACCGCCGGATGAACGGCGAAGGGGAAATCATTTCGCTCGACGATGTGCGGCTGCAAAGCGGCGTCATGGCTGCGTATTCGAAGGACAAGGAGGCCGTCTTTCATCGCGCGATCATGATCGGGCAAACCGATCATGCGCTGCGCCTGTTCGCCGAGCTGACGAGCGACATTCGGCCGCTGCCGTTCCGGCACATGCAGCGTTCGTTCATGCAGCTGCTGGTGGGCCTGATGGAAACGGCGAACGGCCTGAGCGTCGACCTGGAACAAATCGCGGGAAGCAAAACCAGCCTTTACGCCGTTCTGCTGCAAGAGCAAGATCCGGACGAAACGATCGCCTGGTTCGGCGAGCTGATCCGCAAGCTGAGCCGGTATGCCGAAGAGGCGCTGCAGGCCAAATCGAACGCTCACGTGGACGAGGCGCTGCGCCTGATCGAGCAAAGCTCGGGCCAGCCGATTTCGCTGGCGTCCGTCGCGGACCGGCTTCATTTGAACCCGTCCTACTTGAGCCGCATTTTCAAGGAGAAAACGGGCGTCAATTTCCTCGAATACTTGACCGGCTACCGGATCGAAACGAGCAAACGGCTGCTGCTCGAAACGGATATGAAGCTGCAGGACATCTGCGACATGCTCGGTTACAACAAAGTGAATTACTTCATCCGCATCTTCAAGGAAACGACGGGGACGACGCCGGGCGATTACCGCAAGATGCACCTGGAAGTCGCCAGGCATTATCCGCTCTGAGCGTCCCGATTGCAGTTGCACCTTTTCCTTCGCAATGCTACATATTTGACTGTTGCCACCGTTGTCAAAAAGGTGGCATTTCTTTATGCTGCCGGCTTCCCTATGATCGAGGTGTCGGCGGAAACGACAGGCCGACGTGAGGTTCACTAACGAACAGGGAGGAAAAAGATGGGGAAGTCGACATGGAAAGTGGTGCTCGCAGGCGTGCTTGCCGCAGGAACGATCGGTTGCTCCGAGCAATCCGGCGGAACGAATTCAAACAAATCTGCAGACGGAACGAAGGCGGACAGCTCCGCTTCGGCCAAACCGGCGGACAAGAAGGAGCCGCCCAAAGTATACGTCTATACGGGGGCGCCGGCCAATCCGAGCAAGGCGGCCGATCTGGAGTTGGTGCGCAAGGAGATCATCGCCAAGTCGGGCATCGAAATTGTGCCGATCATTGCGCCGGTCAGCCAGTACGAAGAGAAGCTGAACCTGCTGCTGGCGTCGAACGAGTCGCCGGATCTGTTCCCGGGCGCTTCCGACGTGTACCGGATCAAGGGCGCCACGCAGCCGATCACCGGCTTGCTGGACCAATACGGCAGCAACATCCGCAAGCTGTGGCCCAAAGATTGGGCGAATGCGTGGCCGGCCGTTTCGGACGACAAAGGGCAAATTTGGGGCGTGCCGATCATTCCCGCCCTGGCCGAGAAGACGGCGATGATCCGCACCGACTGGCTGAAAAAAGTGAATTTGCCGATGCCGACGACGATGGACGAATTCGAAAACGTGTTGAAAGCGTTTAAAGAGCAGGACCCGGCCGGCAAAGGGCAAACGATTCCGCTGCTGGTCGACCTGATCGGCCTGAACCTCGGGTTGTCCGCCGGTTTCATGGACGTCGGCTACGGCAACTGGCTGGACAAGGACGGCAAAATCAAGCCGGCCGAGCTGCACCCGGGCTACAAGCAATTCGTCGCGAAGATGGCGGAGTGGTACCAGAAAGGGTACATCTACAAGGAAACGTTTACGATCAACTGGGACCGGATGAAGGAACTGATCAAGCAAAACCGGGTGGCGTCGACGGCGCTTCACGTGACGGTCGTAACGAACCCGCAGGCCGCGCTGCAGACGACCGTGCCGGAAGCGAAATACGAAGTGCCCCCGGCGTTGAAAGGGCCGCAAGGCAACGTGCGCACGATGCAGGGGTACAGCACGTACGGCACGCTGCTGAGCAAAACCGCCCGCGACCCGCAAGCGGCCGTCAAGCTGCTCGACTGGATTCACTCCGACATCGAAAACTATTTTCTGCTCATGTACGGCATCAAGGACAAGCATTGGCGCTACATCGACCCTGCGAACCATATCGTCGAGCGGATCAACCAGGATTACGCCGGCGAATTTTTGACCGGCTCGTCTTTTGCGTATACGGTGCAATTCTCCTCGAGCGATCCCGCCGTCAAGCCGGAGATCGAATACTATAACAAGTACGTGGCCAATCCGGTTACGTCCAAGGCGGAGTTTACGTCCGGCGTCTCGTACAAGTTCGACCAGAAGGCGATTGCCGACAAGCTGCCGAACCGCGAGGACATTTCGCGCATGATCAACGAAGAAGTGACCAAGTTCATCATGGGCGCAAGGCCGATGGCGGATTACGACAAGTTCGTGCAGGATCTGTATGCCGCCGGCCTCGACAAGTGGATCGACGTGTACACGGAGCAATACAATAAAGCCAAGTCGTCCGGCCAATAACGGCCGGGCAGCGGATCACGAGCCATGTCGGTCACCTATGCGAAGCACAACCGTCATTTTGTCGGCATGAGGAAGTACAGGCTGCACTACTTGCTGCTGTTGCCCGGAGTCGCCTACTTCCTCATTTTTCATTATGTGCCGCTTTACGGCATCGTCATCGCCTTCAAGGACGTGACGCCGTTCGACGGCATTCGCGGCATATTCGCCAGCGACTGGGTCGGACTCAAGCATTTTCGCAACTTCGTTTCGTCCTACTATTTTTGGGATATTTTGAAAAATACATTGGCGATCAGCTTTTACCGGCTGCTGTTCGGATTTCCGGCGCCGATCGCGCTGGCGCTGCTGTTGAACGAAGTGAGATCGGTCTGGTTCAAACGTTCGGTGCAGACGATCGCCTACTTGCCGCATTTCATCAGCATGGTAATCGTCGCTTCGCTGATGACCACGCTGCTGACGACCGACGGCGGCCTGGTCAACGCGCTGCTGCACAAGCTGGGCGTCGAGCCGATCAACTTTCTCGGCGACAAGCATTATTTTCGTTCGGTGCTCGTTGCATCCGGCATCTGGAAGGATATCGGCTGGAGCTCGATCATTTATTTGGCCGCGATTGCCGGCATCGACCCGCAGCTGTACGAGGCGGCGACCGTCGACGGAGCCGGCAAATGGAAACAAGTGTGGCATATTACGCTGCCCGGCATCCTGTTCATTGTCGTGATCATGCTGATCTTTTCGATCGGCGGGATGTTGAACGCTGGCTTCGAGCAAATCATGCTGCTGTATTCCCCTCCGGTGTACGAGGTGTCCGATATTATCGACACGTATGTGTACCGCAGAGGCCTGATCGAAATGCAGTATTCGTTCGCTGCGGCGGTCGGGGTATTCAAGTCGTTCATCGCGCTGTTCCTGCTGCTCGGCGCGAACTACGTAGCCAAAAAGCTCGAGCAGGACGGGATCTGGTAGAAGGTGGGCCGAACCATGTACAACCGTTCCAAACGCGGCAGAGGAATTGGACTGCAGGCGATCATCTGCGTGGTGCTGACCCTGCTGTCCGTCTCCTTTCTGTTGCCGTTCGTTTCCGTACTGTCGTCGTCGTTCGTCGGGGAAAGCGAACTCATTCGCCGGGGCAGCTTCATCCTCGTGCCGGAACAGCTCAATCTGGCCGCATACCGCGTCCTGCTGAGCAAAGGGTCGACGATTTACCAGGCTTATCTGGTTACCATTCTGCGGGTGACCGTCGGCACGCTGCTCAATCTGATTTTTACCGCGACAATGGCTTACGGGTTGGCCAAAAAGGCGATGCCGGGACGCAATGCCGTCGTTTCGCTGGTGTTCGTCACGATGCTGGTCGAAGGCGGCCTTGTGCCGAGCTACTTGCTGATCAAAGGGCTGCATCTGCTCGACACGTTCTGGGTGATGATCGTTCCCGGCCTGATCAGCGCCTGGAATCTGATTATTATGCGCAATTTTTTTATGCAGCTGCCGCCGGAGCTGGAGGAGTCGGCTACGATGGACGGAGCGTCGCCGCTGACCGTGCTGCTGCGCGTCGTGATCCCGCTCAGCTTGCCGACCTTCGCCACCATCGGCTTGTTTTACGCCGTGGCGCACTGGAACGCCTGGTTTGACGCGACAATTTACATCAACAAGCCGGCATTGCAGCCGCTGCAAGTGTTTCTGCGGCGCGTCGTGCTGACGATGACGGCCGACCAGTTGAACCCGGCGATGCGGGTCACGCTGATCGAACGGCCGACCGATCTCAGTCTGAAGTCGGCGGTGATCGTATTGACGACGGTACCGATTCTGCTCGTGTATCCGTTTCTGCAGAAGCATTTTGTCAAAGGAGTCATGATCGGTTCCATCAAAGGGTGAGGGCGGACGGGGGCGGCGCCGCATGCCGGCAAAGCTCTCCCGGCCAGCCATACGACAAAGGAGCGGGAATGATGACGCGTACAGGCCAAGTAGTGCTGGAGCTGCCGCCGACGGCGGGAAATCCGCGCAACAGCGAGGGAGCGTTTCTCGATTTGCAAGACGGTCGGCTCGCGTTTCTGTACAGCAAGTTTACCGGCGAGTCGTGGGAGGATTGGGCGTATTCGAAAATTGCCGCGCGGTACTCGGCCGACGGCGGGGCCACGTGGTCGGAAGACGAGGACGTCGTGCTGCCCGAGGAGCATGGCGCCGCCGCCAACGTGATGAGCGTCAGCCTGATGCGGCTCGGGAACGGCGATATCGGGCTGTTCTACCTCGTCCGATACGGCTGGCACGATACGCGCCTGTGCGTCAGGCGTTCGGGCGACGAAGGGCGCACCTGGGGCGCGCCGACGGTCTGCATGTCCGGCCCGGGCTACTACAACGTCAACAACGACCGGGTCGTCCGCCTGTCGACGGGGCGGCTCGTTGCGCCGGCCTGCTACTTCCGCATGCGCGGGGAAAACGTGCGCGATCCGGCGTCGTTCGACTGCCGGGCGTACCTGGCGTTTTATTTGTCCGACGACGACGGCCGGTCATGGCGGGAAGCGCGTTCGGTGTACACGCTGCAGGCGCCGCGATTCGTTTCGGGACTCGACGAGCCGGGCGTCGTCGAGCTGGCGAACGGCACGCTGTGGGCATGGTGCCGGACGGAGACGGGCACGCAATACGAAACGTTCTCGCCCGACGGCGGGGACAACTGGAGCGTTCCCGTGCCGTCGGTGTTTACGTCCCCGAGCTCGCCGCTGTCGATGAAGCGCGTGCCGGGCAGCGGCCGGCTGCTCGCCGTCTGGAACCCGGTGCCGAAATACCAGACGAAGCCGTTTACGTATGCGAACTGGGGCCGCTCGCCGCTGGTGGCGGCGACAAGCGACGACGAAGGCGCGACCTGGGAACGGTTTCTGACGATCGAAGACGACGAGAACGCCGGATTTTGCTACACCGCCATCCATTTTACGGCCGATGCCGTACTGCTCGCCTATTGCGCCGGAGGCGCCGCCGACGGTGTTTGCCACGCCAGGCTGCGATTGCGCAGCATTCCGCTGGCGGATCTTCCCTGAACCATTTCGCGCGCGCTGCGCGCCAAGCCAAGGAGCTTCCTATGCACAAGTTGGGACAACGAATCATGGATTTGCCGCCGGCCGAAGGGAACCCGCGCAACAGCGAAGGAGCTTTCCTCGACTTGTCCGGCGGCCGGCTGCTGTTCGTATACAGCAAGTTTACGGGAACGTCGTGGGACGATGCGGCCGATTCCGTCATCGTCAAACGGGTTTCGGAGGACGGCGGAGCGACCTGGTCGGACGATGAAGTCGTGGTGGGCCGGGACGAGCACAGCGGCGCGCCGAACAAAATGAGCGCCAGCCTGCTGCGGATGAACGACGGCGGCATCGGCCTGATTTATTTGGTGCGCGAGAGTGTTTTTATGCACGCCTACCTGCGCCGCTCGGCCGACGAAGGCCGCACGTGGAGCGCTCCCGTCCGCTGCATGCCGAGCCAGGGCCATTATTGCGTGAACAACGACCGGGTCGTGCGCCTGTCGAGCGGCCGGCTGATCATGCCGTGCGAATACAGCCTGATGCCGTTCGTCGAGTTCGGCGAAGTGCGGCCGGTCAATTTGCGCTCGATTCTGCTGTTTTATTTGTCCGACGACGACGGGGCGACCTGGCGGGAATCGAAAACGTTCTATACGCTGCACATTCCGCGCATCCACTGGGGGCTGGAGGAACCCGGCGTCGTCGAGCTGAAGGACGGCACGCTCTGGGCGTGGGCGCGCACGCATGCCGGCTACCAGTACGAGACGTTTTCGACGGATGGCGGCGACAACTGGAGCATGCCCGTGCCGTCGGCGTTTACGTCCCCGAATTCGCCGCTGTCGATGAAGCGCATTCCCGGACGCGATTGCCTGCTGGCCGTGTGGAACCCGATCCCCAATTACCAGACGCGCCGGGTGTCCTGGCACAACGCCGGACGAACGCCGCTCGTCGGCGCGGTCAGCCGGGACGAAGGCAAGACGTGGGAGCGGTTTTTTACGATCGAGGACGATGAGGACGCGGGTTATTGTTATACGGCCATCCATCCGGCGGGCGACGCCGTGCTGCTCGCCTACTGCGCCGGCAATGCGGACGACGGCGTCTGCCATGCCAGGCTCAGGCTGAAGCGGATCGAAATGGCCGATGTATTTGCCGACAATTGACTTTTGACTTTTTACTTTTGATGGAGGGGATCGCCGATGAAAAAAACGTTGTTTGCGCTGCTGCTCGGCGCGTTGTTCGGTTTGCTCGGCCTCTGCGCGTCCGCAAGCGCCGCTTATTTGCCGGAAGGGGACGGGAATGCGGCAGGAGTCGACAACATCGCCATGATCTATTACGGCAGCTACGACACCGCAAACTATGACGGCAGGCAGATCGGCAAATGGGACGCGGGCGAGTTTATGCCGTATGTCGGCCATCTGGACGACCAGGGCAAACCGGACGACACGTTCTTCGACAGCTTCCTGTTCCTCTCGCTGTACACGCCTTACGGCGGTTCGTTGCAGAAAGACCCGCGGGAGACGCCGGTGCCGAGCACGAAGCTCGATTGGCAATGGCTGATCGACGAACTGTTCCGGCAAAGCGAGCAGTTGGATGCGCTGGACAACGCGGTTGACCGGATCGGAGCGCAGCTTGACGAAGCCAACAAGACGGTCGGCGTGTTTGCGATGATCCCGTTTCCCGATGCCCGCAGCACGGCGTTCGGCGACATTACCGGCGACGGCGTCGCGGACAGCCTCGCGTCGCTGGCCAATCGCAACCGTGCCGTGGAATGGTACGTGGACGAAATCGCCGGCCGGTTCGCGCAGGCAAACTACCGGCATCTGGAGTTGAAAGGCTTCTACTGGCTGCAGGAAGACGCCGACACGAGCGATGCCGACGAGCTGGCGAATATCGCGCATACGGTCCAATACGTGCATAACGGCGGCTACAAGCTCGGCTGGTTTCCGTTCGGGGCGTCGCCGAACCGGGACAAGGGCGCGCTGCTCGGTTTTGATTTTACGCTGATGCAGCCGAACCACTTTTTCTCCGCCTATTCGACGATCGACTGGGTGCGCAATACCGCGCAGACGGCGCAGCTTGCCGGGGAAGGCATCGAGTTCGAGTTTGACCAGCGCGCGCTCGAATTTCCGTTTTACCGCGAGAAATGGAACGACTATTTGATCGGCGGGGCGAAATACGGCTATGCGAAAGACGTGCTGCTTTCGTATTACCAGGACGTCAAGGGAGTTTACGACCTGTACCACGACGATACTCCGGCCGGAAGAGCGATGTACGACGAGCTGTACCGCTTCGTAAAAGGCGTCTATGTCGCGCCGGTCGGCGGCTTGCGCGGGCGGGTCGTCGATGCGGCCGGCAACCCGATTGCCGGTGCGGTCATTACGACCGATACGCCGCACATCGAAACGACCGACAAGTACGGCAAGTTCCGCTTCGACGGGCTGTATGCCGTACACACGCCGTTTACGGTGCGCAAGGCCGGGTATCAGGATTTGACGGTCGATATCAAAATCGAGGAAGGCCAAACGCTCTACAAGGATTTGATCCTGGCGGAGCAGGCGGTGGAGGGGCCGGGCGATACGAAGCTGACGCTGGCCGATTTTGAAGGCGGTTCGCTGACGGTGACGGCCGACGATTCGAGCCGGTTGTCGCTGAACACGAATGCGGCTTTCGTTCGAACCGGGGCACAATCGCTGAAGGTCGATTTTACGACGGAGTTCCAGAACTTCCGCGTATTCCTGAACGCAACGTCGGCCGGGGGCAGCACTTATTCGGCAACGGACTGGTCGGGCTACGATTCCGTTTCGGCCGCCGTGTACAATCCGTCGAACGAAACGCAGTACGTCACGCTCGGGTTTTTCGACGATTTGATGAGCTACCTGCGTTACTTCGACCGGCGTTTCGAGCTTGCTCCGCATAGCTGGACGAACGTGGAAGTGCCGATTGCGGACATGGCCCAAGGGTCGAGCTTCAACATTCACGACGTGCGGAGCATGCAAATTTTGCAAAACATCAACCCGCCGTTCAAGCTGCCGAATACGCTGTACGTCGACAATGTGCGGCTGGTCAAATATGCCGCACGGGAGCCTGTCGCCGATTACGCGTGGGATGTATCGGCCGCAAGGCGCACGCTGGACGTCGGCCAGACGGCGCAGCTGGTTGTGAAGGATCGCAACCATCCGGCTACTGTCGTCGACACGCAGTACCGGAGCATGAATCCGGACGTGCTGACGATTGCGCCGAACGGGGTGGCGGTTGCGCATAAGCCCGGCAAAGCCGTCGTCCGGGCGCTCGCGGGCGGCGTCGAAGTCGAATCGCTTGTCGTCGAGGTGTCGCCATGGACAGTGACCCGGCTGGTGGCGCAGCGATCGCTGCTGGAAGTCGGCGACAGCTCGGCGGTATCGCTCAAGGCGCGTTTCGCGAACGGCTTCCATGTGCCGTACGATAACGCCGCCATCGACTGGCGCGTGAACGGGAGCGCCGTTCAGTTAACGCCGCCGGATCCGGAGCAGCCGAACAAAATCGGCTTCCAGGCGGTGCACGCCGGCGAAGCGACCCTAACGGCCACCTTTACATTCAACGGCAAAACGGTGTGGCAGCGGCTGCAGGTGAAGGTGCGGTAGCGCTAAGTGTGGGAGCCGATACGGGAAAAGGGTGCTGAGCCGCTGATCAGGCGGGAAAGCGAGAGCGGCGGGGGCCGATCGGCCCGCTTTGGGGCTGGGGAGAAAATAGGCCATAAAAAGGCTTTATTAGCTGATTTTTACCCCGTTGGTAGAAAATAGCCAGTGAAAACACTGGCTATTGGGGCCAAACAGCCCAAATCGGGGCAGATTTACACGAATAGCCAGTGAAAACACTGGCTATTTCCTGGCGACAGCCCATTTTTGACGAAATAGGCCACAATAGATGGCCTATTTCGTCATCCCCTCCGGTTCGACACTAATCTGACCACCAGAACTATTTTATATGTTTACACTTTAACTCGGTTCAAACGGCTGTTTGGGGCAGTTTAACAGTAAAATGTACTTAACCTATGTAATTTTCCAGTATTTATAAATTCCCCCTCCCCAAGACATCCGTCTTCGCACCATAAGCAACCACACGTATACACTAATCCTCTTCTCTGACGGTTTTCTTATGTCTTTGGCATGAATATCCGTATCATTAGTAGTCAGAGAAATAAGGCTGAAATCAGCTTTACAGCTGCGTTTGGGCGAGTGGAGCTCGAAATAAGGCTGAAATCAGCCTTGCAGCTGCTCTTCGGCGAGTGGAGCTCGAAATAAGGCTAAAAACAGCCTTACAGCAGCGTTCCGACGAGTGGAGCTCGAAATAAGGCTGAAATCAGCCTAACAGACCCCCATGCCGCCGGGGCGGCACCACAGTGGAGTGAAATGTATTTCCAGGGTAGCGGTCCAGGAATGATGACATTTCCTCAATTTGGAAATATCGGCCGAACTCTCGCTCTCACAAGATCGCTGCAGCGCAGGAAACCTGCGCTAAACGCGCCGCCCGAGGCCGCGGCGGAAGCTGCAGCGCAGAAAACCTGCGCTAAACGCACCCCGCGAGGCCGCAGGCTATCCCTTCCGTACCATAGCAGCGCCACCGCCGCCGCTTTACTCATACATGCGCTCCGCGTCGCGGGGCAGCCCGCGCACATGCTGCAGATGCGCCGTCACGCGGCGGTCGTCCTCGAAAGGGTATTCGAAGCCGAAGTATGCGGCCACTTCAGCCGCCGTTTCGCGGAACAAGCCGCACATCGCGAACAACGCGTCCCACATCCGCTCGTAATCGGCATCCGCGTACGTGAGCACGAACGTTTGCCACAAGCGCGGCTCCAGGCGCCGCTCGAAATATTTGCCCAGCTTGCCGGGACTGGCCGTGAAGCCGGAGCGTACGCCGATGTGCCATTCCAGCATGCGCATCAGCGCTTCCCGCACCGGATGATCGGTCATGTACTTGGCATACGACAGCTCGCGCCGCCACAGCCCTTTGGCAACGTAGGCGCTGACCCACCAAAATTCGTTGCAGCAGCCCGCAAACTGCTCCGCGCCCGGCGGCGCCGTGGCGTAATCGCTGCCGTTGGGCGGCGGCAGCTCCGGCAGCAGGCCCGCCTTGTCCAGCAGCACGACGCTCAGGCTGCCGTGCCGCAAGCCGTCCGTGCGGTGCGCCGCATAGAACGTCAGGTCGATGCGGTTGCCGTCGGCAAACTGCAGCAAAAACGTAAATTTGTGGTCGAGGCTTGGCCACTGTCCGCCCTCCATCACGTCCGGCGTCTGCATGATCATGATTTCGCCGAACGTTTTGATCCACGCGCGATTGTCCACGTATGCCGCCACCTGGTCGACGAAATAAACGATATCGTAATCTTGGAACGTGTCGCGCGGCGCGTCCGGGTCAACCCGCGAGCCGTTCATTACGACGGCGCGAACGTCATCTCGTTCCTTGGCGAAGCCTACGATCAAATCGAGCATCTGTTGTTCTGTCCTCATCCTCATGTATGGCACCTCCGCAGGCGATTCGCTTTTCTGATAAGAGCACTTTCTCTTCTTCTACTTTACCACATTCACCCAACCCAATCGCTGTGCAAGCGCATAGGATGTGTTGGTTGAGAAAACCTCTATCGAGGCATTTCGAAGATGAGCGACCGCGGTTAGAGGTAGGTTTTATCGCCAAATAGGATTTGACATTTCTGCTTCGCCCGGAAACTTATAAATTCTATTGTGGTAAGGAAACCGACCGCAGTCCAATCCGAGGAGTGTAGCCGGCATGCACATCGCCATGATCGCGCCCGAACAAATTCCCGTTCCTCCGCTCGGCGGGGGTTCGGTCGAAATATGCATGCTGGCGATCGCCGAACGGCTTGCCGGCGGGCATCGCGTGACGCTCATCAGCCGCCGCCATCCGCGTTATCCGCGGATCAGCCGACACGGCAATTTGACGATTGTCCGCGTGGCCGGCCGCAAGCCGGCAACCTATATCGCAAGCGCCGCCCGCTATTTGCAGGAACATCCCGCCGACTGGATTCAGATCGACAACCGCCCGCGCTACGTACCGTTCATCCGGAACCGCCTCGGCGCAACGCCGGTGTCGTTGTTCCTGCATTCGCTTACGTACGTGTCCCGGCCGATGATCGTGCCGTTGCTCGCGTCCTCCTGCATGGCGTCCGCCGACTTGATCGTCGTCAACAGCATGTCGCTTGGCGCGCGGCTGCAAGAGCGATTTCCCCAATTCGCCGAGGTGATCCGCAAGGTCCACCTTGGCGTCGATTTGGATCGTTTCGCCCCGCCGACGCCGCAGCAGAAAACGAAACTGCAGGAAGCGTACGGCGTACGGGGGCGGTTCGTCGTCGCTTTCGCCGGACGGCTCATCCCGCGCAAAGGCATTCCCGTACTGCTGCGCGCGTTCCGCCAAGTCAAACTTGTTGTGCCGTCCGCCCGGCTGCTTGTGGCAGGCGGGGCGCAGCAGCGCGGCTACAAAACGCGGCTCGTGCGTCTGGCCCGAAAGCTGCGCCTGGGTCCGGGCGTACGGTTCGTCGGCGTCGTGCCGCACGGCCGCATGCACCGGGTGTACCGGGCGGCGGATTGTTTTGTTTGCCCGTCCCAGAAGCACGAGGCATTCGGCCTGGTGAACGTGGAGGCGATGGCGTGCGGCATTCCGTGCGTGGCGTCGGACAACGGCGGTATCCGCGAAATTGTCGTTCACGATCGAAACGGCTGTTTGATTGAGGAGTATGCGAAGCCGGACCGTTTTGCGGCGACGCTGGTCCGGCTGGCGACCGACCGCCAGTGGCGGGAGCAGTTGGGAGCGCAAGCGAGAGAAGACGCGGCGGCGCTGTTCGATTGGCAGCAAACGGCCGATCGGTTGGCCGCGTTGTACGAGAGCCATCTGGCGCAGCGGATGACGCAGGCGACGTAAAAGCGACAACGTATAGAGAGGCGGAAAGCGAAATGAGTTCGAGGTATATCGGAAGCAAGTGGAAAAAAACCGCGGCGCTGCTGCATGCAAAGGAAATCGCAAGCTATGTGCCGAACACGAAGCGGCTGACACGGTCGTCGCTGGAAAAGATGCTGCACGAATACGGCATGGTGTACGTCAAGCCGGATGTAGGCACGTTCGGCCAGGGCGTTATGCGGGTTGAGCGCAGGACGGGTGCATCCGGGGAGTTGTATCGCTATCAAATCGGCACGAAAGCGCGCGAGTTCACCCGATTCGACGATCTGTTCCGCAGCCTGCTGCAGCGCACGCGCGGAAGAAGCTACCTGGTGCAAAAAGGCATCCAACTGCTCAAATACAACGGCCGCAGGTTCGACGTCCGCGTCATGGTGCAGCACGATCCGCACAAAAATTGGGAAACGACGGCGTTGATCGGCCGCGTCGCCGCGCCGCGCAAAGTGGTGACCAACTATCATAGCGGCGGAACCCCGATGCCGGTCGACACGCTGCTTGCGCCGCACCTCGGCCGGGTGAACCGGCAATTGCTCATCCAGGAGATGAGGACGATGGGCAAACAGGTGGCCAGGCGGCTGCAGGCGTCGTTCCCCGGCATCCGCGAGATCGGCATCGACGTCGGCGTCGATCACACGTTCCGGCCATGGATTTTCGAAGTCAACACGAAGCCCGATCCGTACATTTTCCGTCACCTGCCCGATAAACGGATTGTGCGCAAGGTGATTCGTTACGCCAAGGCGTACGGCAGGCTGTAGTGTAAAAAGGTGCAAGTTGCAACAATACTGTTATCCGATAAGCAATCGGGCAAAATGGATGGAATTCGATAAGTAGACGCAAGTCCGGTATGGTATACTGGGGGCGAAAGTCAAACCGGCCGGGCTCTTGCGCCGCCGCACTACTGATAGCTTATCGGAGGAGATCCAACATGACGAAACGAATGACCATCGGCCTGATCGGGCTCGATACCTCGCATGTCACCGCATTTGCCGAATTGCTCAACAACCCGGACAACCCGCATCACGTTCCCGGCGGTACGGTAACCGCCGCGTTTCCGGGCGGATCGCCGGACCTGTTCGTCAGCCACAGCCGCGTCGAAGGATTTACGAACGACCTGCGGGACAAATACGGCGTCGCCATCAAAGGTTCGGTCGAAGCGGTGGCGGAAGCGGTCGACGCGATCATGATCGAGTCGGTCGACGGGCGGGTGCACCTCGATTATTTCCGCCGCGTTGCGCCTTACGGCAAGCCGGTATTCATCGATAAGCCGATGGTGCTCAGTTCGGCGGACGCGCGGGAGCTGGCGGCGATCGCCAAACAATACAATGTGCCGGTGATGAGCTCCTCGTCGCTGCGCTATTCGGAAGCGCTGCTGAACGGGCTGGCCGAAGCGGACAAAGGGGCCGTCACCGGCGCAGAAGCCTACACGCCAATGTCGCTTGAACCGACGAACCCGGGCTACTACTTCTACGGCATTCACGGCGTCGAAACGCTGTACGCGATTTACGGGCCGGGCTGTCAGCACGTCAGCGCCGTTACCGCCGATGGCGGCGACATTGTCGTTGGCGTATGGAAGGACGGCCGGGTCGGCACCGTGCGCGGCAATCATAAGGAAGGCAAGGGCACAGGCGGCTACGGCGCCGTCTTGTACCGCGAGAAAGGCGTGCAAGCGATCAACGCCTACTTGCCGGAGATGAAGCCGTTTTACGCCAGCCTGCTCGAGCAGGTGATGACGCTGTTCCAGACCGGCGTATCGCCGCTTGCGTTCGATGAAACCATTGAAATCATGCGATTTATCGAAGCCGCCAACGAAAGCCGCGAAACCGGCAATCGCGTCGCGTTGTAGGAGGTGCGGCCCATGATGCGAATCATTAGCGCCGCGCAAGGAGTCGAACGGGAGCCGCTTGCGGCTCCGTTCGGTTTTAAAGGCGGTTATTTGACCGAGCTGTGGCAATCCGTCGTCCGGTTGACCGGCGAGTCCGGGCGGCAAGCGACGGGACTCGGGGTGCAAAGCATTCTGTGGTCCGATCCGGACGTGTTCGCGGCGGTCGGGGAGCTTGCAGGCAACCGCTATATGCGCGAGATGACCCGGTTTGCGCTCGAAGAGGCGCGGCGGCTTGCATTTGCGACGCCGTTCGAGCTGCAGAACGAGCTGCTGCCTCGCGTCTACGCGTATGGCAAACAAGTGACCGGCAACGAGCGGCTGCGGCTCACATTTGCGCTGAACTCGCTGGTCGCCGTCGATCACGCCGCCTGGCTGCTGTATGCGGCGGAAACCGGCGCCGCGTCGTTCGACGCCATGCTGCCGGAAGCGTACCGCCCGGCGCTGGCGCATCGCCATACGGCGGTGGCGGGCATCCCGGTCGTCGCTTACGGCACGACCGAAGACGAACTGACGCGCATGCTGGACGCCGGCAGCTTCGTGCTCAAGATCAAAGTCGGCGCCGACCCGGACAAGGACGGCGACCCGGAGAAGATGCTCGAATGGGACAAGCGGCAGCTGTCGTTCGTGCACCGGGTGGCGGGCGAACGTACGACCGCTTATACGGCTAGCGGCCGCATCGCCTACTACATGGACGCGAACGGCCGCTACGACAGCATCGACCGGGTGGCGCGCCTGCTGGAGCATGCCGACCGGATCGGCGCGCTGGAGCGGATCGTGCTGTTCGAGGAGCCGTTCCCCGAGCAGCTCAAGCTGGACGTCAGCGGGTTGCCGGTAGCGATGGTCGGGGACGAAAGCGTGCATGACGAAGCCGACGCCATCGAACGAATTGCGCTGGGCTACCGCGCGTTTGCGCTGAAGCCGATCGCCAAAACGACAACCATGAGCCTGAAAATCGCCAAGCTGGCGCACGAGCGCGGCATCCCCTGTTTCTGCGCCGACTTGACAGTCAATCCGCTCATGGTAGACTGGAACAAAAACATGGCCGCCCGTCTGGCGCCGCTTCCGGGCTTCGCCATCGGCCTGCTGGAATCGAACGGCCCGCAGAACTACAGCCACTGGCAAACGATGCGGTCGTACCACCCGATGGGCGACGCGTCCTGGACACAAACCGGCGACGACGGCGTGTTCCGGCTGGACGGCGATTTCTACGCGCAGAGCGGCGGCGTGTTCCGGACCAGCGAGCATTATGACCGGGTAGCGGAATCGGGAGGAGCGGCAGTGCCGGAATGAGAATGACATTGGACGGAGCGGCGGCGGTGGAGCGCGAGCTGCTTGCCGCGCCGCTCGGGTTCAAGGGTGCATACTTGACCGAGCTGTGGCAGACGGTGGTAAGGCTGCGCGCGGGCGGCGCGGAAGGGATCGGGCTCGGCGTGCAAAGCGTGCTGTGGTCGGACGAGCGCGTATTCGCCGCTTACAGCGAGCTGCACGGCAATACGCTGATGCACCAGTTGACGAGACACGCGCTGCAATTGGCCGGCGGCCTGACGTTTCGCACGCCGCCGGAGCTGCTGGACGAGCTGTTCGCACCGGTGTACGCCTATGGCCGCAAGGTGGCGGGCGAAGCGCTGAAGCCGACATTTGCGCTGAGCGCGCTCGCCGCGATCGACCATGCGGCATGGATGCTGCACGCCGCCGCAACCGGCGCGCGCACATTCGACGCACTGCTTCCGGAAGAGGCTAAGCCTGCGCTGCAAGGCAGGCAGCGGGCGCTGGCATGCATGCCGCTGATCTCGTACGGCATGTCCGAGGACGCGATCGCCGCGCTGCTCCGCCAAGGGCATTACACGTACAAAATCAAGCTGGGCCACGACCCGGACCAGGACGGCGACCGGGATAAAATGCTTGCCTGGGACATGCGCCGACTGGCCGCGGTACATCGGCTGGCAACCGCCAGCGCAGGCAACGGCGAACTGGACGGCCGCATCGCCTACTATCTCGACGCCAACGGCAGATACGACAGCCGCGACCGGCTGCTGCGGCTGTTCGAGTACGCCGATCGGATCGGCGCGCTCGGCCATATCGTGCTGTTCGAAGAACCGTTCCCCGCGGAACGGTTCGATTCGGTAGCGGGTTTGCCGGTGCGGATGGCGGCCGACGAAAGCGTCGCGAGCGTGCAGTCGCTGCTGGATCGGATCGACCTCGGCTATACGGTTGTCGCCCTGATGCCCACCGCCAAAACGATGAGCGTCAGCCTGCGCATCGCCGCCGCCGCCCATGCCCGCGGCGTGGACGCCTATTGCAGCGACATGACCGCCAACCCGCTGCTTGCGGATTGGTGCAAAAATTTGGCCGCGCGCCTCCAGCCATTGTCCGGCTCGGCGGAGGGCGCAATGGAATCGAACGGCGCGCAGTTTTATTTGCATTGGGAACGGATGCGCGGGTACCATCCGCGCGGGGACGCGCCATGGACGGCAACCGGGAACGGCAGGTTCGTCCTGGACGAAGCGTTTTATGAAACGGGCGGAGGCATTTTCGATCGGGCCGCTCATTACGAAGAAGTCGTAAACGGCGGGCGGAAATGAAAGCGGAGGAACGGATGGGACAAAGCATGGTCCATCAGATGCGGCACCGGACGGCAATCGGGGATCGCGATGGCGAAAGTACGACGGGCGGTCAAGGTTGCACGCTCGTCTATTTGCATGCCGGCGAGTGCCGTTTCCGGTTCGGCTCTTCGGAGGAAGGTCGGCTGAAAGCCGGGGACCTGCTGGTCGGCGCGTCCGGCGAACCGCCGGCGCTGGAGGACGCGGCGGACGGCGGCGCAACATGCGTGCTTACGGTGCTTCGGCTCGCATTTTCCGTCGTGCAGCCGCTCTTGCGTTTGTTCGGCGCCGCGCGGATGCTGCAGCTGTTGTCCGGCCCCGGCGCGGCGGTCTTGCGTTTGACGGATCGCGACGCCCGGGAGGCGGAGGAGCTGCTGGCGCGGATCGCCAGCTACCGCCGGCTGCCGGAGGAGCGGCTGCAGACGGCCGTGATCGATTTGCTGCTCTTTGCGGGTGCGGCGCAGACGGAGGAGCCGGTTCCCGCCAAACGGAGGTACGTGGAGAAAGAAAAAATCGTTCACGACGTCATCGCTTATCTGGAAAGCCAGTATATGAACGAAGTGACGATGGACGCCTTGGCTGCCCGCATTCATTTGCATCCGACGCGGATGATGAAGCTGTTCAAGGAATTGACCGGCATGACGATTTTCCATTATTTGAACCAGTTCCGCATCAACCAGGCGAAGCTGCTGTTATATTTGAACAAGGAGCTTCCCGTGGCGGAAATCGGCGCGAGGGTCGGCTTCAAGCAGCCGTCGCACTTCAGCCGCAATTTCAAGGAAATCGTCGGGCTGACGCCGGAGCAATACCGCAAGCTTGGATAAGCGGACGCAAAAAGACGATTGACAAGGCGCCGTCCGAATGCGAAAATGTACGCGTGTACATAAAGATGGAACGAAGCCGGAACAAGTTGCGTCGAAACGCTGTCGTTCATCCGGCTGGAAAGGAGGAGACGTATGGGAACGAGAAAACAGGTGGCCGAAAGCGCGGGCGTATCCGAAGCGACAGTGTCGCGCGTATTCAACGGCGTCACGCCGATGAAGGAGTCGACCCGCCGGCGCGTGCTGGAAGCGGCCGAAGCGCTCGGGTATACGCCCAGCGTCATCGCCCAGCGGTTCGCCCGCGGCGTCAGCGGCACGATCGGCGTTGTGCTGCCTTATGTGCCGAAGGTGCATCTGTTCTCGACCTACTACTTTTCCGAAATATTGAGCGGGATCGGCGAGGCGGTTCGGGACAACGGACACGATCTGCTGCTGCTGTTCCGCTCGCCGAGCGAGGATACGGATTACGAGCCGCTCTACAAATCGCAGAAGGTTGACGGCTGCATCATGCTCGGCGCGTCGGATCGGCCGGACGAACGCAAGGCGCTGCAGGCGCTCGCCCGCAGCGGACACCCGTTCTGCCTCGTCAATCAGCATTACGAAGGCGAGCAATGGAACGAGGTGGACGCCGACCATGTCGACGGCAGCTACCGGCTCGTCAAGCATTTGCTCGCTTGCGGCCACCGCCGCATCGCTTTCCTGAATGGCCAGGCCGCCTATTCGAACAGCCGGGACCGGCTGAAAGGATACCGGCTCGCCCTGGCGGAAGCGGGCGTGGCCATCGACGAATCGCTGCTGCTCGAAGGCAATTACAGCCGCACCAGCGGGTTCGCCGCGGCGCGGTCGATTGCCGGCCTGCGGGGGGCCGTCGATGCGGTATTTGCCGGCAACGACCGGATGGCGATCGGGCTGATGCAAGGGCTGCGCGAGCTTGGCGTGAAGCCCGGCGTCGACATCGCCATTGCCGGATACGACGACTCCGATGCGTCGCGGTTGACGGACCCGCCGCTGACGACCGTTCACGTGCCTTTTTTCGAGATGGGCCGGATCGCCGCGGAGCGGCTGTTCGCCTGTACGGGCCGAACGGAGGAAGCGCTGCCCCCGGAGAAGCTGGCGACGGAGCTAATCGTCAGGCAATCGACGGCGCTGGCGCGGCCCCGCGAAGCGGATTGACGTTCCCGTCGACGATTGGCGAGCGATGGGCGACGAGCATGGCGCAGTGAGCATGGAGCCGACGGGCATCGACGCATGGAGCGAAGGAAAAACTCAGCGAATGGGAGGAGTATAACGACATGAAACAGTTGAACGTAGGCATGATCGGCTACAAATTTATGGGCAAGGCGCACAGCCAGGCGTATCGCGATGTCCCGATGTTTTTCCCGGATACGGCGGCGAAGCCGGTCATGAAACTGATTTGCGGCCGCGACAAGGCCGGCGTCGAACAGGCGGCCGGCCAGTTCGGCTGGGCGGAAAGCGTAACCGACTGGCGCGAGTTGGTCGCCCGCGACGATATCGACATCGTCGACATCAACGCGCCGAGCGACGCGCACAAGGAAATTGCGATCGCCGCAGCCAAGGCAGGCAAACATATTTTCTGCGAGAAGCCGCTTGCGCTGACATTGGCCGATTCGCGGGAAATGCTGGCGGCAGCAGAAGCTGCCGGCGTCAAACATATGGTCGGCTTCAACTATCGTTTTGCGCCGGCCGTTCGTTTGGCTCACAAACTGGTGAGCGAAGGCCGGCTCGGCCGGATTTATCATTTTCGCGCCTGGTTTCTGCAGGATTGGATCGTCGATCCGGAATTTCCGCTCGTCTGGCGGCTCGACAAGTCGATCGCCGGCTCCGGCTCGCACGGCGACCTGGGCGCTCATCTGATCGACCTGGCGCATTATTTGATCGGCGACATGACGGAAGTGATCGGCATGAACGAAACGTTCATCAAGGAGCGGCCGAAGCCGGCTTCGATGACCGGGCTCAGCGCCAAAGGCGGCAGCGGCGGGGAGAAAGGGCCGGTTACCGTCGACGACGCGACGCTGTTCATGGCCCGTTTCGCCGGCGGCGCGCTCGGCAGCTTCGAGGCGACGCGCTTCGCGCCCGGCCATCGCTGCACGAACTCGTTCGAAATCAACGGCAGCAAGGGCAGCGTCAAATTCGATTTTGAACGGATGAACGAACTGCAAGTGTATTTCACCGACGATGCGGACGATGTGCAAGGGTTCCGCCGCGTGCTGGCGACCGATCCGGCGCACGACTATGTCGGCGCCTGGTGGCCGCCGGGGCACACGATCGGCTACGGGCAGACGTTTACGCACGAAGTGGTGGAGTTGCTGAACGCGATCGGCGAAGATCGCCAGCCGGTGCCGAGCTTTGTCGACGGGGTCAAATGCCAGGCCGTGCTCGAAGCGGTCGACCGTTCGATCGAAGAGCGCCGCTGGGTTTCCATCGGCGATATGTGATAGCGCGCGGCGCGAAAAAGAGAGGAGCAACGAGGATGAAACAAGCGTTGATCGTATGGGGCGGATGGCTCGGCCATCAGCCGCAGGAAGTGGCGGACATTTTCCGCGTTGTGCTGGAGGAGGAAGGCTTTGCGGTCGAAGTGTCCGATACGCTCGACGCGTTTAACGACGTCGAGAAGCTGAAGGCGCTCGACCTGATCGTGCCGGTATGGACGATGAGCGGCGATTCGGCCAACAGCCAGATCGCGAACGTGTCGGCGGCGGTGCAGAGCGGCGTCGGTCTGGCCGGCTGCCACGGCGGCATGTGCGATTCGTTCCGCAACAACGTCGACTGGCAGTTCATGACCGGCGGGCAGTGGGTGGCCCATCCCGGCAACGACGGCGTCGAATATGTGGTGAACGTCAAACATACGACAAGCCCGATTATGGAAGGCATCGAAGATTTTACGGTGCGCAGCGAGCAATATTATTTGCACGTCGATCCGGCGGTCGAAGTGCTGGCGACGACACGGTTTCCGCTTGCGCCCGGGCCGCATTCGCTCAACAAGGCGGTCGACATGCCGGTGGTCTGGACGAAACGCTGGGGCGTCGGCCATGTGTTTTACTCGTCGCTGGGGCACCAGGCGGACATCGTCGACATGCCGCAAGCGAAGCTGATCATGCGCCGCGGCTTCCTGTGGGCCGCCGAAGGCAAACGGCGCGCCGTCCAGGCGGCGGCTGCGGCCGCAGGTTCGTATACGGGCATGGGCGACAGCAATTGATTTCGGCTTTCTTAGGGCAGCGGACCACAAACGATCGAATATGGAAAGGATATGGGGAACGATATGCGGAAATTGAAAGTGGGCATCGTCGGCTGCGGCAAAATCAGCGGCGCCTATATGAACAAAGCCACGTTTTTCGACTCCTATGAAATCGTCGCCTGCGCGGACCTGGACATGGACCGCGCCCGCGCGCAAGCGGCCGAATTCAAAATCGCCAAAGCCTGCACGGTGGAGGAACTGATCGCCGACCGCGAGATCGACCTTGTCGTCAACCTGACGATTCCGATTGCGCATGCCGACATTTGCCTGAAGGCGCTGAACGCCGGCAAACACGTGTATGTCGAGAAGCCGCTCGCGATCACCCGCGAGGAAGGCAAACAAATCGTCGATACGGCGAGGGCGAAAGGGCTGCTGGCCGGCTGCGCCCCCGATACGTTCCTCGGCGGCGGCGTGCAGACGTCGATCAAGCTGATCGACGACGGCTGGATCGGCGAGCCGAACGCTGCGACGGCGTTCATGATCGGCCGCGGCCACGAGAACTGGCATCCGGCGCCGGAGTTTTACTACAAGGCGGGCGGCGGTCCGATGTTCGACATGGGGCCGTACTATTTGACGGCACTGGTGGCGCTGCTTGGGCCGATCCGCGCAGTGACCGGCATGACGCGCATCACGTTCCCGGAGCGCACGATTCTGAGCCAGCCGCTCGCCGGGCAAAAAATCGTCGTCGACGTACCGACGCACGTGTCCGGCCTGATGGAGTTCCATAGCGGCGCCATCGGCACGATCATTACCAGCTTCGACGCATTCGGCGGCTCGGAGCTGCCGCGGATCGAAATTTACGGCAGCGAAGGCACGCTCAGCGTGCCGGACCCGAATACGTTCGGCGGACCGGTGCGCATTCGCCGCAAAGACGCGAAGGAGTGGACGGAGCTGCCGCTGACGCACGGCTTCACCGAAAACGGCCGCGGGCTCGGCGTCGCCGACATGGCGCACGCCGTGTTGTCCGGCCGCAAGCATCGTCCGAGCGCGGAGCTGGCGTATCACGTGCTCGAAGCGATGCACGGCTTCCATGACGCTTCCGACTCGCGCCGCCATTACGAAATGACGAGCACAGTCGAACGTCCGGCGCCGCTGCCGCTCGGCTTGTCCGCCCGCGCGCTGGACTAAGGCTCGCCGCAATGAAGCCCGCACAAGGCAGATGATTTTGTCGCTGCCGGTGTGGGCTTTTTGGCGTTGACGCGGGACTATTGTGCAAATAAGCCACTTTTTATAGCCTATTCCCCTCTTTTGCCCCTCTTCATCGAAAATAGCCAGCAAAAACACTGGCTATTCCGCTCAAACAGCCGCAAAATCGACGTTTTTGAAGAAATAACCAGTGATTTCACTGGCTATTTCTGCTCAACGGGTGTTTTATTGGGCAATAGCCAATAAAACAGGGCTTATTTTCGCTGCGGCGATTTGCGCAGCGGCAACTTCAAGCGGCAATCTCTTTTTGTACCTTCAAATCGACAAGGGTTCTGCACGATTTAACATAGAACGATAGTAGAGGAACGGAAACATTTGTCGATTTGCCTTTCATTATGCATGTTATTGTCGAAATAATAGGATTTTTATACTATGTATTATAATGATAATGATTACTATAATTTAGGATATTTACAACATAAAATTTGGTAGAGGAGGAGTCTGCAGGATTTTACATGTCTTGTTGTCATAGCAGGTTCATCACAATGAAATGAGGAGTGTGAACATGATGAGCATGAAATTTTTATTTGGAAAAAAAACAGCAGCATTTGCCTTGGCCTTAATGTTATTCCTTGTAAGCGCCAGCTCCGTTTTTGCCGCAGCCGTATTTGAAACGGAGCCGAACGATTCGGCAGTAACGGCCAACACGATGTCTATTGGCGATACCGCTCTTGGAAAATCAAGTTCTGCATCGGATCAAGACACTTTCGTTTTCACTACAGGAAACAACAGCACCATCAATGGTGTCTTTTACCCGACCAGCACTAGCGAAACGACCAATTATGTCCTTTTCATTTATGACGGCAATACAAACACATACGTGGTAAGCGAATCCATTCCGGCGGGAACGAATAAAAATTTTAGTTTTACGGGTACCATTGGACATGTTTATTACGCCATTATTGGCGGCGATCGGGCGAGTACTTATTATTACAACATGTTGATCTATCAATAAGCCGAAGTACGTAGTCCGTTCCTTAATGAGTGTAAAGAAAAAGCACCCTGACCGGTGCTTTTTTGCATGAAGCGAGGTGGCAGTCGGATTTTCTTTCATTCCAGATAAAAGTCGCTTGTTCACTCCAGCAAATATTGATAGTTCGGGTAAATGTAAGCCGATGCAGGCGCGGCGATTTTGCTGATCGATTCCGCGTGCAGCACCATGATTTCCTTGTGGTTGTAGGTTGTTTTGGCAATGGTGCCGGTGACGTTCACCCATGTGTCGTTCGCGAACGATTTGTTCATCGCCGATTCGATCATGACCCCGAACGGGGAGGCGTCCGCGGAGCAGCAGCTCATCGCCATCCGGCCGACGGCGAATTGATCGGGACTCATCAGCGATTCGCGATAGACGAAACCGCTGAGCTGCATTTTTTTGCCCACGAAGCGGTTGTCGTACAGGTCGACGGAAGACAACGTCTCCATGTAGCCGTCTTCCGGCACGACGATTCGGTCCAGGGCATACAGTTTCTTCGCCAGCCGCGCGTAATCCTCCGTGTATTTGTCCGCCGGGAACAGTTCGTCCAGATCTTGCGCGGACGGGTTGGCGGACGGCGCGGCGCCGGCTTCGGCGACCGGTACGGGGGAAGCGGAGGTTGGTTCGGCCGCCCGGCTGGCCGTACCGGACACCGCAGGCGCCGATGCCGGCTTGACGGCCGCCGACGCCGTCAGGTTCATCCCTTTGTTCGCGGCCGCAGCGCTTCCCAGCAGCGTGTCCGGCAGCAAAAAGCCGAGCAGCAGCGGAACGACGAACAAGCCGTACGTTACGAACTGCTGCAAGGCGGATCGCGAGTGAGGATGTTCGCAGCCGCATGCATCCGGCTCTTCCCAGGACGTCATGCGCCGCCACGCAACATAAATTTGATGCGCCGCCAGCACGAAGCAGGCGAGGGCGGCATATTTGACATAGGGCTGCATGCGGGGCGCGATAAAATAGTGCAGGTGGTCCGATCTCGTCAAGTAAACGATGTACCCGGTCAACGCCGCCAAAATCAGCGCTCGAAACCATTCCTGCGGACGCCGCTCGATTTGCCGATCCATGGAAACCTCTCCTTTTTCACCATAAATAAACTTGTCCGATAACAAGCGAGCCTATGAACACGAAAACGGCAACGAGCAACGCCAACAGCAGCACGTATTTGGTGCGGAAAACGGCCAGCAGCATGAGCGTGCTTTTGAAATCGAGCATCGGGCCGAACACGAGAAACGACAGCAAGGCGCCGCCGGAAAAGGTCGTCACGAACGAAGAAGCGACGAACGCGTCGGATGTCGAGCAAAGCGACAATACATAAGCGAAACCCATCATCAGCAGGCTGGAACCGGCTTCGTTCTGCGCCAGACCGGTCAGGCTGCCGTGCGGGACGAACGTTTGCACGAGCGCGGTCAAGGCGGCGCCGAACAGCAAATATTTGCCGGTATCGAACGTTTCGACGGACGCATGTCCGAGAAAGGTCGAGATGCGCCCGCCCTGCCGCTGATGGACATGCCCGTCGCCCGCTGCAAGCTGCGTTGCCGCGGTGTGGCGCAGCATATTTTTGCGGACCAGCGCTTTGAACAACAATCCGATGACGACGGCGATAACCAGAGCCAGCCCCATCCGCGCGGACACCATCTCGGGACGGGTCGGAAACGCCACGCGGGTAGCGGCATACACGACCGGATTGACGATCGGTCCGGCGAGAATGAACACAATGCCGATATATGCCGGCATTCCCTTCTGAATGAAGCGGCGCACGACGGGGATCATCGCGCATTCGCAGACGGGAAACACAATGCCGAGCGCGATCGCGAACAGGACGGCGAGCAGCGTATTGCCGGGAATCGACTTCGTGATCCAGGCATCGGGCACGAATGCTTGCATCAAGGAGGAAACAAACACGCCGAGCAGAAGAAACGGCAGCGACTCGAGCATGATGCTGATCCAGACAATTTTGAACGACTGCAGCTCCGCGCCGTAAACGATCGGATGCTGCGCCAACACCTGCGGGTTCATGGCCAGCACGGCAACGAAGCTGATCATGGCGATAAAAAAGAAATGAATGCCCATTCGCGACAAAAAAGATGGCAAACGATACGTCTCCTTCCCGGATTTCGGTTTCGGGGCGCCTTACGGGCGGCCAGCCAGTTGGGTCCATTCCGAGCGGAGTGCGCCCGCATCCAGCCCGGTACCGATCAGCACAAGGTATGTATCGCCTTCATAGTTGCTCGGCTCCCAATACAACCGTTTGCCGGCCCATTGCACCAGCCATACGCCCGGCTGATCGCGCAGCGACACATACCCTTTGGCGCGAAGCAGGCTGGTCGGCCGCTGCTTGAGGAAACGTTCGAGTTGCCCGCGGTCGAGCTTGCCGGATTGCGGCAAAGTAATTGTTTGAAGCCGGGAAAACGATCGCGTTTGCACCTCGGCGGCGGGTTGGTTCGATTCGGGCAGATGCGAATGATGGCGGCGATGGGAAGCGCCGGACCCGGACAACACGCGGAAAGCGGGCAACGCGCTCTGATGCTGGCGAGAATAGGCGGGAATATCGTGCAGAAACGGTTCCTCGTACCGGCTTTGGGTCGTAAAGCGGATGGGGGCGGCCGAATTTTGTTTGCGGATCGTTTTTTCGATTTTGGCCTGTTCGGCGGCCGGCACGAGATCGCATTTGTTGACCAGGATTCGATCGGCCACTTCCATTTGCCGGCGCAGCGTATGGACAAGCTCGCGATCCGAAGCGAAAATGCTGTTGTACTCGCGCACATGCTCGGCGTCGAGCACCGTTACGATTCGCTGCAGGGTCAGCGTGCCGCGCAGGGCAGGTTCGGTCAGGCAGTCGGCGACTTCCTCGGGATTGGCGACGCCGGTCAGTTCGATCAGCACGACATCGGGCTGCCTTGCGGCAAGTAGCAGCAAACTTGCGGCTACTTCCTCTTTTTTGTCGCAGCAGATGCAGCCGTCCAACAGCTTCTCGAGCGTCAGCCCGGGCGAACGTTGCCGGAGCATGTGGCCGTCCATATCGAGCTTGCCGAGCTCGTTCATCAGTACGGCCGGGCGGAGTCCGCGCTCCTCGGCCTCGGCGAGCAGTCGCAGAAGGAGCGTCGTTTTCCCGCTCCCGAGAAAGCCGCTCAAAATAATCACAGGAATCGTGTGCATCCGATGGACACCTGCCCGCATTTAAATGTAATTATTACAATTATAACACGGATTGCGATTTTCAGTACAGGAAATGTTCGCGCTCGGGCAGGAAGCATGCGCTGGACGCGTCGCGAGCGGCCTGTGCTGACGCTGCAGCGCAGGAAACATGCGCTACAGGCGCCGCTGGCGGCTCGCGAGTATCTCTCTTCGAAATTAGCCCATAAAACATGGCTTATTTGTCCGATTTCAGGTGATTCTATAGAAATAGCCAGTGAAAACATGGCCTATTTTGCAAAAGTAGCCCTGACTTCGTACTTTTCAGCCAAATAGCCAGTGATTTCGCTGGCTATTTTGTTGCTGAGGGCTGATTCGGAGGAAATAGCCAATAAATCATGGCCTATTTTGTAGGATACCTTTATTGAACCCGCCAACCCGCAGCATTTTCGTTTGTGTCCAGTTAGATGGTTGTCCAGGTGGTAAGAAACATATGGTAGACCGGGCAGAGTGGATCTCTTCCGTTCATATGCTTGCTCATGTTGAAGAAAATCGTGTACAAGGGTGGAAGTCGGAAAAAATTCTGCAAAATCCGTCTTTTCGCTTATTGTCATTTTTGAATACTTTGTATACTATGTATACGAAGTTGCTGCAAACCCTCAGACACGCAGAACGGTACGGTACAATGACAAGGATTCGGGCCTGATACGAAGCTAGTGGAGCGGTCCGAAATGTCGAAACAGACGGAGCTAGTGGAGCGGCTTGAAACGTCGAAACTGGCAGGGTTGGTAGAGCGGCTTGAAAGGTCGAAACTGGCGGAGTTGGTGGAGCGGTTCGAAAGGTCGAAACTGGCGGAGTTGGTGGAGCGGTTCGAAAGGTCGAAACTGGCAGGGTTGGTAGGGCGGTTTGAAATGTCGAAACTGGCGGGGTTGGTGGAGTTGCCCGGAACCTTACTGAGTTGTTGAAACACACAGTTTCGGAACGGTCAGAATCCAAGAACCTTCACGACCCGTGCAGTTCCGCCCCAACCGCTGGAACAACCAACCCAACAACCAACCCAACAACCAACCCAACAACCAACCCAACAACCAACCCAACAACTCACCCAACAACCAACCCAACAACCAACCCAACAACCAACCCAACAACCAACCCAACAACCAACCCAACCACCAACCCAACAACCAACCCAACAACCAACCCAACAACCAACCCAACCACCAACCGAACCACCAACCCAACCACCAACCGAACCACCAACCCAACAACCAACCCACTAATCTCACTACCAACCAACCGTCCGTCCGATTGTCTCGGGAGAGCAGCAGCGGAGGAAGCAGAAGAACGGAGGTGAGTCGCACAACGGAAACGAATGATGCCTGAAAAGCATGTTGCAGCGCAATCGCTCTACTATTGCGGTTTCAGCCGTTCCCATTCCAAATTTGGAGGTAGATGAAATTGACGAAACGATGGTTATGGAATATCGCCATGAGTTTGTTGCTGGTTATTAGCTGCTTCGCCGGTATTGCCGGAGGGGCGAACCCGGCGCACGCGAATCCGGTCAAGCTGACGCTCAACGCGTCCATGGTTCACAATATAAGCGGATACGGCGACGCAACCAAGCTCGTCGACGAGCAGAGTACAGCCGGCGACCCGCTTGCGGGCAGCGGGGGAAGCCCCGGCACGCAGTGGCAGCCCGGTTACGCAACCGGTACGTATCCGGCAAGCGTTTATCTCGATTTGGGGCAAAATTACAATTTGACGAACGTATATTATTACGACGCCAACGGTGTCGGCAATTTGACGTTCTCCTCCGGCACGTCGACGAGCAGCTGGTCGTCGCTGTTTACGGATTCGACGAACACGTATTTGACCTGGCGGGGACACACGGTTTCGACAACCGCCCGCTATGTCAAAATAACGATGGAAGACGGCGGCGCCAATCTGCGCGAAGTGGTGCTGTACGGCACGCCCGCTTCGTCCTCGCCGCCGTCCGGCAACAAAATCGCGCTCACTACCGCCATGGTGCACAACACTTCGGGCTTTGGCGATGCGACGCTGATGGTCGACGAGCAATCCGTTGCCGGCGATCCGAAGGGCGGCTCGGGCGGCGCGCCAACGACGCAGTGGGTGCCCGGCGGCACGAACTACCCGGCGGAAGCGTATCTCGACCTGGGGCAAAATTACAATTTGTCCGCCATCTATATTTACGATTCCAACGGAGTCGGCAATTTGACGGTGTCGGCCGGCACGACCGTCGGCAGCTGGACGACGCTGTTCACCGATCCGATGAACACGTATTTGACCTGGAGCGGGCATAACGTCAATGTGACGGCCCGGTACGTCCAGTTCAACCAGGCGAACGGGCAGTCCAATTTCCGCGAAGTGGTGCTGTACGGCTCGCCTTCCTCCACGTCGACGGACACGACGGCTCCGGCAGCCGTGACGTTGTCCGCGCCAAGCGCTACAAGCGATTCCGTCAATTTGTCCTGGACCGCGCCGGGCGATGACGGCAATACCGGAACGGCGACATCGTACGACATTCGCTACAGCACTTCCTCCATCAATTCAGGCAACTTTGGCAGCGCGACGCCGATCGACAACGCGCCGGTTCCCGCAGCCGCCGGCACGGCGCAGTCGGTCCGGGTAGACGGGTTGTCCGCCAGCACGACGTATTATTTTGCGATGAAGACGAAGGATGAAGTGCCGAACACCTCGGCGATGTCCAACGTCGTATCGAAAACGACGACGTCGGCGCCTTCCGGCTGCACCGCCACGATTCCGCTTAACAGCACGATCGATTATTACGGCGACGGAAGCGGAGGCTCCAACCATTTGAACGTAGGGCCCGGAGCGGTCGTCTGCATCGAGGGCGGCACAAGAACGGCGCTGAACTTGCACAATTTCCACGGGTCGGCGGCAGATCCGATTGTGTTCATCAACCATAACGGCCAGGTGACGCTGGCGAATACGACGATGGGGTATGCGCTGAACATCGACAATTCGTCTTATTTTCAACTGACCGGCACCGGCGATGCGAACTACACGTACGGCATTCGCGCCAGCGCGACCAAGTCCGGCGTCAATACGGTCAAAATCGGCGCACTCAGTACCGACTACGAAATCGATCATATGGAGGTGTACGGCGCCGGATTTGCGGGCATGAACCTGAAAACCGATCCGACGTGCGACCTGAGCGGCAATCGCGACCATTTTGTCCAGTACAACACCAGCATTCACGACAATTACGTGCATAACACCACAGGCGAAGGCTTCTACATCGGTTACACGTTCTACAACGGCCACGACATCTCCTGTCAAAAAGTCGTGAACGGCGTACCGCAAGTCGATCAAAACGGCAATCCGATCATGGAGGACAAATGGGTGCTCCCGCATGTGATCGAAGGGCTGCGCGTCTTCAACAACGTGACGAACCAGACGGGCAGGGACGGCATTCAGGTCAGCAGCGCCGTCAGCGATGTCCTGGTGTACAACAACACGATTACGAATTTCGCCACTGCGAACGAAGACGGACAAACGGCCGGCATCCAGATCAATCCGGGCTCGACCGGGCGTTATTACAACAACCGGATTTCCGGCGGCAACACGAAAGGCAAAGGCTTCGAGGTGCAAGCGTGGGGCGACACGTATATTTACAACAACCTGATCGTCAATCCGGGTTCGCTCGGCTTCTACACGAAGGATGAGCGGTCCAATACGAGCGACCCGCTGTACAACGATCATCGCGGCTACCATATTCTGAACAACACAATCGTCGGTCCAACGACCAGAGGCATCACTTATTCGAATACGGCGCTCACCGGCAGCAATTTCGACAACAACATCGTCATCAGCGCATCCGGCAGTTATTATTCCGGCACGGGACTGTCGCAATCGAACGGTTTGTATGCGACTTCCGCCGGCACCAGCATTTTCGTCAATGCCGCTTCCGGCGATTACCATCTGAAGGCGGGTTCGGCGGCGATCGATGCCGGCTTGAACACATCGTCCTCCGGCGTAGTCGATGACATCGAAGGCGACTCGCGGCCCAACGGCAGCGCGTACGACATCGGCGCGTACGAGTATTAACATGCGCAACAAACAAACAGGAGAGGGCATATTCGCCCCCTCCTGTTTGTTTGTCAGCGTCAGCCCGTACGCGTCCGGACGGGTTCCACTCGAACGTCGCAGTATCGGTTGTCCGGCGCGGTCGAGCAGGAATACGCAACGTCGCCGCGCAAATCGAGCAAGTCAGCCGGTGGCCGTGCTTGGCGCCGGTGTCGATGCCGATGCGGCCCGGCGCGAGCCACAGGCTGCCGGGCGCGGCGCCCAGCTTGAAGGTGGGCGTGTGGCCGAACACGACCGTGCGGCCCGGTTCCGGCGCATGCGCCCAAAATTCTTCGCGGATCTCCGTCATGTCCGCGATCGATTGCCGTTCCGGCGGCAAACCGCGGCGAATGCCGGCGTGCACGAACAGAAACTCGTCCTCCGTCGCGTAATACGGAATCGATCCGAGCCAGTCGCGCACGTCGCAAGGCGCGTCGGTCCAGTCGTTGCGAAGCAGCTGCACTTCCAGATTGCCCGGCAGCGCCACCGCGCCTTGCCGCGCAAGCGAATGGACGATCTCCAGCGTCGATCGCGTCGACGGATCGGCATCGACGTAGTCGCCGAGCAGGAACAGCCGATCGCGCCGCGGGTCATAGCCGGCTTCGCGGAGAAACAGGAGCAGCCCTTCTCCGTGGCCGTGAATATCCGAAACCGCCAGCAGGCGGGGGGAATGGTCAGTTGTCATTGCCGTCGCGAACCTTTCGTGGAGTCTTTTATGCCGGTGCGTACAGGAAAGCTCCGGTTTCGGGCAGCCGGGCGAGCTGCCGCGAACCGGCGGAAAGCGGCGACTCGCTCAGCACATACAGCTTCTGGCCGTCTCCCGTCTCTACCGCCGAACGCCAGCGGCTGCCTTCGAACGTGCAGAGCAGCACCGTCACTTCAAGCCGGTTGCGCATCATGCTGTCGCCGCCGGCTGCCGGTTCGGCCGCCGCGCTCGCTTCCGCGGCAGCAGCCGGGGCGAGCATGCCGGCGATCGACAAGCTTTCCGGCCGGAACAACACTTCCGCCGGCGAACCGTTCGGCAGCGCGTCGAGATCGGCGCCGCCGACGCCTTCGATCAGCGCGCCGCCAACGCGTATTTTGCCGAGTTTCAGACGAACTTCCCGCAAATCCAGCTGCTGCTGTCGGTGAAGACGGCGGAGACGGTGCTTGGCATGCTGCGCAATTACGACATCGAGCTGGCGATCGTTTCCCTGCCGGATCAGTCGGAGAGGGGCATGGTCGTGACGCCGCTTGTCGCCGACGAACTGAAGCTGCTGCTTTCGCCGCGGCATCCGCTGACCCGCCAGGAGACGATCACCGTCGACGACTTGCGGCGCGAGCGGTTTTTGCTGCACGAGCCGGGTTCGACGTCCCGCCAGCTGACGGACGAATGGGCCGGCAAGGTGGGGCTGCCGTTCGATTCGGTCATGGAGCTCGGCGCGATCGAAACGATGAAGGAAGCGGTCAAATGCAACATGGGCATCGCCGTGCTGCCGCGCCGCAGCGTGATACGCGAGACGGAGACGGGCGAGCTGCTGCAGCGGGACTTGCCGGCGTATGACAACCGTCGGCATATTTGCCTGGTGTACCGGGACGAGGAGCTGCTCTCGACAAATGCGCGGTTGTTTATGCAGACGTTGCTTGACCGCATCGAACAGGCGCCGGCATGAGGGCCGGGCCGGGCGGTTGCGGGATTTGCCGCTGGCGCGGGTTGACGCTTTTGCCGCCCCGGCATAGAATAGACGGATACAAGCATACGAACGCGGAGGACACGATGGGGAACTTGTACGTGGTGACGGATTTTGACGGGACGCTGATGCATGAGGATGTGGGCGACGAGCTGATGGAGGCGCTCGGCGTCGTGCGCGATCCGGCGTTGCAGGAGGCGGTGCGCAAGTTGCGGACCAAGGAAGGCGGCTCAAGGGAGTGGATCATGGCCGCTTATCCGCACTTGGCGGGGCGCAAGGACGAAGTGGATGCGGTGATCGGGCGGGTGCGGCTGCGCGACGGAGCGAAACGGTTTCTGCGCTATTGCGAGGAACAGGACGTACCGGTGACCGTGCTGAGCGACGGCATGGCTTATTATATTGAAACAATTCTGGCCCGGGAGGGCGTGCAGCCGGCGCAGACGATCGCCAATCCGATCCGCTACTTGCCGGACGGCGGGTACGAACTGAAGCTGCAAAATGACAACGCGGCCTGCAGCTGGTGCGGCTGCTGCAAAGCCGACGTCGTGCGCGAGCTGAAGCGGGACGGCAGCTTCGTCGTTTATATCGGCGACGGCACGAGCGACTACTACGGCTCGGCGTTCGCCGACTGGGTGTTCGCCCGCGGCACGCTGGCACAGTATTTGACCCGCGAAGGGGAGGCGTTTTTCCCGTTCGAGTCGTTCGACGACGTGCTTGCGGTGCTGCAGCCGCAATTGGCGTCGTTTCGGGCCGGCACGGCGGCGGGACGGCGCGGCCGGACGAACGATTTTTGCCGCTTCGCGTAAGGCTGCGGCTGCTCCGGCAAAATAGCCCATGAAAAATGGCTTATTCGCCCTTTTTTGCTCGCTCCATCAAAAATAACCAGCGATTTCGCTGGCTATTTTGTCCAAACGGCCTTGCTATTGAGTTTTTCGCAGAAATAACCAGTGATTTCACTGGCTATTTTGTTTCTGGCAGCTATTTTCGCCGAAATAGGCAATCAAACATGGCTTATTTTCCTGATGCCGGGGATGTTTGGGTGCCCGAACATGCGCAAAAAGAAAAGCCCCACCAAGTGGGGTTATTTGCGCTGTGTCAGGTTGCCGCCGCTGCGGGCAAATGCTCCTTCAGCGTTGACGCCATCGCTTTTTTCGCCGATTCGTCACTGTGCTCCCAGATGATTTCGAACAGCACGCCGAGTCCCGGCAATGCGCGATCGTCTCCTCCAAGCGAATCCTCAATGACTTGCTCCAGCTCGTCAGTCGACTTGTCCTGCATGCGCTGGATGATCGCCTGGCGCAAATTGAGATTCATGAACGCACTCCTCCATTTGCCGTAAATAATCCCTGCGTTAGTATGCGTCGCAAGGTGCGGAATCATGCCGCGGCTTGCTGGAAATGGGGACTTGCTGTGCTATAATGATTTTATTGATCGATGTAAATCAGCGAGGCTGGCTCGGCGCAAGCGGTGAAAATCAATGCCGATTGGACCTGGAGAGCGGCCCAATGCGGTAATGATTTTATTGATCGAAACAAAGCGGTGAAAATCATTGCCGGTTGGACCCGGATGGAGGCCCAATGCGGGAATGATTTTATTGCTCGCCGGGAGGATTGCCGCTATGAAAAAACAGTTTGCCGTCGTGGGCATGGGGCGCTTCGGGTCCAGCGTTGCCCGGACGCTGCACGAGCTCGGTTTCGAGGTGCTGGCGATCGATTCGAGCGAGGAACGCATTCAGGAAGTAAGCGGCATGGTGACGCATGCGCTGCAAGCGGACTCCACGGAGGAAGAGGCGCTGCGCGCCATCGGCATCCGCAACTTCGACGTGGTCGTCGTGGCGATTGGCCAGGACATTCAGTCGAGCATTTTGACGACGCTGATTTTGAAGGAGCTCGGCGTTTCGACGCTTGTCGTCAAGGCGCAGAACGAGCTGCACGGCAAAGTGCTGGCCAAGATCGGCGCCGACAAAGTCGTGTACCCGGAACGGGACATGGGGCACCGCGTCGCCCATCATCTCGTGTCGCCGAACATCCTCGACCACATCGAGCTGTCCGACGAATACAGCCTGCTGGAGCTGAAAGCGCCGCGTTCCATGATCGGCGGCACCTTGCGCCAGCTCGACATTCGCGCCAAACACCGCTGCAACGTCATCGCGATCAAACATGACGGGCAAATGAACATTTCCCCGTACGGCGAAGATACGATTCGCGAGAATGACATTCTTGTCATCGTCGGCAAAAACGACGATTTGCACGCCTTAGAACTGGCTTATATGGAGTGACGAATGGAACCGATGCTGACTTCCGTCGCCAACCCGCGGGTCAAACAGTGGAGCGAGCTGCTGACCAAACGCGGCAGGGACAAGACGGGCAAGTTTTTGCTGGAAGGCGTGCACCTGATCGAGGAAGCGAAACAGGCCGGGCATCCGCTGGAAACGCTGCTGTTCGATGCGGAGAAAGGGCTGCCCGAGTCGCTCGCAGGCGCCGCCGCTCAGGTCGTGCCGGTCAGCGCCGCGGTGCTGGCCAAGTGCAGCGACACGCAAACGCCGCAAGGCGTCATCGCCATCGCCGCCAAACTGCCGCCGCTGTCCGGGGAGCAGCTCGCCGGGGCGGGCGGGCGGCAGCTTGTTGTCGTCGTTGACGGCGTGCAGGACCCGGGCAACCTCGGCACGATCATCCGCAGCGCGGATGCCGTCGCCGCCTCGGCGGTGCTGCTTGGGCCGGGCACGGTCGACTTGTACAACCCGAAGACGATTCGCGCCACGATGGGTTCGTTGTTCCATTTGCACATCGGGCAAGGGGAACTGCTGCCGTGGCTGGCGCACGCGGCCGCCGCGGGTGCACAAGTCGTCGGGACGAGCCTCGCGGCCCGGCAAAGCTGCTACGAGCTCGACTTGACGCAGTCGACCTGGCTCGTCTTCGGCAGCGAAGGCGCCGGCGTGTCGCCGCAGGTGGAGGCGCACGTGACGCAGCGGGCGATTATCCCGATGCCGGGCCGCGCCGAATCCCTCAATGTGGCGATGGCCGCCACCGTGCTGCTGTTCGAAGCGGCGCGGCAGCGGGGGTTAAGCAAACCATATTAATAAGGGTTCCAAATGAAGCAAGCCTAAGACTGGAATAGGATCTGTTTTTCCCCGATCCTTTCACCAGTCTTTTTCATCCATTGGGTGATTGTTCTAATACAAATAAAATTGATTAAATGGGGAAGAGGTGAGTGAAATGGCAGCCGACAAATGGAAAGTAGGCTTATACGGCCACAACGGCCATCAGATTCACGCGCATTTGAACGATCATCCCGAAGCCGAAATTGCCGCCATCGCGGGGTTCGGTGATGAAACGCTGGCGGCCGGACTGGCGGCAGCTGGCGCGGCCGTGTACGGCAGCCTGGAAGAGATGCTTGCCGATCCCGCTATCGAAATGATCTCGTTATGCTCGCCCATTCGGGCGGAGCAGGCAGCCCACGCCGTGCTATGCCTGGAGGCAGGCAAACATGTGTACGCCGAAAAACCGGCAGCGACGACAGAGGCCGATCTGGAGCGGATTATTGCCGCTGTTCGGCGAACGGGAAGGCGCTTTCACGAAATGTCGGCGTCAACGTTTCAGCAGCCGTATGCGGAGATGGCCAAGCTGGTCCGCCAAGGCGTTATCGGCGAGGTCGTGCAGGTGTTCAGCCAGAAGTCATACCCTTACGGAACCGGACGGCCGCAACGGGAAGCGGTGGATGGGGGACTGCTGCTGCAGGCGGGCGTCTACAATGTGCGCTTCATCGAACAAATTGCCGGCGTTCGGGTGATCGATATGGACGTGGCGGAGACGAAGCTCGGCAACGGCGACCCGGCAGGCGAATGCCGGCGGGCCGTATCAATGACGATGAAGCTGGCCAATGGCGGCGTCGGCAGCGGGATCGCCAACTATTTATCCCCCGGGCCCGCTGTAATGGGAAGATGGGGCTACGAAATCGTGCGCATCTTCGGCACGAAAGGATTTGTCGAATGCTTCGATGTGGGGAGGAGCACCCGGCTCGTGGCGGACGAGCAAGATTGCGGAACAATCGTGCCAAGCGAACCGTCGCGTCATGACGTTGACGTGTTCATCGAACATCTTCGTCATGGAACGCCGATGCCGTTCTCCATAGAGGAGGAATTGAACCCCGTCCGCATGCTGATCCGGGCGAAACACAAAACGGGAGTGGACGCACCCTTGCCGCATCTGTGAACGTTCGTTGCGAGGGAGTTGCATTTGTGATACGATACATTTTTTATAGGGAACCGGGGAGGAAGACGCAAATGGCCGAACAACCAAAAGCGGCGTATATCGATAGTCATGTACATTTGTGGGAGCTGGCGCGGGGAGATTACGGCTGGCTGACGCCGGCTGCCGGCTCCATTTATCGCGATTTTACATTCGAGCAGCTCGTTCCGCATCTGGATGCTCATGGCGTGCAAGGCATTGTGGCGGTGCAGGCCGCTCCGACGGTGGCGGAAGCGGAATATTTGCTGAAGCTGACGGACGAGCATCCGCGTATTGTAGGCGTCATCGGTTGGATGAGCCTGATTGCGCCGGATTTTCGCGCGACGTTCGACCGGCTGGCGGAGCATCCGGCATTTGCCGGCATCCGGCTCGATTCGAGCTTCCGCGACCTGTTCGTGGAAGGCAGCAGGAAGGAAGAACTGCTGGACGGTTTGCGCTACATTGCCGGTAAAGGCAAAGTAGTCGAATGGCTGATGGCGCCCGGCATGATCGATGTGCTGCTCGCGTGCCTGCCGGAAGTGGACGGGCTGAAGGCGGTCGTCGATCATTTGGGCAACCCGCCGATGGCGGAAGAGGCGCTGGAGCCGTGGTCGTCGCAGATGGAAGCCGTCTCGCGTTATCCGCAAACGGCGGTCAAGCTGTCCGGCATGATTACGCAGGGCGACCGGACCCGTCCGGACCGCCATCGTCCTTTCGTGGAGCGGCTGAACGAGTTGTTCGGGCCAAGCCGGCTTCTCTTCGGCAGCGACTGGCCTGTGGCGCTGCTCGGCGGCAGCTACGACGAGACGGTGCAGTATTTCGAGCGGCTGCTGCCGGCCGGCTGGGACGAAGCGACGTTGGAGCAAGTGCGCCGAACGAACGCGATCCGGATTTACGGTTTGTCTTTGTGAAACGAGAAATCCGGCGCTGCCAATGCAGCGCCGGGTTTTGTTTTCGCACCGGGTTATCAAAATAGCCAATGAAAAATGGCTCATTTGCCCGATTTCAGGTGCCTCGTCGGAAATAGCCAGTGATTTCACTGGTTATTTGCCCCTGGTCGCCTTCAAATAGGCACTTTAAGCGAAATAGCCAGCGATTTCACTGGCTATTTTGACGATGCTGCCCGTTTTTGGCGAAATAGGCAATAAAACATGGCCTATATTGCAAGAGGCTCGATCGGAGCGGCACAAAAAGCGAATTGGTTAGTTGTCGAAGGGGAGAGGGCCGCGTTATGTGCAATTTGTCTGCTTGGCGACGGCTAAAACAGGGACGAGGGGGCGGGAGCGGAGAGCGGCATTCGATGGGCGCGGGTCGGCGCAACAATGAAAGGCGCCGTGTCGTCCAATAGGGTAACTGGAAAGGAGTGGAGGACAATGGCTCGAGCCCGACTGGCTTCCGGCTTGGTTATGTTGCTTTTGCTCGGCGCCTGCCGCCAGGCAGGGGACGCCGTGCCTGCGCCAAGCGTGTCGCCGCTTTCAACACCGGCTGCGCCTTCGACCGCTTTTTCCCCCGGTCCGTCTGCCGTACCGAAACCGGCCGGAAGCTTGCGAGCCGACGTGGACCAGAACCAATCGCCCATTGTCGCCCAAAATCAAGCGGAAGTCCGCTTCACGTCCGATGTCGATTTGGACCGCGATTCCGTGGAGAAGGCGATCCGGCAACAACTGAGCAGCAGCATTCCGGGCAGAAACGAAATCCTCTATGCCGTTCGTTGGGTGTCCGACCGGGAATTGTTCGTTGCCTTTCACGATCTGCAGCCGCGGGAAACGATTCATTTCAGCACGCAGCATGCGCTTGCCCAAGCTTCCGAACCGCTAAACGAAACCGATATGCCGCACTTGTACGCCGCAGCTTTCCAATACCGGCCCGCCGATCAAACCGCCGGACTGGTCATTTCCGACGCCAGCACGTTGACGAACCGGTACATCGCAGCCGTTTCGCCAGCCAATGCGAATTTGCTGGCAACATCGGGTTCCGCCGCCGCTTACATACTGTCTTATGAAACCGGTTCGGCCGAGTTCATCGATTTGGCGAAAGGAACGGCAAAGCCGCTCCGGCTCACGATGCCCCAAACGCCGAACCTTTATGAAAAGCTGCACGGCTACCAACCCTATCAGTTTTCCAATCGGGTCAACGGCGACTTTTTGTACGCGATTGTGGCGCACAGCGAGGTGTACCGCATCCGGCTGTCGGATGCCGGCAGCGAAAGGATTTATACGTCCCCGCTGCCGCTGCTTGGCATATCTTCCTCGCCGGACGGCAGCAAAATCGGGCTGATGGTCGCACATCATGCCGAATTGCGATCCGAGGCCGATCTTGTGGTGATCGATCGGAAGGGCAAACCGGTTGCAAGCATGCCGGAAGTATCGTACTTGTCGCACAGCGACGGATACTTGAACGGGTATCCGATCGACTGGGCAAACGACAGCAAAATTCGGGTGATGAGCGAATTTGACGGCAAGCGGGGGCATAACGAAATCGACCTGACCACCAAAGCCGTTTCGCAAGTGCCGGACGCCGCGATGAGCGATTCGGCCGTGTTGCACATTTTGCAGTCCGAGCGGGAAATCGTGCCGTTCTTTTCGCCGGATGGGTCGAAGCTGGTATACGTTACCCGGTCCAACGCCGGATTTTATCTGGAATTGTGGCTGCGGGATACGGCAACGAACCGGACCGACCTGATCGGGCTCGGCCGCTTCATCGGCTGGACCGGCAACGATTCCTTCGTGTGGGCGGAGTATCGCGCCGACGGGAAAGAGCCGGGGTGGTAAAACCACCTCGGCGACCATCGCGACCACGGCTGCAGCTGCGGCTTAACGCACGGCAAGCAGCACAACGAACAAGAGGCAGCCGGCGCACAACGCCATCGCATTGGCCCGGCGGACGGAGCCGGCAGCGGAACGCTGCGGCAGCGGCTGTTTGGCGCCGCCGGTCACGTTCTTCAGTTCCATTGCCAGGATCAGTTCCTCCACGTTAATAAAAAGCGACATCAGCAGCGGAATCGCAAACACCGGCAACTCGCGAAAATGGAGCCGGCCGCGCTTGATCGCCCGTTTGCCGCGCGCTTTGGCGATGACGGCGAAACGTTCGGCCTCCTCGAGAATTAGCGGGATGAACCGGAGCAGCAGCGAAGCGGCCAGCGTCAGCATGGCGAGCCGCTTGTGCAGCCGCAGCTTGAACAGCGCCTGGTGCAGCCCTTGGTACATATCCAGCGAGCTGGTCGACAGCGCAAAAGCGATGCCGAAGACAGTTACGGCAAACAGATCGAGCAAGTTTTGCGCCGTAACGGACGCCCGCGGCCACTGGAAGCCGATGAAGCTGCCGCTGTCCGCGCCGAGATGCAAATCGAGCCCGGAGATGGCGGTCGTCAGCAGCAAAAAGAAAAGCAGCGGCCGGCTCATCCGCAGCAGCTTCGCGCGATCGGCCGGAATGAGCGTCGGCAGGCAGCAGGCAGCAAGCAGCAGCCCGAACAGCGTGCCGAACCAGTCGCGCTGCATAATGACGCCGGCGGCCAGCAGCATGTAGAGCGCCCACTTTACTTTGGCGTCCAGGCGGTACGCGATGCCCCGCCGCCGTCCCTGCCCCGTCGTGGCGCCGGA
Organism: Paenibacillus cymbidii; assembly: GCF_004764705.1. Lineage (GTDB taxonomy): Bacteria > Bacillota > Bacilli > Paenibacillales > NBRC-103111 > Paenibacillus_AN > Paenibacillus_AN cymbidii. The sequence goes on along the minus strand of NZ_SHLX01000015.1, from coordinate 119,213 downwards.
CTCCGGCAAAGCCGCCTCCGCTTCTGCAGCCTCTACCGGCGGCGGTACGGCTTGTTTCGCCGCGCCTTCGCGCAGCGTCTCGACGATCGCATCCGCCATCCGCTCCGGCGTTGCGCTGCCCGGCGGCACGCGAACGCCTGCGGCCCGCAGCGCCATCGCCGTCTCCATCGCGCCGGTCAGGCCGACGCCCGCATCGACCAGCGGCTGCGGGTCGGCATACAGCGCCTCCGGCGTCGTATCCGCAACGATGCGCCCTTCGCGCAGCACCAATATACGATCCGCCACCGGAAACAGCGCATCGAGATCGTGCGTGCTGAGCACGATGCCGCACCGGCTTTTGGCATGGGCAAGCCATGCCGTCAACTGCGCCGCCGACGCCGCGTCCAGGCCGGCAGTCGGCTCGTCGAGCAGCAGCCACGGCGCTTCCGCCGCGGTTACCGTGGCCTGCGCCGCGCGGCGCTTCTCGCCGCCGGACAGCGTAAACGGCGACGTCTCGAGCCACGCCGCAGGCAGCCGCTGCTCCGTCATCGCGGCGGCGACCCGGCGGCGGCGTTCTTCCGCGTCAAGCCGGTAAGGATGCAGCGAATAATCGAATTCGCGCTGCAGCGTAGGGGCGAACAGCTGATGCTCCGGGAACTGGAACGCGATTGCGCTGCGGAGCAGCAGCTCGCGGTCCGGTTTGCCGCGCCGCCACAACGGCGAACCGTCGTACGAAACGGAGCCGGCGCTTGGTTCGGCCAGGCCGGCGAGCGCCCGCAGCAGCGTCGTTTTGCCGGAGCCGGTTTGGCCGACGAGCAGCGTCAGCCGGCGATCTTCAAGCAGGCACGTAATCTGGCTCAGGATCGGGTGATCCTGGGGGTCATCGTCACGGCGAACGGTCACATCGTTCAGTTCGATAGGCATAGTTGCTCCATGGCATGAGCCAAATGGGACGGGAATAACGGGCGTTCTGCCGGCATGACGTTCCGGCGATGCAGCTGCTCCGCAACGCGTACAACGTACGGCGGCTCGAAGCCGTACCGTTCGCACGGCGTCCCCGATTCCGTCCGTTCATAGAAGAACCGGTCCGGCGTCCCATCGTAAACAAGCCGTCCCTCCCCAAGCACAAGCACGCGTTCGCCGTAGCCAAGCTCCTCCATGCGGTGCGTCACCCATACGATCGTTTTGCCGGCCCGGTGAAGGCGGACCGCCGTGTCCAGCACGGCTTGCCGGGACCCGGGGTCGAGCATCGACGTCGCCTCGTCGAACACGATAGCTTCCGCATCCGCGGCAAGACAGGAGGCGATGTTCAGCAGTTGCTTCTGCCCTCCGGACAGATGGCGCACCTCCGCGTCCGCGGCGACGCGCAGCCCCGCCTGGCGCAGCAGCTCGCGCAACACGGACGGCCAGGCCGCCGGGTCCGGCGGCTGCCGCAAGCTGACCGCCAGCTCTTCCTCCACGGTCGAGCCGAGCAACTGCGATTCCGGCTGCTGCAGCACGAGGTGCGGCACACCGCTGCGTTCGAGGGTGCCGCTGGTCAGCGGCAGGATGCCGGCCAGCGCTTTGGCGAACGTGCTTTTGCCGCTGCCGTTGCCGCCGGCGACGCAAGTCCAGGAGCCGCGATCGATTGCGCAGCTCACTTCGCGAAGCGCATAACGGCCGCTCCGGCCGTCAACATAATCGACGCTTGCGCGCTCCATGCGAAAAAAAAACGTTGCCGATTCGTAAATCATGGGTACCAATTCCTTATTTGCGGTGGTATAATGCGAATTGTTAACCTGTACGTACGTAAATTGGTTGACAATCGCCTTTTCTATCACTATAGCAAACGAAGGAGAGAAACTCAATTGAAAGCGAAGCTTACATTGCGAGGGGTAGCGTTTAGCGCCTTTTTCGCCGCATTGCTGGTTGTGCTCAGCTTTTACCGCATTTCGCTCGGATTCACCCCGGTGCCGATTACACTGCAGACGTTTGCGGTCATGCTCGCCGGCGGCTTGCTCGGCGCAAGGTACGGTCTGTTCAGCATGCTGCTGGTCGTCGTGCTGACGGCACTCGGCTTTCCGCTGCTGAACGGCAAAGGCGGCATTCCGTATTTGCAAGGCGCGACGGGCGGTTATATCGTCATTTGGCCGGTGTGCGCGTTTCTGATCGGCTGGTTCGTGCAGCGGGTGAAGCGCAACGATGCGGCCGGATTCGCGGCAATCGTGGCGATTATGGCGGTGTTCGGTTCGTTGCTCGTTTATGTGACCGGCGTGCCGTGGCTGGCGCACGTCGCCAAGTATTCGTTCAGCAAAGCGTTGACGGAAGGATTTTATCCGTATCTGATCGGCGACGCGATCAAGGTTGTGGCGGCGGCGCTGATTACGATCGCCGTGCGCCAGGTGTTCCCGGTCGAGCGGCTGACGGGCGGCAGCGGCCATGCGGTGCGCCGAGAGGCGGACCCGGCGTCCCGTGCCTAGCGCGCAGGGTTGTGCGGGAGGCCAGGTTGAAACCGGCCTCTCGAGCGAGGCCTCCGGCCAAAATAGCCAGTGAAACATGGCTTATTCGCCTGTTTTCCCTTCGCGCAAGCCAAATAGCCAGTAAAAACACTGGCTATTCTCAGCAAAGCGCCGCAAAATCGAACATTTCAGCGAAATAGCCAGCGATTTCACTGGCTATTTTTCATATCCCGAGCAAAAAGGAGCAAATAAGCCATTTTTCATGGGCTATTTTTCGAGTGCTGCCATAGCCCGCAGCCGCCCTTAAACCGCCAACCCAAAAAGCCGGCAAAACGGAACTTCGTGTCCGCTTTCCCGGCTTTTTCCCGCCAACTGCCTTACACTCGCACCACGAGTCCGTTCGCTTGCGACTCGAACGCCGCCAAAATAACCTTCAGCGAACGAAGCCCTTCTTCGCCCGAAATCGACGGCGGCGTATTCGTGACGATACTGGTCACGAACGCGTCGATGACGCCGCTTGTCGTCTGCTTCTCGTTCGTCGCCATGGCGCCGACGCGGTAACGCTCCTGCGTGTCGTTCCGCAGCTCGACGATCACCTGGTCGTTCGGGTCGGTGTCGATCTTCAGCACACCGTTCTCGCACCACAGAATCGTGCTGTTGTCGCCGCCCTTATAGTACGTCCAGCTGGCGACCAGCGTGCCGACCGCGCCGCTCTTCATGCGCAGAATGCACGACGCGTTGTCGTCGACGTCGGTGTCCTTCTTGTCAAGCGTGCCGACAAAAGCGGCGATATCGACCACTTCGTCGTCAAGCAGCCAACGAATCAAGTCGGACTTGTGCACGCCGAGGTCGCCCATCGCGCCCATGATCGCGTCCTGCTTGCGGAAAAACCAGCTTTCCTTGCCGTCGACGCTCCAGCTTTCCGGGCCCGGATGGCCGAATGCGGTGCGGAACGTCAGCACGCGGCCGAGTTTGCCGGACGCCAAAATTTCTTTGGCCTTCACGTGCGGCGGCATCAGCCGCTGGTTGTGGCCAACCATCAAGAACTTGCCGGCCGCCTTAGCTGCGGCGATCATCGCTTCGCCTTCTCCGGCGGAACCCGCCATCGGCTTCTCGACGAGCACGTGCGCACCGGCCCTGGATGCGGCAATCGATACCGGCGCATGCAGCCCGTTCGGCGTGCAGACGCTGACCGCGTCCGGCTTCACTTCGCGCAGCAGCGTTTCGAAATCGGTGTAAGCGACACCGCCGTATTGGTCGGCAACGCCCTGCGCGCGGCCCGGAACCGGATCGGCGAACGCCACAAGCTCGACATTCGAATTGGCCGCGTACTCCGGAATATGGCGGCGGATAGCGATCGCGCCGCAGCCGATGACGGCGACTCTCAGTTTGGCCATGGGTTAATTCGCTCCTTCGGCAACCGGATAATGCTGCTTCAGCCAGTTCAGGCTGTTCTCGATGCTGGCAAGCGGCGGGTTCTGGCAGTTGTCCTGCTCGACGATCAGCCACTTGACGCCCGCTTCGCCGGAAGCGGCGATCACGCCCGGCAGGTCGACCACGCCTTGCCCCAGCTCCAGCGTCTTCATCGAGCCGTCTTCGTTGCGGCTGAAATCTTTCAGATGCAGCAGCGGCAGCCGGTTCGCATAACGCCGAATATAAGCGAGCGGGTCCTGGCCGGCGGCTTGCACCCAGCAGACGTCCATTTCCACTTGAATCGCATCCGGAGCGGCGGAAGCGTACAACGCGTCGAACGCATAAGCGCCGTCCACCTGCAGGTCGAATTCGAACGCATGATTATGGTAGCCGAACTGCAGGCCGTGCTTGCGCACTTCTTCGCCGGTTTCGCGGAAGAAGGCGAACAGCTTCTTCCAGCCTTCCACGGTGTTGCGCTCTTCGAGCGGCACGCCCGGGCAAACGATATACGACCCGCCGAGCGTCTTCATGAATTCGATTTCGCCAAGCAAGTTATTGCGCAAATTGGCGAGCCCGACGTGGGCGCCAATCACTTTCAGTCCGTATTCGTCCGCAAGCGCCCGCAGCTCTTCCGCCGACCGGCCGAAATAGCCCGCAAACTCCACGCCTTCGTATCCGAGCGCGGCCACTTGCCGCAGCGTGCCCGGCAAATCTGCCGCCATGTTGTCGCGCAGCGTGTACAGCTGCACGCCGATTCCCATGCGTTGCATCCCCGTCACCTCTTCCGGTAAAATAAAATCGATTGCTTATTCGATGCTATTGTAGCGGGGAAAGCCGCCGCGTGAACATAGCCTATCCGGCTCCAACTTGACTTATTTGGCTAAAAAGCGACTAACCAGCGAGGTGACGTTCATGCCTGCCATATTGCTCGGCTGCGGTTATTCGCGGCATCAGACGCCGTTTGCCTCGATTATTCGCGAAGGGCTGCCGCATTACTTATTTCGCTTGCAAACCGAAGGCAGCGCCAGCGCCCTCGTTGACGGCAACATGACGAAAATTGCTGCCGGCAGCTTGCTGCTGTACCGCGTCGGCGAACCGTACGAACTGCGGCTGCAGGGCAAGGACGAGAACGGCGCCAACAGCGCGGACTATTATTTGTTCTGCAAAGGTTCCTGGATCGACGGGTGGTGGGCGCGAACGGACCGGCCGCAGCATACGCGCATCGACGCCGACGAACGGATCGTGACGTTGTGGCGCCAGCTCATGTTCGAGAACCGGCGGGTGCAGGAAGAGGCGGACCAGGAGCTGCTTGGCTGCTTGCTGCAAGCGCTTTGCCTTTGTCTCGACCGGGCGATTCGCGACGCCAGCCTTGGCGCCGGACGATCGTTTCCGGTGCAGCGGATGAAGCGCTATATCGAGGAAAATGCAGCCGCCATGTTCAAAATCGCGGACGTCGCCCGTCACGCGGGCCTCAGCGTATCGCGCGCCGTTCATCTATTCCGCGAAAGCTGCGGCACCACGATGATGAAATACGCGCTTGAAGTTCGTTTGTCGATGGCGGTGGAGCGCATGAAGCATACGACAATGACGCTCGATCAGATCGCCGACAACTGCGGCTTCGGCAGCTACCCGTATTTTCACCGCGCGTTCAAGTCGCGTTACGGCATGGCGCCGAAGGCGTATCGAGGCGCGGCTGCAGTCGGCGCGTCCGGCGGAAGCGACGACGTCGCCAGAGACAAGAGGAGGTGATGAACAATGGAGCAGCAAACCGTGCGGCATATGGTCATTTTTTGCCTGAAGCATGAGATCGGTTCGCCCGAGGCGGAGGCGTTTCTGCGTGCGGGACGGGAGGAGTTGACGGCGATTCCGGTCGTGACCCGGTTCGAGTCGTTCCGGCAAGTCAGTGTCAAAAACGACTACGATTATGGCTTTTCGATGGAGTTCGCCTCACAGTCCGATTACGACGCGTACAACGCGCATCCAAAGCATGTCGCGTTTGTCCGCGATCGCTGGGAGCGGGAAGTGACGCGTTTTCTCGAAATCGACTTCCGGCTGTAACAGGCGAGACGGCAAAAAGGGAGACAAACGGCGCAACGCGGAGCAAAACGGGAGATAATGAGCGACAAGAGCGGTTGTTACCGTTCACATCCTCGTTATTCCCCGTTTTCGCTTCTTAAGCCCCTTTACATTCGGTTCGTGAGCGGTCATCCGGTTATGCTATCATGTGTGGAGTGCAGCACGGGAGCAGACAGGACGGGAGTGTCAACTTTGCAAAACGCCAGCCGAATTCGCCGATTGCTGCTGATGAACGCGTCGTCGATGATTATCTTCAACTATATCGGCATCTTCGTAAACTTGTACATCTGGGAAAAAGAGAAAAGCATCTTCGACGTCACCTGGTTCAACCTGGTCATGTTCGTTTCGTGGATCGTCGCTTTCGCCATTGGCGCCCGTATCCTGACCCGTTACTCCAACCGGTTGCTGATCCGGATTACCGCGATCAGCGGCGGTTTGACGTTTCTGCTGTTAAGCTTCCTCGAGCTGGACAACAAGCTGCTGTGGATTTCGATCATCGCCATTCCGGTCGGCATCATGTGGGGCTTGTACGCCTCGACGCAAAATATTACGCTCAGCCTTTACGGCAAGGGGCGCGATTTTGAATCGTATTTTTCTTACTCCAGCTTGATCGGGCAGGCGATCTCCATCGCCAATCCGATCGTTTTTGCCCTTGTCATCCAGTGGCTCGGCTACAACGGATCGTTCCTGCTGATGTTCCTGTTCGTGGCAACGCTGCTTACGGTGTCGTTTTTCATCCCTACGCTTACGTTGTCCGAGGAACGCACGCCGCTGTTCGAAAACATCCGTTTCTCCGCCGTCTTCAATACGTCCGCGCTGCGCTGGATGGTGCCGTCGTGCATAACAGCCGGCTTGTTTATCCAGTTTCAGGGCTTGTTTGCGCTTATCTTTACGTTTTCGGTGTCGAGCGACAAGCTGGTCATCGCCATGTACAACATGTTGTACGCGTTGTCCTCGATCGCGGCGATGACGATGTACCGGCGGCTCAAGGTGGGGAACGGCAAGTGGCTGACGATCGGCGTGCTGCTCGTCTCCGTCGGCTTCCTGTGCCCGGTGTGGCCGGTGGCTCCGCTGCTTGTCATTTCCAACATTTTGACGACGATGGGGATGTTCTATTACGGGACGATATGGAACATGCGGCAGTTCCGCATCATCAGCAGCCGCACGCCGATCGAGCAGGCGCGCATCTTCATCTGGCGGGAGTGGATCCTGAACTTGTCCCGGATCGCCATGCTGGTGTTCACCCTGTTCGTGCGCGATTTGCACGGCACGTCGTTTTTCGTGCTGATCGGGCTGGCGGTCGTTTCCGCGCTGCTTGTCCCGTACTTTTCGCACAAAAGCGAGGTCGTTGACGGCCGGGCGGCAACGGAAAACGAAGTCGCCAAAGGGGGAGCTGTATGAAGTGGCAAGCGGTCATTTTTGATCTGGACAACACGCTGCTCGACCGGAACAAAACGTTTCGCAAGTATGCCGAAAGATTCGTCGACTTTCATCTTGGCCCGCTGGACATGCCGACCCGGGAGCGTTGCATCGAGATGGTTCGCGTCGCCGACCGCGACGGGTATCGGCGCAAACCGGAGCTGTACGCGGAGCTGCTGGAGACGCTGCCGTGGGAACCGGCGCGCAGGCCGGCGCATGCGTCGCTTCTGGCGTTTTACGACGCGCATTATGTATCGGGCTCGCACCTGATGGACGACGCGCATGAGCTGCTGGCTTATTTGCGCGGCCGCGGCGCGAGACTTGGGCTCGTCACCAACGGACGCAGCGAAATTCAGCGCGGCAAGGTCGAACGCCTCGGACTTGAGCCGTACCTGGATTATATCCTCGTTTCCGGCGAAATCGATACGGAGAAGCCGGACCCGCTCGTATACGAGACGGCGCTCGCCGGCATGAGCGTCGCGCCGGGCGACGCCGTGTTCATCGGCGACCATCCGGAGAACGACATCATGGGGCCCGCCGGCGCCGGCATGGACACGATCTGGCTGCGGCGCAACCAGCCGTGGATGGAGCATGTCGCGGCCCGACCGGCGGCGACGTTCCGCACGCTGCGCGAGCTGCTCGATTATTTCCGCCGGCTGTAAGGCAACCGGCGCTCAGGCATCTTCGGCTTCATACTTCCCCAGTATCGTACGCATATAAGCGACAAATTTGGCGCGCACATCGGGCGGGCCCAGCACCTCGCATTTGGCCCCGAACCGAAGCAGCGTGTCGTAGCCGGCCTCCCCGTCGACGATCGGATAAACGGCCACGCAGCTGTCTCCCTCCATTGACACAATGTTTTGCTCGCCGAATCGTTCCACCACGCGGTCCATGACCGACAAGGATAAACGAACGGTGACCGCCACCGTCGCCCGGTTCATAAACGCGCCGTCCATCGGCAGCGGTTCGAAGCGGCGCGGAATGAACGTTTCCGCCAGCAGCCGCAGCCCGCGCATGCGCGCCAGCTTGAAGATGCGGTAATCGCCGCGATCCGGGCAATACGCTTGCAAATACCAGCTGCGTTCCTTGAACACGACCAGGTACGCTTCGACCTGGCGCGAGCTCGTTTTCCCGTCCTTGTCAATGTACGCGAACGCCAAATAGCGAGCGCCGTTGATCGCCGCTTCGATGACGCCGAACAACGAGCGCAGCAGCCGATTGCCTTCGGGCAAGGTCAAATCGACGGCAAACGCACCTTCGCGTTCCGGGCGGTCAATAGCGCCGATGCCGCGCAGTTTCTCCGTTACGTGCGTCGTATGCGACCGGCCAAACAGCTGCCGGTAGCCTTCGAGGCCAACCGCCAGCGTCTGCACGTCTTTGGGCGTAAACAGGCGTTTGTCGATTTTGTACGACTTCATCAGCCCGACGCCTCCCGCCACCCCTTGCGCGGTATAGATCGGCAAGCCCGCCATCGTCAAAGCGTCGATATCGCGGTATATCGTTCTCCGGCTGACCTCGAGCTTCTCGGCCAGCGCGCCGGCGCTGATCACTTCCTGTTCCAGCATCATCATCACAATGGCGATCAAACGATCGATTTTCATAGGGACACCTCGATATAAGTATGCCATATAGCTGTCAACATTGGGATGTTACGCTGGACAGGCAAGACAAACTTTCCGGTGGAGGAATGGGAAAATGGCAGCTTATCGATGGGAACACAAACCGGCGTTTCGCGTGCTTGGGTACAAAGCGGCGCTGGAAGGAGCGGGTGGCGTGCATGACCCGGGCTACAGTGCGCAAAAAACGGCGTTTTTCAAACGGTTGATCCAGGAAGGGCAGATGGAGCGGCTTCGCCCGCTGGCCGAAAGCCGGAACGGCTTTGCCGCAGTTGCGGTGGAGGATGGGCGCGCCTGCTACTATGCAGGCGTGTGCACGTCGCGCTCCGGACCCGAGCATACGGAAGAGGCGCTGTTCCCGGCAGGGGAGTATCTCGTGCTGGCGGGAAGCGGCGGGCTGTCGCGGCTGGCGTTCGATCGGCTGGAGGACGAGGCGTTTGGCGAAGTGCTGCGCGAAGGCGCCGAATGGGAATATGCCGGCTCGCCGGTTGCGGAAGTGCTGCTGAACGGCAACCCGGCCGACGCGGAAGTCGAAGTATGGGTGCCTGTGCGCAAACGAAGCTGATCATGCCATGCCGCCCCCGGCCATAAGCCGGGGAATTTCGCCCCGGCCAAGTCCGGGGCTATTTTGTCCGCCCGGCGCATAGGCTGGAGAGGAGGGCGCCGTCCAGGCGCCGGCTGACATCCTTGATGGCGGAGGAACGACGATGGCGGGCAGATGGGGTAGCCGGAACATGTGGGGCAACATGCGAACGGTCAAATGGAGCGGGAATTCGGCCGGTCCGCGCGGCTGGCGGAGCGCTCCCGGCCCGCGCGGCTGGCGGAATGCTCCCGGCAGGCGAGGGGCGCGAACGAATCGCAGCCGCGGCAAAGCGCTGATGATCGTGTTTGTTTTGTTCTCCGCCTTTTCGTTTCTCTCGTTTCTGATGGTGGAGCGCAATTTGAAAGGGCCGCTGATGAGCCTGGCCAAAATCCGGGTAACGCAAATCGCCACCCAATCGATCAACACGGCGATCTCGGAGCAGATTGCCAAAGGCACAAGCTTCGAGCAGCTCGTCCAGTGGAAAACGGACAACAACGGCAAAGTGAGCGGCTTCATGCTGAATTACAACGAGCACATGAAAATAACGGCGGCCACGATCAATACCGTGCAGACGCTGCTGAACGACCTGAAGGCAATGCGCGAGCATATCCCGCTCGGGCAAGTGATGGGCAGCGCCATCCTCGGCTCGTTCGGCCCCGATGTGCCGATCAAGCTGGTGCCGGCGGGGGCGGTCAAGGTAGACCTCAACACGCGCTACGAAAATGCCGGGATCAACATGATTCTGGTGGAAGTGTATATCAAAATCGCCGCCGAAGTGGCGGTCATCATCCCGTTCGACTCCGAACCGCAAACGGTGGAGACGGAGCTGCCGATTTCGTATTTGCTCGTTGTCGGCGACACGCCGATGTATTACGTCGACAGCAAAGGCAACCCGATCGGCGATTCCAAGCCGCTGCCGCCAAGCGTCACGCTGCCGCCGAGCGGGGCGGCGCACTAGCTCAGCCGTTTTGCGGCTTGCCGCGCAGCCGCTCCTCGCGCTCCCAGCGGCGCAAATACGGATACGGATCGAACGACCATTCCGTCAGCCCGTTGTCGCGGTACAATCCGTAGTGCAGGTGCGGCGGAAACTTGCCCGACGTGCCCGGCTTGCCGTAGCCGGAGCTGCCGACCCAGCCGATCGTTTGGCCGGGAATGACCAGCGAGCCTTTGTGTACTTCTTTCTTGTTGAAGCCGGACAGATGGGCGTAATAATGGTACACGTTGTTCAGGTCGCGGATGCCGATCCGCCAGCCGCCGTAATCGTTCCAGCCCATCTCTTCAACGATGCCGTAGCACGTGCTGCGCGCCGGCACGCCGTAGCCGGCGAACAGATCGGTGCCTTCGTGGATACGGAAGCCTCCCCAGCCGCGGCTCGCTCCCCATGTGCTGCGGTACGAATATTCCGCTTTCAGCGGCAGCGGGAACGCATGCTTGTGCAGATCAAGCGTACCGAATGCGCCGTATATTTCGGCAAACTGCAAAATCCGTTCGACGCTGCGGGTGTTCTGGTAATACTCCCACAGGCCAATAGCCAAGTCGTCGGGGCTGGTCCCTTTGCGCGTTACGATTTGCGCCATTGCTATCAAGGTGTCCGTGTCGTTGTTCCGGTCGGCTTTGCCGTCGCCGTCGCCGTCCCGGCCAAGCCCTCCGAAGAATGCGATCGTCGGCAAGCTCGTGTCCCCTCGGTCCGGGTTCAGCAGGCCGCACCATTGTTCTTCCGTAAATAACACCGCGCTGAGTCGTTCCGGCAGCGGTTTTTTTTTGGCCAGGGCGATGGTGCGTTCGTATTGGTCGAGCGCTGCCAGTATCGTCCAAGGAACGCCGGTAACGAGGGACAACCGCTCGAACAGCGCTTTGCGTTCCGTAAAGAGCGTCGGATTCGATTCGGTCTGGCCGTTCGTGCGTTTTGCGCTCCGCGGCGCAGCGGCGGACGCGGGAATAGCGGTCCATACAAGCGTCGCGCAAACGGCGGCGCAAATCAGCGCGTGTTTCCATGTGGCGGATCGGCGCATGGGAAGTCCTCCTGATCGGGCGAGTGCGTTTTTTGGTAGCATGCGCAGATTGGGCGGGATTATGCCGCCAGACGGTCGGCTGCGGATTATTGCGCTGCAGGAGCGTTGCGCCTAATATGGAGATAGACTCAGCAAGCCGGCGCCGATTCGCGCCACAAGACAGAGGAGCGAGACTATGCCTTTCGAGCATGCGCACGAACATCGCGACGACAATATGATGGTCGTACAAGCGAATATTGACGATATGAACCCCGAGTTTTGCTCGTTTGTGACGGACCGCCTGCTTGCCGCGGGCGCTAACGACGTGTACTGGATTCCTATCATCATGAAAAAAGGCCGTCCCGGCATCATGCTGAACGTTCTTGTCGACGCGGCCAAACTGGAGCCGGTCGAAGCAGTTGTTTTTGCCGAAACGTCGACACTGGGGCTGCGCTATACGCGGGTGGCGTGCCACCGGCTGGGGCGCACATTCGAGCAGGTGGAAACGCCATGGGGGCCGATGACGGTGAAAGTGGGCTACCACAACGGCGAAATGGTGCAGTTCGCGCCGGAGAACGGCGAATGCGAACGAATCGCCAAGGAGCACGGCGTGCCGCTGAAAACCGTGTACGAACAAGTGCGCAGTCGGTTTATGCAGCGGCATGACGGCGGACCGAATTGACGGGAGAAGATAGGGCGGGAGGAGCATGTTATGATGGAAGAAACGGAGGCGCGCCGGCAGTTGGTTGAAGCGGGCCGGTATATGATGACGCATGGGCTCGCCTGGGGCAATGCCGGCAATATCAGCGCCCGGACGGGGCCGGACCGGTATGTGATCACCGCCAGCGGCACCTTTCTGGGCGAGCTCGACGACGATGATTTGGTGACGTGCACGTTCGGGGGGCAATCGCTGCATCCGGCCCGGCGCAAGCCGTCCAAAGAAATGCCGATGCACCGCGCCGTATACGAAACGCGGCCGGAAGTGAACGCGGTGCTGCATGCGTCGCCGTTCTACAGCACGCTGTTCGCCTGCGCAAACGAGGCGCTGCCTTCGGATTTGTTTGTTGAAACGATGTATTATTTGGAGCGTGTGGAGCGGGTGCCGTATTGCCATCCAGGCTCCGCCGAGCTGGGCGAAGCCGTGCGGCGGAAGGCGCCGCTGGCGAACGTGCTGCTGCTGGACAATCACGGCGTGCTCGTGTATGACACGAGCGTGCGCGAAGCCCGCATGGCGCTGCAGACGCTGGAGATGGCGTGCCGTTTGATCGTTACGGCGCGTTCGTCCGGCATTGCATTGTCCGCGCTCCCGCAGGAGACGGTGCTGCACTTTCTGCAGCACGCCGGCTACAAGCCGCGAAGGGAGTGGCCGGTTTGAGCGATATGTACGGCATGGTCGGCGTCGTGGCGGACGACATTACCGGAGCAGGCGATATCGGCATCATGTTCGCCAAAGCGGGGTTGACGGCGGACGTTTATTCCTATGGCGGAACAGGGACGTTTCGTCCCGACTCGGCTTGCGACGCGCTGGTGCTCGATACGGATTCGCGCTTCGACGAGCCGCTCGCCGCTTACGGCAAAGTGTTCGAAGCGACGAGGCGCTTGCAGGAGCTGGGCTGCACGCAATATATCAACAAGACGTGTTCGGTGTTCCGCGGCAACATCGGTCCCGCTTTCGACGCGATGCTGGACGCGCTGGGAGAATCGTTCGCCGTGGTGGTGCTCGGTTTCCCGAAGAACGGGCGGACGACGGTGGGCGGCATTCACTACGTGCATGGCCGCAAGCTGGAGGAATCGGAGTTTCGCCACGATCCGGTGCACCCGATGACGGACTCCGATTTGGCCGCCATCTTGCGGCGCCAAACGTCGCGAACCGTAGCTTCCGTGCCGTTTGCGGTCGTTGATGCCGGTGCTGAGACGCTGAGGGCTGAGCTTGACGGGCACCGCAGCGCCGACGTCCATTACGCGATCGTCGACGTGACCGATCAGGCGGCGCTTGCCGTCATCGCCGAAGCGGTGCATGACGTGAAGGTGCTGTGCGGCAGCTCGGCGCTGTCCGAGGAGCTGGCGCTGCTCCGGCAGCGGCGGACGGGCGCGGCAACGCTCGCGCAGCGGGAGCTGCCGATCCGCCGCACCGCCGGGCTCGGCGTGTTGTGCGCAGCCGGCAGTCTGATGCCGCAAACGGCGGCGCAGATCGCTTACATGAAAGAGCGCGGCATCGCGTCGTATCGGATCGACACGCTGCGACTGCTGGACGAACGCGAGCGGGAGGCCGAAACGCTGCGGCTAGTGGAGGCCATCGCCGCCGATATCGCCCGCGGCGTCGATGTACTGTACCACTCCGAGAGCGGCAGCGAGCAGGTGGCTGCGGTCAAAGCGGAGGCGGCGCGGCGCGGCATCGACAACAAGGCGGTGTCGCGGCTCGTTTCCGGCACGGTCGCCGCGATCGCTGCGGAGACACTCGCCCGCACCGGCCAGAACCGGCTGCTCGTCGCCGGCGGCGATACGTCCGCGGCGGTGTGCGCGCGGCTCGGCGTTACCGGCATGCGCGTGTGGAAGGAAATTCAGCCGGGGCTGCCGTCCTGCCTGACGCTGCCGGTTGACGCCGAACGCTCGCTGCTGCTCGTGCTCAAGTCGGGCAGCTTCGGCAAACCCGACTTTTTCGAGCAGGCGATCGCGCATTTGAAGCAGCAATAAGCAAGCTAAAGGCATCGCTCCCCGCTGCGGACGGGGGCGATGCCTTTTTGCGTTGGTCTGGTGTTTAAGGGGTTTTGGTGAAATAGGCCATGTTTTATTGGCTATTTCGCGAAAAATGCCCCGCAACAACAAAATAGCCAGTAATTTCACTGGCTATTCGGCAGGAATGCACGATATTGGGGCGATTTGGTTGAAATAGCCAGCGTTATTACTGGCTATTTCTGCCGAACCGCGCGTTGAAGCGGGAATAAGCCATGTTTTATTGGCTATTTTGCCGGTAGCTGCCCTAATGGTGCCGGGGGGCGCATCCGGCGACAATTTCGCGTTTTGGCGCTTCGCCGTCATCGTCGCTATTGACGGAATAGGCGCCGGCTTCTTCATGCACCAGGCCGCCGCCTTCCTTGCCGGTGACCAGTCCGAATACCGGCCGCTTGCCGGGCAGAACCCGCGCTGGGAGCTTAAACGCGCGATCCTGACGGTGCTCGTGTTTATGATCGTGCTTGTGCTCGTGTTCATGTCCGTGTTCATGATCATGATCATGCTCATGCCCATGATCATGATGCCCGTGTTCATGATGATGATGCGGGTGCGGATGGTCGTGCGCGTGCTCATGGGTGTGCAGCAGTTGCGTCGCAGCGGACCAGTCGGCGGCGAGCGTGTCGCTGTGGCCGACGACGACGCGCAGCACGTTCGGCTGGTCCGGCAAATTGCGCGTGCCTGCGCCATAGCCGACGGCGTCGACGATCATCGGCGGAATCGCCGGCATAAAATCGTGCGCCAGCGCAGCCACGATAGCGGCGCCGGTTGGCGTCGTCATTTCTACCATATGTTTGGTCCGCGCGATCGGCAGCCCTTTCATCATCTCCAGCGTCGCCGGCGCCGGCACCGGGTACAGCCCGTGGTCGCAGCGCACGACGCCCGAGCCGAGCGGCACCGGCGCGCAGAAGACGCGCTCCGCCTGCAGCGAATCGAGCGCCAGCGCAACGCCGATAATGTCGGCGATCGAATCGATTGCGCCGACTTCGTGGAAATGCACGTCCTCCGGCGGCACGCCGTGGATTTTGGCTTCGGCGAGGCCGATTTGTTCGAAAATGGCGAGACTGAGCGCCTTCGCCCGTTCGCCCAGATCCGAGCCGACGATCAAATTGACGATCGCGCCGTAAGAGCGGTGATGCGCCGGTTTGGTCTCCGGATCGATCACTACATCAAGCTTCAGCGCCGAAATACCGCTTTTGTTCACCCGTTTCCATTCGAGCTTGAACGGCTCGACGGCGATTTTGGCCAGTTCCCGTTCGATGTAGTCGCGGTCGGCTCCCGCATCGACCAGGGCGGCCAGCGTCATGTCGCCGCTGAGGCCGGAGAAGCAATCCAAGTACACGATTTTCATCGGCTGCGTCCCTCGTTCGCGATAGATTGATTGATGGTGCCCGCGCAGTAGCCGGCGCCGAAACCGTTGTCGATGTTGACGACGCTGACGCCCGGCGCGCACGAGTTAAGCATGGCGAGCAGCGCGGCGATGCCGTTCATACTGGCTCCGTAGCCGATGCTGGTCGGCACCGCGATAACCGGCTTCGCCACCAGCCCGCCGACGACGCTCGTCAGCGCGCCTTCCATGCCGGCGGCGACGACGATCACGTTCGCCCCGCGAATCAGCTCGAGCCGGCGGAACAGCCGGTGAATGCCGGCCACGCCGACATCGAAGATGCGCTCCACATGGTTGCCCATCACTTCCGCAGTGATCGCCGCTTCTTCGGCGACGGGCAAGTCCGACGTGCCGGCGCAGACGACGGCGATATAACCGGCGTTCACCTTCATGATCGGCTTCTTGAACCAGGTGAGCGCCCGTGCCGTTTCGTGATACGTTGCGCCGGGGATGGCGGCCAGCACCGTTTCCGCTTTGGACGCGTCGACGCGCGTCGCCAGCACGCGGTCGTTGTGCTCCATCAGCTTGGCGAAGATGGCGGCGATTTGCGCCGCCGTTTTGCCTTCGCCGAAAATCACTTCGGGAAAGCCGGTGCGTTTGGCGCGTTCGATGTCGAGCTGTGCAAAACCGAGATCGCTCACAGCGGACGAACTGTTTTGCTGCAGCAGCTTCAGCCGTTCGGCGGCTTCGGCGACGTCCAGTTCGCCGGCCTGCACTTGCTTGAGCAGTTGCTCCATGTCGGTTACGGGAATGGTCATAACGACGCTTCTTTCACTTTATCTTTGGTCGATTGGCTGAGCACCTCGTTCATGCTGCCCGTCCGGTAGCCCTGCAGATCGAGCGTGACGTAAGAGAAGCCGAGCTTGGTGAACTTGGCGTGAATCGCGTCGCGATGCTCGATCACCTTGGCGATTTCGTCCGGCATTACTTCGATTCGGGCGATTTTGTCGTGATGGCGCACGCGCACTTGATAGAAACCGAGCTGCGACAGGAAAAATTCGGCCTGGTCGAGTTGGTCGATTTTGTACCTTTCGATCTTGGTGCCGTACGGGATGCGCGACGAAAGGCAGGCGAACGACGGCTTGTTCCAGGTCGACAGTCCGAGCTCCTTCGACAGCGCGCGGATTTCGTCCTTCTTCAGGCCGGCTTCCTGGAGCACGCTGCGCACGCCTTGTTCGTTTTTGGCTTGCAGGCCGGGGCGGTAGTCGCCGAGATCGTCGACGTTCGAGCCGTCCAGCAAGAACCGGTAATCGAGCTCCTTGGCGAGCTGCTGCAGGTGCGTGTACAGCCCTGTTTTGCAGTGGTAGCAGCGGTCGGGGTTGTTTGCCACAAAGGAGGCGTTCTCGAGCTCCTTGACTTCCGTCTTGTACAGCTTGACGCCCATCTCTTCGGCAAGCGCGACTGCCGCGTCAAACTCCCGCGACGGGAACGTTTCCGAAGCTGCGGTAACGGCAAGCACCTGATCGCCGAGCTCCTGCCGGGCCCGCTTCAGCACGAACGTGCTGTCGACGCCGCCGGAGAACGCCACCATCACCCTGCCCATTTCCTGTAAAATATCGCCGAGACGGCGGTCCTTGTCCCGAAGCGCTTGCATATCCATCCCAAAATCCCTCCCAGACGTATGACCATCGGCGGAAGCAACGAGCCCGTGAAGCGCCGTGCGCCGGGCCGACTTTCGCCGCGTATGCGGATAATACCAGTGCGTGTTCAAAAAGCCGGCTTTTCAGCACCGAGAAGGTTGCGAGAACCCGCAGAAGGAGTAGCGGAGTTTAGGAAAATCCTAAATGAGCAACGGACTTCAAGGGTGAACGCAAGATTCGATGTCGAATACGCTCCCTGAAATGCTTCGTGATCAAAAGACGGCTTTTTGAACTTCCTCTACAGTTTACCATACCCCCCGGCCGGAAATCGAACAAAATGGCACCATTTCCAACAACGCCGGCCGTTACGCGGCGGATGCGCGCAAGTACAATGAAGAAAAGCTCCGCCGCCGCTCCTGTTCCGCCCTTCCCGCCCGCATATGCAGTTGCATGGACTGCCGCCGGTTTCGTGCTATAATATATTGATGATTGATGCAAATCAGCGAAATGGGCACGGCAGGACATCATCTGAAGGAAGTGGAAGGAATGGCGACGAAAGAACGCAAACCGGACTGGCTGAAGATCAAACTGGCCACCGGCGACCATTATAAAGAGCTGAAGCAGCTGATGCGCGGCAAAACGCTGCACACGGTGTGCGAAGAAGCGAAATGCCCGAACATCCACGAATGCTGGGCAAATCGCACGGCAACGTTTATGATTCTCGGCGACGTGTGCACGCGGGCGTGCCGCTTCTGCGCGGTGAAGTCGGGTTTGCCGACGGAACTCGACCTGCAGGAGCCGGAACGCGTGGCCGAAGCGGCCGAACAGATGGGGCTGCGCCACTGCGTGGTGACGTCGGTTGCGCGGGACGATCTGGCCGACGGGGGGGCTTCGATTTTTGCCGCGACGATTGAGGCCGTTCGCCGAAGAATGCCGCTGTGCGGCGTAGAAGTGCTCATTCCCGACTTCCTCGGCAGCGAATCGTCGCTCCGCACGGTGCTCGATGCGAAGCCGAACATCCTGAACCATAACGTCGAAACCGTCGAACGGCTGTCCGACCGCGTGCGGGCCAAGGCGAAATATCGCCGCTCGCTCGAGCTGCTGCGGCGTTCCTTGCAAATTGCGCCCACCATCCCGACCAAGTCGAGCATCATGCTCGGCGTCGGGGAAGAATGGGACGAAATTTTGCGAACGATGGACGACTTGCGCGAAGCCGGCGTGGCGATCATGACGATCGGGCAATATTTGCAGCCGAGCCCGCAGCATCTCGAGGTCGAACGCTATTACACGCCGGACCAATTTGCCGAGCTGAAGGCCGAAGGGATGAAGCGCGGCTTCCGCCACGTCGAATCGGGGCCGCTGGTGCGCAGCTCGTATCACGCGCACGAGCAGTCGGCCGGCGCGGCCCAAACGGGACAGTAACGATGGTCAAGGAGGAGCGGGGCATGATCGTCATCGGCGGCAACCAGTATGAAGTGATGCAGGATCACAAGAACGGATGGAACCCGGAAGCGTTCCGCGGCAGATTCAGCGAGGTGCTGGAGCGCTACGACTATATCGTCGGCGACTGGGGCTACAGCCAGCTTCGCTTGCGCGGCTTCTTCAAGGAAACGAACCCGAAGGCGACGAAGGAAACGTCGTTCGCCGGCGTACAAGATTATTTGCACGAATATTGCAATTTCGGCTGCGCTTACTTCATTCTCGAGAAGAGCAGCCAGAAAGCGCAGCAGCAGCCTAGCCAGCCGCGGCCGGAATTGGCCCCGTAACGCGGAGGCGATGCCGCAAGCGAGAGTTGGCCGGCTGCCGATGCGATAGCCCATACCGTCGTCAGGAGGCGTTCCGAACGATGCGGACAAGCCGCAGAACGAAAGCAACGGCCGCAATGACTTTACTGCTTGCGGCTTCCATTACGCTGGCCGGGTGCTCGCTGCTGCCGGCAGGCAAGACGGCGGCGCCCGAGCTGGTTGCGCCGGTGAAGCTTACCCCCGAGCTGCTCACCGTAAACCGCGGCAGCATAGCCCGCGAGCTGAACGCCTTCGGCATCGTCGTGCCGCTGACCGTCACCTACGTGCCTTTTACGATCGACGGCAAAATCGACAGCGTTAACGTCCGGGCCGGCGTTGCGGTCAACAAGGGCGATGTGATGTACAAGCTGCAGCGCGGCACGCTTGACATGGATCTGAAGCAGCAGCGCCTTGCGCTGGCGAATGCGCAGCTGGCTTTGCAGCAGCTTGACGGTTCGCCGGACGACGAAACGGCCCGGCTCGCGCACATGAGCGTCGAAATCGAACAATTGAAGCTCGACCGTCTGCTGAAACGCGAACAAAGCTTGCCGCTGACGGCGCCGCTGTCCGGCATCGTGACGTTTGCCGACGACTTGAAGCAGGGCGACGCCGTTGTGCCGTACCGCGACATTCTGGCGATCGCCGACCCGGCTGCCATGCAAGTCAAGATTACCGTAGGAGTCAGCGATATGTCGCTGATCGCCAATATCGATGTGGGCATGCCGGCAGACGTTACGATCGGCGGCGCGACGTACAAGGCCAAGGTGGCGCAAACGCCGTCCACCGCCCCGTCGTCGATCGACGAGCGGGAACGCGACATCAATTCCCGCACGCTGCTGATCCGTTTCGACAGCATGCCGGCTAACAAAGAGGTCAGCTTCGGAGTCGGGGCGGCCGTCCGTATCGTGTCGGAGCAGAAGGACAATGTCGTCAAGCTCCCGCGCGTTGCCGTGCGTTCGTCGCAAGGGCGTTCCTTCGTCCAGGTCATGGACGGCGGCGTACGCAAGGAAGTCGATGTCGAGCGCGGCATGCAGACAGCGACGGAAGTGGAAATTACTAACGGCCTGAAGGAAGGCCAGCAAGTGATCGTCAACAATTGATTCCCCCCGGTTTCTGCTAAAGCAGCGTGAGCAACGCCACAGCGCACTCGTCCCGTCAGGGGCGGGTGCTTTTTGTTTCCCGAATGGGTATGATTCCGGGCCCGGCATCGGGCGCAACAACGGGAACAATTGTTTCCTTATCCGCCATGTGTTAGAATTACCCGAATAAAGGCGCGCGGTTGGGGGCAGCAGGTAATGAATCGATATCCTTTCGTGTACGAACATAGCAGGCCGTTTATGGAGCAGGTTGGCGAATGGATCGCCGATGTGTTCTACGATTTATTGCCGGAAGCGGGCTTCGAGGTGCGAGACGAACAAATTTACATGGCGTTCCAAATGGAGCGGGCTTTCGCCGACAAACAAACGATTTTTGCCGAAGCCGGAGTCGGGACAGGGAAGACGCTGGTGTATTTGCTGTATGCGATCTGTTACGCCCGTTACACCCGCAAACCGGCGATCATCGCGTGCGCCGACGAGTCGCTGATCGAACAACTGGCCAAGCCCGAAGGCGATTTGGCCAAGCTGGCGCAGCATCTGAGTCTGGCCGTCGACGCCAGATTGAGCAAATCTTCCGACTCCTACGTATGCTTGGTCAAGCTCGATGCGGCGAGGTACGAATACGAGGATGCGGCCATCTACCAAACGATGTACAAGGAACTGCCCGAGTTCGTCCACCGGTTCGAAGCGATGCAATCGTTTTATGCCTACGGAGACCGGAAGCAATATCCCGAGTTGAGCGATAGGCAGTGGAAACGAATCAATTGGGATTCGTTTCAAGACTGTTTTGCTTGCGAGAGACGGCATCGGTGCGGGCTTACGCTGTCGCGCGAGCATTACCGGCAATCCGCCGATTTGATCATTTGTTCGCATGATTTTTATATGGAACACGTGTGGACGTACGAAGGGCGGAAACGGGAGGGACAGCTGCCGTTGCTGCCGGAGCATTGCGCTGTTGTGTTCGACGAAGGGCATCTGCTGGAATCCGCCGCCCAGAAGGCGCTGACATACCGGTTGAAGCATTCCGTGTTCGAGGAATTAATCATTCGTTTGCTGAAAGGGGAAGTACGCGAGTCATTGGCCGTGCTGATCGATGAGGCGATTGAGTGGAGCGAAGCATTGTTCGCGCTGCTGTCGCGCGAAAGCGTGGCGATACCGGGCTCCGAGCGGAAGCAAGTTGTGATGAGCGAACGATTGCTGGAACAAGTGCGCGAGTTTCGTCTGGTGCTGGACGCCATCGAGGAAACGCTCGTATTCGAAAGCGAAATGTTCACACTCAATGAGTACCATCTGCGCATCGTCGAAGAACATCTCGACATGCTGCAGAAGGCGCTGCGTCTGTTCCACCAGTCGAACGGGCTGATCTGCTGGGTAACCGAAGAAGCGGACGGACTGGCGCTCGTCATTATGCCAAGAGCCGTCAAGGAAGTGCTGCAGGAGCGCGTGTTTTCCCAACACATGCCGGTCGTCTTTTCGTCTGCGACGTTGTCGGTAGGCGGCACATTCGATTTTGCGGCGGATAATCTGGGCGTTTCACGATACTTGGCTTTCCGCGTCGCTTCTCCGTACGATTACGCGGAGCGGATGCAGGTTGTGGCGCCTCAGTGGCCGAACGGCGACTCGTTCGAGGAAAAAATGAAAGCCGCCGTCCGCTGGCTGCACCGTTCGGGAGGGCGGGCATTGATTTTATTCCCGTCCCAAGATGAGCTGAGGCGCTTCAAAGAAACGCTGCCATCGTTTACGGAATGTGCCGGCATGCGGGTTCTGTTCGAGGGGGACCGGGAAATCAGCCATTTGATCGCCGCCTTCCAGCAAGACGAGACGAGCGTCCTGTGCGCCGTTACCTTGTGGGAAGGACTCGATATCCCCGGCCCTTCGCTGTCGAGCGTGATCGTATGGGCGCTGCCGTTCCCGCCGCAAGATCCGCTCTTCACGGCCAAGCGTCAGACTGCGGCGCGGCCATATGAGGAGGTTGATCTGCCGTACATGCTGCTTCGCCTGCAGCAGGGCATGGGGAGGCTGATTCGCGTTCGTGAAGACCGCGGGACGATCGTCATCCTTAGCGAGGAGCTGCACCGCGACCCGCAACTGCGCCGGCTGATCGAAGGGCTGTTGCCGCCGAACGTTGCTTTGTTGGACCAAGCCGCACCGGGTGCGAGGGAATAGGACGGCTTGTGTGTACCCGCTCGCGCTCCTTGTGCCGGCTACTGCTCGTCAAGATCGATGAACGCCTCGCGGACCCTTCTCCAGAACGGGAACGGCCGGTAGCGGGCAAAAGCGATTTTGCGGCTGGATACTTTGCAGCGGATCGACACGATATCCTCGCGCATTTCGTTGATATGGTCGATCGCCAACAGCAGCCGGTTTTTGCGCTGCGGGATAATGTCGCAATGATGATGCTTCGGCAGCACCATGGACGAGCCCAGCGTGCGGTAGACTCGGTTGTTGATCGACGCGATTTCCGCGATCTGGATCGCTTCCACCGAAGGGTGGAGCAGGGCGCCACCAAGGCTCTTGTTGTACGCCGTGCTGCCGGAAGGCGTCGAAATGACGATGCCGTCGCCGCGGAACATTTCGAAGATGTCGTCGTTGATGTTGAGCTGGACGACAAGCGTTTCCGTGATGCCCTTGATCGTAAATTCGTTCAGCGCCGTATGCTGCTCGGTGCCGAGATCGGTGACGATTTCGATATCGAGCAGCGGATAGTGCACGAGCCGCCGCGTGCTTGTCTCCTCCGGCGCGTGAATCAGCACCATCAGCTGCTCCAGCTCGTGCGGCATCCAGTCGGCGAAAAAACCGAGTCGCCCGGTATGCACCCCGACGAACGCGATGTTGTCGGCTCTGTCCTTGAACATATGAAAGGCGTGCAGCATCGTGCCGTCTCCGCCGATGGAAACGACGAGTTCCGGCGCCACCTCGTCCAGAATCATCCCGAATTGCTGCGCCAGCTTCCGAAACTTGTCCGCGAGCTGAATCGACGTTTCATCCCCGCGATCGACGACAAAAAATTTCAAACCGTAACCCTCCCTGGCCAAATGCCGTATGCTCCCATCATACAACATCGCCTACCGCCAAACAATCGCCTCGGCGGCGGAGATCAAAGTGCTGCCTTGGGTTATTTTGCCCGCGGGAACGGAGGTCGCCGCCATAGCCTGGCCAGCCCCATCGCCAGCGCGGATAACAGCAGCAGCGCCGCCAGCAGGGCGATACCGGCTGCAAGGGCCGGGGGCAGCGCCGCATAACGCGTTAGGACGGAGGAGGAGGCGACGTTGTCGAACCCGATGCCGGCAAATGCGGCTGGAGCATGCAGCAACGGCTCGAGCGGTCCCCAGAGCAGCTTGACGAGTACGGCCGCCAGCACGCCATGCGCAAGGCGCGCCAGCGCGAACGGCCAGTAGCGCAAGTTGGTGCGGTGCAGCAGGCTGGCGATTTGCGCGTGTACGGACAGGCCGGCCCAGGCGAGCACAAAGGAGGCGACGGCCGCCTTGTCCGCGAGCGATGCCGCGCTTCCCGCGCCGCCGGCGGCTTGGGCGCCGAGCGTCACTTCGAAGAAACCGTTCACCACGGCGTCCGACAACGCCTGGGGCAATCCGGCCAGTTGCAGCAGCGTATGGGTCGCCGTTTGCAGCAGGCCGAGCATATGGCTGATGCGGAGCGCTTCCAGCACGACGGCGAAAAAAACGACCAACCCGCCGATGACGAATACGAGCGGGATCGCGCTTTCGATCGATTGGCGCAGCAGCGTGCCGATCGGCCTTCCGTCCGCGAGTCTCGCCCGGTGCATGGCGCGCAGCGCCCGTTTCACGATGCCGGCCCCTTCCGCCGCATGCGTAACGGGCGTCATCGGCGCCTTGCGGCCGTGAAACCGCATGAGCAAGCCGACCGCCGCCGCGGCGCCGAAATGGGCAATGGCCAATACAACGGCGATGCGCGCATCGTGGAAAAAGCCGACCGATACCGCTCCGATCAGGAAGATCGGGTCGGATGTGGTGACGAATGCCACGAGGCGTTCGCCTTCTTCGCGTTTGATAAGGCTTTGGTCCCATAGCTGCGCCGTTAACTTGGCCGCTACCGGATAGCCCGAGGCGAAGCCCATCGTCATGACGAACCCGCCGATGCCGGGAATGCGAAACAAGGGACGCATCAGCGGATCGAGCAGCGTGCCGAACAGGTGCACAATGCCGAAGCCGAGCAGCAGCTCGGAGATGACGAAAAACGGAAACAGTGCCGGGAACAGCACGTCCCACCAAATGGCGACGCCTTTGACCGCTGCCGGAACGGTTTCCGCCGGGTGCAGCAGCAGCATGTACAGGATGACCGCAACGATCGGAGCGGCGATCAGAGGCAAGCGCAAACGAACGGTAGCCATCGTTGTTCCTCCCGCTTGTCGTCAGGTTGGCAACTTTTTGAGGCTTGGCCCTGGTTGTTCCCTAAATATATGTATGCCATCGGGTATACATTCCGGTTCGTCCTGTATCGACATTCGCCGCACGTATGATACAATGGTCACATATGCATCCGGGAGCGTGATGATGGGATGATCGTCTTGTTCGCCCTCTTTGTATGTGCGTACGTCTATGTCATCAAGGAGCACTTGATGAGCGATACGGAAGACGAGTTCGATTATTGACGCTGCCGTTTTCATGATGAAGGTTCAGAAGGAGATCAACGATGTCAGACCGACAAGCGAACACCATATATGAAGCGATCGGCGGCGAAACGGCGCTGCGCCGGCTGGTGGAAGCCTTTTATCCGAAGGTGCAGGCGCATCCGCTGCTTGGACCGATTTTTCCTGCCGATATCCGCCCTGTGATGGAGAAGCAGTTTCTGTTTCTGTCGCAATTTTTCGGCGGACCGCCCTTGTATTCCGACCAATACGGCCATCCGATGATGCGGGCCCGCCATCTGCCTTTTCCGGTAACGCCTAAGCGTGCGGAAGCGTGGCTTGGCTGCATGGCCGAGGCGCTGCGCGAGATCGGCCTGGACGAACCGCTGCGCGAGGTCATGCTGGAGCGGCTGTCCGGACCTGCCCACCACTTCGTGAATACGCCGGACGAATAAGCGTTTGCCCATTGCCCGCTAGCCTATCCCTGTCCAAAATGAGGTGATGCTTCGATGTTGGATCCGTTGTACAAGATCAAAGTGAAATGCACGTATTGCGAAATCGAGTTTCAGACATCGCGTGTCCGGCCGAGCTTCAAGAAGTCGATCGGCTCCGATACCGATTTTTATTTGCAGTACCGGGAAGTGAATCCGGATTATTATGTCGTGCGGGTATGCCCGTTCTGCGGGTTCTCCAGCACGGAGAATTTTTCCGAAAGCTTCACGAAGTCGCAGCGCCTGGCATTCGAGGAACGGGTCAAAAGCAATTGGAACATGCGCGACTACAGCGGGGCGCGCGGCTGGGACGAGGCGATGCAGACGTACAAGCTGGCGCTGGTATGCGCGCAGCTGAAGCAGGAGAAGGACCGGGTCATCGCCGGCATTTTGCATCATATCGCGTGGCTGTATCGCGAGAAGCAGGATGCGGAGCAGGAGCGGCGGTTCCTGCAATATTCGCTTCAGGCGTACACGAAGGTGTATGAAGTGGAAGGCATCGATGTGAACAATGCCCGGCTGATGTATTTGCTTGGCGAGCTCAATCGCCGGCTGGGCTATTATAACGAAGCGGTGAAATGGTTCGCGCGCGTCATCAACGACAAGAAGATCATGGACTCCGGCATGATCCGCGCCAGCCGCGAGATGTGGACGCAGACGCGCGAAGACATGCTCGCCGCACAGATGGACCTGCCGGATGAGATGAAGTCGGGAAAGATTTAGCGGCATACATAGCACAGTGGAAAAAGAAAACGTCCGACCGATTGCGGTCGGACGTCTTTTATTTGCTTGCGCGCGGTGTGGCTGGAGCTTGCGGCAAGGCCGGTTGCCTGCTGCCCGAGAGCTTGCCCTTCGGTATTGCCGCTGCGCGGCGGGGGTGCTCTTCCGATCGCTACTTGTTTTCGGATGGCTGTGAATCATCGTCTGCGGTTGCCATCCGAAAGCCAAATGCGAACGCTACGCTTCTCTAGAGCACCCCCGCCACTCCGCTTCCCACCGCAGCACTTTTCCGCTGTCGCGACTTCGCGCCGCGCGCAGAGGCCACCCGGTGCGCACCAGATCGCGCGCTTCGCCAGAGCCCGCCAGCGGCTCCGTTCCGCGCCGCCGGCAACTCCCCTTGCCGCGACTTCGCGCCGCGCGCAGAGACCACCCAGCGCGCGCCAGATCGCGCGCTTCACCAGAGTCCGCCAGAGGATAGGCGGAGATTCGATATCGAAATAGGCCATGTTTTATTGCCTATTTCACCGAAAATGGCCGGCGAAAAGTAAATAGCCAGTGAAATCACTGGCTATTCGGTAGGAAATCACCGTTTGGGGGCTGTTTCATGACTTGTGGTGTGGTCCGAAGGAATGAGGACAAATGGTTACATGTTTTTATAAAAATGTGAGGCACGGGGGAGCGGAGTGGAGGGTTGGTTCGTAGAAGCGCCAGCGTTCGCTATTTGTTGACGGATTTTCACCGCAGCGCGGTGAGTTCAGAAAAATCCG
The DNA here is from genome assembly GCF_004764705.1 of Paenibacillus cymbidii. Classification (GTDB taxonomy): domain Bacteria; phylum Bacillota; class Bacilli; order Paenibacillales; family NBRC-103111; genus Paenibacillus_AN; species Paenibacillus_AN cymbidii. Next base: position 92,536 of record NZ_SHLX01000015.1, on the reverse strand, counting down.
GCAACAATGAGCGATCGGAGGACCAACCCTTCACTCAGCGGCAATAGCGCCTCGCAAATCTCGTCCCTACGCCGCGCACGAACGCTTCGGATTAACGCCTCACCGGTCGATCGGCCAACAAATAATCGGCGTCGCAGTCGACCAGCGTGATGCTTGCGTGGCAGCAGGGGAACACGAGCAGCTTTTTCCGTCCGTCCCGAATCAGTGGCAATTCGTGGCGCCTGAGCGGGAGCAGCACTCGTTCGGCGCGACAGAATGGGCATTCCAGCACGTACAGATCGCCTGCGACGATCTCGTACGGACATGTGTGCGCGAATGGAATCATGACTCGTTGTCGAAACCGGCCGTTCCCAGTGTCTCCGCCTGGCTCTTCGCAGATGAAGCCTCCGCCTGGCTCTTCGCAGATGACGTTTCCGCCACCTTGCCGTTCGCCGAATCCGTCCCTTTCTCCGTCTGGCCCTTCGCAGATGAGGCCTCGGCCCGTTCTTCCGCCGCATCGCTCCCTACCGTCTCCGCCTGGCCCTTCGCCGATGTCGTAGCGCCGCTCGCCGCCTGGCTCTTCGCCAGCTCGCCCAGCTTCTGCAGCAAAATATGCTGCGGCATGTGCATCAACTGCTCAATCGGCACACGCAGCGATTCGGCAAGCTTGATGGCCGTTTCCGGCGATATTTGCAAAGGTCTCATGGCGATTCATCCTTTCCCGTCCGCTGAAAAAAGCGGCTTCTTCGTGCCTTCATTATACGCGCGAACGGAATTCGGTATCAAGCGTCCATTGTGTTACAATGTACGCAAACCATCCGCATGTGCAAAGGAAGGGATTGTCAATGGTCGAAACGCTCAATCAAACTTGGGACTTGGACGCGATTTTTCCGGGCGGCAGCAGTTCGCCTGCATTCGCCGCATTCCTCGCCCGCATCGAGTCCGATACGGAGAAGTTGTCCTTCGCGCTGGAACAAGCCGAACCGCCGCAATCGGCGGCTGCCGGCGCCGCAACGCTGTCCCCGCTCGTCGCGCTGCTGCAGGACATCCTGGCCAACATCCGCGAAGCGGAATCGTTTACCGGCTGCCTGGCCGCCGAGAACCAGAACGACAAAACCGCCGTCATGCTCGGCGCCAAAGTCAAAACGCTGGCCGCCGCCTACCAATCGGCCTTGACGCGGCTTGACCGCATCCTGTCGCTCATCCCGGATGCCGTCTGGAGCGAGTTGATGGCCGGCGACTGGACGGAGGTCGGCTTTTCGCTGGACGAACGGCGAACTCAGGCCCGGCTCAAGCTGCCGCCCGAGCAGGAGGCGCTGGTGTTCGATTTGGCCGTCGACGGGTACCATGGCTGGAGCGAACTTTACGACACGACAGTCAGCCGCATTCGTTTCCCTTATGAAGAGAACGGCGAAACAAAAATGCTGTCCGCGGGGCAAATGTTCAACAAGCTGGATATGCCGGACCGCGAGCGTCGCAGCGAACTGTTCCGGCAGTGGGAAGCGAAATGGGGCGAAGAAGCCGACTTTTGCGCCGACGCGCTGAACCATCTGGCCGGCTTCCGCCTGGCGTTGTACCGCCGCCGCGGCTGGCAATCGCCGCTGCAGGAGCCGCTTGCGATCAACCGGATGAGCCGGGAGACGCTGGACGTGATGTGGCAAACGGTCGAACGCAACAAACATCACTTCGTCGCATACCTCGAGCGCAAAGCGAAGCTGCTCGGCGTAAGCAAGCCGGCCTGGCACGACATTGACGCACCGATCGGCACAAGCCGCAAAGTGTACAGCTACGACGAAGGCGCCAAGCTGATCGTCGATCAGTTCCGCCGCTTCAGCCCGAAGATGGCCGATTTTGCGGAAATGGCGTTCCGGGACCGATGGATTGAAGCGGAGGATCGCAACGGCAAACGGCCCGGCGGGTTCTGCACGTCGTTCCCGGTAGCCGGGCAGACGCGCATCTTCATGACATACGCCGGTTCGGCATCCAACGTATCGACGCTGGCGCACGAACTGGGCCATGCCTACCACCAGCATGTAATGAATGATTTGCCGCCGCTGTCGCAGGAATACGCGATGAACGTCGCCGAAACCGCGTCCACGCTGGCGGAACTGATCGTCAGCAGCGCCGCGGTGGAGCAGGCGCAAGATCGGGACGAGAAGCTCGCGCTCGTCGAAGACAAAATCCAGCGCGCCGTTGCCTTCTTCATGAACATTCACGCCCGGTTCCTGTTCGAGACGGCGTTTTACGAGGAACGCAAACAAGGACTGGTCGGCATCGAGCGGCTGAACGCGCTCATGACGGACGCGCAGCAGAGGGCTTATCTCGGCGCGCTCGGCGAGTACCATCCGCATTTCTGGGCGGCGAAGCTTCATTTTTACATTACCGATGTGCCGTTCTACAATTTCCCGTATACGTTCGGCTTCCTGTTCAGTGCGGGCATTTACGCCCGGGCGCTGCAGGACGGCGCCGCCTTCGAGGACAAGTACGCCGCGCTGCTTCGCGATACCGGACGCATGCCTGTAGAGGAACTGGCACGCAAGCATCTGGGAGCGGATTTGACGCAGCCGGCGTTCTGGCAAAGCGCGGTCGATCTGTCGATCGCGGATGTGCAGCAGTTTCTGGCGATGACGGAGTAAGCTCAGCGCTGCCTTCCCGCCAACGCCAACAACCAAAAAAGCCCCTTGGCCGTCAAGCCTAGGGGCTTTCGAACGTATGTATTGCGATGCTTACAGCTTGAACACCTGGATGCTGCGCTGCAGCTGAACGACGATTTGCGTCAGTTGCTCCGCTTGCGTCACCATCGCGTCGACGGACGCAATCTGCTCGTTCATCGAAGCGGATACTTCTTCGGTGCCGGCAGCCGACTGTTCGGTGATGGCCGAAATATTCTCCATCGTGGCGGAAATCGTTTGCGCGTGCCCGAGCATCTGATCGCTTTCCTTGGCGAAGCTTGAGATGCTTTCGGTGATGAACTGGATGCTTTGCACGATTTCGCTGAAAATCGCCGCCGTTTCATGAATCAGCGTCGTTTGCGTGCGCACGACTTCTTCGTTCGTGGCGATGTTGACCAGCGCTTCCTTGATGCCTTGTTCGATGGTGCGGACGAGGCCGAATACTTCCTTCGTGGAAGCGGTCGACTCTTCGGCCAGCTTGCGCACTTCCTGCGCGACGACGGCAAAGCCTCGTCCGTGTTCGCCGGCCCGGGCCGCTTCGATCGAAGCGTTCAGCGACAGCAGGTTCGTCTGCTCGGCAATTTCGGAAATCGACTTCGTAATGCGGGAAATGCCGCTCGCCTGCTTGGCCAGCATGTCGATCGCCGACGATACCATGCGCGTCGCTTCAACGTTGCGCTGCATGCCTTCATTTTGCGTTTCGACCGCGGTCCGTCCTTTGCCGACGAGTTTGACCATTTGTTGCGAGCGGTCGTTCATTTCTTTGGTGGAGTAGGCGTAGGAAGTGACCTTCGTTTCGATGTCCTTGATCGCGACCGAAATATGGGCGACTTCTTCGGAAATTTGATTGGCGCCTTCGGCCAGTTCGCCGGCCGACGTCGTCACTTGGCTGAGCACGTCTTTCAGGTTTTTATTTTGCAGGTAGCTGTCGCGGCTGGAATCGGCGACCGTGCGGGAAATGTTCGACGTTTCGTTCAAAATTTCCTTGAGCCGGTCGATCATCCGATTGAACGAATGTCCGAGCTCGCCGAGCGCATCGTCGGTTGTGATGCGCACCTTTTGCGAAAAATCGCCTCTGGAAATGCCGAGCGCCACCCGCGACAAATTGTCGATCGGGTCGGTCAGCATGCCGGAAATCCAGTTCGTAAACGGATAGGTGAGGCCCAGCAGGACGACAACTATGAGAGCGCTTACGACAATGTTCAGGCTGGAAGCGATAAGAAACAGAATCGACAATAGCCCGATCGGGACGTAGCACCCTACAAGCAGCTTCCGTTTAAACGACAGCGAGGACAACCAACCCATGAGGTTCGACACTCCTTTAATAATTTGGCAAATATTGTACCGCTCCATTATAGCATTTCCCTAACTTTCGGTCTACGGAAATAGTGCCAAGGTTCCTTGAGACGTTTTTTTCGTCATTTTACAATATGTATAAGGGCATACCCTGCCAAAATTTGTTCCTGGCGCGAAAACTATGTCATATGCCGCAGTCGGCAGTCCGTCCGGATGATCGGCACATTCGACGCATCTCGCGAAGCGGGGCGGGAATGACTCAGGAATGGGGAATGAACGATGTCAATTTCCAATTGCAAACAATGCCACCGGCTTTATATTCGGCAGCAATCCTTCTATTGCGACTCGTGCCGGCAAACGCAGGACCGCCATTTCATGGAGGTGCGGCAGTTTTTGCGGACCAATCCGAACAGCACGGTGCTCGATATTCACCAACAGACCGGCATTCCGATCGCCAAACTGCTGGAGATGCGCAAGGACGATTTTGTCCCGTTTCGCCGGTAAGGTGCGGTTGAATCGAAGAGCGAAGAATGGAAGGACGCCCTCCCGCATGCATGCAGCCGGAGGGTGTTTTTGGCGTGGGAGGAACGCCATACGACCGCGTCAACCGTGGTTGCACCGCCTGGAAGGAGCTTTCGGCAAAGTTATTCGTAAATAGTTGAAATATTTTGAAAAAAGATGTTGAATTTTGGATAATAGTAATGATATCATGTGACACAAGGCTCATATATATGACATAATATTCTATTCGTACCTATGAAAGGAGGGGCATTAGTGATTTTGGAACAACTGCCGCTATCCAAGCAAGTGGAGATCGTCTTTCATACGATCCGGGAAGAATTACTGCACATGACCTCGGGCATTGTGTTTCTGCATGTGCGCAACAATGTGGTGGGGAAATTCGGCATTCGGCATTTCCCGCTTGAGAACAAGGGCGGCGTTGTGAAAATTTCGGAGAACGGGTTGACGGATACGATGCAGGCGACGTTCCGGCAGCTCGCGACGGAATTGCTGAAGCACAAGAAAAGCTGGACCCACGGCGAAATTGCGTTTGAGTTCGCGCTCCGCAATCAGACCTTGTGCGCGAGCGTCATTTTCGAATCGCACTACAATATGGCCAATGTGATGATGAGCCCTTCGCAACGGCGTCACTTGAAGGAATTGCTGTAACGGCACTTATGTCATTCCTATTCGATTTGTCCGATTCGCAAAGTCTCCGCCCGGTCGTTTTTGGCCGCCAGCGGGGGCTTTGTTTTTTTGCATGAGGACCGCAAACACGGCAAAGAGGCGACCGGGTCGTCGCCTCTGCAAATCGATGTACGGCTTGTCGTTCATTATCTGGTAAATTGCCCTGCCAGTTGTTGCTCGGCGATTTGCACCAAACGACGGGTAATATGTCCCCCAATCGCACCGGTGTCACGAGTTGCCATGAACCCGTAGTAGCCGTCTTGCGGAATTTGGATGCCGAGCTCTTGCGCCACTTCGTATTTCATCTGATCGAGAGCGGCGTTTGCTTGAGGCACGACCAGGGTGTTGCTGGAGCGGCTTTGTCCTTGTGCCATATGTTATCACCTCCATGAAGGTAGTATGATCCAATCTCTCCAAAATACGCGAGTTGGCAATTGGTAATTTTGGCCAATCTTTGTTGCGGCTGCAATGCTTGCCTTTGCCGCCGACAGCGGCATACAATTAAAAAAATGGCTGGGGGGATGAGGCGTTTGTTTCAACTGCAATACGAAAAATGGCGGCTCGACCCGCAGCTGCAAATCGTCCAGGCCGATGTGACGGTAACGATCGACGGGGAAATCGTGCTCGAGGAATCGATCTGCGTCGACGTGGGAATGCCTGCGATGTTGTACAGCCGCACGCACGATACGACGCCGTCGCGCCAGGCGGCTCCCGAGGAGTGGCGGCGGGCGCCTTTCTGGGTTTGCGGTTGCGGCGATCCGGCTTGCCGGCAGCTGTTTTCGCTTGCCGTCCGGCATCGGACGAACGGTGAGGGAGAGGAGCCGATGGTGGAATTGGCGGAAGTGGAGGAGCGCGAAGGAGAAGAGCCGCGGGAGACGGCACGGTACCGTGTTCCCGCGGCTCAGTATGCAGCCGAAGTGACAAAAGTCGGCAGCGCATTCGCCCGTTTCGTCGCCGGACGGGATTACCGGCCGCTGCTGGCGAATACGGAAGCGATAGTGCGCGATATGCTGGAGGAGTAGCGCCCTATGCCCGTTCGATGTCGAGCGCAACTTCCAATTGCAGCGCGTCTCCCGGCTCTACGGCACGAAGACCGGTAATTTCCGGAGCTTCGTCCACATTCGGCGCGTTCGTCACCCAGGTGTACGGCTCCAGGCAAATGAACTGATCGGCAGTGCCCATCGTAAAAATGACCCAGTGCTTGTACTCGTCCGAGACGCGGTACGAAAGTTTGCAGCCCGGTTTCACCAGATCGGCCTGTTTCGCGCCGTTGCCGATATAGAAGACGGCATCGAGATTGACGCCTTTCAGCGCCAGCCCTTCCGGGCGGTTCAAGCCCGCAAAGTCGCCGAGCGGCAAACGGCGGCCGGTCGGCATCAGCTCGTCGTCGAGCTCCCAGATCGATTCGACGGGCAGGCGAAGCGACCATTGCTCCGGCTCGCCGTCCAGCATGAACCACGTATGCAAGCCGAAGCCGAGCGGGGCCGCCGTGTTGCCGAGATTGCGAATGGCTACGTGCTGCACCAGCGAATCGGGGGTAAGCGTATACGTCATCGCAATTTCCAGCTCGTGCGGGTATTGCCGCATGATGTCGGCATAATCGGCCGTCCGCAAGACGGAAACGAGCGTACAGACGCCATCTTCTTCGGTGAAGCGGGTCACCTGCCAGGCATGGTTGCGCAGGAAGCCGTGAATGTGATGGCCGTTCGGCGTGTTGATGTCGAACTGATAGGTTTGCCCGCGGTACGCAAAGGCGCCATGACGCAGCCGATTCGGCGGCAGCATGAGCGGCGTGCCGTAATGCCCGGGGGTTTGCCGCAGCGTCTCCGGGCTGTCCGGCACGCGCAGAATCTCGCGTTCTGCCGCCCCGTCGTACAGCCGATACAAATTGTTGCCCAGCGACGGGCACAACGATGCGGTGAGCGAGCCGCTTGTCATCGTATAGACGGGAATGCCTTGCCATTGTTCTTGCTTGATCATGGGAATATCATGTCCTTTCGAATGAGGGTGCAGACAATACAACCATTGTAGCGAATTTGGGCGCCAATACTCAACTGTGATTTGCCCTCGCGAAAATGGTGGACACGGGTAAAATACTGCGGATTGACGCTGCTGTCGGAGTGACAGCTATTGTTTGCGGCCGATTCCTGTGCGCGCAGTTGACATCTCCGGCCGCTTGAGTATAATAGAACCAACCTCACATCACCAAACTATGGTCAGGGAAGAGTAACGGGCAGTCGTTTCTGCAGAGAGCCGGTGGTTGCTGCAAACCGGTGAAACGCGCTTCGCGAATGGGCCCTGATGCAGGAAAACGAACGGCCGGAAGCACGATCGTGTCCAAAGCGACGCTGCTGCCGACTCGCGCGTATTCCCGTCGATCGTCTGTTGCGCGCGCAGCGGTCAGTTAGGATCGGTTTCTCCCCGTTACCGGAGACAGAAGGCTGAATCGTTTTCTTCCCGCTTGCAAGCAAGCGCCGGACGGACGTCGGCGAATAAGGGTGGCACCACGGTCTCTCGTCCCTTGCGGAGAGAGGCCTTTTTTGCGTTCAAATTCAAGCATTCGAGGAGGAGTTCGTCCCATGAAAAAAGTATTGTCCGGCATTCAGCCGAGCGGCCAGTTGACCCTCGGCAACTACATCGGCGCCATGCGCAACTTCGTCAAGCTGCAGCACACGCATCGCTGCTTCTTTATGGTCGTCGACATGCACGCGGTTACGGTGCCGCAGGAGCCGGCGGCGCTGCGCGAGCAGTCCGAAGCGGTAGCGGCGCTGTTCATCGCGGCCGGCATCGATCCGGCGAAGTCGAGCGTGTTCATGCAATCGCACGTGTCGGCCCATGCCGAGCTCGGCTGGTTGATGACGACGCTCTCCTATATGGGCGAGCTCGAGCGGATGACGCAGTTCAAGGACAAGTCGGCCGGCAAGGAATCGGTCGGTACCGGCCTGTTTACGTATCCGGCGCTGATGGCCGCCGACATTCTGCTCTACAATGCCGACCAGGTGCCGGTCGGCGACGATCAGAAGCAGCATCTCGAGCTGACGCGCGATCTGGCGCACCGGTTCAACACGCGCTTCGGCGAGCTGTTTACGATTCCGGAGCCGTATATTCCGGAAGTGGGCGCCCGCATCATGTCGCTGGACGACGCATCGAAGAAGATGAGCAAGAGCAACCCGAATCCGGGCAGCTACATTGCGCTGCTCGATCCGCCGGACGTGATCCGCAAGAAGCTGAGCCGCGCCGTCACCGACTCGGGCCGGGAAGTGAAATACGATCCGAAGAACAAGCCGGAAATCAGCAACCTGATTTCGATTTATACGCATTGCTCGGATATTAGTGTGGCGGAGATCGAAGCCAAATACGAAGGGCAAGGCTACGGAGCGTTCAAGAAGGACGTGGCCGAAGCGGTTGTCGCCACGCTGGAGCCGCTGCAGCAGCGGTACCGCGACATTCGCGAGAGCGGCGAAATCGGCAATTTCCTGCGCAAAGGCGCTGCTGAAGCGGCCGAAGCGGCGGCGCCGACGCTGCGAGAAGCGAAGCGATTGATGGGCTTCCTGCTGCCGTAGGCGGCAGGGGCTGCGGGCGAGCGCAGATCGAGGCGAAATCGAAATAAGCCATTTTTTACGGCCTATTCCGCCGAAAATGGGTAGTCGACGCAAAATAGCCAGTGATTTCACTGGCTATTCGCGGCAAACGGCCCGGTTTCGCCCCCTTCGGCCGAAATAACCAGTGTTTTCACTGGCTATTTCCCGCGAGGCTTGCAAAATGGAGCCAATAAGCCATTTTTTATGGCCTATTTCGTCGGCTGTGCTTGTCGGCGCAACGAAAAAGGGAATTCCGGTCAGGAATTCCCTTTTCTGCGGACGCGCGCCTTGAAGGCGAAGCCGAAGCCGATGGCGAGAAAGGCGGCGAGGCCTGAAAGCGCGGCCAGCCACGGCTCGCCGGCACTCATGAAGAAGCTGACACAGGTGAGCAGGGCGATGCCGAGTAAAGCGAACAACAAAGCAGGTATCGGTTTCATGGTGCGGATAATCTCCTTCGGTACGGACAAATGTAGGTTGCGGCGATCTGGACGCCTCAGTAGGAGTCCATGTTCAGCCGCTTCTCGAGCCGAGAATCGCTTAGCCAGCCAACATAGGAATCGAACGGCCGCAGCTCGTTGTCGAGCAGCAGAACGGCGACGAACGGGTATTGCTTGCGGTGGCGGTAACGAACGTCGGCCCAGCGCACTTCGTACCCCCAATTGTGCTCGCGCAGCTCGGCGCAGGCGAACGACGAGAAGTACAGGAACGCGGCGATATCCGGATGCTGCTTGGAAGCGTCGACGGCCGGATGCGAGGCGCAGGAAGCGCTGTCGACCCATTTGACCGTCTTGTTGCGATATTCGCCCAGCGTAAACGAACCGTCCGCATGTTTCTTGACCACGTTCCAGACATACAGGCTGACGGTCGGGATCAAATAGTATTTGTCCCCGTGCTCGTAATAGTCGTCCTTGCCGCGCATGTTGCGTTCCAGCCAGAAGTGGTACGCCGTCCGCCATATATAGTAGATCGCGATAAAGGAATACAGCACCGGAAACACGATCGACGGTTTGGCCAGGTGCACCGACCAGAGAAAAATCGCAAACAAATGCGAGCCGAAAATGAACGGATCAAAAATATGGATGATGTTCCACGAAACCCACTTTTTCGAGAAGGGGCGTATGGCTTGCGTGCCGTACGTGTTGAACAAATCCGTAAAGACGTGAAACGCGACTGCGGCGAACACCCATCCGCCGACATGGAGCAGCGGCAAGCTTCCGCCGAATACGGCGGCAAGCGCCAGTGTAATCAGCGCCGTCCATATGAACAGGGCGGGAATGGAGTGCGAGACGCCGCGATGGTTCTTGATGTAGGCGGCGTTGCCGCGAAAGCGCAGCAGCCCGTCCGAATCGGGCGCTTGCGAGCCGAGCACGGTGCCGATCAGCACGGCGGTCGCAACCGTAGCGTCCGAAGCTACGACCGGATCGACGTATGCGAGGCCGGCCAGACCGAGCCCGATGACAAGATGTGTGCCTGTGTCCATGATGTCCTCCTAAACCGAAAGTGCTTCTAGAGGTAGTTCAAAAAGCCGTCTTTTTGAACACCTGCTTCTATTGTGCTTCTCTGACACGCAGCATGGTGCCGGAAACTTCTGATCTGGGCCATTTGTTTACTATAATATTGTACCACTTTATGTTCAAAAATAAATCCGCAGAAGCCTTTTAATTTTGTAAATTGTGGGGAGATTGGCGAATGAGCGTCGTTTTCGTGGAATATCGCGTGGCGGAGGAACACCGCCACGCTTATATGCGGCTGATGGAAGAGGCATTACGCCGCGGCGGATTCGAGTTTTACGAAGGGGCGGATCAACCGGGACTGTTCGTGGAAATATGGCCGGATATGAGCGCCGCGGCTTACGAGGAGATGAAACGGGAACGGCTCGGCGAGCCGTCCGGATTGTGGGGCGGCGTGCAGCAAACGATCGTTGGCGGCGCAGCCAAAACGCACATATGGCGATTTGAAAAAGTCAAGCCGTTCGCTTGAGTTTGCATCCTACTCTTGCTGAAGGGAAGCGCGTGATGCCCGGTTGCGGCGATAATGGCCGGGCGTTTGCCCGGTCCTTGCCTTGAACAGCTTGTTGAAGTAGCTGACGTTGGTGTAGCCCACCCGCAAACAGATGTCTTCGACGGAAGCGTCGGATCGATCCAGCAGCGCACACGCTTCGCGAATGCGGATGCCGATCAAATATTCGTTCAGCGTCGTCCCCGTCATTTCCTTGAAAATCCGGCCGAGGTACGAGGAACTGAGGTGAACGTGTTCGGCGACCGTGTCGATCGTAATGTTATTATTGTAATTCGCCTGCATGAACGCAATCGCCAGCTCCAGCGTGTCGTCGTTGATGCGCATCCGTTTGTCGTTGTAGTAGGCGGCGATTGTGCGGCAAATCGCAATGAGGCAGCTTTCGATCGACTGCAGCGTGTTCGATTGCGAAATGGTTTGCAAATAATCGAACGGTTCGCCGAGCACCGCCTTGACGTCCCCGCCACTTTGCGCGATCGATTTCATAATTTCGCCGCTCAGCTGAAAGAAGAGCTGCTGAACATTCGTTTTGCCCAGTTTTTTCGCGATCGCAACCTGAACGATTTCGGCAACGATGCGGGACGCTTCTTCGCCGTCGGCCTGTTTGATCGACTGAATCAGTTTTTTCTCCAGTTCGTACGGGTAATAGTACTCGCTCTGCTGCCCGCTCCAATGCGCCACCGACCGGTACGCCAATATTTCGCCTCTGCCGAAATACATCCTGTGCCGCAGCGCCTCAATCGTTTCCCCGTACGCCGTCTCCAGCCGCTCCAGGCCTTCGTGCGCATTGCTGACGCCGACCGATACGCCGATGCCGTCATGCGTTTCGATCGTCGTTTGGACGAAGCGGGCAAGCTCCGTCGCCGTTTCGCGCGGATGCGAGCGGAGATTGGCGATGACGACGATTTTATCGTCGTCCTTCAGGAACACTTCGCCGTCGATCGCCGCCTTGAGCGTTTCGACCAGCTTGTATTTCACGAGCATGAAGCTCATTTTGTCGTGCTGCCGGACGAAGGCGTCCGCATCTTCCCATTCCGCCGTCAGCACGGAGTAGCCTCCTGCGTGAAGATTGAGGCCGAACAGGCCGATATACGCATCCGTTTGCCGGTTCGGCGCGAAGGCCGTGTGGCCGCTGATGAGATCGTTGACATATTTTTCCTTCAGGGCGCCCCGATGTTCGTCGAGCGTATGCTGGATGCTGTCCTTCTCCTGGAGCAGCCGGACGTTGCGCGTGGTCATCTGATCGAATGCCTGGCGGATGAAGCTCGCTTCGTCGAGGGCCGCAGGTTTCGTTTTCCGGTCGCCCCAACTGCCGATATGGGCGATGGCCGCCTTGAGCGGATGGTACAGCCGCCGCGAAATGTAGAACGAAATGACGACGGCCACCGAAATGTAGAAAGCGGAAATGCCCAGCACGATGTACTTGATGTGGTTCATCTTCTGCAGCAGGGCGGATTGCGGCGTCACATTGATGAATTTCCATCCGTTAAGCTCGGACGTTGTATAGGTAACGATGTTGCGATTCTCGTCGACGAAGGAATCTTCCTCCTTGGCGAACAGCTGCGTTTGCCCTTGCGCGGGCAAGGAGGCGGATGAAGGACCGGCTTCCGCGTACAGCAGTTGATTGTGCTGGTCGAGCACAAGCATCGAGCCCATCTTGTTGTGGTAGTGGCCGAAAATATCGTCAAACAGCTTGCGCTGGTCGAGATTGACCAGCACCGCGCCGTCGGTGCTGCCTACCCATGGCATTTTTTGCAGGACGGTAATCGCTTTTCCTTTGTTCTCCAATGTACGGTTGGCCAGCCAAATGATGCGGGCCGCGGTGTTCTCGTGAACGTAAGGAAGCCAGTCGCTGTCGGCGAACGTTTCGATCCTGGACGTGCGCGTTTCCGCGGAAGACGAAAGCACCAACTGCAAATCTTCATAATAAAGGTAGATGGAATCGATATACGGATTGAGGTTTTTCTGTTGTTCCAGATAGCGGGACAAGTCGATGAGCGACGCCGCGGTCAAGCCGTTGTTTCGCGTGCTGTACAAGTATGACTGGGTGACCATGACGTTTACAGCCAAATTTTTGATTGCCGTCAGTTCTTTTGTCATCAAATCGCGCTGTTGGGCCAGAATGGCCCAGTTGTAAACTTTGGCGTTGTCGAAGCTGTTGTTGGCGGATATCGTATAGGTGACGGACGAAATGAACAGCACCGTAACCAAAATAATGGCCGTGATAAGCAGCAGCAGCTTGAAGTACATCGACCGCTTCTGAAACACGCGAGGATACTGCAAATCGGCACCTGCTTTCATGACAGCGTTTACATCGGATGACGAGGATATTATAGCACAGACTGTTCGGCTCGCCGCGCTCGAAGCGAAAAAACATCAAATAGCGGGATAACACAATCGAAATCGGTGCCGCCAATGCCGCAAAAAGACAAGAATAACCGGATTAACTCGTTGAAGAAGCGCTTTCACCGGCGTAAGGTAAAGGTGCGATCCGGAGCGGGCCGCGACCGGGAGCGGAATTGCGGCGCGGCCGGCGGCAGCGGATCGGCTATGAAACACCACTCATATGTAGGGGGAATGGCAGTTGGGCAAAAGAGCAACAAGCGTATCGGCGCTGTCGCTCGCGGTGGCGATGACGGCGACCTTGATCGTTGGCTGCAGCAAGGACGATGGCGGCAGTACGGGCGCAGCGGCGTCCGCAACGCCGGGGGCAAGCGCGAGCAGCTCGAAAAAACCGGAGCAGCCGGTGGAAATTACATGGGGCATCCATTTTCAGGCGCCCGGTGTCGTGAGCGACACCAAGGTACAGAAGTTTCTCGAGCAGAAATTTGGCGTCAAAATCAAGCCGGTGAAGGTGTCCGACGCCAGCATCGCGTCCGGAGAAATTCCCGACATCTTCACGCTCGGCGCGCCGGAGAACGTGGCGGCGTACCAGGCCCAAGGCGTTCTGATGAGCATCGACAAAAAAATGCTGGAGGAGAAGCTGCCGGACTACTGGCGCGACATCAACAAAACGGCGCCGAACCTGTTTCAATCGGTTACGTTCGGCGACAAGCTGTGGTCGATTCCGATGTACGTGACGCTCAAGCCGTACGATTTTGCAACCGTCTGGCGCAAAGACTGGCTCGACAAGGTGGGCATCGCGAAGACGCCGGAAACGATCGACGAATTCGAGCAGGCGGTTTACGCGTTCGCGAAAAAGGATCCGGACGGAAACGGCAAGAACGATACGTACGGATTGACCGGCACGATGACGACCACCTGGTCGTCGGGCTTCTACAGCGTCTTCGGCGCTTACGGCGTGCAGCCGACGATGTGGCTGGAGCAGAACGGCGCGGTCGCGAACGGTTCGGTCATGCCGCAAGCGAAGGAAGCGCTGGCCAAACTGCGCAAATGGTATGCGGACGGCGTCATCGACCCGGAATTTCTGACCGATACGCAGGACGGCTACCGGAAGAAGCTGTACAACAACCGGATCGGCATGATCGAGGAATCGATCGACCGGTTCTCGCTTGACGACTCGGCGACGATTACGGAAATGAAAGCGGCCAATCCGAACGCCAAGCTCGTCCCCGGGAAAAATCCGAAAGGGCCCGGCGGCGAAGGAAGCTGGGACTGGGGGATGAAAAGCAATTTTGTCGTCATTGGCAGCCATGTGAAGGATAAGCCGGACAAGCTGCAAAAGCTGTTCGAGATTCTGAAAGCGCAATCGACCGACGAGGAAACGATCAACATGACGAGCCGCGGCGTCAAAGGCACGCATTGGGATTTTGTCAATGCCGGCGCGGCTTCGGGTCCGACCAAATATTTGAGCGGGTTCGAGAAACCGGAACAGCGGGACCAGGACGGCGTGCGGCTGTTTTCGCTCGGCGGGATCACAACGCTCGACTTCCGCCAGAAATATTTGAACCCGAAGCTGGTGGATGCGATCAATACGTATTCGTCCGCTCCGCGCTGGACCGACGCGCTGCTGTTCTCGGCGCTGCCGTCCGATGCCAAGTTTAAACAGGATTTGACGGTGCTCATGCAAAAATATTACGCGGAAATCATTATCGGCGAACGGCCACTGGACGATTTCGACAAGTTCGTGAGCGAATGGAACGCCAAAGGCGGCGACGCCTTGACCAAAGAAGCGAACGAGCTGTACAAGAAACAGTTCAAGCCTTGACGATTGATGCGCCGTTCTCCCGTCCGGCATTTGGGGGAACGGCGGATTTTCCGCAAGAGAGAAGGAAGGACCATGGAGAAAACCGTCGCGCAGCTGGCGTGGAAGCATCGGGAATTGCTGCTTCTGTTTATGGCGGCGTTCGCATTTTTTGTCGTATTCCGTTACGGGCCGCTGTACGGAGTGCTGATCGCCTTCAAGGATTTTCGGGTGATGGACGGCATCTGGGGCAGCTCGTGGGTCGGGTTCAAGCATTTCGAACGACTGTTCGGCGACGCCAACTTTTATCTGATTCTGAAAAACACGCTGCTGCTCAATTTGTATTTGATCGTATTCGCCTTTCCCGCTCCGATCGTGCTCGCGCTGCTGCTGAACGAAGTTCGGCACCGGGTGTTCCAACGCGCCATCCAGACGACGATGTATTTGCCGCACTTTGTCTCCTGGGTCATCATGGCCGGACTCGTCGTCTATTTTTTGTCCCCGACGACCGGCGTCGTCAATTACGCAATTCAATCGCTTGGCGGCAAGCCGATCTTCTTCATGGGGCACAAGGAATATTTTCGGTCGGTCGTTGTGCTGTCGGCGATTCTGAAAGACATCGGCTGGAGCTCGATCATTTATTTCGCCGCCTTGGCCGGCGTCAATCCGGAGCTGCACGACTCGGCCAAAGTGGACGGCGCGAGCCGCTGGCAGCGCGTCGTCCATATCAATCTGCCGTCGATCATGCCGACGGTTGCGATTATGTTCATTTTGACATTGGGCGGGTTTCTGCAGTCGAACTTCGAGCAGATCGTCAATCTGCTGAACCCGGTCACCTACGCGACAGGCGACGTCATTGACACGTACGTGTACCGGGTCGGCTTGCAGCAGTTCCAGTACAGCTACACAACGGCGATCGGTCTGTTCAAATCGGCGGTCGGGCTCGTGCTGATCCTGTCGGCGAACGTGGCCGTCCGCAAGCTGAGCAAAGGAGAGAGCGGCCTATGGTAAGAAGCTCGCTGCCGGAGAAAGTCGCCATGGGGTGCATTTACGCGCTGCTCGTTTTGCTGGCCGCCATTGTCGTTTATCCGTTTCTTCACGTGCTTGCGGTATCGTTCAGCGACCGGGGCGAGGCGCTTCGCGCCGGGTTCCATTTCTATCCGCGGGTGTTCAGCCTGGAACCGTATCGCAATCTGTTTTCTTATCCGTATGTGTGGATCGGGTACGGCAACACTGTCTTCCGCATGGCGGTCGGCACGTTCGTTTCGCTGCTCGTAACGATATTCGCGGCGTATCCGCTGTCGCGGCCCGATTTTCCGCTCAAGCGGGCGTTGACGCTCATCCTGCTGTTCACGATGATATTCGACGGGGGCATCGTGCCGCATTATTTGCTGCTCAAGGAGCTTCATTTGCTCAACACGAGGTGGGCGTATGTGCTTCCGCAAGCCGCCAATGCGTTTCATGTGCTGGTGATGATCGCATTTTTCCGATCGATTGCGGCCGACTTGACGGAAGCGGCCAAAATCGACGGCGCCCGCGAGCTGCGCATTTTGTTCCGGATCGTGATCCCGCTCTCCGTTCCCGTTCTGGTGACGGTCGGGTTGTGGTCGCTCGTTTTCCACATCAACGCGTTTATGGACAATTTGCTGTACGTGACCGACAAGAATAAATTCGTCCTGCAGCAAATCATCCGCGAAATATTGATCGACAACAAGCTTGACGATTTTTCCAACATGACCGCAAGCGAGCCGCCCGCACCGGAAAGCTTGAAAATGGCTTCCGTCATCGTTTCCGTTCTTCCGGTTGTCGTGTTATATCCGTTTTTGCTCCGTTTTTTTGAAAAAGGGACGCTGGTCGGTTCGGTAAAAGGATAGGTGGCGGACATGGAAAACGATGGAACCGCTTTCAAGCGCGAGGTGCGAACATTTTGGCTGAGGCATGCCGGAAGAGCGATCGCCTACGGGTTCGGCTGCGCCTACGTGGGGAGAGACAGGACGGACGGCGAACAGGCTGCGCGCGACGTCGCCTTGCTGGAGACGGCGTACTCCTGCGGCTTCCGCTATTTCGACACGTCGGCCAATTACGGGGACAGCGAGGCGATCGTCGGCAAGTGGCTGCCGTCGGTTCCGCGCGGCACCGTATTCGTCGCTACCAAAGCGAAGCGGTTCCCTGCGGACGCGCATCCGGCGGAAGCCGCACAGGCGGTGAAGGAAAGCCTGCAAAGGAGCCTGGAGCGGCTGCGCGCAGGCCGGATCGATCTGTACCAGCTGCACGATATCGATACGCTCGACCAGGCGACGGCGGCGGGAGGCGTGCTGGAGGCGCTGCTCGATTGCAAGCGGCAGGGACTCGTCCGCTACATCGGCGTGGCCACGCGCTCGCTGCCGCTGCTGACGCAGGCGGCTCGGCTCGGGGCATTCGATACGGTGCTGACGTATGCCGATCTGACGCCGCTTGCGCAGCCGGCCGAGCCGTACGTCCGGCGGTTCCGCGAGCTCGGCGCCGGTGCGATCAACGCCAGCCCGCTGGCGGGCAATCTGATTACCGGGCAGGACCCGCGAGCGATTCGTTTGCCGCCCGGCGACTCGAGGCAGGAGCGGCTGAAGCTTGCTATCGCTTATTACGATTGGTGCCGGGAACGGGGCGTTGCGCCGCTTGCGCATGCGCTCCAGTTCCCGCTGCGTTATGCGGACATCGACATCACGTTGACCGGCCCCGCAACGGCCGAACAGCTCCGGTCGACACTGGCTTGCCTGGAGCCGGCGAACGACCGTTTGCGCAATGTCGATTGGCATCCGAACCAAACAATGGACGAATAAAGGAGCGTGAGTTAATGAAACGATTGGGGATCAAGCTGTTATCCCTGCTTATGCTGCTGGCGGCAATTCCGTATATCGGCTCGCCGTCCGAAGCGGCGGCGGACGAACTGCTGACGGAGAAATCGGTCTATCCTTATCTGGACTGGAGCGATGCCGTCGCCGACGAATACCGGCTCGTTCTGTCGCCGAACGCCGACTTGTCCGGCGCGACGACGTTTGCCAACATCAAGGCGTCCGAATTTACAGTGCCGGCGAAGCTGGCGTACGATACGCCCTACTATTGGGTGGCCGAAGCGGTATACAACAGCGTGGCGACGGAAGTGGCGCAAGGCGCGTTCCGCACGGCGCCGACCGACCAAACGATCCTGTACAGCAACAACTTCGAGAATGAAACAGTAGGCTCGACTCTTCCCGCCGGATGGCAAAAGTATTTGCAGGGGACTACGTCCACCGTAACTTTGGCCGATCTTGGCGGCAACAAGGCGATCATGCTGAACAAGACGGCGGAGGACAACTTCACCAGCCCGGGGGCGGCGTACAATTTTGGCCGCAACATGACGAGCGGCATCATGACTGTCACCTTCGACGTGTATCGGACGGCGAACCAGCATACGATCGCCTACGCATTGGGGTATGGCGGCGCCGGAGCGGGCGCGTTGCCGTCCCGGTCAGCCCTGGCCGTCCAGGTCGACTACAACAAACATTACGTCAACTGGAACGACGTCAACGTCACGAACGCCGCGGGCGCGTGGTATGCCTACAAGCTGGTGGCGGACCTCGGCAACCGGGTGTTCGATTTATATATCAACAACCAGAAAGTGACTTCAACCCCCGTCGTCTTCAGTGCCGGCGTCAACATCGAGCAATTTGCCGTATTCAATTTTGCCGGCGGCAAAAACGGTTGGGGGGTCTATTACACCGGCGCGTACTATCTCGACAATGTCGAGATCAAGCTGCAGAACAGTCCGCCCAAAGCCGTCTCTCCCGCTCGCCTTGCGGAGGATGTGCCCGTAGCGGCGCATTTCGAATGGGATCAGACGGAAGCGCAATCGTATACGCTCGTCATTGACGACAATCCCGACTTAACGAGTCCGGAACGGATCATAAGCGGCATCACGGCGAATACGTATACGCTTGCCGGGAGCGATACGCTGCACTACAACACGAAATACTATTGGAAAGCGATTGCGTCGCGGGACGGCGGCACGTGGGCCGACGATGCGATTAATGCGTTCACCACGCAATACGACGAAACGGGAGACAGAATCCCTTCCTTGTATGAAGCGGCACCCGATACGATTTCGCCGGATCAAACCGTGCAGCTTACCGGCGGCAAGCTGGAGCAAAGCGACATCATGATCGCCCGGATCGCGGATGTCGGCGAAAGCGCCATTCGCGGCACGATCGGCGAGCCGAAGGGGGCGGAGGACATCGATTTTGCGCCGGAAACGGCGATCGAGCCGATCGGCAAGGCGCCTCATGCCGTCTCGGGAGTAATTCCGCCGGCGTACACGTATGGCGAATATGCGCTCTGGGTGCGGAACGGTTCAAAGCTCAGCAACCCGTTATTCGTGAACCGGACCGACGTTTATTTCGTTTGGCCGAACCAAGTGAATGCGGCAACCGGCGCGGAAGTAAGCGTAATCGGCAAAAACTTGTCGCTGAACGGGGGGCAGGAGACCGCCTACGTGTATTTGCGGGATGTGACGGGCAGCGTGTATACGGTCGATTTGACAAGCGTCGGCCCGTACGAGCTGAAGTTCGATTTGCCGGCCGGCCTGCCCGCCGGGGATTACGAAGTCTCGGCGCATAACGGCCACGGCGGCGCCTACGGCTGGGGGGACGTGCAGCATATCGCGGTCGCCGCATCCGTCACGGGCGCTGCCTACGCCATCACCGATTTCGGCGCGACGCCGGACGACGAAACGGCCGATACCGCGGCCATTCAGGCTGCCGTGGACGCCGCTGTCGCCGCGGGCGGCGGGACGGTCGTCGTCCCTGACGGCCGTTACCTCATCGACGACACGATTCGTTTGCAGCATGACGTGACGCTTCGGGGAGAAGGGGTCGACGAGTCGGGCGATTACCGCTCGACGATCAAGTACAAGGATGGGCTGCCGATCGGCCAGACGGCCGGCGGGGCGGGACCCGCCATGTTCCTGATCGAAACGAGAGGCGGAATCGAGGGGCTCAAAATCGTCGGCAGCGTCAGCATCGATCGGGGTATCGTCGTGTCCCCGGGAGCGACGGACGTCGTAATACGGGGCAACTACATCGACAATTATTTCCCGACCTCCGGTCCGATCAAAGGCTATTTCAGCGGGGTATTCGGCAGCGGAAAAGCCGGCTTCGAGCGGATCTTGATCGAAGACAACACGTTCGACGGCTACTGCGCGATCAATTTCGACGTACTGTCGTACAGCCGGATCGCAGGCAACGTTGTGCACGTGCGCGGCTATACGCCGATCGTCTTCATGTCCGCCGCCAAAAATATCGTGGAAAATAACGTTATCGACGGCCGCAACCTGGACGGGAAACGCAAAGCTTCCCGCGGCATTACGTTTAATGCCGGCCTGAACGACACCGGGTTTCCGCCGACAGAAATGAACTATGTCGCGGATAATGTCATTTCGTACGTAGGCGACGAAGTGACCCCGACCAACGACGGCGAATATGTGCTGTTCGACAGCAATGCCGATTCGAACTATACGCTGGCCATGCACTACGGCGCCGTTGCGGACGCCGACGCGGGCAGCGTGACGATGGAGGGCGTTTCCTGGTCGCCGGATCAGATGAAGGATCTGTACGTTCTGATCGTCGAAGGCAAAGGATTGGGGCAATACCGGAAGGTGACGGCAAACGACGGGCATACGCTGTATCTCGACCGGGATTGGACCGTTGCCCCCGACTATACGTCCAAAGCGACGGTGACGCGGTTTTTCGTCAAAAACATCGTGTTCCGCAATACCGCCCAGCACAACAAAGGAAACAACTTTATGGTGTGGGGCGACGGCATCGGCAATATAATAGACGGCAACATTGCCGATACCGGCGGCTCCTCCGTCATTGCGCTCGATATGGCGCACCCGGATATGTTTTTTCCTTCCTATTACAACGTCATTCGGGATGCGGCTTCGCCGAACCTGAATATCGGCTATAACGAATACGGAAGGGGATCGATGCCGCGGTCGGTCGGCTTGCTCGGCAATGTGATTGCGGCAAGCACCGGCTCTGCGCTTGCGGTCAACAGCAACACGACTCAACAGGCAGCCAACGCCTACGACAACGTGATCGAACGCAACAGCGTCTCTTCCGCAATAACGGTGGCGGGCAATGCGGCGAATACTGTCCTGCGGCAAAATCGCATCCTCGGCGCCCCGCGAAGGTACTCGGACGGAGGGACGAATACGAGAATCGTCGATTATGCGCTCATGCCGCCGCCCGTGGGCGTTTATACGGCAACGTATGAAAACTACGTCGACATCCGCTGGGACGAACAGGCCGGTGCGGACGGCTATTACGTCATGCGAAGCGAAATGCCGGACAGCGGCTACATCGTATTAAACGGCGGCCAGGCGGTGACGGGAACCGTTTATCAGGATCATGGGGTGCAGCCGCAGAAGCTTTATTATTACAAGCTGGCGACATTGAAGCAAGCTTACGGTCAGGGGGATGCTTCTCCGGTTGCCGCCGGGTTTGACGGCGCCGGCGTGTATGCGTCGCCGCTAGATTATTCCGACACCGCGGGCTACCGGCAATGGAGCTATGACGACGGCAGCGGCACGCTCGCTTATACAGACGGGCAATGGGCGAACGCGGACGGCAGCGTTGCGCTCGAAGCGCGCACGACGACGATAACGGCAGGCAGCGCCATCCGGAAATGGACAGTGCCGCGCGACGGGAAAGTGCACGTGTACGGATTCGCTTCCCTATTGTCGGGAGACGGGGCAGGGTCGGGCTTCCGTATCATG
This sequence comes from Paenibacillus cymbidii, assembly GCF_004764705.1. GTDB lineage: Bacteria > Bacillota > Bacilli > Paenibacillales > NBRC-103111 > Paenibacillus_AN > Paenibacillus_AN cymbidii. Next base: position 70,870 of record NZ_SHLX01000015.1, on the reverse strand, counting down.
CTCAACGACAGCGTGCTGGCCGATCAATCGTTTGCGGACAGCACGGTCGCGGAAACCGTTTATGACGCGCATGAAGGCGATATCGTGCGCTTTGAACTGAGCGGCGTCGGCGCGGAGAAGACGTACGCTTCCGAGTTTGCCGTCGATTACACCAGGAGCGCGCCGATTCCGGCCATGCCGGAAAACGGGACGACGGATGTCGACGTAACGCCGTTGTTCGAATGGACTCCCGCCGGCGGCGCGCTTTCGTATACGTTCGAGCTGGACGACAATCCGGACATGGACAGTCCGATTGCGGTTGCGGCGGGGGTGACGCAAACGCAGTATGAGTACGGCGGCACGTTGGAGCCGGGCCGGACGTATTACTGGCGCGTGAAGGCGCATAACGGCGACGAAGCTTGGGAAGCGCAGACGCCTCCGGCATCGTTTACGGTCGGCGCCGCCACGTACCGGACATTGTTTGCGGAAACGTACAATTTACAGCCGACCGGCGCGATTCCCCAAGGCTACCGGACCTCAACGGGGAACGGCGGGACGGCTCTCGTGAAGGAAGTCCCGGGCGAATATGACAAATCGTTTGCCGTATCCGCGCCGGGCAACAACAGCGAACCGACCGTATCGTTCGATTTGCCTCAGACACTGACGTCGGGCAAGTACGAAATCAGCTGGCAGTCGATGTACACCGGTCAGGCGGATTTGCACTATTCGCTTTATTTCGGCAGCGGCGACGTGCCGTGGAGCAGCGCGGCGACAGGGGTATTTGCGGCTTACGGGCGCTACTATGTGAATTGGCAGCCCGCCAACGCTTTTGCCGTCAAGCCGAACGTATGGCAGCGGGTCAAAGTTGCGATCGATATGGATACCCGGCAATATGCCGTATACGTGGACGGCCAGAGGCTCCAGTTATCCAACGGCGCGAATACATTCGCGTTCGGCGACGCTTCGATCCGCGTCATGACGATTACGCTGCCGTACGGACGCTGGAGCGGCACCGTATACATCGACGACATCAAGGTGAGAGAAGCCGTCGACTGACCCGGCCGGGATTTGCACTATGCGGAAAAGCAAGATAGTCCATCTTTTTTAGCAGCGTTATCCATGTATTCCATGCCGCTTTCGTTGTACCCTTACATATAGATTAGCTTAATCAGGGGGTAGCGGCGTGGAGCGAACATCGATATTCCGGTCATACATCGTCACGAATCGATGGCCATACAGTTTCGGCTTTGCATTATTGTCCATTTCCAGCCTGCTGCAGCTGTTTATCCCGCACTTCCTCGGACAGTTTACCGACAAGCTGGAGCAGCTCACGCTTACTTATCGCGAAGCATTCACGTATGCGATCCTGCTGACCGCTATCGGGCTCGGGATCGCATTCTTTCGTTCGGTGAGCCGGATCTATCTGTTCCGGCTGTCGCGGCAGCTGGAGACGAAGGTACGGGGGCAGCTGTTCTCGCATTGGGAGAAGCTGTCGGCGCAATATTTCAACAACCAGCGCATCGGCGACCTGATGTCCCACGCGATCAGCGACGTGAACGTCATTCGCGACGTAACGATGCAAGGCATCTTCAACGTGATGGAAGCGTTCGTGCTGATCACGCTGGCGGTTGTCGCCATGGTGACGACGGTGAACGGCTGGCTGACGCTGCTGACGATGCTGCCGTTGCCGCTGCTCAGCTTGCTGGCGTACCGCTTCAACAAACAAATTCAGAAGCAGTCGGTTGACGTGCAGGAAGCGGTAGGCACATTGACCAGCCGGGTGCAGGAGTTTACCGCCGGCATTCGGGTGGTCAAGGCGTTCGTGCAGGAGCGGCAGGAGCGCGAGCTGTTTGCCGCGGACAATCGCCACGCGGTGGCGATGAACCGTCGGTTCGCCCGTTCGAACTCGCTGTTCGGCTCGCTCAGTTCGGGCGTCATCGGTCTCAGCTTTCTCGTGTCCGTCGTGTTCGGCGGCATTCTGGCGCTGCGCGGCGCGATTACGCTCGGCCAGTTCGTGGCGTTCAACACGTACTTGTCGCTGCTGATGGGACCGATCGAAAACCTCGGCAAAGTCGTCAACCAGCTGCAGCGCGGCTGGGCATCGGAGAAGCGGCTGCTGGCGATTCTGAATACGAAGCCGGACATTATCGACGACCAGACGGCGGTCGCTTCGATTCAATCGCTGGAAGGCGAAATCGAAATCCGCCACCTGACCTTCTCCTACCCGGAAGCAAACGAACCCGCATTGCGCGACATCAACCTGCATATTCCGAAGGGCGGCAGCCTGGCGATCGTCGGCCGCGTCGGCAGCGGCAAAAGCACGCTCGTACACCTGCTCGTGCGCCAGTACAATCCGCCGGAGGGGACGGTGTTTCTCGACGGCCACGACATCCTTGAAGTGCCGCTCAAGACGCTGCGCGGGCAAATCGGCATCGTGCCGCAGGATCAGTTCCTGTTCTCGTCGACGATCCGCGACAACATCGGCTTCGATCCGCAGCCTTATTCGGATGAACAGGTGGAGCAAGCGGCAAAGGTGGCGCAGGTATACGACAATATCGTCGAATTCCCGCACCGGTTCGAAACGGCGCTCGGGGAGCGCGGGATTTCCCTGTCGGGCGGCCAGCGCCAGCGGGTGAGCATCGCCCGGGCGATCATCAAGGCGCCGTCGGTGCTCATTTTTGACGACAGCTTGTCGGCGGTCGATACCGAGACGGAGGATCGTATTCTGACCGGCATGCAGGAAATTATGAAGGACCGCACGACGATCATCATCGGCCATCGCATCTCGTCGGTGCAAGCCGCCGACCAAATTATCGTGCTGGAGGAAGGGCGCATCGTCGAACGCGGCTCGCACGAGGAACTGCTTGCGCACGACGGGCTGTATGCCGACTTGCACCGCAAGCAGCAGCTCGACGAAGAAGCGGAGCGGCTGCCGGACGATGCCGCCGATCACGAGCCGGTTGCCGTGCGCCGGGGGACGGCGGCGGAAACCGCAGCGAATGCGGACGGGAAGCGGTTCGCCGCCCAGGTGAAGGGCGGTGCCGTTTCGTGAATATCCATGAAGAGAAAACGAATGTAAACATACGCGATACGCGGCTGCTGCTCTGGTTGTTTTCGTTCGCGAAGCCGTACTGGCGGATGATCTTGTTATGCCTGTCGCTGGCGGTGCTGATCGTCGTCGCCGACCTGGCGCGGCCGTACTTGATCAAGCTGGCGATCGACGATCATATCAAAGGGTACGAGCAGCCGATGATCGCCGTCTCCGCCGACCGGAAGGACGAGTTGAAGCCGCTCGGCAAACCGTTCGTCGTCGAAGGGAACGCCTACGTGCGGGTGCAAGCGGGAGGCGCGGCGGAAGCGAAGCTGGCGCGTGTTTCCGGCGCGTTTCGCGCGCAGATTGTGGAGGTCGGCGACGGGCGTTATTTGATCGACGGCTGGATCGTCAATCCGAAGCAGGAGCCGGTGCTGGAAAACGGCGGAAGCGCCGTTTCGATCCGGGCGGACCATGCAACGTATGCCGCCGCGCCGCTGGACAAGGAACAGACGAACGCCTTCCGGCACAAGGATCTGAACGGCCTGCTTCAGCTTGGCCTGCTATTTTTGCTGGCGGTTGCGGGCGGTTCGGTGCTCAACTATATCCAGGGCAATTTGCTGCAGTATACGGGGCAGCATATCATTTTCAATATCCGTGAAAAAATGTTTACTCATCTCAGCAAGATGTCGATGTCGTTCTTCGACCGCAACCCGGTCGGACGCATCGTCGTTCGCGTCACGCAGGACACCGAGGCGCTCAACCAGCTGTATTCGCAGGTTGTCGTCAACCTGATCAAAGACATCATCGTCATGATCGGCATTGTGGTGATCATGCTGCAGCTGTCCGTCAAGCTGTCGCTGCTGGCGTTCGTCGTGCTGCCGGGGCTGGCGCTGCTGACGTTCTGGTACCGCAACTCGGTACGCGAAGCGCAGCGCAAGGCGCGGCTGATCTTGTCGCGGCTGAACGCGTTCCTCGCGGAGAACTTGTCCGGCATCCGCATCACCCAGCTGTTCATTCGCGAACAGCGGCAGTGGGAGCAATTCGACGATCACAACCAGCAATACTACCGCGCGGGCATGAGGAGCACGACGATCAACTCGATCTTCCAGCCGGCGATCGGCTTCGTCGGCAATCTCGCCATTGCGCTGCTCGTCTGGTACGGCGGCGTCAAAGTGCTGGACGGCGCAATCACATTCGGTATCGTCTACGCGTTTACGCAGTATATCCGCCAGTTTTTCCAGCCGCTGCAGAGCATCGCGGAGAAGTACAACCAGATTCAAACCGCGATGGTCGGCGCGGAGCGCATTTACGAAATGCTGAGCGAAAAGCCGGCGATCGTCGACGCTCCCGAGCCGCTGCGGCTGAGCGATCATGTCAAAGGCCGGATCCGTTTCGAGCATGTATGGTTCGCTTATAATGAAGGCGAATGGGTGCTGCGCGACGTCAGCTTCACCATCGAGCCGGGGCAAACGGTGGCGTTCGTCGGTGCGACGGGAGCGGGCAAAAGCTCGATCATCCAGTTGATCAACCGGTTCTACGATATTCAGAAAGGCTCCATCACGCTCGATGGCATCGATATCCGGCTTCTTCCGCTCGACGAGCTGCGGCGAACGGTGAGCGTCGTGCAGCAGGACGTGTTCCTGTTCACCGGCGATATCGCCTCCAACATCCGGCTGCAAAACGATGCGATCGGCGACGACCAGGTGGCCGAAGCGGTGCGCATGGTGCATATGGAGCCGTTCGTCGGCAAGCTGCCGCTAGGTTTGCATACGCCGCTCGGCGAGCGCGGGGTGACGCTGTCGCTCGGCCAGCGGCAGCTGCTGTCGTTCGCCCGCGCGATCGTGTTCCGGCCGAAAATTCTCATTCTCGACGAAGCGACCTCGAACATCGACACGGAAACGGAGCTGATCGTGCAGGACGCGCTGCAGACGATTTCGCAAGGGCGGACGACGCTGATCGTGGCGCACCGGCTGTCGACGATCCAGCATGCCGACCAGATCATCGTCATGCACAAAGGCAAAGTGCGCGAAACCGGCAGCCACTTCGAGCTGCTGGCGCACAGAGGGTATTATCACCGCCTGTTCGAGCTGCAGTACAAGGACATGAAACGCATCAAACCCGCCGAGTCGATGTAGACCGGCGGTTTTTCTTGTTGCCGGGGCGGGTTGACGAAAATAGCCCATGAAAAATGGCTTATTTGCCCGATTGGGCTCGCCTCGGGGGAAATAGCCAGTGAAAACATGGCTTATTTGCTCCGCGAGGTCCCGAATCGGGCCTTTTGGACGAAATAGCCAGTGATTTCACTGGTTATTTTGGAGGAGAAGCCCGTTTTTGGCGAAATAGGCCATAAAAACATGGCTTATTTTGCAAAGTTGTCGCTGCTGCGCCGCGTTTGGCGATGGTTGAAACCGCTTTTTTATTCCATTCGAAAAAAATGCACACGCCTCAAAAAATTTGCACACGCCGCCCGATTGTTAGCCGCAGCCGGCTGTGCTATTCTTGGAGCAGTTTCGGGCGGTTGCTGGATACCATTTGCGGGGAGAGAGCGCATGGACAAGAAATACGAGGTAATTTGGAACAGCCCGAGCGCCGGGTCGTGGGATTCGATGCCTGCCGGGAACGGCGACATCGGGCTGAACGTGTGGGTCGAGGAGAACGGCGATCTGCTTGTTTATGTGAGCAAAACCGACGCATGGGACGAAAACGGGCGGCTGCTCAAGCTCGGGCGGCTGCGCGTCAGCCTGACGCCGAACGCGCTGCTGCGCCGGCCGTTTCGGCAAACGCTTTCCTTGCGGCGCGGCGAAGTGACGATCGAAGCGGGGACGGCTGGCGACAGCGTTCGGATCGCGGTATGGTGCGATGCCAACCGGCCGGCGGTTCACGTGGAGGCGCAGGCGGACCGGCCGGTGGCGATCGCTGCCCGGCTGGAGCTGTGGCGCACGGAGGAGCGTGTCGTTCCGAAGGAGGAGCTGCGCGGATTTTACGGCTACATGAACGCGCCGGAGCCGCGGATTGAAGCGCCCGATACGGTTGCGGAGACGGAAGACGACAGCGTGATCTGGTATCATCGCAACGAGCGCAGCGTATGGCAGGCGACGATGGATCACCAGGGGCTCGGACCGCTGACGGCGACGCTAACGGATCCGCTGCTCGGCTTGACGACGGGCGCGCGGATGGCGGGGACGGGATTTCGCCGGGTCGGTCCTTGCGAATTGGCGACGGAGCGGGAAGTGACGGAGGCGGCGCTTACGGTCGTCGTGCACGGCGCGCAAACCGGCTCGGCCGGAGAATGGCTGGCGCAGCTGCAGGAGCACGCGGCGGCAAGCGGCGCGGTGCCGCTCGCTTCTGCTCGGGCGGCGCATCGCGACTGGTGGGACGCCTTCTGGCGGCGCAGCTATATAGAGCTGGGCGAAGGGGCGGCCGGAGCGGCGGCGAACGAAAGCGGGGAAGCGGCGGATAGCGGAACGGCAAAGGCCGGGGAAGCGGCGACCGTCGCGCGCGGGTATGCGCTGCAGCGGTATTTGCTCGCTTGCGCGGGCCGGGGGCGGCACCCGATCAAATTCAACGGGTCGCTCTTCACGATGGACATCGACGTGCAAAGCGAAAACCAGCCGCGCGAAAACTTCAACGCCGACTATCGGCGCTGGGGCGGCCACTATTGGTTTCAAAACACGCGCCTGATGTACTGGCCGATGCTGGCGGCGGGCGATTGCGACCTGATGCCGCCGCTGTTCGCCATGTACGAGCGCGCGCTTCCGCTGGCTGTCGGCCGGACGCGGCTGTACTATGGCCACGAGGGCGCTTATTTTCCGGAAACGATGGCGTTCTGGGGCACGTACGCCAACGACAATTATGGCTGGAACCGTGACGGATTGCCGATTGCGCACGTTGTCAACGGGTATATCCGCTACTATTGGCAAGGCGGGCTTGAGCTGGTGGCGATGATGCTGGCTTACGACGCTTATGCCGCGGACGCGTCTTTCCGCGAAACGACGCTGCTGCCGCTGGCGGAGGCGATTCTCGGCTTCTATGACGCGCATTATCCGCGGGATACGGCGGGCTTGCTGCGCATCGAGCCGGCGTCGGCGCTGGAAACGTGGCACGAGGCGGTCAACCCGGCGCCCGAGCTGGCCGGGCTGCGCCATGTGCTGACGGCGCTGCTCGCCTGCGGCGACGGCGTGTGGCCGGCGCGGTGCACGGCGCAGTGGCGGCGCATGCTGAGCGAGCTGCCGCAAGTGCCGCTTGACGTTTCCGACGGGGAGACGCGCATCGCCGCAGCGGAGGAACTGATCGGGCCGATCATGAACGTGGAAAATCCCGAGCTGTACGCCGTGTTCCCGTATCCGTTGTATGCGGTCGGCAGCGGCGCGGAGGGGATCGGCCGCCGCACGTTTGCGGCCCGCCGGGTGAAGCGCGGCGTCGGCTGGCACCAGGACGGCATCCAGGCGGCCTGGCTCGGGCTGGCGGAAGAAGCGTGGCAGGACGTCGCTTCGCGGTTCGGCGCTCCGTTCGGCCGGTTCCCGGGTTTCTTCGGGCCGAACTACGACTGGGTGCCGGACCAGGATCACAGCGCGGCGGCGATGATGGCGCTGCAGTCGATGCTGCTGCAAACGCGCGGCGATGCGATCTACGTGCTGCCTGCATGGCCGAGCGAGTTGCCGGTCCGGTTCAAGCTGCACGCCGGCCGGGGTACGACGGTGGAAGTGGCGTATGAACCGGGCCAGCCGGTGCGGCTGCAGGTGGAACCGGCGGCGCGGCGGCGGGACGTTGTGGTGTGCTGCGGCGGCGAGGCGGAGCAAGGGGAGCGAGGAAGGCAGAGCCAGTAACCCTTGCCTGGAAAGCTGGAAAGCGCCTTATATGGCTTGGCCAGGGCGTCGACGTTCAAATAAGCCGGATTTTCCGGCTTATTTGGTGTGTCCCGGGCGACGGGGGGGAATAAGCCGGGTTTTCCGGCTAATTTGGGTGTGTCCAGGGCGACGGGGGGGAATAAGCCGGGTTTTCCGGCTAATTTGGGTGTGTCCAGGGCGACGGAGGTGGAATAAGCCTGGTTTTCCGGCATATTTGGTGTGGCCGGGGCGACGGAGGTGGAATAAGCCGGGTTTTCCGGCTTATTTGCTCTAATTCGGGCGTCGATGTTGAAATATGCCGCTTTTCCCGGCTTATTTTGCTGCCAAGAGGCATCTGACCTGTCCCACAGCGGCCGGTGTGCGCAGCAGCGTTCAGTCCCGGTTCGCGATAATGCCTTGCGCGCTGAGCGGCAAGCCGGCGTGGTGCAGGTGCGACGTATCGCCGACACACAGGCAGCGGGGCACGGCCCATTGCGCCGATCGTTCGTCGAACAGCACAGTGGTTACCGAGCTGGGCGCTTTCCAGAACGACGTCCATACGGAAGGGACTGGCAGCTCGAGCAGGTGGGCCAGCCATGTCAAGCCGAAGCCGAGGTGGCAAAAGACGGCGATCCGTTCGCGATGCGGCGCGGCGATCCGGTAGCGGCCGCCGTCGCGCTCGTAGCCGAGGGAGGCGAGGAAGCGGTCGGACTCGGCTTGCAGCGCCTCGAAACGCTCGCGGAAGCCGCCGCCGGCGAACGGGCCGAACGCGTGCCAGTCGCCGCTGCCGGGAAACGGCGCCCGCTCGCGCACCGTCTCTCCGTTCACGTTCCAGGCGGCGGTATGCGGCCCTTGCACGCCGTCGATGTGCCAGCCTTCGAGCTCACGCGTCCACGGCAGAACGACCGTCGCCAGACCGAGCCGATCCGCCGTATACTGCGACGTAAGCTGCGCCCTCGGCAGCGGAGACGTGTAAATGCGGTCGACGCCTTCCCGCTGCAGCCGGTCTGCCAGCGCCTTTGCCTCCAGGTGGCCGGCGGCCGTAATCGTATTGTTCGCATAGTCGGGATCGGCGTGGCGAATGATGGACAACCGCATGATAACAAACCCCTTGTCAGTTTTGGTAGGTGGATGCCCGATCGGACCGATCGGGATGATGCGGCCGATACGGCCGATACGGGTACTCGACTGCGCGATAGTCGATCGCCAGTTCGCCCCGTTCGTCCAACGTCAGCACGTTGACGCTGGAGCGGGAACCGGCGATCATCGCGACGCCGTTGACGAACGTGTAGCCTGGCAGCACATCGCGCACGACCGCCAGCGGATACACGTGATGGTGCCCGGCGAGATGATACAGCCGCTTGCCGCTGCCAACGACGCGCGACGCCAATTCGCGGAAGCGGGCCGCATGCCGCGGGTCGAAGTACATTTCCGGCCCATCGATGCCGTTGTGCGCGAACAGCAGCACAACCGTCTCCGCGCAGATTGTCATTTCGCTTTCGAGCCAGGCGAACGCCGCTTCGCCGATCGTTCCTTCACACGTATCGTACCGGTGACGGCCCTCTGCGTCAACATAAGTGTCGAGCAGCAGCACGCGTGCCCGCGTCTGTCCGCGATACAGCGGGAACGAGCAGGTGAATCGGCTGCCGGCCGTCACTGGCCTTTCCTCGCAGCCAAGCTCGCGCACGACGCTGTCGTAGCCGGCGTCAAGATCGTGGTTGCCGAGCATGAACGCCTTCGGTCCGGCTACCCGGTCCCACATCTGCGCGAACGCCAGCAGCGGCTGCTTGCGGTCGATAACGTCGCCGGTGCAGACGGTCAGATCCGGCCGCTCCGCGTTGGCGATATCGACGCTCATCTTCAGTTTGTCTAGCGCGGCGTAATAATGCCGCTCCATCCAGATGGCGCCTTCGGCTTCCGGCTTGCCGGTCAGCTCGTCGCGCAGGTGGAGGTCGGTCCACCAATGAATCGTCAGCACATCTGTCATTCGTTTCGCTCCTTCAGCGAGCCGGTCGTTTAACCTGGCAGCAACGCCCTGGTCCCAGCTGCTTCGTCGTCTATCGGAATTCCGCTTTTTCTGTGTCACATGCATCCATTAACGCTGTCATGCGCAACAGGGGAGCCAAATTCTCTTTCGGAGCTTCATGTATATAGGCACATCGCTCCGAAGAGGGGGGGCTGCGACAATGGGGAGGCGCCTCAATATTGTCAGGAAAAGTAAGTTTTCATTGCTCGGGATGTCAGCGAAATAAGGCTGATTTCAGCGTTGCAGCAGCGTTTAGGCGAGTAGCGGGCGAAATAAGGCTGATTTCAGCGTTGCAACAGCGTTTCGGTGAGTAGCGGGCGAAATAAGGCTGATTTCAGCCTTGCAGCAGCGTTTCGGTGAGTAGCGGGCGAAATAAGGCTGATTTCAGCGTTGCAGCAGCGTTTAGGCGAGTGGCGGGCGAAATAAGGCTGATTTCAGCGTTGCAGCAGCGTTTTTGGTGAGTAGCGGGCGAAATAAGGCTGATTTCAGCCTTGCAGCGGCGTTTCGGCGAGTGGTGCAGCGACTCGGACAGCTACCCTCGCTTAACCTGACAACATCCAGCCACTTATCAACCTCGACTACTCACCGGCACCAGCTACCTATCAACCTCGACTACTCACCGGCACCAGCTACCTATCAACCTCGACTACTCACCGGCACCAGCTACCTATCATCCTCGACTACTCACCGGCACCAGCTACCTATCAACCTCGACTACTCACCGGCACCAGCCACTTATCAACCTCGACTACTCACCGGCACCAGCTACCTATCAACCTCGACTACTCACCGGCACCAGCTACCTATCAACCTCGACTACTCACCGGCACCAGCTACCTATCAACCTCGACTACTCACCGGCACCAGCCACTTATCAACCTCGATTACTCACCGGCACCAGCTACCTATCAACCTCAACTACTCACCGGCACCAGCTACCTATCAATCTCAACTACTCACCGGCACCAGCTACCTATCAATCTCGACTACTCACCGGCACCAGCTAACCATCAACCTCAACTACCCACCGACCTCAGCTACTTATCGACTTCGACCATTCATCCGCCATCGCCTTACCCAGCCGCATGTTGCCGAGTTTGACGGAAGTGCGTTGCATCGCCTCGCAGATCGGGCTCCAATGAAGCCGGTCGCTGCGGTACCGCAAAACAAGGAGAGGACAGTACAGGTCTCGCCAGCAAGCGAAAGGAATGTTCCCCTTGTGCAGCGATCATCAGTCTGGAGTGGAATCTCTTTCAAGAAACGTTGCTTAACGCGCCGCATTGACCCCTCCGTCTGCCCCAAAATGGTTCAACAAATCAGGTTTTTGCTTCGCCGCGCAAACAAAACCACGGATCCATGACTCCCCCGCCAAATCGAACAACGAGCTGGCGAAATAAGCCGCTTTCCATGGCCTATTTGCCGCAAATGGAGCAGTCGCCACGAAATAGCCAGTGATTTCACTGGCTATTCGTGTCAAAATCCCCGATTGAACGGCATTTCACCGAAATAGCCAGCGTTTTCACTGGCTATTTCCGACGAAACATCCGAAACGGAGCCAATAAGCCATTTTTCATGGCCTATTTCAACAACATCGTGCCGGCGGCTCCCTGCCGTTGCCTTCGGCGGAGCACGTCACTCTTTTACCGATCCGAGCACGATACCGTGGATGAAGAAGCGCTGCAGCAGCGGGTACAGCAGCAGGATCGGCACCATGCTGAGCATGACTTTGGCCGCGTTCAGCCCCTGGTTCGACATTTTCAGCAGCATCTCCATCTGGTCCGGGTCGAGATCGTCAAGCTGCTGCGTCTGCAGCATGAACAGGTTGATGTACGTTTGCAGCGGCATGCGCTCCGGACTGTGGATCAGCAGCAACCCGTCGAAAAAAGCGTTCCAGTGGCCGACGATGCTGAACAGCGTCACCGTGGCCAGCGCCGGCAGCGACAGCGGCACGTACAGCTTGACGAGCTGGTACCACGGCCCCGCGCCGTCGATTTCAGCCGCCTCGTCCAACTCCTTCGGCAGCCCGCGCATGAAGTTCATCAGCAGGATGACGTTGAACACCGGCACCGCCTTGGGCAGCACCAGCGCCCAGATCGTGTCGAGTAGCCCGACCGACTTGACGGTGATGTACCACGGAATGAGCCCGCCGTGGAACAGCATCGCCACGACGATCGCCCACATATAAATGCCCCGGCCCCTGAACCGCCGCGGATGGCGCGACAGCGGGTAGGCGAGCAGCACGGTCAGCGCGAACTGGATCGCGCCGCCGAGCAGCACGCGTTCGATCGACACGCCGAACGACGTGAAAAACTGCTTGTCTTCCATAATCGCCCGGTAGTTGGCCAAACTGAAATCGATCGGATAAATCGTTACTTTCATCGCGGCGACGGCGGCGCGGTCGCTCAGCGAGTTGGCGAACGCATTCAGAATCGGAAACAGCGAAACAAAGGCAATCACGATCAGCAGCGTGTGAATGAGGAGGTCGACACCGCGGTTCGTTCGATTCGTGCCGTAGCTGTGCAAGACGGGTCCTCCTCGCTCTAGAAAATGCGGTAATTCGCCAGCCGCGCGGCAAGCTGATAGGAGATCACGATCAGCACGAAGCTGACGACCGATTTCATCAGCCCGACGGCGCTGGCGATGCCGTATTGCGACTGCACCAGCCCGACCCGGTACACGTACGTGTCGATGACGTCGCCGGACGCGTAGACGAGCGGGTTGTACAGGTTGAGAATTTGCTCGAAGCCGGCGTCGAGAATGTTGCCGAGCGACAGCGTCGCCAGCAGCACGACGGTCGACAAAATGCCGGGCAGCGTAATATGCGCCAGCTTGCGCCAGCGCGAGGCGCCGTCGATTTCGGCTGCCTCGTACAGCGACGGATTGATCGCAGTCAGCGCCGCCAAATAAATGATCGCCGAAAAGCCGAAGTCCTTCCACACGTCGCTTCCGACCAGCACGGCGGGAAACCAGCTGTTGCTGCCGAGAAACAGGATCGGTTCGATCCCGAACAAGCCGAGAAACTGGTTGACGACCCCGCGCAGCGACAGCAGGTTCAGCATGATGACCGACAGCAGCACCCAGGACATGAAGTGGGGCAAATAAACGATCGTCTGCACGACCCGTTTGACCAGCCGCACCCGGGCTTCGTTCAGCAGCAGCGCAAAGGCGAGCGGCACAACGAGCCCGGCGATCATTTTCATCAGGGCGATAAACAACGTGTTGTACAAAATAACCTTACTGTCCGAAATCTGGAACATATAGGCGATGTTGTCGAGGCCAACCCAGGGGGAACCCCAGATCCCTTTGGCCGGCAAATATTTTTTGAACGCGATCACCGATCCGAGAATCGGGTAAAAGCTGAAAACGGCGAGCAGTATCATGCCCGGCAGCATCATCAAATGATAGTGCGCCTGCACCGCCTTGTTGTTCATGCGGCTTCCTCCGATCCGCATCCGGCCGGCTATTTGCCGGACAGACGCTTGATTTCGGCCGCGACTTCCTTCGTGATGTCGTCTCCGCCTTGTTTTTTCCAATCGTCCACGAACGTATCGAAATAGTCGAGCGGCTTGTCGCCGACAATAATGCGCAGGAACGCTTCGTTTTCCAGCTTGGTCAGGTTCGCCCATTTCGTTTCCATGCTCTTGGTAATGCCGTAATACTCGCTGTACACTTCTTTTGTCAGCGGGCTGAGCACCACTTTGCCGCCGTTGAACATGTAGATGACGAACGCCCACGCGGCCGGGTCCGATTTGAGCGCTTCATAGCCCTTTTTGTAATCGTCGAAAATTTTCACGTCGTTCGGAGGCAGGTCCTCGCGCTTGAACGTGCCGGCCGCCGTTGCCTGCAGGTTTTTGATCCGGTCGCTGAACGTATTCTTCTCGCGGATCTGCACCTGGATCGGCCGCACCGTCCACGTCGTGCCGGTCGTCGTCGTGTACACCGTCGGCGAATTCGGCTTGCGGTTGTCCATCTCGGCCATCAGATTGACGACTTTGATGAGCGCTTCCGGGTTTTTGACGCCTTTTTTGACCACGACGATCTTCTCGATCGGGTTGGATTGGCGGGAGTAGTAATTGCCGTCGTCCGCGACGAGCATGTACGCGTTCCAGTCCGCCTTCGGATCGTTCTTGACGGAATCGGGAAACGCGATCGACGACCACGACTGGCCGGTAGTGATGCCGGCTTTGCCCGAGTAGATGTCCTTGTTGAACTGCTCCGGCTTGATCGTGCCGAACTCCTTGTCGATCAGCCCTTTGGCGTACAGGTCGCGGATGGCGCCAAGCGCCGTTTTCGTTTCTTTGGTCAGCGAGCCGTAGACGATGTTGCCGCCGGCGTCCTTGGTCCATATTTTCGGGAACGACTTGCCCGCGGTGAACAGCAGGTCGAGCGTGTTGTAGCCCATCGAGGCGGTGACGAAATTGGACGTGCTCTGGATGCCGTAGGTGTCCTTTTTGCCGTTCTGGTCCGGGTCGTTCTCGACGAACGCTTTGGCCACTTTCTCCAGATCGGCCATCTTGATCGTGTCCGGCAGCTCGATGCCGACGTTCTTCAGCCAGTCGCGGCGAATCCAGACGACGCCGTCGTTGTTGCGGGCGGGCGCGGTGGAAGGGAGCCCGAGCAGCTTGCCGCCGGGAGACACTTTGCGCATAAATTCCGGGCCAAAATCGGCGTACAGCTTCTTCAGCGTCGGCGAAGCGTAATCGTCGAACACCTTGGACAAGTCCTCGAGCATGTCCGATTCGGCCAGCAGCTTGAACTGCGACTCGGTTACGACGAGCACGTCCGGGATGTCGTTGCTCGACACCATCAGATTGACCTTCTGCTCGTAGCCGGCGTGCGGCACTTCGAACGCGTGCTTGAACTTGACGTTCAGCTTGTCCTCGTACAGCTTCGTGTACTCGTTGTCGTTGATGGCCCCGTCCGGCCACTTGTATTCGTCGGGATTGTAATACCCGACGCTCAGCGTAACCGGCTGCTCGAACTTGCCGAACGGGTCTTTGGCCGTCGCCTTCGGGCTTGCCGAAGGCTGGGCGGACGAGGCTGCCGGTGTCGGCGTGGCAGCGGTTTCATGTTTGCCGCTGCACGCCGTGCCGGCGGTCAGGACGACGGCGAGGGTGACGGGCAGGGTGGCTTTCCACTTCTTCATGAAGCGAACCTCCGTTTGCGAAAATGATTTGGGCTACAGCTTCATAGTAGCCGGTCGCATCCGCGAAGCGTGAGCGACAATCGGCTTCGCGAAGGGCGAATTGCGACTTTACTTGGCGCGCGCATTCACACCTGCGGAGAACAAATTTCACCCTTGCCCATGGCGGCTGCGGTATTCGGAAGGCAGCAAGCCGGTTTCCTCGCGGAATTGCCGGCTGAAATAGCGGTGATCGAGAAAGCCGCATTCTTCGGCGACGTCGGCCACCGGCTTGGCCGTTTGCGCGAGCAACAGCTTCGCCCGGTTCATGCGCAGCGTCTTCAAGTGGTCATTGAACGGTTCGCCGACAATATCCTGAAACGCGCGGCTGAAATACCCGCGGCTGAGCCGCAGCCTTTCGGCCAGATCGCTCTGCGTCGTGCGCGCGTCCAGTTCGGCGGCCAGCTTTTCTTTGGCTTGCAGAATGCGCAGCACGACGTCTTCCGGGTAATGGGCGAGCCGCAGCCGCTTGCGCAAGTACAGCCGAATGTCGCCCAGCGTCTTGTCCCAGTCGTCCGCCGACTGCAGCCGGTCCGCCTGGCGCGACCACTCGTGCAGGCTGCCGATGCCGGGCGTCCGGCTCCATTCCACGAGCAAATAGTGCATCGCCTTGCGCAGCTCGGCCACCGGCGGAGCCAGCTCCCGTAACTCTTCGCCCAGGGCGGCGCGCTCGCTGTCGCTCACGGCAAAGTAAAGCGGCAAATAACGGTCGATATGCCGCTGCAGCCGCTGGCCGTCCGCTTCGGACCAGCCGGCTTCGTCGGCGGAAGGCGCCGTTTCGGCGGTTGCCGCCGGCTGCGTTTCGCGCAGGCGCGCCATGATCCGCCGCAGCGCTTCCTGCATGTTGTCGCCTTCGATTTCCGTCTTGATAATGTAATCGAGCGCGCCGAACCGCATGGCGTCGCGGATGTAATGAAAATCCTCGTGGCACGTGAGCACGACGATGCGAATGTGCGGATACGCCTCGCGCACGTGGCGCATCAGGTCGAAGCCGTTCATGACCGGCATCGACAGGTCGGTGATCAGCAGGTCGACTTCGGCGCGCTCCAGCAGCTCGATCGCCTTGCGTCCGTTGGCCGCTTCGCCGACGATACGAATGCCGAATTCGGCCCACGGCATCGCGGCGATGAAGCCTAAGCGGACGATATATTCGTCTTCGACGACGATTGCATTAATCATGGCGGGGCTCCTCTCTTGGCGCTGCGGCCAGTCCCGGCGCGCGCGGCAGGCGAAACGAAATCGTGGTGCCTTCGTTCGGCCGGCTGTCGACGCGCAGACCGGTTCGTTCGCCGAAGTGGACGCGCAGCATGGTGGCGACGTAGTGCAGGCCGATGCCCATGCCGATTTTGTCCCGTTCGGGCACGAGCCGGTAAGCAAGCAGCTTGTGGATTTGCTCCGGGCTCATGCCGGGCCCGTTGTCCCGCACCTGCACCAGAATCGAGCCGTCGCCTTCGTCCGTTACGGTGAGGGAGATGGCGCTGCCGTCCTCCGATTGGCCGTGGTAGATCGCATTTTCGATCAGCGGCTGCAGCAGGAAACGCGGCACCAGCACGTCCAGCGTATTGTCGTCCGCGTCGATGCGGATGGCGAATACGTAGTTGTAGCGGATTTGCTGCAGCGCGATATAGTCGCGGAGCGCGGCAATTTCGTCGCGCAGGGCGACGAGGCCGCCGTCCTTGCCGAGGTTGTAGCGCATCAGCCGGGTGAAAACCGCGATCAGGTTGACGATTTCCTCCTGGCCGTTTGCCTTCGCCAGCCACTGCACCGTGTTCAGCGTGTTGTACAGGAAATGCGGGTTGATTTGGGCGACCAGCTTCTCCACTTCCAGGTAGCGCTTGTCCTCTTCCTTCTGCATCAGCTCGTTCAGCAGCATGCGGATGCGGGTACGCATGTCCTGGAACTGCAGCAGCACGTCGTCGAATTCGGCGATGCGCGTCAGCCGGATTTCCTGCGCGTGCGGCACGTCGTCGTGCGTACGGCTCGCTTTTACCTTGCGAATTTCGCTGTTCAGCTTGGCAAGCGGCCGGTACACCATCTTCCAGATCGACCAGCCGAGCGCGCCGCTGAACAGCAGCGAAACGACGGCGATGGCGGCGCCGAGCAGCGTCCAGCTTTTCATTTCGGCCTGGAACGTGTGGCGATCGATGACGGTGTACACGGACCAGCCCTGTTCGGCGCTCGCCTCGCGGAACACGTAGCGGCCGCTGCGTTCCGCGTACCCGTGGTCGTTCACCTGCGCCGGCATCAACGTGCCGACGGGGAACAGCGCTTCGTCCTGGCTGAAAATGACGCTGCCCCGGCTGTCCGCCAGCAGATGAATCGCCTGCATGCCGTACTGCTCGCTGTTGAGCAGCCGGTTGTACAGATCGTTGTTCGATTCCACATACACGTACAGCGGGGACCGTTTGGCGATATTGATCGACCGGGTGACGGACAGGACAAGATCGCCCTTGTCCGATAACGTGCGGTGCGGGGCGTGGTAGGTGACGCCTTTTACGGCGGTCAACTGCGGCAAGGCGGCCGGGTCGGCGCCTTCGCGAATGCTCTGGTTTTGGAAAAAGACGCTGTTCTCCGGAGGCGTGTAGTAGTAGAACAGTCCCGTATCGGGGTTCGTAAAGCTGACCAGGTCGAGATTTTTGAATACGGTCTGGCTCAGGATGTAGCGCTCGACCGTATCGTCCGATTGGAACAGCAATTGCAGGTCGTTGGAGGAAAGCTGCTGGGAAACG
Organism: Paenibacillus cymbidii; assembly: GCF_004764705.1. Classification (GTDB taxonomy): domain Bacteria; phylum Bacillota; class Bacilli; order Paenibacillales; family NBRC-103111; genus Paenibacillus_AN; species Paenibacillus_AN cymbidii. The sequence continues at coordinate 53,094 of NZ_SHLX01000015.1, read as the reverse complement.
TAATTGAGGTTGGCGTACGTTTTATCGATGTTCGAGCGCACCTGCCGCAGCGTGCTTTGTACGGCGTTGGCGATTTTGTTGTCGAGGATCGAGTAGATCAGGTAGTAGGAGCCGATGCCCATCAACACGATCGGCACGATAGTGCTGAGCAGCAGCACGATGACGAGGCTGCGCCGCAGGGAGCGGGACTTGCCCGCCGGGGCATTGTCCGTAACACGCGTTGCGGTAATCATGGCCGGCTGCGCCTCCGATTATGTCTCGATTGAGTCCATCATAAGTGGCGGCCCGGCACTCGTCAATCCCGGTTCCCGCAGGGCGCAGGAGTCGAATTGGCTGGCGGCGCTTGCATGAAAGCGTTCCCAATCGATGCGTCGCAAAAATAAGCCTTGAAAAGTGGCCTATTCGCCGCTTTTTCGTGCCTTCGTCGAAAATAGCCAGCGATTTCGCTGGTTATTTGACGAAAAGGTGCGATTCCGCGGCGATTGGGCCGGAATAGCCAGTGTTTTCGCTGGCTATTTTCCGCGGCCTGCGGGAAAACGGACGAATAGGCCGGTTTTTATGGGCTATTCTTGAATGGGTACTCGAGCAGGCCGCCGAGGCAACCGTCTCTCCGCCAAAGCCATCCATTCGGGCGCGATGGTTCTGGCGATGGTCCGGCCGCCCGCTACATGTTGCCGGCCAGCGCCGGGGTCGGGCGGAGCGCCGACGCGGGATGGCCGGTCGGCACATACCTGGCACCGCTTGCGGCCAGCAGCCGCACGATCGCGTCCTTCGGCAGCGCATTGCGGCCGTCGAGCACGACCGGCGTGCGCATCGCGGAAGCGATGCGGTGCCAGTCGAGCGCCGCCAGCTGCGGCCACTCCGTCATGATGGCGACGGCGTCCGACGCCGCTGCGGCTTCGTACGGATCGGACGCCAACTGCACGCCGGGCAGCGGAATGCTGCGCACGACCGGATCGTAGGCGCAAACGTCGATGCCGTGCGTCAGGCACATCGACAGAAACGCCAGCGCCGGCGCCTCGCGCAAATCGCCGGTGTTCGGCTTGAAGGAAAGGCCGAACACGGTCAGTCGTTTGCCGCTGCGCGGGAGTTCCTCCCAGGCGGCAAGCAGCTTGTCGAACAAGGCGGGGATGCGCCGGTCGTTCACTTGTTTGGCGGCGTCAAGCAGCGGCAGCGGGCAGCCGACTGCCCGCCCGGCGGCCTGCAGCGCCTGCAGATCCTTCGGCAGGCAGGAGCCGCCGTAGCCGACGCCCGCCTGCATGTAGTCGCCGCCGATTCGTTTATCGAAGCCGATGCCGGCTACTACATCGCGAATATCGGCGCCGTACCCTTCGCACAGATCGGCCATCATGTTGGCGAACGACAGCTTCGTCGCAAGAAACGCGTTGGACGCGTATTTGATCATTTCGGCGCTGCGCCTGCCGCAAAGATGAATCGGCGCGTTCCAGGCCGCGTACAGGCGGCGCAGCCGTTCGGCCGCAGCGGGCGAATCGCAGCCGAGCACGATTCGCGCCGGCTCGAGAAAGTCGCGGATCGCGCTGCCTTGCCGCATAAATTCCGGGTTGTAGGCGACCTCCGTATCGAAGCCTTCACGGCGCAAAATCGTTCCCCATTCCTCGCAGGTGCCGATCGGCACCGTGCTTTTGACGATCACTAGCTTCGGACAGACGCGGGCCCGCATCAGCTCGCCGAACGCCGCCCGCAATTGCCGCATGTCGGCGCTGCCGTCGGCAAGGGAAGGGGTGCCGACCGCAATCATCAGCGCATCGGCGTGTACGGCCGCGCGGGCGATATCGGTGCCGAATGCCAAACGTCCGCTGCCGATCGCTTCCGCCAGCAGCTTGTCGAGCCCGGGCTCCCATATGCCCGGTTTGCCTTCCTTCAGTCCGCGAACGATCTCTTCGCGGTCGACCGCCACCACATCGTGTCCGCGTACGGCCAAACAAACGGCGGCTACCAATCCGACGTAACCGGTTCCTGCTATTGTGATGCGCATCGGGTTTCCTCCTCGCGGAAATGGTTGCGTCGTCAGGCGCTGTGCGGGTCGGCGCCTGCCGTTTTGCCTGCGGCGATAGCGGCATAATCCGCCAGCAGCCGGTCGAACACGGCGTCCCAGGAGCGGCCCAGCGCCGTTTGCCGAGCTTCGGCGCCATAAGCGGACCGGACGTCGGCATGCTCCGTCAGACGGCGAATCGCGCTTTCAAAAGCGCCGGCATCCCGCGGCGTGCAGAGCTGGCCGGTGACGCCGGCACTTATGGTTTCGCGCACGCCGCCGGCGTCCGCTCCGACGACCGGAACCCCCGACGCCATCGCTTCCAGTACCACGTTGCCGAACGTTTCCGTGCTCGACGACGAAACGAACACATCGGCCGACGCGTACAGCCGCGCCAGTTCCTCGCCGGACTTGTAGCCGGTGAAGGTGACATTGGCCGGCGCTTTGGCCCGCATGTCGGGCAGCATCGGGCCGTCGCCGACGACGAGCCAGTGCACGGAGTGCCGCATCGCCCCGGCCGCGATCGACTGCATGACGGCGAGCAGCGTGTCGATATCTTTTTCCGGCGCTATCCGCCCGACATACAGCAGCAGGAGCGGAGCGTCGATGCCGTATTCACTTCGAACGCCTGCGCTGTCCCGCTTGACCGGAGCGAACAGGCGGCAATCGACGCCGCGCGACCACAGCCGCATGCCGGACAGCTGCTGCTCGCGCAGCGTCCGGATCGTTTCCAGCGATGGAGCGAAGGTAGCCGAACAGGTGCGATGAAACCAGCGAATGTATTTCCAGTACATCGGCACGGCCAGACTAATGTGATAGTAGGACAAATACCGGTCGAAATGGGTATGGTACGAAGCGACATGGGTGACGCCGCGTTTGCGCGCGTATCGCAGGCCGCACAAGCCGACATTGAACGGTGTGGCCAAATGAATCAGGTCGGGCTTGAACCGGTCGAGCTCTGCGCGCATCGCGATCGTATTCGGCATGGCCAGCCGGCATTCGGGGTAAAGAAAGAACGGGATGCTGCCGACCGGCCGCATCCAATTGGAATCGTCGGCGCCGTTCCCGGCGTGCGTGGGCGCAAACACCAGATGCTCCACGCCCCGGCGCCGCAAAGTATCGGTTAACCGCTTGAGCGTACGGGCGACGCCGTTTACTTGGGGAGCGAACGTTTCGGTAAAGATGGCGATCCGCATGGCAACTCCTCCCGCAATTCGTCATGCTTCCAGCGTAACAGCCCAGTATTCGGCGGAAGTAAGCGGAATGTGGAGACATTGTAAAAATTGCAGCGCGGAGGAGCTTGCCGGTGCCGTTCGCTTACGGTTTGACTCCGGTCAGGCTCGCTTCGAACATGTCGATGATCGCAAGAAACCGTTCCGCTTCGCGGTATACGTGATCGGCCAGCAGCGGGTGGATGATGCTTTTGATCCGGCAGGCGTCGATCAGCTCCCGCGCCGTTTTCTTGAAGTCGCGCAATGCCGCCACCGATACCCGGTTCTCGTCAAGAAACTGATCGAGCAGCGGCACCGTTTGCGCCTGCGGCCGCATGCCGCTGAGGTCGATCGCCTGGAACAGCAGCTGGTCAAAATCGTGGCCGAAATTTCGCGCCTGCTCCACCAATTGCCGCTCGGACGGATCGAGCAAGTGGGCAATGAATTTGGCATGATCGGCCATAATGCGCAGGAAAAATACATTTTCGTCGATAATCGCATCCGGCAGCGGCTCTAGCTTGCCTTCGTTCAGCTCCACCAGCCGATTGCGAAAATAATTCGCTTCCCGGCTCGTATGATCGACAAGCAGCGGAAAATTGTTGGCGCCCGGCAGCTTGCATTGAATAATGAGGCCCAGCACCTTGCGTTTGAACGCCCAGATGTGGCTCGCCGCCGCTGCGGTTTGCACGTTGAACTGCCGGATTTGCGCCGGATCGGTTTGTTCCGTATACCTGTGGGACGCCGATTCGATCTGCTCGAACAACGAGTAGAACTGCTCCGCTTCCCGGATCAGCTGCGTATCCTCGCACCGGAAGCCCAGCTTCAGGAACAGCGAGTGCTCCTTCATGATCCGCGACCAGAACCGGATTTCGTTCAAGGATCGCGCGACAAACTCGTTTGCCACCAACAACGCCTCCTCGCCATCGTTTATTTGAGGGTTTATTTATGTATATTGGGCATGTTGCCGCAATCATGAGGCGGACACGGCAATTTTTTGCATGGGCTTGTACGGCGGGAGGTCTTAAGATTCATTTTTGGGCCGCGCTATCCATCGGGTGCTGATTATATGGTACCATCACGATAAGACAGGCTGACCGCCAAACGCAGCACGCGATTTTAACCGATGGAGCAGAATACACATGGGCACACCATACGCAGCTTTTATCACCCTGGTCGTCACATCCGGCGTATTCAACGTACTGATGGGCATTTACGTCCTGTTCGGACGAACGAATTTTGCCGGCAAACGTGTTTTTTTCGCCATCAACCTGCTCTCGGCCGTCTATATTTTCGGGGCTGCGCTTGAACTGGGCGCGGGCTCGCTGGAAGAGATCAAGTTCTGGATTCAGATCGAATATATCGGCATGCCGTATTTGCCGCCGCTCGAGCTGGTGCTTGTGCTCATTTATCTCGGGTTCGAAAAGCAGATTCGGCGGCCGTTCGTTATCGCCTTGCTGCTGGTCCCGGCCGCCACGATGCTGCTGATGTGGACCAACGACGCGCATCATTTTTTTTACCGTTCGCTGGAATTGCGCGACGATACGCCGATGCTGCGGGTCAACGCGGCCGGCGGTCCGTGGTATACCATCTATGGCGCCTACAATTGCGCTTGCATGATGGGGGCTGTAATTTTGCTGCTTCGCGGCTGGAGCCGGCTGAAGGCGTACCGCAGGCAGCTGTTTTCCATGCTGATCGGGGTGCTGCTGCCGCTTGTGGGCGATTTTGCGTATTTGTTCGGGATGACGCCGGAAGGGATCGATCCGATTCCGGTGCTGATGAGCGTCACATCGGCGATGTATTTGTGGGCGCTGACGTCTACCGGGCTGTTCAACGTGGTGCCGATTGCCCGCGACAGGCTGTTTGAAAGCATGAACGACGGGGTGCTCGTCTGCGATCTGGAGCTGCGGCTCGTCGACTACAATTCGGCGGCCGCCGCCCTGATGCCGGAGCTGACATCCGCGGCGATCGGCCACAGGCTCGAAGCCGTGTGGGCGCTTCATACGGACGAGCCGCTGCGGCTTTCGGACGACCCGGCGAGGCTTTCGAACGGCGGCATCGGCGGGGAAACGCAGGACGTTCGCGAAATCGGCTGGCGTGTCGGGGAGCAGGAGGACTATTATCTGGTTCGCCGTTCGTTTATTCGCACGCGGCGCGGACAAGCGGCGGGCATGCTGCTGGTGATGACGACGATCACCGAACGGCGCCGGCTGCAGGAGGAACTGAAGGAGCTGGCCTATTACGACGGGCTGACGAAAATATACAACCGGCTGCAGTTTTTCCGGCTGAGCAAAGCGCTGCTGGCGGAAACGAATCGCAGCGGCGAACCGCTGTCCATCGTGCTGTTCGATATCGATTATTTCAAACGAATCAACGACGAGCACGGGCACGAAACCGGCGACCGCGCGCTGCAGCATATTGTGCAGCTGAGCCGGCGCGTGCTGCGGACGGAAGATGTGTTCGCCCGGTACGGGGGCGAGGAGTTTGTCGTCGCGATGCCGGGCTTGACGCTGGAGCAGGCCGGGCAGGCGGCGCTGCGCATTCGCCGGGAGTTGGCCGGTCACCCGCTGGCCGGACCGCGGGGGGAACTGGCGATCACGGCCAGCTTCGGTGTCGCGCAAGCGATGTCAGCCGCCGATACCGTGGAGCAGCTGCTGCGCCAGGCGGACCATGCGCTGTACCGCTCCAAGCATAGCGGCCGCAACACGGTGCACTTGATCGCGGAGGGCGTTGAGGCGCGAGAGTTGGCCGGGTAAGCGACTCATCATCCGAAATAGCCCATGAAAAATGGCTTATTCGCCTCATTTTGCCGCGCGCGTCGAAAATAGCCAGTGAAAACACTGGCTATTGTGAGCAAAAGGCCTTCAAATCGGCGGTTTCAAAGAAATAGCCAGCGATTTCACTGGCTATTTTTTCGTTGCCTGCCCTTTTTGGCGAAATAGTCAATCAAATAGGGCTTATTTTCGACATTCCCTTTTTCCGAACCCGTAAAACCGCACTATTAACAAGCTCGCCTCAATCAGGCGCTACATACGTCCACGCTTCGACTTCGACGACCCGGCTGTAGCCTTTTGCGTTCGTAATCATCAATCGTATTTGATTGGTTGCAACCGGCGAGAAAGTGAATTGCCTCCACACATAATTATTGTTCGCGACAACGCCATCCGGAATCGTTACCCAATCGTTGACATCGCCGGCCTCCCAATATTGGACGTAATAGTCCGTGATGCCATGCTGGCTAAACGTCATGTCAATGGTCGGTTCGATGGGTGAACTGTAATTATCCTGGATGGTGATAATGTCAATTTCGTTAATCGTCCGAACGCCGTTAAAGGTGACAGTCAACCAATCGTTGTAAACATCTGCATTCGCATCGTTCCATCCGCCGCCGTTACCCCAGCCTGTTCCTTTTCGATCCCCGTTGATGACGCTCGATGCCGGAAAACCGCCAAGCTGGGAAGACGCACTCACCGTTCCGCTATTCGCCGCCAGCGCAACATTGACGCTTGCTCCGGGTCTTGGTACGAACACAGGGACACCAGCAGGCACCATAACCGGAACCATACCCGTATTCGCCGTCGAATGATCGGATAATTTGGTCACGACAAAAACAAGATTGACGCTGGTTGCGGTCGCCGGCGCCGCAATGACGCCGTTCGTTCCGATGACGGCCGTGTTGCTGGAGGAAAGAATGGCAATGGAAAAGCCCGGTGGTACGTCGGGCAATGTCAGCTGGGTTGCTCCTGCAACGGGAACCGTCACGCTTGTGATTCCATCGGCAATGTCAGCCGCCGTTTGGGCCGGAGCCGGCGTTGCGTCTGCGGCGTCGGTAGTGCCGCTTTCCGCGCCGGGCATCGCCGCCGTCACCCGGAAGGAATAGGCGGTGCCGTTCGACAGCCCCGCGGCTTCGTAAGCGGGAGAAGTGACTGCGCCGCGCGCGCTGATCAACTGGTAGGAGACACCGTCCGACGACCGGTAGACGTTGTAATACGCCGCATTGGCGACGGGCGACCAAGTCAATTGAACCGCGGAATCGCCGGCAACGGCAACGAGATCGGTTGGCGTGTCCGGTACCCAGAGCGGCACGATTTGCCCCAATAAACCGGCGAGATCCGAAGCGGACAACGTTTCCGCCCGGGTTGCGTATGCCACGATATCGTCGATATGAATACCGTCGCCGCCGCGATCCGTCAGATTCGACGCACTTACCGTATGTACGGGGACCGCAAGGGAGAGCAGAAGCAATCCGCTAACAAACAAACGCGATTTGGCGATCATAGGTACGCTCCATGGAAGGGGATGTTTAGTCGCTTCGCACTATTTTCATAGTTATATAATACCAGTTCGACAAAAACAAAGCCAAACATTTGTTAAAGGGGTTGCATTGCCCGTGAGTTGAGCGGACTGCGTTTGTAGGCTATAATAGGAAAATGAATTAGCACCAGCTATTAAGATTAGCTATCAAGATTTAGTCTGGAGGAAACGACGTGTCCGGTTTGATGAGCGGGAAGACGGTCATTGTGATGGGGGTCGCCAACGAGCGGAGCCTTGCCTGGGGCATTGCCAAATCGCTGCATCGCGAGGGGGCGAAACTCGTCTTTACGTATCGCAAGGAACGTTCGCTGGCGAAATTGACGCAGCTGCTGGAGGCGGAAGGAATCGCGCCCGTCCTGTGCGTATCGTGCGACGTCGACGACGATGCCAGCATCGAAGCCGCATTCCGCCGGATCGGGGAGGAAGCGGGAGTCGTTCACGGCCTTGCCCATTCCCTCGCTTTTGCCGAAAAGGAGGAGCTGAAGGGCGAATACCTCGATACGAGCCGGGAAGGCTACCTGCTGGCGCAAAGCACAAGCGCCTACTCGCTTGTCGCCGTGGCGCGGGAAGCGAAGAAGCTGATGACCGAAGGCGGGAGCATCGTCACCCAATCGTATCTCGGCGCGGAGCGCGTGGTCAAAAATTACAACGTCATGGGCGTGGCGAAAGCGGCGCTCGAATCGAGCGTCAAATATTTGGCGGAGGATCTTGGCAAATACGATATCCGCGTCAACGCGGTGTCCGCCGGTCCGATTCGCACCCTGGCGGCCAAAGGCGTCTCCGGCTTCAACGACATCATGTCCACGATCGAAGAGAAGGCGCCTTTGCGGCGAAACGTCGATCAGGACGAGGTGGGGGACGCGTCGCTGTTTCTGTTCAGCAGCTTGTCGCGCGGCGTAACCGGCGAAGTGCTGCATGTGGACGCAGGGTATCACGTGCTCGGGATATAGCGACAGGCAGCTGCCGAAGATGGCGTCCGGTTCGGACTTCATCGCGGCGGCTGCCTGTTTGGTTTCCGGCCGGATTACCGCTCGGCGCGCGCTTTCAGCAAGTCGCTCAAGCTGCGTTTGACATGGGCGGCCATCGCGGCTCTCGCCCGCTCCGCATCGCCGCTCAGGATCGCATCCGCAATGAGCCGGTGCTCGGCGATCGACTTGGCGATCTGCTCCGGCAGCAGCTCCGGCAAATGCGGCGGCAGCCCGACCCACAGCTGGCTCAGCACGTTCTCGAGCCGCACGCTGTCGGCGGCTTCCCAGACGGCGCGGTGGAACTGCTCGTTCGCCTGCAAATACCCCGCCGCATCCCGTCGTTCCGCCGCCTGCTCCACATCATCCCGCGCCTGCACGATATCGCGCGGCTCCTTGCGCCTCGCCGCCGCTTTGGCAGCCGCTTCGCCTTCGAGCAAGGCGCGGATGTCATAGTGATCGATCAAATCTTCTTCCGTTTGTCCGAGCACGATTGCCTTGCGCTTCTTCAACTGCAGCAGCCCGTCGCGCTCCAAAATTTGAAACGCCTCGCGCACCGGCATCCGGGAGATGGCGAGCCGCTGGGCGATTTCGTCCTGCGTCAGCTCCTGTCCGACCTTCAGCTCCCCTTCGAAAATCGCCTTGCGCAGCGCAGCCGCCACCTGCTCGCGGGCGGGCACGATCGATAATGGCTCCATCCCTATCGGCTCCTTACATCCGTGATCCGCAATCACCGCAAAATCGCTTCGATTGTATCAAACTCCCTCGGTTCTGGCAACTTGCGGAAACTGCGAGACAGCGGCGCCATTTTCATACCAATCGTGTCTTGACAGTTCGGCTGAGCGAAGGGTATAGTGAAACTAAGTTTTGGATCCAAAATACAAAATCCAAAAAAATGCAGCATAAACAAGTCGACATCGGAGGAGGAACCTTGATGCTGCCCCTGCAAGGATTGACCGTCGTTTCGCTGGAACAGGCGGTTGCGGCGCCTTTCGCTTCCCGGCAATTGGCCGATCTAGGCGCGCGCGTCATCAAAATCGAACGGCCCGGAGCCGGCGATTTTGCCCGAGATTATGACGATGCGGTAGCGGGGATGTCCAGCCATTTCGTCTGGTGCAACCGCTCGAAGGAGTCGATCACGCTCGACCTGAAGCAGCCGGAGGCGAAGCCGGTGATGGAAGCGCTGCTGGCGCAGGCGGACGTCTTCATCCAGAATCTCGCCCCGGGCGCGGCGGAGCGGCTCGGCTACGGGTCCTCGTCGCTGCTCGCCCGTTATCCGCGGCTGATCGTGTGCAACATTTCCGGCTACGGGGCCGACGGCCCTTATCGCGATAAAAAAGCTTACGACCTGCTCGTGCAATGCGAGGCCGGGCTGGTGTCGATCACCGGCACGGAAGACGCGCCCTCCAAAGCGGGCATTTCCGTCGCCGACATCGCCGCCGGGATGTATGCTTACTCGGGTATTTTGTCCGCCTTGCTCGCGCGGGAAAAAGCCGGCGGCAAAGGTACGGTCGTGGAGGTTTCGATGCTTGAGGCGATCGGCGAATGGATGGGCTACCCGCTTTATTACGCCGCTTACGGCGGCAAGGAGCCCGAACGGTCGGGCGCAAGCCACGCGACGATTTATCCGTACGGGCCGTTCCGGGCGGGCGACGGCAAATACGTGTTTCTGGGTATCCAGAACGAACGGGAATGGCAAATGTTCTGCGAGCGCGTGCTGGGCCAGCCCGAACTGGCGCACGATCCGGCCTTTGACGGCAACGGCAAGCGGCTTCGGGCAAAAGAGCGGCTGGCGGAGCGGATCGAACAATCGTTCCGGACGAAAACGGCGGCGAACATCGTCGAGCTGCTGAACGAAGCGCAAATTGCCAACGCCCGGCTCCATACGATGCGCGAATTCGCCGACCATCCGCAGCTTGCGGCGCGCAACCGCTGGCGCGAGGTCGATTCGCCCGTCGGTCCGGTCAAGGCGCTGCTTCCGCCTGCGACGCTGGACGGCTGGGACGTGGCGATGAAGCCGATTCCCGGCGTCGGCGAACATACGGAAGCGCTGTTGCAGGAATTCGGCTTTCCGCTGCGAACCATTGAAGCATGGCGTGCCAAAGGCATCGTTTGACACGAGCGCACGACGACAAGGAGGCTGGACGATGAAAGGGACCGTTGCCGTCATGACGGAGCCGGGCAAGCTCGCCTACGAGGATTACGAGCTGCCGGAGCCCGGGCAGGGAGCGCTGCTGGTCAGCGTCGTACGGACGAACGTTTGCGGTTCGGAGCTGCATATTTGGCAAGGAAACCATCCGACGAAAAGGTCCGGGGTAATGGGCCACGAGATGGTCGGCCGCATCGAGCGGCTCGGCGCGGGCGTGGAGACCGATTACGCCGGCCGGCCCGTCCAAGCGGGCGATCGGGTGGTGGCGGCCTATTTTCTTACGTGCCGCAAATGCGCCGCTTGCCAGCGCGGGCAGTTCGCCTTATGCGCAAACGCTTACAAGTTTTGGGTGAAAGAAGCCGGCGAAGCGCCGCATTTTCACGGTTCGTTCGCCACGCACTACTATATTCACCCCGATCAATATTTCTACAAGGTGCCGGACAACGTGCCGGACGCGGCGGCCGCCAGCGTCAACTGCGCCTTGACGCAAGTGTATTACGGCATCGTCCAGGGCGGTTTGCGCTACGGCGAAACGGTCGTGCTGCAAGGCGCCGGCGGGCTCGGTCTGAACGCGGCCGCCGTGGCCAAACAGTTCGGCGCCCGCGTCATCGTTATCGATGCGGTGCGCAGCCGGCTGGAGAAGGCGAAGCAGTTTGGCGCCGACGAAGTGATTGATATGGCCGAGCACGATACGCCGGAGAAACGTTCGCGGGCAGTCGAGGCGCTGACGGGCGGCGCGATGGCGGACATGGCGATGGAGCTGACCGGCGTGCCGGGCGCATTCGCCGAAGGCATCGGGCTGATCCGCCCGGGCGGCCGTTACGTCAGCATCGGCAATGTGTCGCCGGGCCGGACGACCGCGTTCGACCCGGGCCAACTGACGCGGAAGGCGATTCGCATTATTCCGATCATCCGATACGAGCCGTGGTTTCTCGACGAAGCGCTGCGTTTTCTGTCGCGCCATATCGACGACTATCCGTTTGCGGATTTGCTTGACGGGCATTTCGGGCTGCACGAAATCGGCGACGCGTTGGACCGGTCGGCGAGCCGCGCGGTTACCCGCGCTTCCATTGTGCCGGGCCGCAGCCGTTATGCAGCAGACGGGGAGTCGCCGTTATGAGCCGATTCGACGCGCTGCATTACGGTTCGATTATTGACGGGACGATGCGCGACAAGGGGGACCGGCCGAGGCTGGAGGTCGTCAACCCGTACGACGGCAGCGCGGTCGGTTCGATCGCAATCGCAACGGACGAAGACGTGCGCGATGCCATAACCGCCGCCGAGCGCGGCTTTTACGGGACGATGAGGCGGATGCCGGCGCATCGTCGGGCCGATATTTTGTATCGGACCGCAGAGCTTCTGGCGGCGGACGCCGACGATCTTGCGAAGCTGCTGGCGCTGGAAGCCGGCAAGCCGCTGCGCGAAGGGCGCGCCGAAATCGCGCGCGGCGTGCAAGTGCTGAAGTTTGCCGCCGAAGGGGCCAAACAATTGTACGGCGAGCTGATCCCGATGGACAGCGCGCTCGGCGGCGAACGGCAGCTCGGCATGGCGCAGCGCGTGCCGATCGGCGTCGTCGCCGCGATCACGCCGTTCAACTTCCCGCTGAACCTCGTGCTGCACAAGGTGGCGCCGGCGCTTGCCGCAGGCAACGCTGTCGTGCTCAAGCCGGCGGAGAAAACGCCGCTGACCGCCGTGTGGCTGTACCGGCTGCTGGCGCAGGCCGGTTTGCCAAGCGACGCGCTGCATGTGCTCATGGGGCCGGGCGAGCCGATCGGCAACATCCTGTGCGCCGACCCGCGCATCGGCAAAATCACATTTACCGGCAGTGCCGCCGTCGGCTGGGGCATCAAGGAGAAGGCGCGACGCGCCAACGTGACGCTGGAGCTCGGCTCCAATGCGCCGAATCTGGTGTTCGCCGACGCCGATCTCGATGCGGCGGTCGCCTCGCTGACGAGAGGGGCGTTCGCCAATGCGGGGCAGACGTGCGTGTCGGTGCAGCGCGTTTACGTGCAGGAACCGGTATACGAAGAAGTCGCGCGACGGATGAGCGAGGCCGCTAGCCGGCTTGTGGCCGGCGATCCGCTCGATCCGGCGACCGATGTCGGGCCGATGATTACGCACGCTGCCGCCAAACGTGCGGAGGATTGGGTGCGGGATGCCGTCGCGCAAGGAGCCCGGCTGCTGACGGGCGGCACGCGGTGCGGCACGCTGCTTGCGCCGACGGTGATCGCAGGTGCCGACAGCCGGATGAAGGTCGTTTGCGCCGAGGCGTTCGCGCCGTTCGTTTGCCTGATTCCGTTCGCCACCGAGGAGGAGGCGATCGCAAGCGCCAACGATTCCCCGTACGGCTTGCAGGCGGGCGTGTTCACGCGCGATCTGAACAGGGCGCTGCGCGTGGCGGAGGCGCTGGAGACGGGCGGCGTCTGGATCAACGAGGCGTCGCTGCTGCGTTACGACCATATGCCGTACGGCGGCGTCAAGCTGAGCGGCACCGGCAAGGAAGGCGTCAAATATGCGCTGGAGGAAATGACGACCCGCAAGTTTATCGGCATCAAGCTTCAGTGAACGGCCGGCGGGCCTTCCATTCATCGACAACAACCGTCCGCGGACAAAAGGAGGCGTCGTGCCATGACGTTCATACGCTCGTGGCTGTTCGTGCCCGGCAATCAGGAGCGCCGGCTGCGGAAAGTAAGGCAACTGGAAGCGGATGCGATCATTTACGATCTGGAGGACGCGGTGCCTCCGGCCGAGAAGGGCAATGCGCGGCAGGCGGTGCGCCAAGCACTGGAGGAGCGGGCGGCGCGCCGGGCGTACGTGCGCGTCAACGATGCCGCCAGCGGATTGCTCGCCGCCGACCTTGAAGCTGTCGTTTGCGAGCCGCTGCAAGGCATTGTGCTGCCGAAGGCGGGCAGCGCGGCGGACATCGCCGCTGCCGATGCGCATCTGGGCCGTCTGGAGCGCGACAACGGCTGGGAGACGGGGCGCATCGGCCTGATTCCGCTGGTGGAAACGGCGGCGGGCGTGTACCGCGCGCTTGAGCTGGCGTCCGGCTGCAGCCGCGTCCGCCGGCTTGCCTTCGGTTCGGTCGATTACGCGCTCGACATCGGCGCCGAGCTGACCGGCGACGGGCTGGAGCTGCTCTACCCCCGCTGCCAGCTTGTGCTGGCGTCGCGCGTCGCCGGCATCGAAGCGCCGATCGATGCGGCGTTTATCCGGCTGCAGGATACGGAGGGATTGCGCCGGGAGACGCGACAGGCGAAGCAGCTCGGCTTCGAAGGCAAGCTCGTCGTGCATCCGGACCAGATTGCGCCGGTCAACGAGCTGTTTGCGCCGACGCGTGAAGAAATCGCCGAGGCGCAGGCGGTCGTAGAGGCGTTCCGGCAATCGGAAGCCTCCGGACAGGCGGCGATCCGGCTGAACGGCGGCATGATCGATTATCCGGTCGTTCACCGCTGCCGCAAGCTGCTGGAAACGGCGCGCGGCCTCGGGCTGCTTGACGGCGCATGACGTAGGCGGATACCGCTCCAAGGTGCGGGATAACGAAAGGAATGGGAAGCAATGGAAAGCACATTAAGCCGGGCGCTTGCCCGCTATACGGTTGCGCTCGACTTCGAACGGCTGCCGCAAGAGGTGGTCGCTTTTACGAAGCTGTGCGTGCTTGACTGGCTCGGCTCCGCTCTCGCGGGGGAGAAAGAAGCGCCGGTCCAAATGCTCCGCGAACTTGTCGAGGAGATGGGAGGCAACCGCCAGGCAACGCTTGTGACCGGCGGCCGCTCGTCGGCGCTGCATGCGGCGCTGGTGAACGGCGCGGCCAGCCATGTCGTGGAGCTGGACGACATTCACAAGGCGTCGATCATCCATGCCGCCACGGTAGTCATTCCGGCGGCGCTGGCTGCCGCCGAATGGAAAGGCAGCAGCGGCAAGGAACTGATCGCCGCCATTGTGGCCGGTTACGAAGTGTGCTACCGGGTCGGCGAAGCGGTGTCGCCGTCGCACTATTATTACTGGCACAATACGGCCACCTGCGGCACGTTCGGCGCTGCCGCCGCTGCCGGCAAGCTGCTGGGCCTGAGCGAGGACCAGCTTGTGCATGCGCTGGGCAGCGCCGGCACACAGGCGGCCGGGTTGTGGGAATTTATCGAAGACGGGGCGATGTCGAAGCAGCTGCATCCGGGCAAGGCGGCGATGAACGGTTTGCTTGCGGCTCAGCTGGCGGCTCGCGGGTTTACGGCGGCGAGCCGCATCCTGGAAGGCCGGCGCGGCTTCGGGCAGGCGATGTCCGATCAATTCGACCCGGCCAAAATTACGGACGGCCTCGGCAGCACGTTCAAAATCACGGAAAACTCGTTCAAAATCCACGCCTCATGCCGCCATACGCACCATGCCGTCGATTTGATTCTGGAGCTGATGCGGGATAACGGCATGACGCATCGCGACATCGGCCGCATCCGGGTGGCGACGTATCGGACGGCGCTGACCATTACCGACAACGGCGATCCGCAGTCGGTATACGCCGCCAAATTCAGCCTGCAGTTTTGCGCCGCCCTTGCGGCGGTGCGGCAGCGCGCGGGGCTGGCCGATTTTCACGAGCGGGCGTTGGTCGATCCGGATATCCGGGCCTTGATGGCCCGCGTCGAGGTCGGCGTCGATCCGCGCATCGATGCGGCTTACCCGCGCCAATGGGGCGCGGCGGTCACGATCGAACGAAGCGACGGCGTCCGGTTCGCCGGCGAAACCGACTACCCGAAGGGCGATCCGGAGAAGCCGGTCACGGGCGAACTGGTCGACAAGTTCCGCCTGCTGTGCGCCGACCGGCCGACAGCGGAGACGGAGCGGTATATCGAACGCGTGATGGCGCTCGATCGGCTGGCATCAGCCGATCTGCTCCTGAACCCCGACGACGGCGAATAGCGCCGGCCCGTATATCAGAAAGGAGAAGGCAGCATGTCAAGCGCAACCGCCAAGGCGCCCGCCGGCCCGCAATCCGCACGCCGCTCCGCGACGCGATTCGCGTTGATGCGGCTGCACTCGCTGGCTGGCATCGTGCCGCTCGGCTTGTTTTTGCTCGAGCATCTGTATACGAACGCAGTGGCGATGTTCGGCGAAGCCGCTTATAACAGGCAGATCGGCCGGCTTCAGTCGCTTCCGTTTCTCGGCGCTGCCGAAATCGTCTTCATCGCCCTGCCGCTGCTGTATCATGCCGGTTATGGCATTTACATCGCCGGCATGGCCCGGAACAACGCGACCAGGTATTCCTATCGCAACAATTGGCTGTTCGTGCTGCAGCGGGCCAGCGGAATTGTTACGCTTGTGTTTGTGCTGGCGCATTTGTGGGCGATTCGGCTGGCGGCGCTGTTTTACGGCACAACCGTCGACTACCAGCACGTCCAGCAGCATGTGTCGCAGCCGCTTGTGCTTGCGTTGTACGCTATCGGCAGCATTGGCGCGACGTTTCATTTTACGAACGGGATGGCGGCAGCGCTCGTGACCTGGGGCATTACGGTTGGCCCGCGGTCGCAGGAGCTTGCGGCCCGGATCGGCCTCGGCCTGTTCGCCGCGCTCAGCTGCATGTGGATCGCGGTTTTGCTGGCATTTTGAGAGGGGGAACGGAGCGGCATGGGGAGATCTTACATTGTGGTCGGCGGCGGACTGGCCGGACTGATGGCGGCGATCAAGCTGGCCGAAGCGGGGCAGCGGGTGCGATTGTTTTCGCTCGTGCCGGTGCGGCGCTCGCATTCCGTGTGCGCGCAAGGCGGCATCAACGGCGCGGTCAACACGAAGGGCGAAGGCGACAGCGCCTGGGAGCATTTTGACGATACGATCTACGGAGGCGACTTCCTCGCCAACCAGACGCCGGTCAAAGCGATGTGCGAAGCGGCGCCGGACATCATTTACATGCTGGCCCGCATGGGCGTGCCGTTCAACCGGACGCCGGAAGGCAACATCGATTTTCGCCGGCTGGGCGGCGCCTCTTACTCGCGCACGGCGTTTGCCGGTTCGACTACCGGGCAGCAAATTTTGTACGCGCTTGACGAGCAGGTGCGGCGGTTCGAGGCGGAGGGGCGGATCGAGAAGCTCGAGCATTGGGAGATGCTCTCCATCGTCAGGGACGGCGAAGGCCGCTGTGCGGGCATCGTGGCACAGCATCTGAAGTCGATGCGGATCGGCGATTTTCGCGCCGACGCCGTCATTATGGCGACCGGCGGCATCGGTTATATTTATCGCAGAAGCACGAACTCCGTCATCAACACCGGCAGCGCGCATGCCGCCGTTTACCGGCAAGGCGCGAGCTACGCCAATGCGGAGTTTATCCAAATTCACCCGACGGCGATTCCCGGCGACGACAAGCTGCGGCTGATGTCCGAGTCGGCGCGGGGAGAAGGCGGGCGCATCTGGGTGTATCGCGACGGCAAACCGTGGTATTTTCTCGAGGACAAATACCCGGCTTACGGCAACCTGGTTCCGCGGGATATTGCCACGCGCGAGATTTTTCATATTTGCTACGACTTGAAGCTCGGCATCGGCGGGGAAAATATGGTGTACCTCGACCTGTCGCATCTGTCCGCGGAACGGCTGCGGGAAAGGCTTGGCGGCATTGTCGGCATGTATGAAAAATTCGTCGGCGACGACCCGCGCAAGGTGCCGATGAAAATTTTTCCGGCGATGCATTATTCGATGGGCGGGTTGTGGGTCGATTTCGACCAGATGACGAACATTCCCGGCTTGTTCGCCTGCGGGGAGTGCGATTACCAGTACCACGGGGCGAACCGGCTCGGCGCCAATTCGCTGCTGTCCGCGATCTATGGCGGCATGGTGGCCGGGCCGAAGGCGATGGCTTACGCGGAGGCGCAGCGAACGCCGGCGGGCGAGCTGGCGGAGTCGTGGTTTGCGGCCGAGCGGGGACGGCAGGAAGCGGAGCAGCGGCAGCTGTACGCCATGGACGGCCCGGAAAATGCATACCGGCTGCACGTAGAGATGAGCGATCGTATGGTCGAGCATGTGACGGTCGTGCGTACGAACGCGGGGCTGCGGCAGACGGACGATTTTCTGCAGGAGCTGCAGGAGCGGTGGCGGCGGATCGGCATCGACGACCGTTCGGCCGAACACAATCGTACGGTTCCGTTCGTGCGGCAGCTGCGGAACATGATCGAGCTGGCCCGGGTCATTACGCTCAGCGCCCTGAACCGCAACGAAAGCCGGGGAGCGCATTACAAGCCGGAGTTTCCGGAGCGGGACGACGCGAATTGGCTGAAAACGACGATTGCGACACATACGCCGGACGGACCGGCGCTGCGCTACGAGGACGTCGACCTGCAGTTTATCGCGCCGAGGCAGAGGCGGTACGACGTGTCCAAAGCGAAAGGAGCGGTCGCCAGTGGCAGCTGAAACGAGGCAAAAGGCGGCAGTTGGAGTGGAGCGGGAGACGGTGGCGGCAGTCGGAAGGGAGCGAAAGGCGGTGACGGCAGCTGGAAGGGAGCGGAAGACGGCGGCGGCGACTGAAACGGAGCGAAACGCGGTGGCGGCGACGGTGCAGTTGCGCGTCAAGCGGCAGGATGGCCCGGGGCAGCCGCCGTATTGGGAAACGTTTGCCGTTCCGTTTCGGCCGGGCATGAACGTCATTTCCGCGTTGCTCGACATCCAGCGGCGGCCGGTTAATGCCGGCGGAGAACCGGTGCGGGCGGTCGCCTGGGAGTCGAATTGCCTCGAGGAAGTATGCGGCGCCTGCAGCATGCGCATCAACGGCAAGGCGCGCCAGGCGTGCACCGCGCTCGTCGACCGGCTGGCGCAGCCGATCGTGCTGGAGCCGATGGGCACGTTTCCGGTAGAGAAAGATTTGATCGTCGACCGGCAGCGCATGTTCGACGGCTTGCTCGAGACCGAAGCGTGGATCCCGATCGACGGGACGTATGCGCTGGGAGCCGGACCGAGCATATCTCCCCGCAACCAGCAGGAGGCATATGCGTATTCGACCTGCATGACGTGCGGCGTCTGCATGGACGCTTGCCCGAATGTCAGTCCGGCGTCCCCGTATCTGGGGCCGTATGCGATGGGGCAGGCGCACTATTTTAACCTGCACCCGACCGGCGCGATGCACAAGGAAGCACGGATGGACGCGGTGATCGGTCCCGGCGGGGTGAGCGGCTGCGGCAATTCGCAAAACTGCGTGCGCTCTTGCCCGAAAGGCATCCCGCTGACGACGGCCATCGCCCGCCTGAACGGGGCCGCGACCAAACACGCGCTGCGGAGATGGCTGCATGGCTGACAACGGAGCCAGTACCATGGGGCATCCGGATGGCGGCGGAAGGCGGGAGCACGGGCGGGAAGAGGAAGGAGGGGCGAGCGCTGGAAGGCCGACGCGGGAGAACGGGCGGGAAGAGGCAGGAAGGGCGAGCGCTGGAGGGGCGATGCGGGAGAACGGCCGGGAAGAGGCAGGAAGGGCGAGCGCTGGAGGGGCGATGCGGGAGAACGGCCGGGAAGAGGCAGGAAGGGCAAGCGCTGGAGGAGCGATGCGGGAGAACGGCGAGATGAGACGGGAGGACGGCGAGGTGAGGTATAGGAGCGAAGAGGCGATGCGGGGAGACGGGTTGCCGCCGATGCGGCTCGTGCATGCGGACGATATCGCGGCTGCGGTGGCCCGCTTGTGCATGGAAGCAAACTACGATCTGGGCGACGATACGGTGGCCGCGCTGCGCTTCGGGCTGAACAAGGAAGCGTCGGAGACGGGCAAAGACGTGCTGCAGCTACTGCTGGATAACGCGGAGCTGGCAGCCGCCGAACGTGTGCCGATGTGCCAGGACACCGGGATGGCGGTGGTGATCGCGGAGGTGGGGCACGATTGCCGCATCGTCGGCGGGACGCTGCAGGAGGCGATCCAGGCGGGCGTTCGCCAGGGGTACCGCGAAGGGTATTTGCGCAGCTCCATCGCCTTGCACCCATTCCGGCGGGTCAATACGGGCGACAACACGCCCGCCGTGATCCACACGGAGCTTGTCCCCGGCGACCGGCTGAAGCTGAAGCTGACGGCCAAGGGCGGCGGCAGCGAAAACATGAGCGCGCTGCGCATGCTGAAGCCGTCCGACGGCTTGGAGGGGGCGATCGATTTTGTGCTCGACACGGTGCGGATCGCCGGGCCGAACGCATGTCCGCCGCTCGTCGTCGGCGTCGGCATCGGCGGCAGCTTCGAGAAGTGTGCGCTGCTGGCGAAGACGGCGCTGTTCCGCCCCGTGGGCGAGCGGAGCGGGGATGCCGAAATTGCCGCGCTGGAAGAGGAGTTGCTCGCGCGCATCAATCGGCTCGGCATCGGGCCGCAAGGCATGGGCGGGCGAGTGACGGCGCTCGATGTGAAAATCAATGTGCATCCTTGCCACATTGCTTCTTTGCCGGTGGCGGTGAATTTGAACTGTCACGCCAATCGACACAAGGAAGCGGTATTGTAGGCGGGGAATAAGGCTGAAAACAGCCTTACAGCGACGTTTCGACGAGTGGCGGGTGAAATAAGGCTGAAATCAGCCTTACAGCGACGTTTCGGCGAGTGGCGAGCGAAATAAGGCTGAAAACAGCCTTACAGCGACGTTTCGACGAGTGACGGGTGGAAATAAGGCTGAAATCAGCCTTACAGCGACGTTTCGGCGAGTGGCGAGCGAAATAAGGCTGAAATCAGCCTTGCAGCGGCGTTTCGGCGAGTGGCGAGCAAAATAAGGCTGAAAACAGCCTTACAGCGACGTTTCGGCGAGCGGCGAGCGAAATAAGGCTGAAATCAGCCTTGCAGCGGCGTTTCGGCGAGTAGCGAGCGAAATAAGGCTGAAATCAGCCTTACAGACCCCCATGCCGCCGGGGCGGCACCACAATGGAGTGAAAGGTATTTCCAGGGTAGTTCGGGTGCAGGGACTGTGCTTGCGGCTTGTCCTGGCAGAGGTGGACGGAACAACGGGAGAGCGGGGAGATGCGACCAGGTGAGCGAACTGAGCGAGCGGGATAGTGCGGGAAGGCGGCGCATCGTCGCACCGTTGGACGATACGGTTGTAACGTCGCTGCGTGCCGGAGACCGGGTGTTGATTAGCGGCGTACTGTATACGGCAAGAGACGCGGCGCACAAACGAATGGCCGATGCATTGGCGAGAGGGGAAACGCTGCCGTTCGAGCTGCGGGGGCAGACGATTTATTACGTCGGCCCTACGCCGGCCAAGCCGGGCGACCCGATTGGCTCGGCCGGTCCGACGACATCGGAGCGGATGGACGCGTACACGCCCGCGCTGCTGGAGCGGGGGCTGAACGGCATGATCGGAAAAGGCTATCGCGATCGGTCCGTGATTGAGGCGATGATTCGGCATCGCGCCGTCTATTTTGGCGCCGTCGGCGGGGCGGGAGCGACGATCGCACGATCCGTGCGCGCCGTAGAGACGGTTGCCTACGAGGATCTCGGCACGGAATCGGTCAAGCGGCTGGTAGTCAGCGATTTTCCGGCCATCGTGCTGATCGATTGCGAAGGCAACGATTGGTATCGTTTGGCGCAAAACCAGTATCGCGAGCCGGATTAGCGTCAACTGCAGCGAGGCGGATCAGGTGTAACGGCGCGAGGTTGGTCGGGAGCGAACCGGCGTGAAGCTAGTCGGGAGCGAACCGGAGTAAGACTAGTCGGAAGCGCAACGGTGCAAGCTAGTCAAATGCAAACCCGGAGCGGATCGATTGTGCGACTTTAGACGGCGGGCGAGGTAACGGGAGCCAATTACGGCACTTCACAAGCTTGCCTTTCAGAATAAGCCATGTTTTATTGGCTATATCGCCCAAAATGGCCAACCGAAACAAAATAGCCAGTGAAATCGCTGGCTATTTCAAAGAAATGGCAAATATAGCGCCAGTTTGGCCAGAATAGCCAGTGAAAACACTGGCTATTCTCGACGCTGCCGGCGAATTCAAGCAAATAGGCCATAAAAAATGGCCTATTGGAATAAATCGCCGCCGCAGCGCCGCCCAGCCGCTGCGGAACGACGGGCAAACAAGGCTTTCCTTCCGGAAAGCCTTTGGTTACAATAAATTCACCGCAGCAGGAGGGGGAGAGGCATGAGGAGCATCTTGTTGTCCAAATACGGTTCCCGTCTGTTTTGGTTCGGCATTCTCTTCGTCACTTTGCCCGTTATCGTGCTTGGCGGTTATTCTTATTTCAAGGCGTCCAGCATCGCCCTGGAGAAAGTCAATGAAGGCAACGCCCAAGTGACGCTGCAGACAGAGCTGCGGGTCGAGCAATTTCTCAAGGCGGTCGACGCCGCCTCGCTCGAGCTGGTCAGCTCGCCGCTGGTGAACAGCGCGATCGAACGCGAGCTGGCGTACCCGGAGTTCCAGTTCATCCAGGAGCTGCGCCAATATATGCAGCGCATCCAATCCTACGAGCTGCGCATTCAGGACGTGCAGCTTATCAACACGTCCAAGCAATGGGCCATGGACAACACCGGCCTGTACCGGCTGGACGAATACAAGGCGACGCTGCCGGTCGACGACTACGCGTCAATCGGCAAAAACTCGTTCTGGACGAACGGCGGCGGCAAAACGAACGATCTCGCCACTGCCACAGGCACCGGGGGCGCGGTCAGTCTCGTCCGCAAGCTGCCGCTTAACGCGAAGCAGCCTACGTTGTTCGTCGTGATCAAGCTGACGCTCGGCGACATCAACAAATATGTGGAAGACGTGCCAGGCATGGGCACCACTTATATTTTGGACGAGCGCAGCCGCGTGCTTGCGGACCCGCAAGGAAATCTGATCGGGCAACCGTTCCCGGGCAGCGAGCTGCTGGCGCAGCTGGAGCGGAGCGGGCAGGATGCCAAACCGTTCCAGGCCCGGTTCAAAGGCCAGGATGTATCGGTCAGCTTCAAACGGTCGGCCTACAACGACTGGCTGTACATGACGCTCGTTCCAGTCGTCGACGTGACGCGCGAGTCGCGGACGATCGGGCTTATCACGCTGCTCATTTGCGCCGGCATCATGGCGGTTGCGCTGATCGGCGTATACGCGCATTCGCGCAACCTGTACGGGCCGATCCGCAAGCTGTACGAGTCGGTCAGCGGGGCGACGCCCGTCGCCGGCGCCAAGAAGCGGCTCGACGAGCTGCAGTTTATCGACGAGCGGTTCCGCACGATGCACCGT
Organism: Paenibacillus cymbidii; assembly: GCF_004764705.1. Classification (GTDB taxonomy): domain Bacteria; phylum Bacillota; class Bacilli; order Paenibacillales; family NBRC-103111; genus Paenibacillus_AN; species Paenibacillus_AN cymbidii. The sequence continues at coordinate 30,327 of NZ_SHLX01000015.1, read as the reverse complement.
TCCCACGACGAACTGGAGCGGCAAATGTACGGCCAGCGGCAGCAGTTGAAGGAATTTTTTGTGCTGAAGCTGCTCCAGGGCGAGGTGCGAGGGGCGGAGGTGGCCGGCAAGCTGGCCGAATTCCAGTTTCCGCTGCATTGGCAGCAGCAAGCGGTGCTCGTCACCCAGATCGATTCGCTCGAAGACAGCCGTTTCGCGGAGGCGGACCGGGATCTGCTGCTGTTCGCGATCAACAACATGGCCAGCGAACTCATTCCGGCCGACAGCCGGCTGAGCCCGATTTTGATCCACCCGTCGCAGCTCACGCTGGTAGGCAGCGACTCCGGCGATGCGGAGCGGTTCAAGATCAGCTTGTACACGGCGGCCGAACGGATGCAGGCGGCGGCGCGCGATTACCTCGGCTTGCGGATCAGCGTCGGCATCAGCCGGCCGTTCCGCGGCTGGAACGGCGCACCGAATGCCGCCCAGGAAGGGCTCGAAGCGCTTAAATACCGGATCAAGCTTGGCAGCGAAGCGATCATTTTCATTGAAGATCTGCAGCCGGCTGCAGGGGCCGGGCCGCATTATCCGAAGGTGGTGACCGGCCATCTGCTCGACGCGATCAAGCTGCTCCAGCTGGAGCGAATCGACGATTTGCTGCATCAGTACATCGCCGATTGTTTGGCGAGCGGGCAAAGCCCCCGCGACTATCAGGTTCATCTTGCCCGCCTCTTGATCGAACTGCTCGATCTGGGGCAGCAGTTCGGCGTCGCCTGGAACCGCCGCTTCTCTCCGTTCGAACGGCTGCAGGAGCTGCATACGGCCGGCGAAATCGAACAATGGCTGCGCCACGACATCATCGCAAGCATCGTGGAGGCGGTGGAACGGCTGCGCATTCCGCCGGACCGCAACATCACCGACCAGATGCTGCAGCTCATTCACGAGCGGATCGAAAGCGAGCTGACGCTGGAAGCGTGCGCGGCGGAGCTGCATTTTCACCCGAGCCACTTGAAACGGGTGTTTAGGCGCGACATGGGCGTCAGCTTCAGCGAGTATGTTTCCGACCACCGTCTGCAAATTGCCAAAAGGTGGCTGACACAGTCTCCGATGAAGGTTAGCGAAATCGCCGAACGGCTGCAATATAACAACTCGCAAAACTTCATTCGTTATTTCCGCAAAATCGAAGGCGTCACGCCGGGCCAATACCGCGACATGCACAAACATTCGGGCTGACCAGGCCGGTCGGCCCCGCCTCCGCCTCGCATGTCCCCGCCTCGCTTGTCCCCTCCCATCCGCGCGTTCGCCCTGTGGAGCCGCAATGATTACCGGAGCCGAAGTGATTATCCGGCGCCCTTCCGCGCCGTCGAGCCCCCGAATGATCCGCGATGATTGTAGACGTTACGGACCGCCGCTTCTATAGTCAAGGCAGGCGTCATATTCGCGAGGAATGGAGGTTGACAGTTGCATCATTCCCTGAGGGCAAACCTCGTCAAAAACCGTTGGTTGTATTTGATGGCGGCACCCGGAATCGTTTACTTCGTGATCTTCAAGTATTTGCCGATGTGGGGAGTGCTCATCGCATTTCAGGATTACCAGGTGTTTCGCGGCTTCCTGCACAGCGATTGGGTCGGGCTGAAGCATTTCGAACGGTTTTTCACCGACTCCGCCTTCTGGATGCTGTTCCGCAACACGCTGCTGCTTGCCGTCTACAACCTCGTCTTCTTTTTCCCGATGCCGATCTTTATTGCGCTGCTGCTGCACGGCATTGGCAAGAAGCTGTTCAAACGGACCGTGCAGACGATCATTTACATCCCTCATTTCATCTCGTGGGTTGTGGTGGTCGGGATCGCGTACATTTTTTTCACTACGGAGGGCGGGGTCGTCAACGATTGGCTGGCGGCGCTCGGCGGGGAAAAGGTCAATTTTCTCGTCAGCGAAAACTGGTTCCGGACTATGGTCGTATCGGAAGTGATCTGGAAGGAGACCGGCTGGGGGACGATCATTTTCCTCGCGGCGCTGGCCGGCGTCGATCCGCAGCTGTACGAAGCGGCCGATATCGACGGAGCCAACCGGTTCCGCCAACTCGTGCACATCACCTTGCCGGCGATTCGCAGCACGATCGTCATCCTGTTCATTTTGCGGCTGGGCACGTTTCTCGACACCGGGTTCGAGCAAATCTTTCTGATGCTCAATCCGCTCAACCGCCAGGTAGGCGAAGTGTTCGACACTTACGTGTACAGCGTCGGCATTCAGCAAGGGCATTTCAGCTACAGCACGTCCGTCGGCCTGTTCAAATCGTTCGTTGCGCTGGCGCTTGTGCTGGGCGCGAACTATTTGGCCAAAAAGTTCGGCGAGGAAGGGGTGTACTGACACGATGCAAACGCATGCGGCGCGCCGCTCCGGCCTGCGCTCCCGCCGAACGTTCGGCGGCTGGCTGTACGACGCGTTCCACTACGGCTTCCTGACGCTGTTCACGCTGCTGACGCTCGTCCCGTTCCTGTACATTATCGCCGGTTCGCTCACTTCCGCCGAAGCGATGCAGTCAAACGGCTTTGCGCTGCTGCCGTCGCAGCTGAGCTTCGGCGCTTACCGCTACCTGCTCCATTCCGAAACGATGCTCCGCGGCTTCGGCGTATCGTTCTACATTACGGCGCTCGGCACATTCGTCAACATTCTGTTTACGGTGCTGATGGCGTACGCGATTGCGCGCCGGGACTTGTTCGGCAGGCGGGCAATCATGCTGATGGTCATCTTTTCGATGCTGTTCAGCGGCGGCATGATTCCGACGTTCCTGATCGTCAAAACGATGGGGCTGCTCGACAGCTACTGGTCGCTTATCGTGCCGGGCGCCATCAGCGCGTTCAATTTGATCGTGCTGAAAAATTTTTTCCAGCAGCTGCCCGACGGGCTTGAGGAATCGGCCAAAATCGACGGCTGCAACGATGTCGGCATTTTGTTCCGCATCGTCGTGCCGCTGTCGCTGCCGGCGATCGCCACTTTCGTGATGTTTTACGCGGTTGGCCACTGGAACAGCTACTTTACCGCCATCCTGTACATCAACGATACCGAAAAATGGCCCTTGCAGGTGCTGGTGCGGCAGCTGATTATTTTGTCCCAGGGAGGCTTGGGCGAATCCGGCCAGGACAGCTTCAACATTCCGGCCAAATCGGTCAACATGGCGATGATCGTGCTATCGACGCTGCCGATACTGCTTGTGTATCCGTTTTTGCAGAAGCATTTTGCCCAAGGCGTGCTGCTCGGTTCGGTCAAAGGGTAGCGCGGCCTTGCAAGGTTCGCAAACAATATACGGAGGGGATCGAACGATGAAACCGAAATTCAACTGGGTAGGCGGGATCACGGCGGCAACGATGCTTGCCGGCCTGCTGGCCGCGTGCAGCGGCGCCAAGGACGGGAAGCCGTCGGCTGCGACGGGGACACCTGCCGCCAGCGCAACGCCGAAGGCGTCGGCCAAGGAAACGCCCAAAGAGCCGAAAAAAATCAGCATGATGATGGTCTATTATTTTGCCGAGCCGCCGAAAAAAGACAACATCATGATTCAGAAAATCGAAGAGATGACGAACACGAAGCTGGACATCACCTGGGTGCCCAACTCCGCTTACGACAACAAGGTGAACGCGACGATCGCCTCGGGTTCGCTGCCGATGGTGTTCAACGTGCAGAACAACAAGCTGGCGCCGATTCTCACCGGGGTCAAATCGGATATGTTCTGGGAAGTTGGTCCCTACCTGGCGAACTACCCGAATTTGAAAACGCTGTACAACGAGCAGACGACCTACAACGCTTCGATCGACGGCAAGCTGTACGGCATGCCGCACCAGCGGCCGCTCGGGCTGCAGATGCTGCTGTACCGCAAGGACTGGCTGGACAATCTCGGGCTGAAGGAACCGCAAACGATCGACGACGTGTACCGGATGGCCAAAGCGTTCACCGAGCAGGATCCGGACAAAAACGGCAAGAAGGATACGGTCGGCTTCGAGGAGTTCATGCCAAGCCTGATCAGCCCGCAAGGCTTTGCGGTAGTCGCCGCCTGGCACGGAGCGCCGAACGGCTACGGGGTGAAGGACGGCAAGCTGTTCCCGGCGTTTACGACAGACGAATATTTGAACGCGATGAAGTTTTACCGCAAGCTGTTCAGCGAAAAAACGATGAACCAGGACTTCGCCGCCATCCAGCAGGCGAATGCGTGGGATGCGATCGCAAACGGCAAGGCGGGCATGTACCCGGCGGTTGTCGCCCATGCGACGATTCCGAACTGGCAGCCGCTGTACCAGTCGAATCCGAACGCCAAGCTTGATTTCGTCACGCGGATCAAAGGGCCGCAAGGCGAGCGCGTGTTTGCTTCCAACGGGTTCAACGGCATGTACATGTTCCCCAAATCGAGCATCAAAACCGAAGCCGAGCTGAAGGACGTGCTCGACTTCATCGACAAGCTGTCCGATCCGAAGGTGGAGCAGCTGCTCGTCAACGGCATCGAAGGCCGCCACTTCAAAATGGACAACGGCAAACCGGTGCGCACCGACCAGAAGCTGTACGACGACGAAGTGACTTCCGTGATCGAATTGCTCGTCACGAACTGGAAGCCGAAGCTGATGACCGGTTCGCCGATGGACGACAAGGTGAACAAAACGTACGTCGACAACGCGGCGATCGCCGTCGCCAATCCGACGCTGCCGCTCGTTTCGCAGACGCAGATCGAGAAGGGCAGCGAGCTTGACAAGCTGATCAACGACGCGCGGGTCAAATACATTTACGGCGAGCTTGACGACGCGGGCTGGCAGAAGGCGATCGAGCAGTGGAAAACGAGCGGCGGCAATAAAATCATCGACGAATACAACGCGGAATACGCGAAATTTGCGAAAAAGTGAAGGCGGTGAACGAAAGCGATGGCGCATCAGGGCGAAGCGGCGGCGGTTGAGGCGGCTCGGGCGGTTGACAAACCGAACATTCTGTTCATCACTTCCGATCATCACCGCTGGGATTACATGGGCAACGCCGGTTCCGCCGCCGTCGGCACGCCGAACCTCGACCGGCTGGCGGCGCGCGGCACGCGGATCGGCCGGATGTACTGCAATGCGCCGCTCTGCGTGCCGTCGCGGATCGCCATGACGTCGGGGCGGTACGCCAGCAACACGGGTTGCTTCACGAATCGGCAGCCGGTCGACCCGGGCATCCCGACGTTCCTGCATTCGCTGCGGGCCGGCGGCTACCATACGGCGATGATCGGCAAGCTGCATCATCACGTGCATGTGTGGGACGGCGATTTTGTCGGCCATGAGGAGGATGTGCACCGGCTCGGCTTCGAGTACGCGTACGAAACATCGGGCAAGATGGGCAGCGGCAGCATCGGCTGCGAATGCCGGTATGTGCGTTTCCTGCGCGAGCGCGGGCTGCTGGCCGAGTACCGGGCGTGGACCGGGCGGTTTCGCCAGGGGAACGCCGGGATGAAGCCGCACGAGCCGTGGCCGTGGGACGCCGAGCTGACGCAGGACGCCCATATCGCCGAGCAGGCGTGCCGATTTTTGCGGCAGACGCCCCGGGAGAAGCCGTTCTACCTGCATCTCGGCTTCGTTGGGCCGCACGATCCGTACGACGCGCCGGCGGTTTATCGGCAGCGGTACGAAGAAGCGGACGTTCCGCCGGGCGTCGATCGCGCCAAGTGGATCGCCTACGCCGCGTGCATCACGGAAGTCGACGACCGGATCGGCAGGGTGCTGGCCGTGCTGGAGGAGATGGGGATGACGGAGAATACCGTCGTCCTCTACACTTCCGATCATGGCGACAATGCCGGCGATCACGGGCTCTGGGGCAAAATCAACCTGTACGAAGGCTCCGTGCACGTGCCGTTTCTGGCGGCGGGGCCGGGCATTCGCGCCGGAGCGGCCGTCGACGCGGTCGCCGAGCTGCTCGATATCGGCCGGACGGCGTGCGATTATGCCGGGGTGGCGAGCCATGCGTTCGACCAGGGGCGCAGCCTGAAGCCGGTGTTGACCGGAACGGCGGCGGCACACCGGGAAGACGCCTACTGCGAGATGGGCAGCGACAAAATGCTGTTCGACGGCCGCTATAAGCTGATGTACGGCAATTTGACCAAGGATACGCGAACCGCCTGGCAGGCGGCGCCGTATCACGGTCCTGCGTTCGGGCGGCCGGTCACTCTGCCGCCGGACCGGATCTCGCTGTACGATCTGCGCGACGACCCCGGCGAAACGACCGATTTGGCCGACGATCCGGCGTATGCCGGCTTGCTTCAGGAGATGAAGGAGAAGCTGCTGCAGCGATTGATCCGCAACATGCAAGCGGTGCCGGACGATCCCGGCAGCGTGCTGTAATTTGCTGTAACTACTGCAACTACTGCAACTACCAATCGCAAGGGAGCCTTGTCACCATGAGGACGAATGCAACGGAGCGGGCGACGCAGCCGGAGGACGGCTGGTTTGCCCGACATCTGCGCCAGGTGCACGTCGATTTTCACATGCCGGAATTTCCGGCGGATGCGATTACCCGGTTCGACGCGCGCGAATTTGTCGCCGAATTCGTCCGCGCCCATGTCAACGTGATCGGCGTATTCACCAAATGCCATTTCGGCAACGCCTTCTACGACAACAGCGTCGGGCACCGGCACAGCGGGCTTAAGCAGGACTTTTTCGGCGAGGTGCTGGAGGAGGCGCACCGGCACGGCATCAAGGTGATCGCTTACTATTCGCTGGGCACCGACGCTTATGCGGTCGAGCACAACCCGGACTGGTACCAGATCGACGAAAACGGCGAAAAGCGGGGCGGCCACGGCACCGTGTGGGAGCTGCCTTGCATTAATTCCCCGTACCGTGAGGAACTGGTCATTCCGCAGGTCAAGGAAATTACCGAAAAGTACGCGATGGACGGCTACTTGTTCGACATTCCTTATTTGAAGGGGCACACTTGCTTCTGCACGTATTGCAAAAAAAGGTTCAAGGAACAAACCGGCCGCGAGCTGACGAAGCAGCTGTATGAAACCGAACGCGATACCGTGATGCAGTTCGGCGTCGACAGCGCCGCGCGGTGCATGCGGGAGCTGTACGACCTGGTCAAGTCGATCCGGCCGGAAGTGCTGGTCAACTGCAACGGGGCGTGGAAAATGGGGGAGCCTGACGCGATCAATGAAACGAGCGATTACGGGCTGTGGGAATCGCAGCCGGCGTCCGGCACGTTCCTGTGTCATTCGTTCCGCTCGCGGTACGTGCGCAATCTTCCCGTTCCGGTGCAAATCATGACTGTTCGCTTCACCGAAGGCTGGGGACTGATGAGCTGCAAAACGGCGGAGCAGCTCAAGTACGAGTGCGCCGCGATTATGGCGAACGGCGGCATCATTAACATCGGCGACCAGGTGCTGCCGAACGGCAAGCTGCAGAGCGGCGTCTACGACGTCATCGGCGAAGCGTTTGCTTTCGTGAAGGAGCGGGAAGCCGCCTGCATCGGGGCGACCAGCGTGAAGCATATGGCGCTGATCGCCCACTACCCGGGCAATTGGTACTATGAACCGCCCGATGCCGCCACGCTCGGCGCCGCCAAAATGCTGATCGAAGGCCACCACCAGTTCGACATCTTTTATAATGACGATTTCCCCGATCTTGCGGCCTACCAAATCGTCGTGCTGCCGGAGACGGTGCTGCTAAGCGAAGCTTCGGCGCAGCGGCTGCGCGAATTCGTGCGGCGGGGAGGCCTGCTGCTTGCCGCCGGCGAAGCGTCGCTGCGGCGCGAGCCGGTAGCCGGCTTCGTGTTGGCGGACGTGCTCGGCGTGGAGTATCTCGACCGGACGCCGTACCCGTTCGCGTACTTGACCGAACACGAGGCGTTGTGGAAGGGAACGGCGGTCATTCCGCAGCTGCTCGAAGGCCCGTTCCTGAAGGTGAAGCCGTCGACGGCGGAAACGCTCAGCCGCATCCAGTGGCCGCTGACCGTGCCGGCGCCGCAGCGGGCGTTCCGGCATCCGATTCCGCCGGCCGGCCGGATCAGCGAGTTCCCCGCCGTGACGACGAACCGGTACGGCGAAGGGCAGGCGATGTATGTGGCGGCGCCGATCTTTGCGACGTACTGGAAGTACAATCATTTCTGGCTGCGGCGCATCGTCAACAACGCGCTGGACTTGATGGACACGGGCAAGCCGTTTTCGCTGGCGGCGCCGGCTACCGTGGAAGCGAACATGATGGAGAACGGCGGGCGGCGGTATTTGCACCTGATCAACTTCCAGAACGGCCATACCGGCAGCCGCAAGGAAGCGTTCTACGATCCGATCGAATGCATCAATCCGATCTATGACATCGTTGTGCGCTTTCCGGCGGAAGCGGGCGTTGCCGGTGCGGTGCAGCTGCCCGAAGGGGTGCCGCTGCCGGTGGTGCCCGCCGGCGACGGCGGCGGCGTTGCGGTGACCGTGCCGAAGCTGCACATTCATACGATGCTTGAGCTGCATTAGTGCGCAGCTTGATGCGAGCGAACCGCCGCCCTCGGGGCCGGCGGTTCGAATGGTTTTGACGGCTAACGGTTCCCCCAGTGCTTATTGGGGCGATATCGGCCCGTTTTCTACGCGAACGGTTCCCAGCATCGCTATTGGCAGAAAAATCGCCAAAAGCGGAGAAAAATCGGCAAATAAGTTCATGGGAAACCGTTAGTGCCGGGAAATCGCTCGAAATGCCCGAATAAGCTCAATAGGAACCGTTAGCACGCCGAAGTTGAAAGGGGGATGACGAAATAGGCCATCTTTTCTGGCCTATTTCGTCAAAAACGGGCTGTAGCCAGGAAATAGCCAGTGATTTCACTGGCTATTTCCGTCGTTCTGCCCCAATTGAGGCGGTTTGGCCCGAATAACCAGTGATTTCACTGGCTATTTGGGATGATACAGCTGAAATAGGGAAAATAGGCCATTTTTCATGGCCTATTTTCGCCACTGGCGAAACGATGGCTCCCGCCGCCGCGGCTACGCCTTCGTAAGCACGAGCACGCCGTTGCCGGGAAGCTCGACGCGTCCGTGCAGCGTCCGCTCCGCGAGCCGGTCCAGGTACGGCTCGTCCAGCTCGACGACACGGCTCTGCGTCGTGTGATTGATGACGAACAGCACCCGCTCGTCACCGCGCCAGCGCGCCGCGACTTCGACGCCTTCCGGCACGCCGCCCAGCAGCGGCCGGACGCCGGCATCGCGGCCGATCGCCGCAAGCAGCAAGGCGAGCGCGGCATCGTCCGGCTCGGTGCCGATGTAATAGGCGAAGCCGTCGCCATAAGCATGCCGCGTAGCCGCGGCGCTTCCGGCATAATAGTCGGCCGTATACGTCAGCAGCGGTTCGGCGCCTTTCAGCTCGATCACGTCGTACCAGGTCAGCGCCTGGTACGACGCTTCGCCGATTGCGCCCGACGCCGCAACGCCGTGAGCAAACGCCAGCCCTTGCGGCTCGTAATCCGGAATGACGCCGTAGTCGTCGATTGCGATGCCGAGCAGTTCGGCGAACACGCCCGGCAGTACCGCTTCCGCCATGCGGTTGTTCCATTCCTTCGCGCCGGCACGGAAATCGAGCACCAGCTTGCCGCCGCCGCGCACATAGGCGTACATGGCGTCCGCTGCATGCGCTTGCGTCATGATCTGGTTCGGCGCGATGACAAGGTCGTAGCCGGACAAGTCGGTTTCCGGAGACACGAGGTCGACCGGGATATTGCGGTCGAAGAAGTAACGATAATAACGCTCCAGATGCGTAATATACGTATACTCCTGCACATGCGGCTGAATTTCGAACACCCACTCGCTGTCGAAGCAGCGCAGAATCGCCACTTTCGCCCGCGGCGCCGTGCCGGCAAGCAGGGGAGCCAGCCGCGCCAGTTCGGCGCCGACCTGTTTCGTCTCCTCGTACTTGCGGCTCGGACAGCCGTGATGCTGCAGGATGCCGTGCCAATATTCCTCGAGCGCGAAGGTGGCCGTACGCCAGCGGAAGTAAACGATCGCATCCGCGCCGTGCGCCACGGATTGGTACGTCCAGCGCCGCAGCTCGCCCGGCTTCGGCGTCGGGTGCAGCACCGGCGCGCCGGGAATGCCGCTCTGGTGCTCGGTGATCCAGAAGTTCAGCCGCTTGAAGCCGCGGGTCAAATCGAGCGCCGCCCCCGCATAGCTCGGCCGGCCGAGCGGGTCGCTCTTCATGTTCGGATACAGGTCGAGCGAACAAACGTCGAGATCGGCCGACAAGTCGTAATAGTCGATCTGGTTGAATTTGCCCATTTCATTCGTCGTAATCGGTTGGCCCGGGCACAGCTTGCGGATGATGTCGATTTGTTGCTTCTGGTACTTGCGGTTCGCATCCGACGAGAAACGGCGGAAATCGAGCACCAGGCCCGGATTGTGCATCTGGTGTACACCGTATACCGGCAAATGCAGCTGTTCCCACGCGGTATACGTCTGGCTGGAGAAAATCGTGCCCCACGCCTCGTTGACCGCATCCAGACTGCCGTAGCGCTCCTTGAGCCAGTCGATAAAATCGGCGCGGCACGTTTCGCAATAGCAGCGGGCGGTGTCGATGATGCCGAATTCGTTGTCGATTTGCCAGCCCATCACGTGCGGGTTGTTGCCGTAGCGCGCCGCCATCTGCGTGACGATCGCCTCGGTGTACCGGTGATACGTGCGGTTGTTGACGCAATAATGCCGGCGTGTGCCGAACCCGCGGGAACGGCCGTAAATGTCTTTTTGGTAAATGTCCGGGTGTTTGTCCATCAGCCACTTGGGCGGGGCGGCAGTCGGCGTGCCCAGCATGACGCGGATGCCGCGTTCGGCCGCCATGCCGATGATCCGGTCGAGCCATTCAAATGTAAATACGCCTTCTTCGCGCTCCATCTTGATCCAGGCGAATTCGGCCAAGCGGATCACATTGAACGATGCGGCCTGCATCAGGTCCAGATCGTAAGCCCACCGCTCCTCCGGCCAATGCTCCGGATAATAACACGCTCCAAAATACATCCCGATCCTCCTCGATTCCTGTTTTCCCGTGGCGCCCGTCAGGGCGTTGCGCCTTTCGTCCGGTAATCGCCTGCGCTGGTGCCGGTATATTCCTTGAACTTGCGATAAAACCAGTCCAGCTCGCGATACCCGACTTCTTTGGCGATTTCGTAAATCTTTTTGTCGGTGTGCAGCAGAAGCTCTTTGGCCCGCTCCATCCGCACCTGCAGCAAATACTGGTTGAACGATGCGCCGAGGTGCTGCTTGAACAATTGCCCGAGATAGGAAGGATGGAGGAACACCTGGCCCGCCATCAGCCGCAAATTCATATTCGACGCGTACTGCTCCTGCACCTTCAGCTTCACTTCCTCGATCAGCTTCTGCACCCGCTGCTCCTTCGACCAGCTGAAGCCTTCGCCGGCAACAACGGCGCCGCAGCGGGAGCCGGAGCATCCGTCAAGCGCACGAACCGCGCTTACATAAGAATAAACCAATTCGCGAAACGACGCTACCGCCCCTCCGACGGCGATCGTGACGTTCACGCGGGCGTATTGCCGGACGCGATCTTGCATGTTCCCGGCGAAGTCGAGCAGCGCCGCTTCCGTCATCTCCCGCTCCCCGCCGGTCAGCACAACGCCGCAGCGCAGGTCCGACTCTTCGAACACATACCCGATGCCTGCGCACAGCTCTTCGATCACATTGCGGGCGGCGAACCGGTTCAGCTTCAGCGTTTTGTCCGGCAAATAGGAAATCGTCGCGTCGTGGCGTTCGATTTCGGCCAGCAGCACCGCGTACTTCGCCAGATCGTCCTCCGACACGGCAAAATCGAACGATCGCAGCAGCTGCGCATCCTCCGTATAGCCGTGCGCCCACTGCCGCAGCAGCCGGTCGCGCACAACCGGCACGCCGTGGTACAACCGGCTGTGCAGCAGCGCTTTCTCCTCGATGGCAAGCCTGATTTGCCCCAGTTTGGCGCCAAGCTCCTGCGCCTCCACAGGCTTGAGCAAATAATCGGTTACGTTCAGCTTCATCCCTTGCCGGGCGTATTCGAAATCCTCGTATCCGCTGACGATGAGGATCGGCACGTCGGAAGCTTTGCGCACGTTCGCGATGAAACGCAGGCCGTCCATGCCGGGCATGCGAATATCGGTAATGATCAGCGAAAACGAATGGCTGTCCAGCAGCTGCAGCGCCATTTCGCCATCGTACGCCTCGGCGGCGATTTCGAAGCCGTGTTTCTCCCAGTCCAGCGAATAGACGAGCGATTTGATAGCCGCCGGCTCGTCGTCGACGATCAGGACGTCATACAAGCTCACTTCCTCCTTTCGGCGCTTGCTCCGATGATAAATCCGCCGCCGGCCCGGCGGAAGGAACGGCAAAGGCGACTGTTGTTCCGCCCGGGCCGCTCGTCACCGACAAGCCGCATTCCGGGCCGAACATGGCCAGCAGCCGGCGATGCACATTCTGCAAGCCGAAATGCTGCGCCCCCGTTTCGAACGGCTCCTCGGCCAGCAGCAAGGCGATTTCCGCCTGCCGTTCCGGGGCGATGCCCGGTCCGTCGTCGCAGACGCGGATGCGCACCCGCTCGCCTTCGCGCTCGAAGCTGGCGGTGATCCGCGTCGGACCTTTGCGCATCTCCGTCACGTGGTTGATGACGTTCTCCACCAGCGGCTGCAGGGACATCGAGGGGAGCGGCGTGTCCAGAAGCGTTTCCGGCATATCGAACGCAATGTGCAGCCGATCGCCGAAGCGATATTTCTGGATATGCAAATAGTTGAGCGTCAGCTCGCATTCTTCGCGAAGCGTTACGACGGGTTTGCGTTTTTTCAGCATCAGCCGGAACGATCGCGCGATCAAATTGACGAACCGGGCGTTGGCGGTATCTCCGCGCTCCAGTAAATTGCCTTGCACCGTGTTGAACACATTAAACAGGAAATGCGGATTGATTTGCGTCTGCAGCGCGTACAGCTCCGCCTCCTTCGTCCGCAGCTCCAGTTCGCGGCGTTTCAGCTTGCTTTCGTACACCTCATGGAACAATTCGTCGAGCTGTTGGACCATGCGGTTGAACGTGATGCCCATATGGCTGATTTCATCATTGCCGCGGATCGTCACATAAGACTGGAAGTTGTCGCTGCGAATCGTTCGCATCTTGCGCGACAGCTCGGTGAGCCGGCGCATCAACCCGAACGTGATCGCATAAATCGCCACCGAGCTGAGCAGGCAAGCGGCGACCAGCAGCACGATCGCCCAATTGCGCGTCCGTTCGATTTCGGGCAGCAGATCGCTCACCGGCACCATCATCACAATGCGGATGCCGCGCGCGACATTGCGCGAACCAAGCGTGCTGTGGAACACAAAATACGATTCGTCCCCGATCCGTAAAGAAAACTCGCCGGACGGCTGCGCCGAATCGGCCATCAGCCGGTCGTAATAAGGATAGTCGCCTAGGCGTGCCGGCTCCCCGTTCGGAGCGCCGCTGTCGATCAGGATGTCGCCGTCCGGCAGCGAAACGGTGATGCGTTTGCCTTTGCTTTCCTGATTGACAAGGTCGTAAAGCACTTGCTTGTCAATGTCCAGAGACGCCGACAGATCGGAGGCAGGGTCGGCGTAATTCAGCTTCTGCTTCAGGCTGAACAGCTGCTCGCCTGTCCATTGATCGCGCCCTGCGTCCATCCAATAGCTGCCCGTTGCCGACCGTTTCAACTGCTCGTACCAGCCGCCGGGCGCGCGGACACTGTCGTCGATCAAGGCGATGCCGGAGAACGTAAAGCTGCGGTTCGGCGTATAGAAGGCGATGCGCTGGATGCTTTTGGTCGTTTGCAGGACGGAAATGTACGGCTTGATAACGCGGAAATAAGCATCGTACGCCTCGCGATAATCGCCGTATTCGGCAAGCATCGTTTCCTGAAGGCCGACATTGAGATAGAGGGCGTAAGCGATTTCCTCGTAAGACGCCAGCTTCCGGTCCAGATTTTGCGACAGCTGGGACAACGTAACCGCCGCATTCGTCTTCACCTGGGCCAGAATGATGCGTGTGCTGCGCGTCACGAGCACATACGTAATCGCGCTCAGCAGCACCGTAACGATGAACAGATTGACCAGAAACAGCTTGATTTTGACGCTCATCCGGTTACGCCCCCAACGATTCGCTTCGAGCGACAAAAACGCCGGAGCTTCCGGGAGGGAAGCCCTGGCGCTTGCCATGACAGCATTGTAGCACAGGCGCGCGTTTTATTTGGTGTTGAAATCGGCCCAAATTTTCGTGAACGAGTCGTTGTATTTCGCTGCGCCGGCTGCGTTCGCGTCGGCCACGAACTGCTCCCAGTTTTTCGCGAACTCGTCGTCCGTTTTGGCCAGCACGATTTTCGGCAGGCTCTTGCGCCACACTTCCTCCAGCTTGACCCCGATCGCGCGCGTATCTTCCGGCGGCTGCAGCTGCCATACGTAGCCTTTCAGCTGCACGGCCGGCGGCAGCAGATCGGCCCAAGTCTCCGCTTTGTATTTGGCCAGTACGTTTTTCGTGTTTTCCGTGTACTGCTTGCGCACAAGCTCCTTGGTCATCGGCGTCGCGTAATCGCCGTCCGCCAGCTTGGCGCCGTCGCCGATGCCGAACCACATCGTCGGCGTTCCTTCGCTGTTGAAGCCGTCTTTGTACAGCGCGTCGGGATCCTTCGCCTTGCGGTCCAACCATTCGTCCAACACTTGCCGCTTGCCGTTTACTACTTTGTAGTGCGTGCCTTCAATGCCCCATTGCGTCAGCACCTGTCCTTCGTCGGAGAACAGGAAGTCGATGAACTGGATGATGCGCTCCGGGTTTTTGGCGTTTTTCGTAATGCCCCACTGGTGCGTGCCGGGACTGGTCGGCGTAACGGCGACCGACTTGTCGGCCGTTTTGTCGTCCATCAGAATCGGCAAGTGGGCGTACATTCGTTTCTCCTTGCCGTCGGCGCGCAGCGTGGCGTCCGGCTGGTCCGACAGCCAGTTCGGCGCATAGGCGGCGAGCACGCGGCCTTGCGCCAGCTTCGTTTTGAAGGCGGCGTCGTTCATCGAAAACGCTTCGATATCGAACAAGTTGTCGCGGACCAGGCTGTTCAGGAACTTGTAGTATTCCTTGGACCGGTCGGATACCGGGTTCCACTTGACGAGCGAACCGTCCAGATAAAAGTTGCCGTGATCCGGCAGTCCGCTTGCGCTGATCGACGGGTTGTTGAACATGATGTTGACCATGAACGATTCCATGCCGGCGGCGAAGCCGATCGTGTCTTTGCCGTCGATTTTCGGATTTTTGGCGGCGTACGCCTTGATGACGTCCTTCAGCTGCGCCAGCGTCTTGATTTGCGGGTAACCGGCGTCCTCCAGCACGGCCTGCTGCACAATGAACGGCGCCATCCGGTTGGCCGGCGCTTCCTTCGCCAGATTGACGGAATAGAGCGAGTAGATATGGCCGTCCTTGTTCTTCAGCGAATCGTAGTAGGAACCGAATTTGGCCTTGATGTTCGGCCCGTATTGATCGATCAGCTTCTCCAGCGGGACGACGGCGCCGGCTTCGATGTACTTCTGCATATGCAGCGCGTCGAGCCGGATGATGTCGGGATAGTCGCCGCTCGCCTGCCAGATGTCCCACTTCTGGAACATGTCGCCGACGATGACGTCATACTTGAGCGTCACGCCGGTTTTTTCCGTTATTTTTTTCGTAATCGGCGTATCCCAGGTCAGTTTGTTCTGATCGGTGCCGATCGAATAAGTGACCGGCGTCTTCGCCGCCGAGGCCGTGCCTTGCGCCGTGCCGGACGGCGAGCTTCCCGCCGTTCCCTTGTTGTCGTCCTTCGCGCCGGAACAGCCTGCGGCGAGCGCAGCCGTTACGGCCAGAGCCATCGCCCCCGCAAACCATCGCTTCTGCTTCATGCGACTCCCTCTTTCTTTGCCGAAAATGGCGAATCTGATTTATGACACGGCCGCGGACCGGTATCATCATTCTTTGACTGCGCCGAGCGTCATGCCTTTGATGAAATAGCTTTGCAGGAACGGGTACACGAGCAGAATCGGCACGGTGGCGATGATCGTCATCGTGGCGCGGATCGACTGCGGCGAAACGACCTTGACCGTCGACTCGTCCATATGCGTTTGGGCGGCGCTTTGCTGGTTGGAGGAATCGAGCAATATTTTCATCAGCTCGTATTGAAGCAGCGACAGCCGGGCATTGCGGCTGTTGTACAAGTAATTGTCGAACCAGGAATTCCAGTGCATGACGGCGACAAACAGCGAAATCGTGGCGACGACGGGCATGCTGACGGGCAGCACGATGCGGAACAACGTTTGAAAATCGCCGGCGCCGTCGATTTTGGCCGACTCGACAAGTCCCGCCGGCAGCTGCTCGAACGAGCTGCGCATCAGGATGATGTAGAAGCCGTTCACCAGCAAAGGAAGCAAATAAACGAAATAGCTGTTGACCAGATGCAAGTTTTTGATCAGCAAATAAACCGGGATGATGCCGCCGCTGACATACAGCGTCAGCACGATGAGCGCGTTCAGGCTGCGTCGCAGGACGAATTCCCGCTGGCTGAGCGCATAAGCGAACATCGCGGTGCAGAGGATGCCGAGCGCCGTGCCGAGCACCGTCCGCAGCACGGAACGCAGGGCGGCGCCGTAAAGCTGCTCGTTCGCGAAAAGCGTGCGGTAGTTGTCGAGCGTAAAGGCGCGCGGCACCAGGTAAATGTCGCCTTTGAGCGAATCGAGCGATTCGTTCAGCGACAGGGCAAGCAGGTTGAGGAACGGGTAAAGCGTCAGTGCGCCCAGACAAGCAAGCAGCGCGTAGTTGGCGCCGGCGAAGGCGATGTCGCCCAAGGTCGGTTTGGCTCTCACGACGAACGGTACCTCCCGGATTCAAGCTCAAATGACGCGGCCTTGTCCGAACCGGCCGGCAAGAAAATTGACGCTCAGCACAAGCGCGATGCTGACGCACGATTTGAACATGCTGATCGCCACGCCGTACGAATAATCGCCGATTTGCAGCGAATAGCGCAGGGCATACAGGTCGAGCACCTCCGAATAATCGACGACCATCGAATTGCCGAGCAGGAACTGCGATTCGTAGCCGCTCTGGATCAGCCAGCCGAGCGACAGCGTCAGCAGGATGAAGGCGGTTGGCAGCAAACTGGGCACGGAGATGTGCCACATGCGTCTGAAGCGCCCGGCGCCGTCGACTTCGGCGGCTTCGTACTGCTCCGGATTGACGCCGGCGAGCACGGCGAGATAGATGATCGTGCTCCAGCCGAGCTCCTTCCACAGGCTGGCCGCCGTATGAATGAACCAGAACCAGTGCTCCCGGGATAGAAAATAAACCGGCTTGTCGACCAGGCCGAACTTCGCCAGCATCTCGTTCAGCGTGCCGCCGTCCGGCGACAGGAACATCGACACAATGTTGGCGATAACGACCCAGGACACGAAATGGGGGATATACGTAATCGTTTGAATCGTACGCTTGAACAGGCCGACGCGCACTTCGTTCATCAGCAGCGCAAGCGCAATCGCGCCGAAAAAGCCGGTTGTCAGGTTAAGCGCGCTCATGACAAGCGTATTGCGCAGCACCAGGTAAAATTTGTCGTCGGCGAACAGCGCCGCGAATTTGTCCAGCCCGACGAACGGGCTGCCTGCCATTCCTTTGGCGACGGAATATTGCTGGAACGCCATCAGCCAGCCCCACAGCGGGACGTACTGGAAGACGACGACCATGGCCGCAAGCGGCAGCGTCATCAGCAGAAGCTGGCGCTGCCTGCGCCATTTGGCCGCCCGTTTCGAGCGCAACATCGCGGCAAGCGTCATCGGATCACCTTCTTGCTTCCCATTATCGGCGCAAGCGGGTGCGCGGGCAACCTGCCGACTTGCAAATGTTCACCTTAGTAACGGCAAAAAAAAGCCCCGGACCGAAGTCAGGGACTTGTGCGAATCGCCGTCAGCGCGGCTGCGGCTGCAGCGGGTAGTAATAATTGATCGGCTCGTCGAACGTGACGTAGTCGAGGTTGAGCATCAGCAGCAGGAACCGTTTGCCGGTAGCCGGATCGGAAAGCACGATGTGATCGCGGCCGGCCGCTTCGATGCGGCCTTTGAATATTTTGGCGTTCCATTCCGAGTTGTTCTCGTAAGTCATGTAGAACGTGCCGACCTTGCCCAGATTCAGCCGCAAAATGTTTTCCACATACGACTGCTCGCTCGGCAGCAAGCCGGGCACATTGACGCCGGTGCCGCTGGCCGAAGTGGTGGGCGATCCGGGAATCATCGAGCCGGACGGGTTGGGCGGCGTCGTTCCCGCCGGATACGTCATCGTCCCCATTTGCCGGGGAAAACCGTTTCCGACCGGATACGACGGATACCCGTAATTCGGGAAAGCGGTAGCGGGTCTTGCTTGATTGTCCTGCATGTCGGTAAGCTCCTCCTTTAATACGCGCTGCGTGGGTGCGTTTCGCCTGCGGGAGCGGTTTTCGTCCTCGCGCATGGGCGACTATAACGGCTTCCGTACAGTGTACCCGGGTAGGAGCGGAATGGTGACGCGGGGATGAGCCTATTTTTTGGGCGAAAGACGATTACAACCAATCGAACAACGACTCGAGCGCGCCCGCAGCGCGCGGACGACAAACAAGCCAGCCCGGGAACGGGCTGGCTTGCTGGGGGAGCGGGATTTCACACGAGCAGATGGCGTTTGACTTCCTCCACGCTGAGGTCGGCCGAATGCCCCTCGAGCACGACGGCGCCCTTGTCGATGACATAATAATAGTCGGCGATCGTCGTGGCAAAGGCGAGGCTTTGCTCCACGAGCAGCACCGACATCGTGCGCTCGCGTTTGATCGATTCGATTACGTGCTCAATTTCGGCGACGACGGAAGGCTGGATGCCTTCCATCGGCTCGTCGAGCAGCAGCAGCTTCGGTTCGGCGGCGAGCGCCCGGGCGATCGCGAGCTGCTGCTGCTGGCCGCCGCTGAGATCGCCGCCCCGCCGCTTCAGCATCGTCTGCAGCACCGGGAACATCGCAAACAGCCGCTCCGGAACCTGCTTCATTTTGCGCGGGGACGCTTCCAGGCCGAGCCGTAAATTTTCCTCCACCGTCAATTGGGAGAAAATGTCCCGGCCTTGCGGCACATACCCGATGCCGGCGCGCGCCCGTTTGTCGGGCGGCTGCTTGCCGATCGCCTCACCGCCGAACGCGACGGTGCCTCGCCTGGCCGTCAGCAAGCCGATGACGCTTTTCATCAACGTCGTTTTGCCGACGCCGTTGCGGCCCATCAGGCAGACGATCTGCCCGGGCTTCACCTTCAGCGAAACGCCGCGCAGCACGCTGCTTTCGCCGTATCCGACCTCGAGATCGGCGATATCAAGCATGTTTGACCACCTGCCTTCCGAGGTACACTTCCGCCACGCGCGCGTCGTTCTGCACGTCGGCCATCGTGCCTTGCTTGAGAATGGCGCCTTCGTGCATAACCGTCACCGTTTTGGCGAATTGGCGGACGAATTCCATGTCGTGCTCGACGACGATGACGGATTGGCGGGAGCTGATTTTGTGCAGCAGCTCGCCGGTTTTTTCCGTCTCCTTGTCGGTCATGCCGGCGGCCGGCTCGTCAAGCAGCAGCAGCTCCGGCTCCTGCACGAGCAGCATGCCGATTTCGAGCCACTGCTTCTCGCCGTGGGAGAGCGCGCCGGCCGGCCGGTTCGCTTGATGCGCCAGCCCGATCAGCTCGAGCGTCGCCAGCGGCCGCTCGGCGTTCGACGGCTTCTTCCCCGCCAGCAAGGCGGCGAACAGCCCGCGCGCCTGCTTCGCCGACAGCAGCAGATTATCGAGCACCGTCAGGTTGGCGAAGACGGAAGGCGCCTGGAATTTGCGGCCGATGCCGAGCCGGGCGATCTGGTGCTCCTGGTAGCGGGCCAGGTCGTGCCGGCCGGCGAACACGACTTCGCCTGCGGACGGCTTCACTTTGCCGCAGATGACGTCGAGCAGCGTCGTTTTGCCGGCGCCGTTCGGTCCGATCAGGAACCTCAGCTCGCCGGCGCCCAGCGTAAAGTCGACGCCGCGAATCGCCTTGAAGCCGTCGAAGCTAACCTCCAGGCTTCGGGTATACAGGATCTCCGCCGGTTCCTTCCGCGTGCCTGGCGGTGCCGCTTTCGCCGCGTTGTCCATGTGCAAGCCACCCCCTCGCCGACAGACGTGCCGCAGCCGATTTGACGGCGCCGACGATGCCGCTCGGGAAGAACAGCACGACGGCAATATAGAGCAAGCCGAGGAAGATCGGCCAGATGTCCGGGTATGCTTCGCTGAACGACGTTTTCGCCGCGTTGACGACGATGGCGCCGATCACCGCGCCGTACAGCGTGGCGCGTCCGCCGACGGCAACCCACAAGGCCATCTCGATCGACGGCACGATGCCCATCTGCGCCGGCGATATGATGCCCTCCTGCAGCACGAACAAGATGCCGGCCAGCCCCGCCAGTCCGGCGGAGACGCAATAAATGAACACTTTGTACGCTACCGGGTTGTAGCCGAGAAACCGGACGCGGTTTTCGCCGTCGCGGATCGCCTTCAGAATGTTGCCTAAGCGGCCGGCGGTCATCCAGACGCCGAACGCCAGCACGAGCAGCACGAAAGCGAGCGTCACGTAATAAAACAGCAGCTTCGTCGATGGGGAGGCGAGCGTCAGGCCGAGAAACGTATCGAAGTTGGTCAAGCCGTTCGTGCCGCCGGTGAAGCCTTGCTGGCCGACGAACAGCGTCACGGCGATAATGACGAGCGCCTGCGACAGGATGGAGAAGAAGGCGCCCTTGATCCGGTTGCGGAACGTCAGGTAGCCGAGCAGGCCGGCGAGCAGGGCGGGGATGGCGATGGCAAGCAGCAGCGCGACGGGCAAATAATGAAACGGCTGCCAAAACCACGGCAGCTTCTCGACGCCGCTCCACGACATGAAGTCGGGCAACTGGCCTTGCGACGCTTTCAGCTTCAGGTACATCGCCATGCAGTAGGCGCCGAGGCCGAAATAAACGCCGTGGCCCAGGCTGAGAATGCCGGTGTAGCCCCAGATCAGATCGAGGCCGACGGCGATGATCGCAAACGCCAAATATTTGCCGAGCAGCGACAGCCGGAATTCGGACAGCAGCGCCGGAGCGGCAAGCAGCAGCGCCAGCAGGACGCCGCTTGCGATCAGCTTGATGCGCACCGGCGCCTTGGCGGCAAGCGTTGACAGCATGGGAAGCACCTCCGGTAAAATCAAGTTGAAAGCGGCCGGTTTAATCGAGCGAGCGCGACTTGAGTGTCACCAGTCCGGCCGGCCGCCATTGCAGGAACGCGATGATGAGCGTAAAAACGAGCACCTTGCCGAGCGAGGCGGTCGTCGAATATTCGAACGCCGTATTGAACACGCCGATGCCGATCGCTCCGAACACCGTACCGGCGATTTTGCCGATACCGCCGAGCACGACGACCATAAACGCGTCGACGATGTAGTACGTGCCGACATTCGGCCCGATCGGGCCGAGCAGCGACAGCGCGCAGCCGGCGATGCCGGCCAGGCCCGAGCCGAAGGCGAACGCCTGCGCGTCGAGCCGGCGCGTCGAAATGCCGAGCGCCGACGCCATGTCGCGGTTCTGCATGACGGCGCGCATGCGGCGGCCGCCTGCCGAACGGTACAGGTAGCTGTAGATGACGACGACGCAGACGATGACGAGCCCGAGAAGGAACAGCCGCTTGTACGGCAGAATGACGCCGTCCGCCACGGACCAGCCGCCGTCCAGCCACGACGGCGCGGTGACGGCGACGTTCGGAGCGCCGAACGTAATGCGCGCCAGCTGCTGCAGAATCAGGCTGACGCCCCAGGTGGCCAGCAGGCTGTCGAGCGGCCGGCCGTAGAGCCGGCGAATCAGCGTCACTTCCAGCAGCCAGCCGATGGCGAAGCTGACGGCAAAGGCGATGCCCAGCGCCGCAACGTAATAGAAGCCGAACCATTCGGACGGGAAGGCCTGCTGGAAAAAGCGCTGCGCCATATAAGCCATATAGGCGCCGACCATAATGAATTCGCCGTGCGCCATGTTGATGACGTTCATCAGCCCGAATGTGATGGCGAGTCCGAGCGCGATGAGCAGCAGAATGGAGCTCAGGCTTATGCCGTTGAACAATTGCATGATAAGCGTGCTCATGGCTTCCTCCTTTCCCATACCTCCCGCAGGATGCAGCAGCGGACTGCCCGACCGGGCAGCCCGTCTGTTGCGATCTTCTCTCTTTCTGTTATTTGGTCACCTTTATTGGTTATTTCGTCACTTCGGCGCCCCACGGGTATGTTTTCAGATACGGGTCCGGCTTCAGCGCCTGGCCGGAGTTCCACACTTCCTTGATCATGCCGTCGGCCTGGATTTGGCCGATGCGCGCCGTTTTGTACACGTGCTGGTTGTCGCCGTCGATCTTTACCTTGCCTTCCGGCAGGCTGAGCTCGATGCCCTTGGCGGCGGCCTTCACCTTCTCGACGTCGGTCGAGCCGGCTTTCTTCACCGCTTCGGCCCACAGGTAGACGGCGTTGTAGCCCGCCTCCATCGGGTCGGACGTTACCTTGTCCTTGCCGTACTTCGCTTTGAAGGCGTCGACGAACTTTTTGTTCTCCGGAATGTCGGTCGTTTGGTAATAGTTCCAGGCGACATAATGACCGGCCATGATCGCGGGCCCGATGCTGCGCACTTCTTCTTCGGCGACGCTGACGGACATCGTCGTGATGTCGTTCGGCCCGATGCCGGCGTCTTTCAGCTGCTTGAAGAACGCCACGTTGGAATCGCCGTTCAGCGTGTTGTAAATGACGTCCGGCTTTGCTTGCTTGATTTTGGCGATGATCGTGTTGTAGTCGGTATGGCCGAGCGGGGTGTACTCTTCCGCGACGAGCGTACCGCCCTCCGCTTTGAGCTGTTCCTTGATGATCTTGTTGGCCGTTCTGGGAAATACGTAGTCGGAGCCGAGGAGGTAGAACTTTTTCCCTTTCTCTTTGAGCAGCCAGGTGACCGAAGGAATGATTTGCTGGTTGGTTGTGGCGCCCGTATAGAAGATGTTCGGCGACGATTCGACGCCTTCGTATTGCACCGGGTACCAGAGGAGTCCTTTGTTCTGTTCGAATACCGGCAGCATCGCCTTGCGGCTTGCCGACGTCCAGCCGCCGAATACGGTCGCGACCTGGTCCTTCTGCAGGAGCTTCTTCGCTTTCTCTGCGAAAGTCGGCCAGTCGGACGCGCCGTCCTCGACGATCGGCTTGATTTTTTTGCCGAGTACGCCCCCAGCTGCATTGATTTCATCGATGGCAAGCAGTTCGGAATCCCTGACGGTCACTTCGCTGATGGACATCGTGCCGGTCAAGGAATGCAAGATGCCGACCGGAATCGTATCGCCGCCGGCCGCAGAAGACGTTGCCGCCGAAGCGGCAGGCGACGCTCCCGTTTCCTCCGCCTTCTTGCCGCATGCTCCTAGCGCCATCACGGATGCCAAACTCACTGCAACGAACAGTACGGCCGATGCTCTCTTTTTCCCCATCCTATCCACTCCCGTTTTCAAAGTGTCTTTCAAGGCCACTATAATCTTGGAACAACTTGGATGTCAATATAGGTGACACAAAAATATTTTATTCGTCCCAAAATGGTCTGTAAATGCGGGGTAAATGAAAATTTGCCCAAAACCGAATGGTTTTTGCGTAAATCGGGTAGAAATTTCAATAAATATAACATAAATATAACATAAAAATGAATATTAAATTACATGAAAGTTACTTCAACCCGTTTACATCGTGCCAAATACCGAATATACTTTTGCTAAGCCAAGGCGAATATGCGGATTTGGAACGGAGGCGGTCCGGTCATGCATTGGACGGAACGGGAGAAGGAGAAGCTGCTCGTTACGCTGGCGGCCGACCTGGCCAGAAGGCGGCTGGCGCGCGGCGTCAAGCTGAATGTGCCGGAAAGCGTCGCGATTCTTTCGTCGGAGATTATGGAGGGGGCGCGCGACGGCAGGTCGGTTGCCGAGCTGATGGCATACGGCCGTACGGTGCTGAAGGCCGATCAGGTGATGTCCGGCGTGCCGGAGATGATTCGCGAAGTGCAGGTGGAGGCGACGTTCCCGGACGGGACCAAGCTCGTCACCGTACACGACCCGATTGCGCCGGCCGGCGAAGCGGGCGTCGTCGTGCCGGGCGAAATCCGCGTCGCGGACGGAGCGCCGATCGAATTGAATCAAGGCCGGCGGACGGCGGAGATTCTGGTAGGCAATACCGGCGACCGGCCGGTGCAGGTCGGTTCGCACTTTCATTTTTTTGAAGTGAACTTGTCGTTGCGCTTCCCGCGCGAGTTGGCGTTCGGCATGCGGCTCGACATTCCCGCGGGAACGGCTGTGCGCTTCGAGCCGGGCGAAGAGAAGCCGGTGACTCTCGTCGAGCTGGGCGGGCGCAAGCTGGCGTACGGCTTGAACGGGCTGACGAACGGACTCGCGGAAGCGGGACGAATGTCCGAAGAAGCCGGGAGTCGATGGCGCGGGAAGGAGGCGAACCGGCCATGAGCCGCATGGATCGGCAAGCTTATGCGCTGACTTTCGGCCCGACGGCGGGCGATGCCGTTCGTCTGGCGGATACGGAGCTGTGGGCGGTGATCGAGCGCGACTATACGGTGTACGGCGACGAATGCAAGTTCGGCGGCGGCAAAGTGATTCGCGACGGCATGGGGCAATCGAGCCGCGCTACGCGGGAGGAAGGCGTGCTCGACACGGTCATAACGAACGCCGTCGTGATCGACCATTGGGGCATCGTCAAGGCGGACATCGGCATCAGGGACGGCCGTATTGTGCGTGTCGGCAAGGCGGGCAACCCGGACATTATGGACGGCGTCGATCCGGACATGATCGTGGGCGCCTCGACGGAAGTGATTGCCGGCGAAGGCCGGATCGTAACGGCGGGCGGCATTGACACGCACATCCATTTCATTTGCCCGCAGCAGATCGAAACGGCGCTCGCCTCCGGCGTCACGACGATGATCGGCGGCGGCACCGGGCCGGCGGCCGGCACGAACGCCACGACGTGCACGCCCGGCGCGTGGCATCTGCACCGCATGCTGGAAGCGGCCGATGCGTTCCCGATGAACCTCGGCTTCACCGGCAAAGGCAACGCCTCGTTCCCGGAGCCGTTGACCGAGCAGGTGGAAGCGGGGGCGATCGGACTCAAGCTGCACGAGGACTGGGGGACGACGCCGGCGGCGATCGATGCCTGCCTGCAGGTGGCGGACCGCTACGACGTGCAGGTGGCGATTCACACCGACACGCTGAACGAAGCCGGCTTCGTCGAAGACACGCTGGCGGCGATCGGCGGCCGGACGATTCATACGTACCATACGGAAGGCGCCGGCGGCGGCCATGCCCCGGACATTATTCGCGCCGCGGCGGAGCTAAACGTCATGCCGTCGTCGACGAATCCGACCCGGCCTTTTACGGTGAACACGATCGAAGAGCATCTCGACATGCTGATGGTGTGCCATCATCTCGACAGCCGCATCCCCGAAGACGTGGCGTTCGCCGATTCGCGCATCCGGCCGGAGACGATTGCGGCGGAGGACATTCTGCACGACCTCGGCGTATTCAGCATGATGAGCTCGGATTCGCAGGCGATGGGGCGCATCGGCGAAGTCATCACGCGGACGTGGCAAACCGCGGACAAGATGAAGCGCCAGCGCGGCAAGCTGGCGGATCCGGCGGGCGCCGGCGCCGCCTGTGCGGCGGGAGACAACTTCCGCATCAAGCGCTATATCGCCAAGTACACGATCAATCCGGCCATTACGCACGGCGTGGCGCATGTCGTCGGTTCGATCGAGCCGGGCAAGCTGGCCGATCTTGTGCTGTGGCAGCCGATGTATTTCGGCGTCAAGCCGGAGACGATTTTGAAGAGCGGCATGATCGCCTACGCCCAGATGGGCGATCCGAACGCGTCGATTCCGACGCCGCAGCCCGTATTCGGGCGGCCGATGTTCGCCGCCTACGGCGGGGCGGTCGCATCGACCTCGGTCACGTTTCTGTCGCAAGCCGCTTACGCCGGCGGCGTGCACAAGAAGCTCGGGCTGAAGCGGCGCATCGAAACGGTGTGCGGCTGCCGCGACATTACAAAGAAGAGCATGATTCACAACGACGCGACGCCGGCGATCGAAGTCGACCCGGAAACGTACGTCGTTACGGTCGACGGCGAGGCGCTGGCTTGCGAGCCGGCGCAATCGCTGCCGATGGCGCAGCTGTACTATATGTTCTGATTCGCGGCGGACGGGGGGCGGAGGATGGATTCGGGCGGATGGCTCGCTTACGCGCAATTTCTCGATTCGGCGCTGCCCGTCGGCGGCTTCTCTCATTCGTTCGGTCTGGAGACGCTCGTGCAGGAGGGAGGCATTCGTTCGCCGGCCGATCTGCGCGCTTACATCGAGGCGATGCTGGCGTTCGGCTGGGCGCCGGCGGACGCGATGGCCGTCAAAGCCGTGTACGTATACGCTCCTGAAGGAGAATGGGAGAAGTTGTGGCTAGTCGACCGGATGCTGCATGTGCAGCGGATATCGGCGGAGTCGCGCGACGGCGCGCTGAAGATGGGCCGCCGTCTGCTGCGGCTCGGCAGGTCGATGCACCCGCGGCTGGCTTGGGAGCCGCTTGGCGAAGCGGTGCGCGCAGGCGCTTGTTTCGGCACGCACCCGCTCGTGCACGGCTGGATCGCTTGGCAGCTCGGCGTTCCGCTCGACACGGCGGCGCAAGGCTATTTGTACGCCGCGACGGCGGGCTGCATCGGCTGCGCGCTGCGGCTGATGCCGATCGGCCAGACGGAGGGCCAGTCGCTGCTCGCCGCGCTGCTGCCGGAGGCGGAGCGGGCGTGGCGGGCCACGGCTGCCGCCGATCCGCTCGAGTGGAGCTGCCATGCGCCGGCCAACGAATTGGCGATGATGCGCCATGAAACGCTGTATTCGCGTTTGTTCATGTCATGACACATTTGGATCAAGCCGTTCAATCCATTTCGGAAAGGGAGTTGCGCCATGAGGCTTGAGAGAAATCGGCTTCGCCATTCTTTCCGTCCGTTCTTCGACGGCGAGATGCGCCGGTACCATCGGACGGGCAGCGATCACCACCACGACGACTGGGAGCGGCCGCAGACGGATCGCAGCCGGCCGCTGCGCATCGGCATCGGCGGCCCGGTCGGCTCGGGCAAAACGGCGCTCGTCGAGAAGCTGGCCCGCCGGCTGAACCGGCGGTACAGCATTGCCGTTATCACAAACGACATTTATACGAAAGAAGACGCGCTGATCCTGACCCGCTCGGAGGCGCTGCCGCCGGAACGCATCATCGGCGTGGAGACCGGCGGCTGTCCGCATACGGCGATCCGCGAGGACGCCTCGATGAACTTCGAGGCGATTGAAGAGCTGGAGGCGCGCTTCAGCCATCTCGACATGATCTTCATCGAAAGCGGCGGCGACAATTTGGCTGCGGCGTTCAGCCCTGAGCTTGTCGACCGCTTCGTCTATATCATCGATGTGGCGCAGGGGGAGAAGATTCCGCGAAAGGGCGGTCCCGGCATCATGCGTTCCGACTTGCTCATCATCAACAAAATCGACCTTGCGCCGTATGTCGGCGCGAGCCTTGAAGTGATGGACGCCGATACGAAGCGCATGCGCGGCGACCGGCCTTATTGCTTCTCCAATCTGATGAGCGGCGAAGGCGTCGACCTGCTGGAAGCGTGGGTGGAACAGCAGCTTCACCATGCTTGAGCGCGCTTATACGGGCGAGTTGGAAGCGGTGTTCGCCCGTGCCGGCGGCGGCGCGACCCGGCTCGCCCGCTGCCGGCACGCGGCGCCGCTCAAGGTGGCCAAATCGTTCCCCCGGGCGGACGGCTCGCTTGCCGTCTGCATGATGGACTGCTCGCCGGGCATGCTGGCGGACGATCGCTACTTGATCGAGCTGACGCTGGATGAGGGGGCGGCTGTTTTCGTCACCAACCAGTCGTACACGAAGGTGCATCCGTCGCGCGAGCGGCCGAGCTCGCAGCGGACGAAGCTGACGCTGGGGCGCGGCGCTATGCTGGAGTACCGGCCGGAGCCGGTCAGTCTGTACCGGGACGCCAGCTTCTCGTCCGCAACGGACATTGCGCTTGGTCCGGGCGCTGCGCTGCTGCTGTCCGACATCGTTGTGCCGGGCCGGGTGCTGCGCGGCGAAATGTTCTGCTACGCGGCCTATGCCGCCGCGATGAACGTATTCTGCGGCGGCGAGCTGATTTATTGCTCGCGGCAGCGGATCGCGCCGGCAACCCCAACGGGGAGCGGGTACGGCAAGCCGGGAATATGGGCATCGTACACCCATCAGGGAGCGATGTACGTATTTGCCGACCGGCTGCAAGCCGATTTTGCCGCGCGGCTGCGCGAGCGGCTGGAGGAGCAGTCCGGCGAGGTCGCCTCCTGGCGCGAGGCGGGGGAGCTGGCGGTCGGCGCCAGCATGACGTACAAGCACGGAGCCGTCGTCTCCGTGCTCGGCCGCAGCGCGTGGCAGCTGCAGCGGACGATCGCGCTGGCGTGGACGATCGCGAAGGAATGGCTGACGGAGCCCTCCGCGCAACGTTCGACAATATTATGAAAACTGGCCGATCTCGGTTGTAAAACCGGGGTCGGCTTGTTATCATAATAACGTGTCTAGGGTAGCAAGCAAGGAGGGATTCATCAATGGACAATCAAGTCAGCCTTGACGATAGAACATCGTTCGCAGGCGCCGCGTCCGCGCCGGAGGAACAGGCGGCGGTGAAACCGGCAACGTGGCGCGATTTTGTGCACTTGGCCAAGCCGGGCATTTTGTTTTCCAATTTGATTACGGCGGTCGGCGGCTTCTGGATCGCTTCGAAGTGGGACATCGACGGCATGTTGATGCTGTGGACGATGCTGGGCACCGTGCTCGTGATGGCGTCCGGCTGCGTGCTCAACAACTATTTGGACCGCGACATGGACATCAAGATGAGCCGCACGAAGAAGCGCGCGACCGCGACCGGGGCCGTCAAGCCGGGAACGGTGCTCGTCTACGGCATTACGCTCGGTGTCGCCGGACTGGCCATGCTGCAATTTTTGGCCGCTTCTTCGCTAGCCGCTCTGCTCGGTTTGCTTGGCCTGTTCGTCTACGTCTGGGTGTACACCGCCTGGCTGAAGCGCACGTCGGTGTGGAGCACCGTCATCGGCGGCATCTCCGGTGCGGTTCCGCCGGTGATTGGCTATTGCGCGGTGACGAACGAGATCGACGCCGGCGCCTGGATCCTGTTTGCGATCATGTTCCTGTGGCAGCCGCCGCACTTCTGGGCGCTTGGCATCCGTCGCCGCGAAGAGTATCGCGCCGCGGGCTATCCGCTGCTGCCGGTCGTACACGGCGTGTTCCCGACGAAGATCAGCATGGTGCGTTACGTCGTGCTGCTGGTCCCGGCATCGCTGCTGCTTTACATGTACGATTACGTAGGCGAAATTTATTTGTTCGCCGCGGCGATCATGGGGCTGATCTGGACGTTCATGAGCGTCGCCGGCTTCAGGGCGAAGGACGAAGACCTGTGGGCGAAGCGGATGTTCATGTATTCGATCAACTACTTGACGCTGCTGTTCCTCATCATGGTAATCGACACGAACGGATTGTAAGCTGAACGAGGCGGCCGCGAGGCCGCCTTTTTCGTTGTTGCCGGAAGCAGAATCAGAAAGCGGAACCAGAAGGGGAGACAGAAGCAGAGACAGGAGCAGAGACAGGAGCAGAGACAGGAGCAAGAGACAGGAGCAGAAGCAGAAGCAAAACCGGAAGCAGAAGAACAGCAGAAGCAGAACAGCAGAACAGCAGAAGCAGAAGCAGAAGCAGAAGCAGAACCAGAACCAGAAGCAGAAACTAGAAGCAGAACCAGAACCAGAACCAGAACCAGAAGCAGGAGCAGGAGCAGGAGCAGGAGCAGGAGCAGGAGCAGGAGCAGGAACAGGAGCAGGAGCAGGAACAGGAGCAGGAGCAGGAGCAGGAGCAGGAGCAGAACCACAACCACAACCACAACCACAACCACAACCACAACCACAACCACAACCACAACCACAATTACCTTTAAACGCATTACTACACTTAGATTCGTCTCAAACAGCGGAAATGGACAACCTTACTGCAAATGTGCGCTTGATTTCCTGGTTCGTTCCAATAATCGGTTATATTCGAAGATCTTTAATGTATTTTTACATTTAGAACTATCGAACTGAATTTAGACTAGAAAGTAGACACACTGTAACAGCGACCTGATACAATACAAACAAACGAAAGGTCGAGGTGTGTCATGGGAAATATCCGCCAACATTTTGATGAGGAGTTCAAACGCCAAACG